>CAZGOY010000044.1:0-24891 GCA_964527565.1 uncultured Sulfuricella sp. | reverse complement strand
AGGAAATCAGGGCTAAATTTGCGGCTTGGGGGCTTAACTTAGCGACATGAGGGTCAGTCAGGTCTTCCCGCGCGCCCTGATAGGCTCGGTGCGCATCCTGGCTGTCTCTGGGAGTCACGGCAAAGCGCCGGTTGAAATCCGCCGTGAAGCCGGGCAACCAAGCGTTAGCGCTGTCCATGCCGGATATTCCCGCCAGCCGCATTTCCTTGACCAGCCGATCCTGCAAGGTCTGGTTGGCGCGTTCCACCCGCCCCTTGGCCTGCGGGCTGTGCGCATGTATGCATTCGATGCCCAGTTCCCGCGCTGCTCGCGAAAACTGGGTTTCCGCCTCCGTATCCGCGTCTTTGGCGTTGACGCGGAAGATGCTGTGTTTGTCGCTGTAGAGCGCTACCGGCAGGCCGTGGGCGAGGATGTGGTCATGCAGGACGCGCATATATCCCAGCGTGGTTTCCGTGGGGGCAAAGCGCAATTGCATCAACCGGCCGGTGGCATCGTCGATGAACACCAGTAGCGTGCAGCGTTCGCCTCGCCCCTCGAACCAGTCGTGCGGCGAGCCGTCTATCTGGATCAATTCGCCCAGTCGCGCGCGGCGCTCGCGCATCGGGTGGACGCGAATCCCGGCACCTTTCCGGGGCTGCCAATACGCCGCTTCAATCATCAACTGGCGGGTGCTTTCGGTGGACAGGTCAAGACCATGCAGCTCGGCGAGCTTCTCGCTGGCCAGCGTCGGGCCGAAGTCGCGGTAGTGCGCGCCGATCAGGTCAATGGCCTGCCGTTTCGTTTTCTCGCTCAAGCGCCGGTTTGGGGGAACGCCGCGTTTTTTGCTGACCAAGCCAGGCAACCCTTCGGCACGGTAGCGTTTGACGATACGCTTTATCTGCCCACGCTCACCGCAAGCAGTTTCCCGGCCTGCTTCTGGTCAATTTGACCCGCTGTCAGTTGTTCCATCACCTGTGCCCGCTTCGCTTCCTTCTGACTCATCATCGTGCCCATCCTGAAAATGCCCGCCTCTGGTTTTTACAGAAGCTGAGTTTAATCACTCAGGGGACATTTCTATTTGGGAGAAAGGGGGACATTACTACTTTGCGCTAACAGAGGATAAAGCGGTTTTTTGGAAAAAAACAGGTGACAATTATGACAGTGGCGCCCGCCGAGGGCGAGTTGTTGCAGGGTTACCGCGCCGCCACGCCGGAAGTGCGGGAAATCCTGCTCGACGCGGCGCGCCGGGCGGTGAAAAGGCGGGCGAGCGCGTAGCGGGGCTTTTTGCGTTGGCCCCGGCCAACTCGTATGGCCTGTTGCGGGAGAGATGCGCCGGATAAAAGTGCTATCATTCGATGGCACAATTTATTTGCGAGGCCATGATGGATACTTTTACAGTTCGCGATTTGCGGGAACGGACCGGCGAATTGATCCGCGATGCGGAGGCGGGCAAGCTGTCGCTGGTCACCAAGCACGGCAGGCCGGTGTTTCTTGCCGTGCCGTTCGACGAAACCCTGGTACGGGAGGGGCTGCCGGTTTCGCTGGCGTTCAGGTTGTTTGATCAGGAAATCGTCACGCTCGGGCAGGGTGCTCGCCTGGCTGGGATGAGTGTTTCCGAGTTCATCGACCAGCTCGGCGCCGTCCACATCCCGGTGGTGCGCTATGCGCCGGGCGAACTGGAGGGAGAAGTTGAAGCCTTCAGTTGAAATCGTCGTCGCCGACGCCGGCCCGTTGATCGCCCTGGCACGCCTCGATTTGCTGGCGCTTCCAGCGCGTTTGTTCTCGCGGGTATTGCTGACGCCGACGGTGTTACATGAATGCGCGGCGCGCCCCGGCAACCACGAAATCGCCAGGGTACTTGCCGCGCTGGGGGCGGGCGCGCTCGAACAGGTCCATGCGCCCCTGCCGGAAAGCGCGTGGCAGGTTGATGCCGGTGAAGCCAGTTCCATTGCGCTGGCGATCCAGCTGGATGCAGGCGTGCTGATGGATGACAAGCTGGGACGCGAACTGGCGCGCCATCTCGCGCGACCGGTGATCGGCACGGTCGGCCTGCTATTGCTGGCGAAGCGCAAGGGCTTGCTGGCCGAGTTGCGTCCTCTTCTGGACGCCTTGGTTGCTTCCGGCTATTTCTTGGGCGCTGATCTCGTCGCCGCGGCCTTGCACCAGGCAGGAGAATAGAAGATCTATCGAGTGCGCCCTCATCTTCATTGCGCAAACACATGACTCTCCTCGGCACAAGAGTCCGCTCCCACTTCTTCAGCGCGCGCGACCTATGCCCCTGATCGCGGGTGAACTATTTGGAGAAGGCGCGGTCTCTCGTTCAGGAAAAACAGTTGTCGTTTCCCGGTGTGGGAGGGGAAACGCTATACTTCCTCGCTATATCAATTTTTCGGGGAAGCGCCTGGGATGGGTGATCGGGAAGTCGACCAGCAACTGGTCGAACGTGCGCAACAGGGCGACAAACGGGCTTTCGAGCTGCTGGTGGTGAAATACCAGCGCAAGCTGGCGCGCCTGCTGTCGCGCTTGATTCGCGACCCCGCCGAGATCGAGGACGTTTCCCAGGAGGCGTTTATCAAGGCCTATCGCGCCTTGCCTTCCTTTCGCGGCGACAGCGCGTTTTATACCTGGCTGTACCGGATCGGCATCAACACGGCCAAGAATTTCCTGGCTTCCCGGAAGCGGCGTGCGCCGACCTCCACCGATTTCAATGCCGAGGAAGCGGAAACCTTCGACGATGCCGACCAGTTGCGCGACATCAACACGCCGGAAAACGAGTTGATGAGCAAGCAGATTGCCGAAACCGTCAACAAGGCCGTGGAGGCGTTGCCCGAAGAACTGCGCGTGGCGCTGACGCTGCGCGAGATCGAGGGCATGAGTTACGAGGACATCGCTTTGATGATGAATTGCCCCATCGGCACGGTGAGGTCGCGGATATTCCGGGCGCGCGAGGCGGTGGCAGTGCGTTTGCGCCCGATGTTGGGCACCAGCAAGGACAAGAGGTGGTAGTCATGAAAAATCAACTGTCAGCTTTGATGGATGGCGAATTGGATGACGACGAGGCGCGCCTGCTGCTCGCCGGACTCAGGGAGCGCGACGACCTGCGCGCCGAGTGGGCGACATGGCACCTGATCGGCGACAGCCTGCGCGGCGCGCCGTTTCCGGGAAGCGCTTTCAGTGCCCGCTTTTCCGAGCGTCTGGCCGCCGAGCCGGTCGTGCTGGCGCCGCGCCGCCTTCACCCGATAAATCGCCCGGCGATAAACTGGGCGCTGGCGGCTTCGCTGGCAGCGGTTTCGCTGGTGGCGTGGACCGCCTTCCAGCTTAACCAGCCCGACACGGGCATCCAGCGGGAAGCTGGCCAGCCGCCGGCCGTGATGGCTGGCGGCCAGCCGCCACAGCACGTCAATGCCTATCTGAGCGCGCATCAGGAATATTCCGTGGCCGCCTTGCACGGCGCCTCCCCCTATCTCCAGGCATCGCTGGATGTTCACCGGGAGGCGGGGAAATGAGGCGTGCAATGCGTGGCGTCTTGCTGGGGATGACAGGGGTACTGCTGTGTGGTGCTTTGCCGGCGCGGGCCGCGCCGCCGGATGCGGCGTCCTGGCTGCGCCGCATGTCGGATGCGGCCTACCAGCAAAACTATGTCGGCACCTATATTTACCAGCATGGTAGCCATGTTGAAACTTTCAGGGTGACCCACCTCCATGACGAACGCGGCGAACACGAAAAGCTCGAAGTGTTGGACGGTGCACCGCGTGAAATCGTGCGCAACAACGACGAAGTCCTGTGTTTCGAAGGGGATGCCGGCGCGGTGGTGGTGGAAAAGCGCAAGTTCCGCAAAGTGTTTCCCGCCCTGCTGCCCAAACAGGTGAATACCCTGCTGGAAAATTACCAGGTCAAGATCGGCGAGATCGGGCGCGTAAGCGGCATGGCCTGCCAGTATCTGATTCTCGAACCCAAGGACAATTACCGTTACCGCCACAAACTGTGCGCCGACAGCGCCAGTGGCCTGCTGCTCAAGGCCAGCACGCTTAACGAGCGCAACGAAGTGATGGCGCAGACCGCCTTTACCCAGTTGACCATCGGCGGGAAAATCGAGCGGGAACTGCTCAAGCCGAAACTTTCCGGGCGCAAGATGGTCATCCACAGCGGCAAGACCGTGGTCACCGATGCCCAGCAGTACGATTCGACATGGAGCGTGGCGCCGCTGCCGCCGGGTTTTGCCCGCACCCTGGCGATCAAGCGCACCTTGCCGGGCAGGGAGCACCCGGTCAACCAGTTGGTGTTTTCCGATGGACTGGCGACGGTTTCCGTTTTCATAGAACCTTTGACGGCGGCAGCCATACCGGCGCAGGGACTGTCCAGCCAGGGGATGATCCACGTTCACGCCATGGTGATGGAAGACCATCAGGTCACGGTGCTGGGCGAAGTGCCTGCCGTCACCGTATCGCAAATCGCCAATGCGGTTCAGCACCGGGGCGTCGCAAAGTAAGCGCAGCTTGAACCGGCTTGAAATCCGGCTCCGGCACCCCCAATTCCGAACGACTATTTTCCACTCAGGATCCAGAGCATGATCGAAACCGAAGGCGTGGTAGTCAAGGTTGAAGACGGCATCGCCTTTGTTCAGGTGCAGCGCCAGTCGAGTTGCGGTGGCTGCGCCAAACAGGGCGAGGGTTGCGGCACATCGATGCTGATGGGCTATTTCGATAACAAAACCCCTCTATATCAGGCCAGGAACCCGCTGGGGATCAAAGTGGGCGAGCGGGTGCGCATCGGCGTTGAAGACGCTACGCTGCTGCGCGGGGTGCTGGCGATTTATCTGCCGCCCCTGCTGTTGCTGGTGGCGGGTGCCTTAGGCGGCCACCAATTGGCGGACGCGCCGCAAGCCGCAGAAGGCTATGCCATGCTGGGCGCGCTGGCCGGACTGGCTGCGGGATTTTTCGGCGCACGTTTTTTCTCGGCGCGCATGACGCAAGGCGGGCGCTATCAGCCGGTGATTCTGGGCCGGAAAACTGAAAACCCTATCGTCAACTTTTATGGAGAAGGACACAAAAAATGTTGAAGCGTTTACTTTTTTCCCTGATTCTGGTCTCGTCCGCATTTTCCGTTCAGGCACGTGAGCTGCCGGACTTCACGCAACTGGTGGAAAAACAGGGGGCGGCGGTCGTCAACATCAGCATTACCCAGGTGGGGCGCGGTCATTTCGGCATCCCGCAGTTTCCCGGCCTTTCGGAAGACGACCCCTACTATGAATTTTTCCGCCGCTTCATGCCGCCGCAGCAGCGCGGCCAACCGCGCAATCCGCCACGCGAACAGCGCACCCATTCGATGGGTTCGGGTTTTCTCATCAGCGCCGACGGCTATATTCTGACCAACGCCCACGTGGTCGATGGCGCCGATGAAGTGACCGTGCGCCTTACCGACAAACAGGAATTCAAGGCCAAGGTCGTCGGAACCGACCGCCGTACCGATGTGGCACTCATCAAGATTGAAGCTGGCAACCTGCCCAAGGTCACGCTGGGCGACCCGGAACAGCTCAAGGTGGGTGAATGGGTATTGGCCATCGGTTCCCCGTTCGGCTTCGAAAACAGCGTCACGGCCGGCATTGTCAGCGCCAAGGGACGCTCGCTGCCGCAGGAAAACTACGTGCCCTTCATCCAGACCGACGCGGCGATCAACCCCGGCAATTCCGGCGGCCCGCTGTTTAATCTAAAGGGAGAAGTGGTCGGCGTCAATTCGCAGATCTACAGCCGCTCCGGCGGCTACATGGGCGTGGCCTTCGCCATTCCCATTGACGTGGCCATGGAGGTTGCCAACCAGTTGAAATCCGGCGGCAAGGTCAGCCGCGGCTGGCTGGGCGTAATGATCCAGGAGGTGAACAAGGATCTGGCCGAGTCCTTCGGTTTGCCCAAGCCCGGCGGCGCACTGATCGCCAACGTGGAAAAGAACAGTCCCGCCGACAAGGCCGGGCTGGAGGTCAGCGACGTGGTACTGAAATTCGACGGCAAGAGCGTGGAGAGTTCCGGCGATCTGCCGCGTCTGGTCGGGGCGGTCAAGCCCGGCAAGAAAATCACGCTGGAAATCTGGCGCAAGGGTGCCGCCAAGCAATTGGCGCTGACCGTCGGCGAGGCGCCCGCTGAAAAATTGGCGCAAGCCGGACGCGGCGGCAAGAGCGCAAAGACTGCCAACCGGGTGGGACTGACCTTGAGCGAACTGAACGAATCCCGGCTCAAGGAAATGAAGCTCGACCACGGCCTGCTGGTGGAGGACTCCGAAGGCCAGGCCGCCCGTGTCGGCATCCAGCGCGGCGACGTGATCCTGTCGCTCAACAACCGCGACGTGAAAACCGTGGAGCAGTTCAACCAACTGCTGTCACAGTTCAAACCGGGCAACACCTTCGCTCTGCTGGTGCGGCGCGGCGACGGTGCGCTGTTCGTGCCGCTGCGCATGGAATGAGCATCCGGCTGACGCTGTACAGCCGCGCATATTGTCAATTGTGCCACGACATGCGCGCGGCGCTGGAGACGCTGCAACCCGTCCACGGCTTTTCCCTGAAGGTCGTGGATGTGGATCAGGACGATGCTCTGGAAGAGCGCTATGGGGCACGGGTCCCGCTGCTGGCGGATGAGCATGGCCGGGAAATTTGTCATTACCATCTCGACGCGGCGGCCCTCTCCATGATTTGTCCGTAAACGCCTGAAGAGCGTCCTTGAAAAAAGTGCCAATCTGCTCTAAAGTCTTGGCGGATTGTGCCGTAAGGGGAGCAGGGACGAAACATCCGCCAGAAGCCCCCGGCACCTTGGCGGAAACAAAAAAGTTTATGCGAGGATACTACCGTGAAGATTGATAACTCATTGAATGCCCTCCTTGGCGGCGTCAAGGGCAGCGGCAGTCGCCCGGAAGCGGCGAAAGGCGGCGAGACGGCGGCAAAGTCTGCTGCGGCCCCGCAGGACAGCGTCCGCCTGAGCGCGCCGTCGGCCTCCAGCAACACGGCACCGATTGATAGTGCGCGCGTCGAAGCCATCAAGCAGGCCATCAGCGAGGGGCGTTTCAAGATCAATCCAGAAGCAATCGCCGATGGGCTGATTGCATCGGCCAAGGAACTGGTGATGGAACAGCGGGCCTGAAGGCACCCTTGATCCCGTCCGTTTTTTCTTCGCCTCTCGCTTTTTCCTCCGCACTGGGGGCGGAAATTGCCGCCCTGCAACAATTCCTGCAATTGCTCCACTCCGAGCAAGACGCCCTCAACGAGGGTAACGTCGATAAACTACAGGAAATCTCCCGCCTCAAATCCGATCAGGTCGTGGCGCTCTCCCAGTTGAGTACCAGCCATTTCCCCAATCTGCGCGCCCCCGATACGCTTCGGGATGAGGTCGCGGAACACATTAAACAGTCCGACCCCGACGGACGGCACGGCTTGGCAAAAAACTGGGAAATGCTGCTGGATCTGGCCACGGAAGCCCGGCACCTGAACCAACTCAACGGCGCCATGATTGCAGTGCAACTCAAACACAACCAGCAGGCGCTGGCCATATTGCAGGAAGCGGCGAAGCAGAGCACGCTCTACGGCCCGGACGGGCATGCGCAGGCGCTGGGAACCGGCCGCCAACTGGGGAAAATATAGCCCGAATTTTCCATAAAAGCGTAGCCTTGCCGGTGGAAGGGGGCTTGCCCCCGAGCTTTTTCGTTCGGCAGGTGAAAAGTCAAATTCTCGCGGCCATACCCGACAGCCTGTCGGCTTGGGCACAAGAGGCCGCTCCCACGGGGGCTGGTGGCATTTATGAAATATCCGGGACAGGTTCCGCTGTTATTTCTGTGCGGGCGGCGGGGCGGCGGTGACGGTTTCGCCGATGGGGATGTCGGAAATCACCTTGTCGTGCCCGGCGGAAAGAATCATCACCGTGACGCGCCGGTTGCGCGCACGGCCTTCGGGGGCATCGTTGCTGTCGACCGGCTTGTTTTCCCCATATCCCAATACCACGATCCGCTTCGGGGCGATGCCGGTTTCCTCAAACAGGCGCGCTACACTGCTGGCTCGTGCCGAGGAAAGCTCCCAGTTGGAGGGGTACATGGGGCTATTGATCGGCGCATTATCGGAATAACCCTCGACCTGGATACTGTTTTCTACCTCCGTCAGCACTTCCGCCACGGCTTTCAGCACCTTGAGCGATTCCCCTTCCAGCGCGGCCTGGGCTGAGGCAAACAGCACGCTGGCGTTGATTTCGATGGCGATGCCGCGCGCGCTTTGCGTGACCTTGACCTGACCGGATTTCACCAGGCGTTCCATCACTTTCATGATGTCCTTGGCGATCCCCTTCATTTTTTCGGTTTCTTTTTTAAACTGGACGGACTGCTGGGCCGATTGGGCGTCGCTCTTCCTGACGGGCGGCACGATGGATGACGGCTGTTTGGACAAGACCGCCTGGGCTGCACTTTCCACCGCTGCTCGCGGTATCGGCGCCGCCGTGCTCTGGAAGGCTTGCACAAGGGAATCGCTGAGGACGCGGTATTTGCCTTCGTTGACCTGGGAAATGGCGTACATCACCACGAAGAAGGCGAACAGCAGGGTGATGAAATCGGCGTAGGAAACCAGCCAGCGTTCCAGGTTTTCGTGTTCTTCGGGCTTGCGTTTTCTGGCCATGGTGGGCGGCCTAGACGATGTAGCCTTGCAGCTTGGACTCGATGATGCGCGGGTTTTCCCCGTTGGCGATGGAAACCAGTCCCTCGATCAGCATTTCGCGCATCACCACTTGCTGCTCGACGATGGCGCGCAACTTGTTTGACATCGGCAGGAAAAACAGGTTGGCCGAACCCACGCCGTAAATGGTGGCGACGAAGGCCACGGCGATCCCCGCCCCCAGCTTGGAGGGGTCGGTGAGATTTTCCATGACGTGGATCAGGCCCATCACCGCACCGAGAATGCCGATGGTCGGCGCATAGCCGCCCGCGCCCTGCCACACCTTGGCGGCATCCAGGTAATGCTTTTCGTAGGTGGCGATTTCCACTTCCATGGCTTCGCGGATCTTGTCCGGCTCGGCGCCATCGACCACCATCTGCAAGCCTTTGCGCATGAAAGGGTCTTTCAGCGGGTCCAGTTCCGATTCCAGCGCCAGCAGGCCGCCCTTGCGCGCAATGCCGCTCCAGTTGATGACCTGATCGATCAAACCGTGCGGGTTGGTTGCCGGCGGAAACAGCACCCACTTGGTCAGGCGCATCCCCAAAAAAAATACCGGGACGGAACTTTGCAGCATGGTGGCGCCGAAAGTGCCGCCGAAGACGATCAAAAAGGCGGTGACCTGAATCAGTGAACTGATATGTCCGCCTTCCAGCACCTGGCCGCCGAGTATCGCGCCCAGCGCCAGTACGATTCCGATAATGCTGACGTAATCCATATCAGAGGGAAGGCTCAGGTGGGTGGCAGGGGCTTGACGATGACATAAAAAGCGCCATCCATCAAGCTCCGGCCGGTATCCAGGACTTCATGAAGCCGCGCAGGCGGGCAACGGCCTGGCTGTGCAACTGGCATACCCGCGACTCGCTGACGCCGAGCACGACGCCGATTTCCTTGAGGTTCAATTCCTCGTCGTAATACAGGGCCATGAGTTGCTGCTCGCGTTCCGGCAATTGTTTCACCGCTTCGACCAGATGGGCGCGGAAACCCTCGCTTTCCAGTATCGCCAGCGGGTTGGCCGCGTCCCCCGAGCTGAAGCGCTCAAGAAAATCATCTTCGCCGTCTTGCTGGAAATCCTCGTAATGCAGTATCTGGCCGCCGTGCGCGTCGGTCAGCATCTGCTGGTAATCCTCGACTTTCAACCCGAGTTCCGCAGCGATTTCCTTTTCCTGCGGCGGGCGCTTCAGGCGCTGTTCCAGCGCGCTCATGGCGCTGTCGATCTGGCGCAGATTCTTGCGCGCCGAGCGCGGCAGCCAGTCCGACTGGCGCAACTCGTCGAGCATCGCACCGCGAATGCGTTGCACGGCATAGGTTTCGAATTGCGCGCCCTGGTTGCCGTCGAAATTCTGCGCCGCATCCATCAGGCCGATCATGCCGACCTGAATCAGGTCATCGACCTGCACGCTGGCGGGCAAGCGCGTCATCATGTGATAGGCGATCTTCTTTACCAGCGGGGCGAAGCGGGTGACGTACTGGCTCCTGTCCAGGATTCCGTTGGCGTTATACATGGCTGGAGTCTCAGTTTGCCCCGGAAGCGAACGACTCGTGTGCCAGCCGGCTGCTGACGATGAGGCGCTGCATGAAGGATTCGATGTGCGCGCTGCCTTCGGCGGGGAGCGGCCAGCCGTCGACGGTCTGCGCCATTTCGCGGAATGCCAGCGCCGCACCGGTGGAAGGGAACACCTCGGCTACCGGTCGGCACAGCAATGCCGCCTGCTTCATTTTTTCATCGAAAGGAATGAAGCCCATGAAATCCAGCGTCACGTCGAGAAAGCGTCCCGCCGCCTGCGCCATGTTGTGAAATACCGCGCGCGCCTCGAATTCATTGTCGGCGCGATTAATGAGGATATGGAAGTGCCGTCTGGCGAAATGACGGCTCAGTTGCTTGATCATGCCATAGGCCTCGGTAATCGAATCGTGATGCCCGGATACCACCACCACGATTTCCTGCGCTGCCAGACCGAGTAAAGGCTGGTTGCCCGCCGGGCCGGCGTCCACCAGTATCACGTCGGGCGGGCGGGGCAACTGCCCGAAGGCGTTCACCAGACTATCCTGCTCGGCGCCGTCCAGTTGCGCCAGCAACTTGAGTCCGTGTGCCGCCTGGATGATGCCGATGCCCTGCGGGCCTTCGACCATCACTTCCTCCAGCCGACATTCGCGGCGGATGACATGGGTCAGGGTATAGCGCGGCTTGATACCCAACAGCGCCGCCAGATTGTTCTTGCCATGCTGCCCGTCGAGCACCAGCACGCGCTTGCCGCTACGCGCCAGGGAGACCGCCAGGTTGATGACGACATGGGTTTTGCCGATACCGGCCTTGCCGCCCGCCACTGTAATCACGCGCACGAAATCGTGTGCGAACAGACGGCGCAGCCCTTCTGCCTGATCCTGCACGATCTCAGCCATGCAACTCACCGGATCGCGTTTCACCGTCAAGGGAAACGCCAGCGGCGCTGCCGGCCAGCAGCGGATATTCCTCATCCCTCGGCAGGAAGGGCGACGGCTCGGCGGCCTGCTTGAAAACCCGGTCGACCAGGTAGATCGGGTTGGCCAGGTGCAGGTCCTCGGGAACGCGCTGCCCGTTGGTCACGTAATGCAGCAGCAGGCGATGGCGGATGATCACGTCCAGAGCCGTGCCGATATTGGCGCCTTCGTCGATCTTGGTGAGAATGCAGCCGTCCAGTCCGGCGCCGCGCCAGGCGTTCACTACATCATCCAGGGTGCCGCCCTGGGCGTTGCCGGACAGCAGCAACAGGCGCTTCACTTCGCGGCTGTTGCCGCACAGAAAGGCCACCTGCTCCGCCACCCGCTGGTCGCTCTGGCTCATGCCGACGGTGTCGATCAGCACCAGGTGGCGGCTGCGCAGGTCGGCCAGGGTAAATTGCAGCTCGCCTTCTTCCTTCACCTTGTACACCGGGACGCCGAGTATCTTGCCGTAGATGCTCAATTGCTCGTGCGCGCCGATACGAAAGCTGTCCGTGGTGATCAGCGCCACCTGTCCGGCCCCGAATTTGAGGGTGCATCGCGCCGCCAGTTTGGCCACGGTGGTGGTTTTTCCTACCCCGGTCGGGCCGACCAGCGCATAGACGCCGCCCGCATCGACGATGTCATGGCCTTTCGATACGACGCGCAGGTTGTTGACCAGCGCGGATTTGAGCCACGGCAAGCCCTTGGCGGAATCGAAACCGGCGGGCATTTTTTCCAGCAACTGGCGCGAGAGTTGCGGGCTGAAACCGGCTGCCAGCAAGCGCCGCATCAGTTCCAGGCGAGTCGGCTGGCGGCGTCCCATTTCGCCCCAGGCGAAACTGGCCAACTGGCCTTCCAGCATGCCGCGCAGAAACTTGATTTCCTGTTCCAGGTCGCGCAGGTTATCGTCGTCGGCTGCCGCAGGCTCACTCAGTTCCCCCAGATCGTCTTCGACTTCAAACTTGATGCCGCCAGGTTTGGATTGGTGGGGCGCGGGCTTCTGGCCGGGAAAGTAATAGGGTTGCGCCTGCGCGGCGGACGGGGCAACCGGCGCCGGGGGCGCGACGCTAGCGGCGCGGCGCGGCGCGGCGCTGTTTGCCGAGGCGATGGCGGCCACCTCGGCGGCCGGCGCAGCCATGATCTCGATCTTGCCGTCCACTTTCTGGTTGGAGAGGATGACCGCATCCGGGCCGATTTCCTCCCGCACCAAACGCAGGGCATCACGTGCCGTATCGGCATAAAACTTTCTGATGTTCATCGGAGGTCACCCACTTATTGGTTCCCCAGCACGGCGGTCACCTTGATATTACGGGTATCCGGCACTTCCGCATGGGAAATGACCTTGAGGTGCGGGGTGGCGCGCCGCAGGAAACGCGACAAAAGGCTGCGCAACGGCGCGGGGGTCAACAGCACCGCCGGCAGGCCAAGCTGTTCCTG
This sequence comes from uncultured Sulfuricella sp., assembly GCA_964527565.1. Classification (GTDB taxonomy): domain Bacteria; phylum Pseudomonadota; class Gammaproteobacteria; order Burkholderiales; family Sulfuricellaceae; genus JAGXQV01. The sequence continues at coordinate 12,341 of CAZGOY010000044.1, read as the reverse complement.
CTGCTGCACCACGGCATCCGCCTGTCTCAACAGGTTTTCCGCCAGCCCCGGCTCCAGCCCCGCCCCGCCGCCGCCGGACGTTTGCGTGGCCTGCATGAGCACCTGTTCCAAGCGGGGATCCAGTGTGATCACCTGCAACTCCTCATTGCCCGGATAAAGCTGTTGAATGATAGCACGCCCCAGCGCCACACGAACCGCGGCGGTCAGCTCCTCGACACTCTGCGTGCGCGCCACCTGATCGGACAGCGCTTCGATGATGGTGCGCATGTCGCGGATGTGCACGCCCTCTTCGAGCAGGTTTTGCAGCACTTTCTGCAGGGTGCCCAGCGGGATCTGCTTGGGTACCAGGTCTTCGATCAGCTTGGGCGATTCCTTGGCGACGTGATCGAGAAGTTGCTGCACCTCCTCGCGCCCCAGCAACTCAGCGGCGTGGCTCTGGATGATGTTCGACAGGTGCGTCGCCACTACCGTGCTGGCATCGACCACCGTATAGCCGTAGTTCTGTGCCAGTTCGCGCTGTTCCGCGTCTATCCATACCGCCGGCAGCCCGAAGGCGGGGTCGCGCGTGGCGGCGCCTTCCAGTTCGCCCAGTACCCGTCCGGGGTTGATTGCCAGGAACATGCCGGCAAAAGCCTCCCCTTGCCCGACCTCCACTCCCTTCAAGGCGATACGGTAGGCATTGGGGCGCAATTCGAGGTTATCGCGAATATGCACCGAGGGCACCAGAAAGCCCATTTCCTGGGCGAATTTCTTGCGGATACCCTTGATGCGGCGCAACAGTTCGCCATCCTGCACGCGGTCCACCAGGGGGATCAGGCGATACCCCACCTCCAGCCCCAGCACGTCCACCGGCAGCACGTCGTGCCAGCCCACTTCCGGCGCTTCCGCCGACTTAGGCGGCAACGCAGCCTCGGGAATGGATGCCGGGGCCATCTGGCGCTGGTTGATGAAATAGGCCGCCCCCCCGAGAATGGCTGCCAAGGTTAAAAAGGAAACGAAAGGCATGCCAGGGATGATCCCCAACAGCACCAGAATGCCAGCTGTCAGGAACAGCACCTGCGGGCGGTTGAACAACTGCCCCATGAATTGCTGGCTCAAGTCCTCGTCGGTCGTGACGCGGCTGACCACGATGCCCGCCGCAGTAGAGATGATCAGCGCCGGAATCTGTGCCACCAGCCCGTCGCCGATGGTCAGCAGGGTGTAATTGTTGGCGGCGGTGGCGAAATCCAGGTCATGCTGCAGGATGCCCACGGAAAGACCGCCGATGAGGTTGATGAGCATGATGAGGACGCCGGCGACGGCATCGCCGCGCACGAATTTGCTGGCACCGTCCATGGAACCGTAAAAATCCGCTTCCTGCGACACGGTGGCGCGGCGCGAACGTGCCTCATCTTCGCCGATCAGCCCGGCGTTGAGGTCGGCGTCGATGGCCATCTGCTTGCCGGGCATGGCGTCCAGCGTGAAGCGGGCGCTCACCTCGGCAATGCGGCCCGCGCCCTTGGTAATCACCACGAAATTGATGATCACCAGGATGATGAACACCACGATACCGACAGTGTAGTTGCCGCCCACCAGGAAGTGGCCGAACGCCTCGATCACCTTGCCTGCCGCGTCCGTGCCCTTGTGTCCTTCCAGCAGCACGATACGCGACGAGGCCACGTTGAGCGACAGGCGCAGCAGCGTGGTGATCAGCAATACCGTGGGAAACACCGCGAATTCGAGTGGCCGTTGCGTGTTGAGGCTGACCAGCAGCACGATCATCGACAGCGCGATGTTGAAGGTGAACAGCAGGTCGAGCAGCAACGGCGGCAAGGGCAGGATCATCATCGCCAGGATCAGGATGACGAGCACCGGCCCGGCGAGCTTGCTGATCTTGGAACCGCCCGTAAAGGTCGACAGGGCGCCGACTTGTGCAGCCATCAGGAAACCTCGCCCTTGAAGGCAGGCATGACGTGATTAGTGGAGTGACGCATTTTCGGTATCATGTTCCGGGTCCAGTTCCGGCGGCACCGGCAAATCGCGCGGTGTTTCCGGCGCCGCCGCCGCGCCTTCCTCGTGCCTGCGTAACTGGTAAACGTAAGCCAGCACCTCGGCGACGGCAGTATACAGGGTTGCGGGAATTTCCTCATCCAATTCAGCATGATGGTACAAGGCGCGCGCCAGCGGCGGCGCCATCAGCACCGGCACGCGGTTTTCCTCGCCAAGTTCGCGGATGCGCTGGGCCACCAGCGCGGCGCCCTTGGCCACCACCTTGGGCGCGCGCATGCTATCTCCCTGGTAGCGCAGCGCCACGGCATAACGGGTCGGGTTGGTGACGATCACGTCGGCCTTGGGCACTTCGGCCATCATGCGCTTGCGCGCCGCTTCGCGCTGCAACTGGCGGATACGTCCCTTGACCTCCGGTGAACCCTCGGTTTCCTTGTGTTCCTGCAGGACTTCCTCCTTGGTCATTTTCAACTGACTGGCATGTTGCCACAATTGCAAGGGGACATCGATGGCCACCAGCAGGATGGTCGCCCCCGCCACCGCCATGAAGGTCATTCCCACCAGATGGCCGGCGTGAGCGATGCCCTCGCCAACGGGTTCCAGCATCAGCGCAAACAACGCATCCGTGTTGAGCCAGATCACCCAAGCAGCCACGCCGCCGATCAGCATGGATTTAAGCAGCGCCTTGCCCAGTTCCGCCGCGCTGTTCCAGGAAAACATGCGCCCGATGCCCTTCAGCGGGTTGAGCTTGGCAAAATCCGGCGCCAGCGCCTGAAACGTGAACAGCCAGCCCCCCATCACCAGGGGCGCGGCCATGGCGGCAACGACCACGACCAGAATGAAGGGGAAAAACACCAGCAAAATGTTCCAGGCTTCCTGTTGCAAACGCACCAGCATCAGCAGCGGGTCGAAAGCGGCTTCGCGCTCTATCGTCAGGCTGTTGCGCATCAGCGCCAGCAAACCCTCCATCAGTTGCGGCGCCATCGCGATCAGCGCGCCGCCGGAAGCCATCAGCACGGCGAACGTTGAAAGTTCGCGCGAACGCGCGATTTGTCCTTTTTCGCGCGCCTGCTCGATACGTCGTTGTGACGCGGGTTCTGTTTTTTCGAGATCGCTATCTTCAGCCATGGTGTACCGGGCGAAACGCGCTCAATGTTGTTAAAGAAGAGGGGCATTCTAACGCCCATCGCCAGGCGCTACCAGCCAAAGCGGCAAGGCGGTTATCTTGGGTTGGCACGGTTCTTCATGCCACCCGGATGCGCTTAATTTCCGGGTGAGGCGGCGCTGTCCATGACGCGCAGGCCGGGAACCATGGCGAAGGCGCGGTCGGCGCTGACCAGGGTGCAGTTTTCGGCGATGGCCTGGGCGGCAATCAGCAAGTCCATCGCCGACAGGTTGATTCCATCGGATTCCATGCGGGCGCGCAGGTCGGCGTAGGTTCGCGCGGTAGCTGACGTCCAAGGGATGACAGGGGTGTTTTGCAGGAACGATTCGACGGTTTGGGCAAGCCGGGTTGCGCCCGGCTTGCGCGATACGCCGAAGCGAAGTTCGGCCTCGGTGATGACCGAGATGCACACCGGCGCTTCGATAAGCAGCATGTGCAGCGCCGCAGCTTCCTTGCCGCGTATCAGCGCGGATGCTGCGTTGGTATCGAGCATGAAACGGTACGCGCTCATGGCCAGTTGCGCTCAACCGCCGGACTGGCGTCCCGTTGCAGGTCGAAGTCCGTGAATTCCTCGGGCGAATCGGCAATCAGCTTGTCGCGCAGCTTGAGCCAGTCCTCCAGCTTGCGGTTGCGCGGACTCAGGATCACGTCGCCGCTAAACGGATCGCGGCGAATCAACACTTCGTCGCCTTCAAAGCGAAATTCGGCTGGCAAGCGCACGGCCTGGCTGCGCCCATTTTTGAAGAGCTTGGCAGTTTGCATAGCAGGGCTTCCCTTGTGGTATATATCGCAGTATATGCCGCCGCCAGGGGTGGATCAAGGGCGTTGATGTGGTTTATTCCTTCAGCCGGAGCGGCGCGGCGTTGCGGTTTATTTTTGGCGGCGTTGCCGGTAAGCTCTCTCCATGAAACCCAGAACAGCCCTGATCCTCGGCGCCGCCGGGCGCGATTTTCACAACTTCAACGTATTTTTCCGCGGCAACCCGGCATACCGCGTGGCGGCCTTCACCGCCGCGCAGATTCCCGGCATCGCGCGGCGCACCTACCCGGCGGCCCTGGCGGGAACGCGTTATCCCGCCGGCATTCCGGTGTTTCCCGAGGCGGACCTGGCGCGCCTCATCCGGCAATATGCGGTTAATGACGTCTTTTTTTCCTATAGCGATGTTGCCCACGAACAGGTCATGCACCTGGCCTCCATTGCCCTGGCGCAAGGGGCCTCCTTTCACCTGCTCGGCCCGCGCGACACCATGCTGCAAGCCGAAATGCCGGTGGTGGCAGTGCTCGGCGCGCGCACCGGCTGCGGCAAGAGCACGGTCACGCGCTACCTGTACCAGGCGCTACGCGAGAAAGGGCGGCATCCCGTGGCGGTGCGCCACCCCATGCCCTACGGCAGCCTGGAACACGCCGTGGAATGCTACCGCACGCCGCGCGACGTGCTCGATGCCGCCATCACCATCGAGGAAATGGAGGAGTACCAGCAGCATGTGGAGCAGGGCGGCACGGTGTATGCCGGCGTCGATTACGCGGAAATCCTGCGTCAGGCGCAGGCGGAAGGCGACATCATCCTGTGGGATGGCGGCAACAACGACATGGCGTTTTACCGCCCGGACGTCACCGTCACCGTGCTCGACCCCTTGCGCCCCGGCCAGGAAGACCATTTTCATCCCGGTGAAACCAACATCCGCGCGGCGGACATCCTGGTCATCAACAAGATCAATGAGGCCCCGCCCGCCGCCCTCGCGCAAACCCTGGCCGCCGCGCGCCGCCTCAATCCCGGCGCCGCCGTGGTGACGATGGAATCGCACGTCGGCGTCGACCACCCTGAACGCATCGCCGGCAAGAACGTGCTGGTGATCGAGGATGCCCCCAGCGTCACCCATGGCGGCCTCAGCGAGGCCGCCGGCATGGCTGTGGCGCGCTTGCACGGCGCACGGCCGGTCGATCCGCGCGCCTATGCCGCCGACTCCCTGCGCGAGGCTTATGCCACTTTTCCGCACCTCGGCGCACTATTGCCCTCGCTGGGCTACAGCACGCAGCAGCGCGAGGCGTTGCGCCAGACCATTCGCAACACGCCCTGCGACGCCGTGCTGCTGGGTACGCCCGCCGATCTCGGCGCATTGCTGGACATCCGGCAGCCCGTGGCGCGGGTGCGCTTCGAAGCGCGCGACGCCTCGCGTCCGGCCCTGCGCGACCTGGTGTGGAGCAAGTTGCCAAAGCCGCGGCGAATTTCCCGGTAAAGACGCTTCAGGTCTTGGGGTGACTGTGAACGTGCGCACCGTGGTGGTGGTGCTGCATGTCCATATCCACCGGCACCAGGTTGAGTTGGCCGTGACGCACGCCGCGCTCGGCGATCACACTCTCGGCAAAACGCCGCACCTGCGTGGTCGGACCGCGCAAAATCACGGTTTCCAGGCAGTTGTCATGGTCGAGATGGACGTGCATGGTGGAAAGATTGAGGTCGTGGTGATCGTGCTGGACGCTCATCAGGCGCGCGGCCAGGTCGCGTTCATGGTGATTGTAAACGTAGCTCAGGCTGGCGATGCAGTGGGGCGCTTCTTCCTTCGCGATGCGTTCGTCTTCCAGGCGCTGGCGCAACATGTCGCGCACCGCCTCCGAGCGGTTCTGGTAACCCTGCCGCCGGATCAGCGCGTCGAACTGTTGAGCCAATTGCTCATCGAGTGAAATGGTGAAACGTTCCATCCCGCATTTCTCCCGTCAGTCAGGCAGATTCGGGTTGCGCTTTTCCGCCAAGATGAAATACATGCCCACGCCGGCGAGCAGCGCCCACAACAGCAGGGCGCCGACCCCCAGGTGCTCCCACAGCGCCCCCATGTAGAACAGCATCACCAGTGAAATCGCCAGAATGACGTTACCCACCACAAAATTCGGCCCGCGTTCAGGTTCCTGCATCAGATATTTCTCCTTTTGCATCAAGTTGCCGGACACTGAAGGATGAACGTTGATCCCGGCATCAACGCATCACGGCGGGCGGGTCATTTCCCCAAGTCGAGGAACGGCTTGGTCGAATAGTAGACCACCAGCGCGATCACCGCAGCATAAACCACGAAGCGCAGCGGGTTTTCCCCGACCACGTCGCGCAGCGTGCGGGCGCGTCCCTCCTGTTTTTCGAGCTGATAGGCCGCCCGCATTTTGAGCGCGCGCTCCTTTTCGTATTCGTCGATCAGCGCCCGCGCGCGCTCAAACTGCACCCCGTCACGCAACCAGATCGCCGCCGGCGAAATTCCCCAGTTCCCCGCCTCGGTTTCGTAAAAATCCACGCCAGCCCGCCCCAGCAGCTCGCGGACATCCTGCGCCTCGTCTTCGGGGACGTTGTTCAGGGGGAAAAGACGCACCGGCATTGCTGCCCTCCTCAACACGCGCCGCTTTTCACAGCGTAGCGCACGCTATCGTAGACGCGGGCGGCGAGAGGAATCGCCACCTGAAACTTTGGAGAAACAGCCACAACCGTCATCACACATCCCGCCTACCGAATTATCGACACGGCGAATTATATATCGCTGGAAACGCCGCAAAATGATTTTCAGATCAACGAACAAATCCTAAGCTGATTTGCAAGCCATGCCCTGCGGGGATTGCGCCCGAGCTTTATCAGGACGCCTACCTTGACGGCATACGGGATTCCCGTATTATTCATCCCATGCGCACCGTCATCGAAACGCCGACATTCCAGAAGCAGGCCGGGAAGCTCTGGTCGGAAGGAGAACGGCTGGCGTTCATCGACTGGATTGCGGCCAATCCGTTGGCGGGAGACGTGATTCCCGGTGCGGACGGGGCGCGCAAGGTGCGCTGGACCGTCGCCGGAGCGGGCAAGCGGGGCGGAGCGCGGGTGATTTACTTCAATTTGACCGAGCAGGGCGTGGTGTTGCTGGTGGCGGTGTATGCCAAGGCGGAACGAACCAGCATGCCGCCCGGCGCTATCAGAAAGGCGGTGTGAGATGGATGTCGAGAAAATTGCCCAGGCCATCGAGGCGGATGCGGGCGAGGCGCTGCCGGATTTGCGCCAGGCACTGACCGAGGCCAAGGCCGGCGAAGGAAGGGTGACGACACCCACGCAGTTGCTGGTGCGTCAGGCGCGCGAGCGGTCCGGGCTGACGCAAGCCGCGTTTGCCGAACGGATTGACACGCCGGTAGCGACGTTGCGCGATTGGGAGCAGGGCCGCTTTGCGCCGCCTGGCGGGGTGCTGTGCCTGTTGCGGCTCATCTCGGCACATCCGGAACTGACACGGGAACTTGAGGCTGCATAACCTCCTGGCGTCATCCGCGCGGGAAGGGCCGCTTTCGCCGGGCGTTCCCGCCCCCTAAAACTTATCCCGGATCAGCGGTACCTTGTTGACGCGGGTGCGGTGTATCTCGGGGGATTCGCGCTCGACGAAGCGTAGTTCGAAGCGGTACGCGGTTCTTTCCAGGGCGCGGTATTGCTGCTCGGTCTGGTCGAACAGCGGGAGCGCCCGTTTCAGGGACTGGATGAAACATTCCCGCAGGCGTTCGCTGCCCGTCAGGCTTGCCAGCCTTGCCGAATGCGCCTGGGGGGCGTCCACGGCGGCGAGCAGGCGCAGGATTTTTTCGTTGCGGTCGTTCTGGAACTGGATGGCGTGCGCCAGCTCGTCCAGGTCGCCCAGCCCGGACTCCCGCAGGAGGTCGCACAGCGCCGAATAGGCCGGTTTGGCGGCATAGTGCGATTCGCCGAGATGCAGGATGTCCGAGCTGCGTCCGGCGAATTCGAACTGTTCGGCCATCAGGGCCTCGCTGTGGAGAGCGGGGCGGCGGATCATGCGGTCGCCGAGCTGCATGCGCAGAATCGGCGCTTCCCTGGCGTGCAGGCGGGTGACGAGCAGCTCCCCTTCCTCGCCGGGCTGTACCCATTTGCCGTCGGCATCGACGATCTCGATCAGGTGCAGGCCCGGTACGCTGGTGAGGAAGGCGCCCGCTTCGCGCTGCACGCCGATGGCCTCGGCCTGGTTGGAGGCGAAATAGCTCAAGATTTGCAGGTTGGGATAAAGCGCCTTCAGCTCGGCGACCTTCTTGCCCTGGATCAGGCCGCTGCCGTAGATGGCGAGCTGGAAGGAATCCCGGTCGCCCTGCGGCAGCTTCTCGCCCAGGGGGATCAGGCCTTCAATCTCGCGCGACATGCCCATGATCGCCTTCGGCCCGGCGAAGGACATGACGTGCCGGTAGACCATTTCGCCCATGGGACCGGCAGCGATGAAATTCACCCCCGGCGTCCTTTGCAGCAGGCCGCCGATCATCGTGCCGCTGCTCCACATTTCGTAGTCGCACAGCGTGGTGATGACCCAGCGCGCGCCCTCCCCGCGCAGATGCTGCGGCAGCACGAAATTGCCCATGAAATGCCCGGCTATCTCGTAGGTGTCGTGCAGTTCGCGCAACGAGTACACGGTTTCGATCGGCAGGCCGCCGCTGGTGCCGCCGCTGGCGATAATCTCGAAACCGCCGCGTTCGAGCGGCACCACCACGCCCTCGCGCTTGCCCATGTAGAAGGCGTTGAGCGTCTCCCGGTCGGTGACGGGCAAGTGCTGCCACTCCGCGAAATCGCGCGGCACGCCGGAAACGCCCGCAGCGCGCAGGCGCTCGCTCCACAGCGGGTTCAGTTTCAGGGTGTTGACCATCTGTTGCAGGCGCCGCAGCACGATGGCGTTCTGCGTGCCATGGTCGAGGCGATGGTAGGGCTTGCCGAACAGCCCCGCGCACTGCTTCATCTTGCCGAAAAAGGTTTCCTGGGCGATCACCGCCTCGATGTTCGCGGGGTGCAGCTCTTCCGCGGGAAACAGCCGCTCCAGCGCGGCGGCGGGGTTATTGGGCGTGGTCAAGATCAAGCTCCCTGATTGATTTCCCGGACGATCCGACGTCCGCTGTCGCGGATTTCGGAAAGCAGCGCGGCGTAATGCTCGCCGGTGATGCGGTGGTTCATGAACACCACGCGCAAGGCGGCCACCCCCTCGATGTCCACCTTGGAGATGAAAAAGCGGTTGTCCAGGTTGATCCGTTTGCGGATGCCGTCCTGCAAGGCCGACAGCGCCGTGGCGGACATTTTTTCCGGCACGTAGCGGAAGCAGATGATGTTCAGTTCCGGCTCGTGTATCGCTTCGAAATCGTCCTGTTGCGTCAGCAGGCCGTAAAACGCCTGCGTCAGGTCGATCAGGTAGTCGATTTTCCCGGCGAACACCGATTTCCCGTACAAGGCCCACATGGCCCACAGGTTGACGATGGCGGGCCGCTTGGTGCATTCGAAGTTCTTGCCTGCGCTGTCGAAATTGTCCGCGCTGGTGTCGATGTCCTTTTCGAAGACGTAACTCGCCACCTGGTTGAAAGCCTTGTTGGCCCTTTCGCGGTTTTTATAGAACAGCAGGGTGCAGGCGGTCGGGACGAACAGCATCTTGTGGGCGTCCATGATGAAGGAATCCGCGCGCTCCAGCCCCTTCAGCTTGTGCCGGAAACGTTCCGACACCAGGGTGCTGGCGCCGTGAGCGCCATCGACGTGCATCCAGATGCCGCGCGCGTGCGCGATGTCGGCAATCCGCTCCAGCGGGTCTACCGCGCCCATGGAGGTGGTGCCCGCCGCCGCGACGATGCAGAACACGTCGAGACCGGCGGCCTTGGCCGCGTCGAGGGCCGCCTCCACGGCATCCGGGCGGATGCGCCTTTTCCCGTCGACCGGCAGCTTGACGATCTGCCGCTCCCCAATGCCGAGAATGCCGGCGGCGCGCGACACGCTGTAATGGCATTCCTCGCTCACGGCGATGGCCGGCAGGGCCTCCAGGCCGTGATAGCCGTTTTCCCAGATGCCCGGATACCTTTCGTTGCGCGCCGCCAGGATCGCCGTCATGTTGCCCAGCGCCCCGCCCGAGGTCGAGACCATGTCGTAGCTGCCTTCCGGCCAGCCGATGAAGCGGTTGAATTCCCCGGCCATGATGCGTTCGGCGACGTTGGGCAATTGCCCGGCCTCGTAGAACGAAGCCGGCTGGTTGACGATGCTGCCGATCATGTCGATGGCGCCGGCCAGGGGCAGGATTCCGGAAAACTGTCGCCCCATGTAGCCGGGCGAATGCACCTGGATGCCGGTCTGGATGTACAAGTCCACCAGTTTTCCGAAGATGGCCGGATCGAGCGGCGGCATGCGCTCGTGCTCCCCGGTCATCAGGCTTCTGGCCGTGGCGGTCAACTCGTGCGGGTCGATGATTTTCAGCCCGCGCACGCTGGCGTCGTTCAGGTAGTTTCCCAGTTTCCCGAGAATGATTTCCGCATATTCCTGGAATGTCTTCTGATCGAAGGCGCCGGTCCAGTTTGCCGCTTCGTCATGGGGTGTGATGTCCATTTTCCATTCAACCTATCTTAAACGTGAAGAACCGCCACACTCCGGTAGGAGCGGGCTTGCCCGCGAGCTTTTTATCTTGCCGCAGATTTCCACCAGAAATCTCGGGGGCAAGCCCCCTCCTACAAAGTCGGCACATTTTCGTCATTTGGAATGTCGGCCCATTGCCTGCATGAGGACAGGTGATCCGTAAGCAGTGCTGCCAGGGTTTTGACATGGGGTTCCGCCAGCATCGACAGATGCGTGCCCGGCGCCCGGATGACGCGCACCGGCGCCGCGGTAAAGGCTTGCCAACCCCAGTCCGGCGCGGCTCCGGAAGCGTCCGCCACGCCCGCTTCCTCCTCCGCGGCACGCACCAGCAGGATCGGGCAATGCACCGGCGTTCGCGGGTCGTAGGCCGCCTGGTTGCGGCTCATGGCGTGATAAACGGCGACGATGTGCTGCAAGCCGCCGCCGAGTATGCCGAGCGGATCGTGCTCGCGCGGGCCGCGTTCGCGCAGGCGCTGCATGACCAGGGCGTGGCGGCTCTCTTCGTCTGCCTGGGCGTCGAGCAGTTCGTCGCTCAAGTCCAGCCTGCAATTGGTCAGGCTTTCCAGGATATGGATGATGTTGCGCAACGCCTCCCGCTGGCTCAGCGCAAACCCCGCCAGAGGATGGGGCGCCCAGGCATCCAGGACGATCAGTTGCTGCACGGTTTCGCCCTGCGCCTCCAGTTGCCGCGCCAGTTCGAAAGCCACCCTGCCTCCGGCGGAATGGCCCGCCAGGCGGAAGGGCCCGGCGCAATGCTGACGGCGTAGCGTCTCCAGCAAGCGCGCGGCATGCTGCTCGACGGAACCCTGGATTGCCGTCTCGTCGTGCAGCCCCGGCGTTTCCAGCCCATACACCGGCTGATCCCGCCCCAGGTGCACGGACAGGGGATGGAAGTACAGGACATGGCCGCCCGCGCCGGGCAGCAGGTACAGCGCGGGCTGGCTACCCTGCGGCCGGATCGGCACCAGGCTTTGGAAATCCGGCAGCGGCCCCTGCCCGTCCCGCCCCGCTTCCAGCGCCCCGGCCAGCTGGGCGACGGTGGGATACTGGAACAGCGCCGCCAGCGGCAAGGCGCGCTTGAAGTGCTGCTGGATACGGCTCATCAGGCGCACCGCCAGCAGCGAATGGCCGCCCAGCGCGAAGAAATCGGCGTCGATGCCGACCGGGGCAACGCCCAGCACCTCTTCCCAAATTTTGCACAGCAGCAATTCGAGGGTATTGCGCGGCGCCGCGAAATCCTGCGCCGCGTGGCACGCCCCCGGTTCCGGCAGGGCGTTGCGGTCGACCTTGCCGTTGGCGGTGAGCGGCAGCCGTTCCAGGACGACGATGGCCGACGGCACCATGTAGCCCGGCAGCCGTGCTTTGAGTGCGGCGCGCAGGGTGCTTGCTTCCAGCCGCTCTCCGGCGACGTAGGCGGCCAGTTGCCGTTCGGCGCCTGCGCCGCGCGCGATCACTACCGCTTCGCGCACGCCTTCCTGGGCGCTCAGGGCGGCTTCGATTTCGCCCAGTTCGATGCGGTAGCCGCGGATCTTGACTTGGTGGTCGAGGCGTCCGAGGAATTCTATATTGCCGTCCGCCAGCCAGCGTGCGCGGTCGCCGCTTTTGTAGAGGCGCTCGCAAAACACTGCAGGAGCGGCCTTGGCCGCGAGATTTTGACTTTCCTGTGGCTGAACCGAAGAGCTCGCGGCCATACCCGACAGCCTGTCGGCTTGGGCACAAGAGTCCGCTCCTACGGGACTCTGAAACATTTGGGCCAACTCAACTTCGATGAATTTTTCGGCGGTGAGCTCGGGGCGGTTGAGGTAGCCGCGCG
>CAZGOY010000043.1:0-25323 GCA_964527565.1 uncultured Sulfuricella sp. | reverse complement strand
ATTTGGACGCTGATCACCCCGGATTCCTGGTCAGTTTTGCACGCTGATTTACATCAACAATAAACCAGCAAGCATGACCGCTATGCTGATATAGAACCATTCCATTGCGCCCTTAACTTCTTTGGCTTTACCCATAGACTTGTAGTTTTCCGCTACCAAGTACGAACCGAAAACAGGGGTCAATAAGAAACTCCAGTTGGAAAGTGCTAGCGGGTTCCAAAAAGCCGGGCTGGAAACGGGGCTTGCATGATTGGTTGCGTTTTTTTCAAACGATTTTTCCCCTTCCAAAGGGGCTGCTTGGCTTGTGGTTGAAGTATCTTCTTGCGGTAATGGTGGCGGTACTGCAGGCGTTGTCACCGGAAGTAACCCTTTTGCCGACGATGCGGGTACCCACTTTGCAAGTCCTTCTTTCCAAATTAAATCGTTTGCGGAAATTTTTCCAGATTGGGCAATTGTTCTCAGTTCAATTCCTGAATATGGCCCAAATTTTTGCCCACCCTTTGCGTAGTACCAAACTTTCTCTTGCTGTGCCATTGTTGTGCTCCTTTTCCCTTGACATATGACCACTTGACCCGGATTTTTCACAAAAGACCACATTGCCCGTAGGAGCGGCCTTGGCCGCGAGATTTTGACTTTTCGCAGCCGAACCAAAAAACTCGCGGCCAAGGCCGCTCCCACGGGGTTTGGTGAGGTTTATTGAAATGTTCGGGTTAATTACTTTGTCAGAATTACCCCCCGAATCAACTTGGCCCGCCAGTTCGTCTCCCAATACTTGCCCAGTTCACGGAATCGCTGGTCAGCATATTGCCGCGCCGAGGCGCTCAGATCAGCTGTTTCCGTCGATTACCGTTCTGAACTGAATGGACAAGTTGCTACTTTCTTCCACGGATTTTCCCAAGCTGAAGTAGCCTTGTGCGGGTATGAGTTTTGATTCTTTTGAAATTTTGTATTGATTGCCATAGATTGGAAACATGAAAATGCCATTTGAAGATTTGTCCGTAATGTAGACCTTTCTTTCGCGGTACTCGACGTATCCGTGATAACGGGACACCATTTCGCTTTCCATGACGATATCGTTGGTTTCGTTCCGCCCAAATGTGACGATGCTATTTTTTTCGCTGACCAGAAATTTCTTCCCCTGGCGACCACCCACAACCAATTGCACCCATCTGTTGGAAACTTCGCGCACCCCCGAGGTATGGATAACACATGTATGCGCTTCGGCTTTGGGGATGAGCGGAGGTTTTTCCAGCTCGAAAACCTTGATGCTCCGTTCTTCCGTTTCCGGGATCAAATTGAAGGTATGTGCGCCAGCCAATAAATCAGCCGTGGAAGCAGAAACCACGGTTTTTCCAAAGTCTGCAAAGGAGAGGGTTTTTACGGAAACTTTTAGAGCTTTTGCAAGCTCGGCAGCGTCTTTTGTCGATGAAATGTCATGCAAACTGATTCGGACTTGTGGTTTCCCAAGGGCGCATTGGGACATGGGATTTTTTTGTATTTGGAGGGCGGTTTCTGAAGCGGCTTGAGGATCGTCAAATTTGCATACGATTTTTCCTGCCATGGTGCTGACCAGGGTGCCTCGCTTTTCTTTGGCGAGATTGGCAATGAAATCAAGTAACGGTGCAGCGAGTCGATTTTTGTCAAATTCATTGATTTCCATCAATAGGATTATTCCGCTGCTCATTATGTCCCCCGTACTGTATTGACTCCTGTGCTGCGATTCTACGATTAACGTAGAGATAAAACAAAGCTATTCGATGAACATCGGGGGATGTCCAGCCGTTCCCCTGCAAACACGCTATTTGGCCGTCGTCTTCGAGCGGCACGTTTGCGCGCGGGGATGCCTCAAGATCGGCTTGGGGTAATGATTGGCCTGGATGAGGGGTGCAGTAGCGCCAGAATGAGCCGGTATGAAAATGGCGTTCATGAGGCGCCCTTTTCCTTGGTGGAAAAAATTGCTGATGCGCTGGGGTTACCGGTTCCGTATTTTTACTGTAGCGACGACAGGTTGGCCGAAATCATACAAACGTATGCGACCTTGACGGAAGAGGGACGGATTGCACTGCTTGAGGCAGCGCAGGATTACATGGGAAAAGCCTCAAATAACCTGCCAACCGCAGCAAAAACGTAATGATAAAGACCGCAGGTTTTGTGTCCGGCGCTGGGAGGCTTCAGGCGGCCAGTTTGTTCTGGTGGCGCATCAGGTCAATGAGATGTTCCGGGGCAAGGTCGGCACCATTTTCCCAGGCAACCGTACCCATGACGGGGTGCTGGTAAGCCGTGGCGAAAAGCGCGACATCCTTCAAGGGGGCGAACATTTCCCCCCATAGTTCACCTGACAAGTCCACCTCGCCGGACTCACCGTTGTCGAAAGTCACAGATAGCCGATAATTTCCCAGATGCTTTACGCTGGTGGTGTGCAAAAACATAAATCATTACTCCAATGGTTCGATGGGTTTCAAAGCCATTCTCTTGCTGGCCAGGGACCAGTCGTCCAGCAGTTCGTCCTTGTGCAGATCCAGCCAGTCCAACACATGCCGTAGTGCACGCTTGGGAAAGCGTCCTGCAACTATACCGCTTTCTATTTCCACGGAAATCTCGTGTTCCGCATAAATTGCGTGAAAGTGCGGCGGCGCATGATCTCCCCAGTTGATGTAGATGACGATTCCCAGGAAGCGGCTGATTTCCGGCATGTCAGCCCTGTTCCTTCGCCCAGGTATCCTTGAGCGTCACGGCGCGGTTGAACACCAGCTTGCCGCCGGGCTGGTGGTCGCGGCGGTCGGCGCAGAAATAGCCGAGGCGCTCGAACTGGTAGCGGGTTTCCGGGGCGGCATCCTTGACGCAGGCTTCCACCCAGCCTTGCACCACGGTGAGCGAGGCGGGATTGAGAAATTCGATGAATTCGCGCGTCTTGTCGCCGTCCGGCGCGGGGAGGGTGAACAGGCGGTCGTAGAGGCGCAGTTCGGCGGGCAGGGCATGCGCGCAGGAGAGCCAGTGGATGACGCCCTTGACCTTGCGCCCTTGCGGATTCTTGCCCAGGGTGTCGGGGTCGATGCGGCATTTCAGCTCGACGACGTTGCCGTCGGCATCCTTCACCACTTCCTCGCATTGGACCACGTAGCTGTAGCGCAGCCGCACTTCGCCGCCGGGGGTGAGGCGCTGCCAGCCGGGCGGCGGGTTTTCCGCGAAATCGTCGGCCTCGATCCAGATTTCATTCGAGAACGGCACCGTGCGGCTGCCGAATTCGGGGTGGTTGGGATGAAAGCCGGCTTCGCGCGACTGGGCCTCGCCGAAATTGGTGATGGTCACCTTGAGCGGCTTCACCACCGCCATCACGCGCGGGGCGCGGCTTTCCAGGTCTTCGCGCACGCAGCCTTCCAGCACGCTCATGTCGATGGTGTTGTCGCTCTTGGAGACGCCGATGCGCCGCGCGAACTCGCGGATACCCTCGGGGGTGTAGCCGCGCCGCCGCATGCCGGAGACAGTGGGCATGCGCGGGTCGTCCCAGCCGCTGACGATGCCCTGGGTGACCAGTTGCAGCAGCTTGCGCTTGCTGGTGATAGTGTATTGCAGTTCCAGGCGCGAGAACTCGATCTGCTGCGGATGGCAGGGCACGTCGAGCTGATCCAGCACCCAGTCGTAGAGCGGGCGGTGATCCTCGAATTCGAGGGTGCAGATGGAATGGGTGATGCCTTCCAGCGCGTCGGAAATGCAGTGGGTGTAGTCGTACATCGGGTAGATGCACCACTGGTCGCCGGTGCGGATGTGGTGTGCCCTTTTTATCCGGTAAATCACCGGGTCGCGCAGGTTGATGTTGGGCGAGGCCATGTCGATTTTGGCGCGCAGCACCTTGGCGCCATCGGGGAATTCGCCGTTTTTCATGCGCGTGAACAGGTCGAGGTTCTCCTCGATGCTGCGGTTGCGGTAGGGGCTGGGTTTGCCGGGTGCGGTCAGGGTGCCGCGGTATTCGCGCATTTCCTCGGGCGTCAGATCGCAGACGAAGGCCTTGCCTTGCTTGATGAGATCGACCGCGTAAGCGTACAGCGCATCGAAGTAATCCGAGGCCCAGCGCACCGCGCCGTCCCACTGGAAGCCCAGCCAGCGCACGTCGTCCTGGATGGACTGGGCGTATTCCTCGCTCTCCTTTTCCGGGTTGGTGTCGTCGAAACGCAGGTTGCACTTGCCCTGGTAATCCAGTGCCAGGCCGAAATTGAGGCAGATCGACTTGGCGTGGCCGACGTGCAGGTAGCCGTTGGGCTCGGGCGGGAAGCGGGTGACGATGCCTTGATGCTTGCCGCTTTTCAGGTCTTCCTCGACGATGTTGCGGATGAAATGGGGGGCGGGTGGCGCTGCGCTGGTTGTTGGGGGTGACATGGGAGATGGCTCGGTTCAGGATTAACTGTGGAGATTGCAGGCGCTTCTTGTTAGAATCCGGCCTGTTTTGAACGCAAAAAGTATATCACCAAAATGAGCCGTCTTCGCACCGCACCAAGCACCCCTCTGGGCTCCACCCTGGGTTCCGCACTGGGCGCATTCGCCCTGTTTCTGGCGCTGTTCCCGGCCTGCATTCCCGGCGCCGCCGCCGACGAGTTGCAGGACATCCAGATTCTGTACAGGAAGGGGGATGCCGCCAAGGCGCTGGAACGGCTGGATGTCCTTCTTGCCGGCAAACCCAGGGATGCGCAGGGGGTGAAAATTGCCCAGGCGCGCTTTCTCAAGGGGCTGATTCTTGCCGAGCAGGGCAAGGCGCCGGAGGCCATCAAGGTGTATGTCGGCCTCACCGAGGATTATCCCGAGTTGCCGGAGCCCTACAACAATCTGGCCGTGCTGTACGCTTCGCAAAACCAGCTGGACAAGGCGCAAAAGGCGCTGGAGATGGCCATCAGCACGCATCCCAGCTACGCCACTGCCCATGAAAACCTGGGCGATATTTATGCGCGCATGGCCAGCCAGGCCTATGACAAGGCCTTGCAGCTGGACAAGGCGAATGCCGCCGCGCAGACCAAGCTGGCGCTGGTAAAGGAGATGTTTTCCAACAGCGGCAAACCCAATCGCCCGCCCGCCAAGGGGGAGGCCGCCAAACTTCCGGCGCCGCCGGTTGTCACGCCTGCCGCGCCGGAACCGGTCAAGCCGGAGGCTCCCAAGCCGGAGCCGGTGAAGCCGGTGAAACCTGAGGCTCCCAAGCCTGCCGTTGAACCCAAGCCCGCTCCCGAGGCCAAGCCGGTGGTCGAGACGCCGCCTCCCGCGTCGCCCAAGGAAAAACCCGCCGCCAAGGCGGACAGCGACGCCGCCGTGCTCAAGGCCTTGCAGGCGTGGGCCAAGGCCTGGTCGAGCAAGAACGTGGGCGCGTATCTCGCCGCCTACGACAAGGATTTCAAGGCGCCGGGCGGAGAGCGCCGCGCTTCCTGGGAAAAATCGCGCAAGGAACGCATCAGCCGTCCGAAGTCCATCCGCGTGATCATCGACGAGCCGCGCATCACCCTGGACGGCGGCGGCAAGGCGAGCGCGACTTTCCGCCAGACCTACAAATCCGACGCCCTATCGTCCACCACCACGAAAACGCTGGTGTTTGTCAAATCCGGCGACAAGTGGCTGATCCAGCAAGAGCGCGTTGGCCGTTAGGCCGCCGCCGTTTCGAGATGTATTCCTATTTCAATCGCTTACGCGCGGCTGTCTGCTGTTGCCTGTTGTTGCCGGGGTTGCTGGGCGCGACGCCGTTGCTGGCAATGGGCAGCAAGCCGGAGAAACCCGCGGAAACCGTGCCCGCCGCCGAACTGCCCAAGGACCTGGAGGCCCTGCTGGCCAGGACCTTGCAGGATGTGCGCGATAACCGCCTGGACGATGCCATGCGCGGTACCGAGGCCATGCTCAAGGGGTACCCCCATTTCCGCCTGGCCTACCTGATTCGCGGTGATCTCCTGCTGTCGCGCGCGCGGCCGCTCGACGGCATCGGCAATGTTCCCGGCGCGCCACAGCAACTGGCCGATTTGCGCGAGGAGATACAGGCGCGCCTGCAACACCTGAAAGAGACGATCCCATCCGACCGCGTGCCGAAATACCTGCTCCAGTTCCAGCCGGGGCAGCGCCACGCGGTAGTGGTGGACACCAGTAAATCGCGCCTCTACCTGTTTGAGAACCGCAACGGCGCGGCGCGTTACGTGACCAATTACTACACCAGTATCGGCAAGGCCGGCTCGCTCAAACTGCGCGAGGGCGACCAGAAAACCCCGCTGGGCATGTATTTCGTGGTCGCCAATCTGCCGCGCAGCCAACTGACCGATTTCTACGGTGTTGGTGCCTTTCCCATCAACTATCCCAACGAATGGGACCGCAAGCAGGGCCGCAACGGCCACGGCATCTGGCTGCACGGCGTGCCCAGCGACACGTACAGCCGTCCGCCGCGCTCCAGCAATGGCTGCGTGGTGCTGGCCAATCCCGACATGACTGCGCTGGGGAAGAACCTGCAAGTGGGATTGACCCCGGTGGTCATCAGCGAGCGCGTGGAATGGGTTGGCGCCAAGGAAATCGCCGCGCGCCGCGAGGCGCTCAACCGCGCCGTCGAAACCTGGCGCAGCGACTGGGAATCGCTTGATGACGGGCGCTATTTGCGGCACTATTCGCAGAGTTTTTTTGCGCCGGGGCAGAACCATCGTTCCTGGACGGAGCAAAAGCGCTTGGTCAACGCCGCCAAGTCATGGGTCAAGGTCAAGCTGGCGAATATCAGCATGTTCGCCTACCCCGGCGAGAACGATATGGTTGTCGTCACCTTCGATCAAGACTACGACAGCAATAACCTGAAAAACCAGATGCGCAAGCGCCAGTACTGGAAAGAGGAAAACGGCGCGTGGCGCATCATCTACGAGGGGGGCGCATGAAATCGCACGCCGTATTGTTCGTTTTTGCCCTGTTGGCCGCCATTCCGGCACAGGCCGCCAATCCCCTGGTGAAACTGGCCACCAGCCACGGGGAAATCGTCGTCGAACTGTATCCCGACAAGGCTCCGCGCACGGTCGCCAATTTCCTGCACTACGTCAACAGCGGCCATTACAACGGCACCATCTTCCACCGCGCCATCGACAAGTTCGTGGTGCAGGGCGGCGGTTTTACCTCGGATTTTCAGCATAAGCAGACCCTGGATCCGGTCCCCAACGAAGCCGCCAACGGCTTGAAAAATGAACCGGGCACTCTGGCGATGGCGCGCGAATACGATCCGGATTCCGCCACCTCGCAGTTCTACATCAATCTGGCCGACAACAAGTACCTCAACTACCGTGCCCCCCATCCGAAATACTATGGTTACTGCGTGTTCGGCAAGGTGGTGAAAGGCCTGGATGTCGCCAGGAAAATCGCCTTGCTGCCTACCGGCGCGGGCGGCCACTTCACCGCCGACGTGCCCTTGCAAGGCGTGGTGATCGAGCAGGCCGTGGCGCTTCCCGCCCTGCCGAAAACCGCCGCTCCGGCGGATATTCCTCCCCAAAAACGTAAAGGATAAATTTCATGGTCAAACTGCATACCAATTTCGGCGTCATCACCCTGCAACTGGATGCTGAAAAAGCGCCCCTCACCACCGCCAATTTTCTCGAATACGTGAATAACGGGTTTTATGAAAACACCCTGTTTCACCGTGTTATCGACGGTTTCATGATCCAGGGCGGCGGTTTCATGTCGGGCATGATCCCCAAGGAAACCCGCGAGCCGATCCAGAACGAGGCCGCCAACGGCTTGAAGAACGAGGCCTACACCATCGCCATGGCGCGCACGCCCAATCCGCATTCGGCTTCCAGCCAGTTCTTCATCAATATTGCCGACAACGGTTTTCTCAACTATACCGCCCCCACGTCGCAAGGTTTCGGCTACTGCGTGTTCGGCAAGGTGGTGGAAGGCCAGGACGTGATCGAGCGCATCCGCAAGGTGAAAACCGGCAGCCAGGGCGGTCATCAGGATGTGCCGGTGGAAGACGTGATCATCGAAAAGGCGGAAGCGCTCTGATCCTGTTCCTTTCCGACCTGCACCTTTGTGCTGGCCGCCCGGACATCACGGCGGTATTTCTGCGGTTTCTGCGCAATACCGCGTCCCAGGCGGAAGCGCTATACATTCTCGGCGACCTGTTTGATGCCTGGGTCGGCGACGACGATCTGGAAGATCCGCCGCACGCCGAAATTGCACAGGCACTGGCGCAGCTTTCCGGGAACGGCGTCAGCGTTTATCTGCTGCGCGGCAATCGTGACTTCCTTATCGGCCCGGCGTTTGCCCGAGCCGCCGGGCTGCAACTGCTGCAAGACACCGCGCTGATCGACCTGTATGGCACGCCCACCCTGCTGATGCACGGCGATACACTGTGCAGCGATGATACGGCCTACCTTGCCTTCCGTGAGCGGGTGCGCGATTCCGCCTGGCAGGCTGATTTTCTGGCCAAGCCCTTGCCGTTGCGCAAATCATTGGTGGGGTACTGGCGCCAGAGTAGCGAGCGGGAAAAGCGGCGCAAGCCGGAAGCCATCATGGACGTGAATTCAGCCACCGTGAATGAAGTCCTGCGCCAACACGGCTATCCGCGCCTGATTCACGGCCACACCCACCGTCCGGCCCGGCACGAGCACCAGGTTGACGGACGCCTCTGCGAGCGCTGGGTGCTGCCCGCCTGGGATGTGGGGGGCGGCTATTTGCATTGCACGCGGGACGGCACTTGCGTGGCACTTGCGGCCTGAACGCGGACTGTATTGACCGCAATTTCTGAATGGCTTCCGGCATGAGCACAATGAATGACAGAAATGTTTCCCCCCGCCGCAAAGGCTGGCTCGCAATCGGGCTGCTGGTCATTGTGGGCATGCTCGCGGCCCTTGCCCTCAATCTCAAGCGCGGTTTCGACGGCGAGTTGTCCAATGCGGCCACTACAAGCCGGAACATGGCACTTTCCGCCGCGCAGCATGCCGCTTCGCACATTCAAAAGGCCGATTGGGTGTTGAATCGTCTGGTTGACGAGTTTTCGCCGGAAGGTGGGGGAAAGTGGTTCAGCGCGCAAAAATCCGGCAGTCCTTTGCCGAAACTCCGCCTGACGCAGCCTGAAATCAAGTCCTTGCACATCGTCAGGGCGGACGGGCAGGTTTTTTATACGCTGATGGATGGCAATGCCAGTGTTTCTGCGCTTTTTCTTGGGGATGAAGCTTTTTTTGTCGCTCATCGCGACAATCCGAATCTCGGGCTGACGCTAAGCGGGTCGTCAGCGGAGCAGGCTCAATCCGGCGGCAATCTGATCCTCAGCCGGCGGCTGGATAATCCCGACGGCAGTTTCGCCGGTGTCGCGGCGGCAAGCGTCAGCCTGTCGCCCCTCGGCGGTTTTTACGTGGCTTTCAACCCAGGGAAAAATGCCAGCCTGACCCTGTTGAATGACCGGCTCGCAGTGCTGGCCCGTTTCCCGGCGGGAGAGGTTTATCGCGGCAAATCGCTGGCTGGCGGCCCGCTTGCAGCGCTTCTACGCAATCATTCCCGTAGCGCTACATATTCCGGGGCATCCCCCCTGGATGGGGTGGAACGGATCAGCAGCTTTCAGCGTGTCGGGGATTTTCCGCTCTACATCGACGCGGGATTGGCACGGCGGGATGTCCTGGCTACCTGGCGCCGCAACGCGCTGATCGACGGGGTCGTGACGTTCCTGCTGAGTGCCGCCGTCCTGTTTCTGTCGATTGGCGCCATGCGCCGTTCCGGCGGAGGACGGGGAAAGGAGGAAAACCCGCTTCCCCTCGTAGGTGAAGGCGAAACGGTGGCGCACCAGGAAGTTCGGCATGAACCCCATCCTCAGCCTTTGGAAATACCGGCGATTATCGCGAGCGCCGATGAAACCCTGGTGCGCCAAAACGAGACCTTGCAACAGCGCCTCGCCGAGGCGCAGGCAAAAATCGAAAGCAGCCGCGCCGCACACCTGGCCAGTATCGCGCTATTGCGCAAGCGCGCAGACGAGTCATTGAACCAGTTCAGGAAGGCTGCGGAACAAAGGCTTGTCGAAGAAGTTGCCCGCAGCGCCGGACAGGAGCGCGAGAGCATGCGGCGCACGCGCCTCGTTGTCATGAGCGAAGTGATCGGCAATGTCGCGCATTTGTGGCGCCAGCCTTTGAACAAGCTGGATTTATTGCTCGCCGACATCAAGGTCGCGCAAAAATTTCACGAACTCGACCCGCGCCTGCTGATGCAATCGACCCTGGAAGGCCGTCAGATCATTCGCGACCTGTTTTGCACCATTGATGAATTCCGCAATTTTTTCATGCCCGACAAGCAGCGGGTCGCGTTCAACCTGGAAGACGCGTTGCGGGACATTCTTGAGAATCTGTCGGCCAGCTTGCGCGAGCACGGCATCGAAACCCGCGTCGATGCCGGGGAAGACGTCGTCGCCTGGGGCTTCCCCCAAGAATATTCGCAAGTGCTCCTGAATATCCTGAGCAATGCCAGGGATGCGCTGCTGGCCAACGCGGTGGCGGGCGGCATTATCCATGTCCGGATAATACGTGGCGGCAGCCTAGCTCATGTCATCGTGCAGGACAACGCAGGGGGCATTCCTGATGCCACCCTGGACAGGCTTTTCGAGCCCGACTTCGCCACGCGGCGCAAGGGTGCCGGAATCGGCCTGTTCATGTCGAAACTCATCATGGAAGACTGCATGAACGGTAGTATCGAAGCGCGCAACATCGAGGACGGCGCGGAGTTCATCGTGACCTGTCCACTCGCGAAAGCATCATGAACGGTTGACCGTTCACCGTTCTTCACCGCCTTACGGCGCGGGCCAATCATCCGCGCCGCCTTTCCCCTTTTTTGAAATAACACTACAACCCCCGTGTTTGAAGGGGGGTGAGAGATTTCGTGAGTTGATGTCGCCGGGGTGCGCTGTTAGCATGGCGCACGCTTTCGTTTTCGAATGCCGGAACGGCACATAAATTAATTAAGCATCGAAATGATTTAATGAAGAAAAACAATAAAATTATATTGACAGGGTGCGCCGGTAAATAATATTATAAGAATGAACATGTTATGACATGTTCATAATAAATTAATGAAGTTTGGTGTGTGGCGCAGGGGAAAATGAAATGAAGATACTGGAATTCTGTGTGGTGATTCCGTAAGCCATGCTTTCAAGTGTGAAAAAGCGTCATGGTCACTCCATTTTGCGGAGCGTCACGCTCTTCGTTTCCTGCTTCCTGCTGTTGTCCGGCTGCGCGGTAAAGCGCGAGCGCTACGATGTCCCCACGGTTTCCCTGCCGGAGCGTTATGCCAAAGCGCCTTCTGTCGTAGCAGCACCTGCCGTTGCGCCGTCGGCGGTCGGAGCGCGCAGCAGCGTTCCGGCAATGGCGCTGGATGGCGCCCTGGGCGAATGGTGGCGCCTGCTGGGCAATAGCGAATTGGACGATCTGGCGGACCGCGCACTGGCCAATAATCCCGATCTGCGCGTCGCCACCCTGCGCATCGTGCAGAGCCGCGTGCGCCTGCAACAAGCGGGGGCGGACAAGCTGCCGGTGCTTTCCGTGCCGGCGCAGGCGAAAATCGAGGCACCTTCCAGCGGCATCGGCAGGGCGGCAGCGGGTGACGATATCCATTCCCGCAGGCTTTACCAGATAAGCCTGCGCGGCGACTGGCGTCCAGACATCTGGGGAGAGCGTTCCGCCCTCTATGATTCCGCGGAGTTCCTGGTGTGGCGGGCGACGTTCCAGCGCGATGATATCCAGCGCACGGTGCTGAGCAATGTCGCCACCAATTACCTGGAGTATCTGTCGCTCAACGACCGCTTGCGCGTGGCCCGCGAAACCGAAATGGTACTGAGCGGCATGCTGGAATCGGTGGATGCACGCCTGCAGGCCGGGGATGCCACCGTCACGGAACTGGAACAGCAGAAATCGGCGGTGTATTCGGTGCGCGCCACCATCCCCGTGCTCCAGCAGCAGCGCGAGGTGGTGCAGAACCGCATCGCTGCCCTGACGGGGGCGGTGCCGGGCAGCCTGAAGCTATCCGAGCGCGGACTCGATTCCGTGAGTTTTCCGCAAGTGCTGCCCGGCGTACCCTCGGCCCTGCTGTTGCGCCGCCCCGACGTGCGCGCGGTGGAAGCGCGCCTGCTGGCCGCCGATGCGGATGTCGACGTGGCGCGGGCGCGCATCCTGCCGCCGCTGGACCTGACCGCGCAGGTGGGCTACGGCAGCGCCTACCTCTCGCAAATGTTTCAGCCGCAGTCCCTGTTCTGGAGTTTCATCGCCAATCTTTCGGCCACTATTTTCGATGGCGGCAAGCGTTCCAGCGAAGTGGATTTCGCTCAGGCCTTGCATGAAGAGATGGTGGAAACCTACGTGCGCGTTATTTACGATGCCGTGCGCGAAGTCGACGATTCTCTGAGCGCCATCCGCTTTATGGGAAACCGCCTGGAAGCACAACGGGTCGCAACCGAGTCGGCGCGGCGCGCCTGGGATTTCAGCCAGGAATCCTACATGGCCGGCGCAGTGGATTATCTGGTGATGCTGGATACCCAGCGCACTTATCACCGCAATCTGGACGATTGGTACGGCGTGCGCATGGAGCGCTATCGCGGACTGATCAATCTGTTCAGTGCGCTGGGCGGCGGCGTGGCGGAAGGAATGGCCATGCCTGGCGACGGCACACGCCCGGCGCCGCTGGTCGCGGAGCTTGCCGGCGGGGCCGTGCTGATGGCCACGCCGGGCAAGCTACAGGCCGCATTGCCCGCTTTATCAGGGCAAGAAGGAAATGCGCCGGGTGCCGTGGGCCAATCACTCAGTCCAGAAGCGGAAAAATCCGCCGATGAGCCATTGGAACTGGTGCTGGCGGGAACCCTGCCGCCGCGTCTGCCGCAAGAGGGGCTGGACTGGAGCGGCGCGCTGCCGCAAGCGGAGGGCGAGCAGTGGCTGGTGGAAATGTCCGGCATCCACGAGCGCGCCACCGTGCCCGCTGCCTGGCGCGACATGCGCGCGCGCTTTCCGCAGCAAACCGAAAACCGCCGCCTGTTGCCGCGCCTGCACGGCAAGGCGGAAAGTGGAAGCGAAGAACGTACATCCTGGTACCGGCTGTTTATCGCGGGCCTTGCCGACCGGACGGCTGCCGAGGCCCTGTGCGCATCGCTGCAGGATGGCCAGCAGCGTTGCCGCGTGGTTTCTTCGCACTCCCTGGAAAATGGGGAACCCCACGCCAAGCCATCGCCGGATGCGGGTGGCGCACCCCGTGCCGCAGAATAGATAGAGGGATGCAAGCATGAACGTCAATCTGCCGCCAAATATCGATTCCGCTTCCCAGCCGGACCTGACCCCGCGTCAACGCCAGATACTCAAGCTGTTGCAGGCCGGCAAGGTCAACAAGGAGGTGGCGCGCGAACTGGACATCGGCGTGGGCACCGTCAAGCAGCACATCGTCGCGCTGTTCAAGAAGCTCCATGTCAGCAACCGTGCCATGGCCGTGTCGCGCGGCAGGGACCTGTTGCACGAGCAGCAAGTCCAGGGGCAGCGGCTGACGGCGGCAGGTCTGCTGGAGCGGCGCCCCTGCGTGGTCTTGAGCATGGCGCTGCCCGAGGACGCCGACCTGTCCACGGTACGCCTCATGCACGGTGCGCTGGCATCGCTGGCATCCCTTCACGATGCGGTTTTCCTGGCGCGCAAAGGGAATGCCGGAGATGTCATTTTCGGCATCCAGCGCGTCACGGAATATGATTTGGCGCTTGCCCTGCAAGCCGCATACGGCGTGTATGAGGACGTGGCGGCACGGGATGCCGCCATGGCGGAAAAGATGCGCGCCTGCCTGACCTCCGGGCTGGCGGTCGCCAGCATGAAGCGCTTCGGCGGATGGACCGGAGAGGCGATAGCCAGCGCCGCGATTGCCGCCGCGCGCGAATCCCTGAATGAGGTGCCGCCCGGCCAGGTGGCGCTGGACGCGGCGGTGCTCGATCTGGCTGGAGTGTTCGGTATCGGCGATCAGCAGAAAATCGCTGCCAGGATGCCTTTTTGCGAAATCAGAAGCCTGAACTGGACCGGCGCGCGCCGCCCGCACCCGCTGGTCGGCCGCGCCGATGAACTGGCAACGCTGGATGCCGCGCTGGACGAAGCGGCGAAAGGGCGGGGCGGGCTGATTTATATCGAAGGCGAAATGGGCATGGGCAAATCCCGCCTGTGCGAAGAAATTGCGGCGCATTGCAGCAAGCGGGGGGGGGAATTGTCCTATTTCCGCTGCCTGCCGGCGGTGCTGGGCAAAGCATTCCTGGATACCGTGCAAAAAACCGATTGCGCGGCGGATGAGGTGGTGTACTGGCTGGACCGGGCGCCCTCACGTCTTCCCGAGCTGGTTGTCGTCGATGACTTTCACCTGTTGGGGCGCGAGCAGCAGGGCGATCTGTCCACTGCGGCGGTGCGCGCAGTAACCAATGGCAAGCTGGTGGTGCTGGCGGGGCGCCGCGGGATGGTCGGGAGCAAGGCTTGCCTGTCGGAGATCATTAATTTGCGGCGTTTGTCCGCCGAGGCGGTCGAGTCGCTGGTGCGCGAAACTCTGGGCAAGGGAGCGGCCAAGATGCCGGCCAGCGAAATCCAGGATATTTCCGGCACGGCCGCCGGGGTGCCGCTGTTTGCCGTCGAATTGGCGCGCCATCACGACATGGAACATTTGGCGCTGCCGCTTCTGGTGGTGATCAATGCCCGCCTGGATAGCCTGGGCCTGGACCGCGCCTTGCTGCGCGCAGTGGCCCGGAATTCCGTTGCCTTGACCATGGAGAAAATGGCGTCAACCCTCGGGGGCGACGAGGAGCAGTTGCGCCAGCAGGTCGAGCGCACCGTGGCCGCCGGTGTCTTGTCGCGGGGGGCGAATGGCTGGCTTTCCTTTACTCATCCGTTGCTGCAACGGGTCATTACCAGTCTGGTGATGGAATAATATGCAAAACAATTCTGCGATCCCGAGTCGCGGCCGGACCGAAAATCCTGCTTCAGCGGCGCGTGAAACCAAGGAAAGCGCTCTGCGCCTGGTGTTCCGTTCCCCCGACTTGCGCCGCGTGCTGCCGGGTTTGGGCTTATCCGCTTTCCTGTCCAATATTCTGGCGTTGGCGCTGCCTTTGGCGATACTCCAGATTCTCGACCGCGTAGTGGTGAACCAGTCGCTGGAAACCCTGATAATCCTGGTGTTCGGGGTGATTCTGGCTTTGATCCTGGAAGAAGTGTTGCGCGCCACCAACGGGCTGGTCACCACCTGGCTGGGCGCGCGTTTCGAACACGCCGCCAGCGTGAAGGCGCTGGAGCACCTGATGCGCGTGCCCTTGCAGCGTTACCAGCGCGAAGAGCCGGGGGCGCACGCCGAGCGCATCCTGGCCTCGGTCAAGGTGGCCGAGTTCTACTCCGGCCAGGCCTTGCTGGTGCTGTTCGACCTGCCGTTTGTGGTGTTGTTCCTGGCGCTGATTTACGTCATCGGCGGCTGGCTGGTGGCGGTGCCGGCATTATTGCTGCTGCTGTTCACTTGGCTGATCCATCATTTCGGCAACTGGATGCGCCAGCAGGTGCAGCAGCGCAACGTGTTGGACGACCGCCGCCTGGGTTTTCTGGCGGAAGTGCTGTCCGGCATCCATTCGGTGAAGACCTTGACCATGGAAGCGCTCATGCTGCGCCGTTACGAGCGTTTGCAGGAAGCCAATTCCGATCTGGGCGAAGCGCTGACGCGCGGCAGTTCGCTGGCAACCAGCATGGGGACGCTGTTTTCCCAGGTGATGATCGTCAGCGTGGTGTTCGCCAGTTCCTGGCTGGTGCTCGGCGGCAAGATGACGCCGGGCGGTCTGGCCGCCTGCATGATGCTCTCGGTGCGCGCCCTGCAACCCCTGCGCCGCGGCCTGACGGTGTGGATGCGCTATCAGTCTTTCGTGGCAGCGCACGACCGTCTGAATGAAATCAGCAAAATGCCGTGCGAGGACAGCAGTGGGAAACCGCCCATGCCGCCGCTGGAAAAAAGTCTGGAATTGCGCAACATCACGCTGACGCACAGCGGAAGCGCACCCTTGTTTTCCAATCTGTGCCTGACGGTGGAAGCCGGGCAATACATCGCCATCCGCGGGGATAGCGGCAGCGGCAAGACCAGCCTGCTGTCGATGATGAACGGTCTGGTGAGTCCCGATTCCGGCGAGATATGGGTAGACGGCCAGGCGCTCGATTCCTTTGCCTCCGACAGCGTGCATCGCCAGATTGCCCTGCTGCCGCAGACCGGCACCATCATCACCGGCAACATTCTGGAAAACATGACGATGTTCGACGCCAGTCTGAACCAGGAAGCGTTGCAGATAGCGCACCGCCTGGGGCTGGACCGCATCGTCTCGGGGATGAAGCTGGGCTACGAAACGCCGCTCGGCGAAGGTGTGGCGGAAACCCTGCCTGCCGGTGTGCGCCAGGTCATCACCATTATCCGGGCGCTAGTGCGCAAGCCCAGCGTGATCCTCTTCGACGAAGCGAACATTTCCCTGGACATGCGCGGCGACCAGTTGTTGCGTGACTACTTCGCCCAGGAGAAAGGCAAATGCACGGTCATCCTGGTAACGCACCGTCCTTCGCTGATTTCGCTGGCCGACAAGGTCTATTCGCTGACCGGCGGCGGCCTGCAGGAAGGGGTGGTGGAAGCGCGTTCTCTATCGACGGAGACGTCTTCCGGGATTGCCGCCGCCATTCTGGAACGCCCCGAATCCACTGAGGATATTTCCGTCATCATCCAGCGTCAGTTCGATGAGGAATCCGATTTGTCGATCTGCCTGTTGCCCCTGCTGAAAGCGCTGGAGTGGCAAGGGCAGCCGCGCGAACTGGCGGAAGCCATGCCCCACCTGGTGCGTAGCCTGGAACTGTCCGGGCTGTGTTCGATCATGGCTAATCTGGGGATGTTTCCCAAGCATCTTGACGGCAACCTGGCGCGCCTTGATGCGCGCCTCATGCCCTGCCTGTTTGTGCCGTCGCGCCAGCCTGCCATGGTGGTGCTGCAACGCCTGCCGAACGGCAAGCTGCGGGCATTCGACAGCGCATCGCGCAGCGAAAGGGAAATCGAGCCGACCTGGGAAGCGGGTGAAATCTATCTTTTCCAGAAAGCCGAGGCGCCCGCCAAGGGGCCGCGCGCCGAATCGAGCTGGATCAGCGCGCTGCTGCTGCGTTTCCGCGGCCACATCCTGCTGGCGTTTGCGCTGACGGTGGTGAGCGCCATTTTGGGGCTGGCGCCACCCTTGTTCGTGAAATCCATTTATGACCGCGTGCTGCCGTCCGGTGACATCGTCATGGGCGCGTTTCTCATGCTCGGCGTGGTCATTGTGATTACCGTCGATGCCCTGCTGCGCAACCTGAAATCGCGCATCATGGCCTTCGTCGGCGGGCGCTCCGAATATATCTTGGGCAACAGCCTGTTCCAGCGCATCATTCATCTGCCGTTCGCGGCCACCGATGGCGCGTCGGTCAGCCAGCAGGTGGGGCGCATCAAGAATCTGGAAAGCCTGCGCGATTTCTTTCTCGGCCCGCTCTCGCTGCTGGCATTTGAATTGCCTTCAACCCTGGTGCTGTTGGTGGCCATCGCTATCATCAATCCCTGGGTGCTGGCGGTGGTGCTGCTGTCGGCGCTGGCCTTCACCGTGCTGGGTTACGTTACCCGCAAGGTCAGCGAGCGTTCGGTGGCGAAAGCCGGCAAGCTGGGGTCGGCGCGCTGGGAGTTTCTCAATGAAGCGCTCACCGACATGCGCCCCATCCGCTCGGTCGGCGCGGGCACGTCGTGGGTAAACCGCTTCCGCGAAATGAGCGGGAAATCGGTGATGGCCAATTTCCGCGACCACGAAGTGCATGCCCACGTCGGCAGCGCCGCCCATCTGCTGGGC
This sequence comes from uncultured Sulfuricella sp., assembly GCA_964527565.1. Classification (GTDB taxonomy): domain Bacteria; phylum Pseudomonadota; class Gammaproteobacteria; order Burkholderiales; family Sulfuricellaceae; genus JAGXQV01. The sequence continues at coordinate 7,484 of CAZGOY010000043.1, read as the reverse complement.
TCGGGGACCGGTCTGCTGGCGCTGGCGCTATCGGCCTACCTGTCGATACAGGGGCAGATTACCGGCGGCACCATGGTGGCGACCATGATGATCCTGTGGCGCCTTACCGGGCCGATGCAGAACATTTTTCTCGCCGCGACCTCGCTGGTGCGCATCCGCGCCAATATCCGCCAGGTGGAAAACCTGATGCGCCTGAAGGGGGAGTCCGATACCGGGGTCTATCAGACCATTCGTCCCAACGTGCGCGGTACGCTCAGTTTTGCGCGGGTGTCCTTCCGTTACGCCAACGATGCCGACCCGGTTTTGCTGGGGGTGTCGTTCAAGGTTGAGCCGGGGCAGGTTGTGGTGGTTGCCGGCGGCAACGGTTCCGGCAAATCGACCCTGCTCAAGCTGATCGAGCGGCTTTACATTCCCCAGGCGGGGACCGTGCGTCTCGATAACGTGGATATCCGCCAGCTTACCGCCACGGATCTGCGCGCCAAGATCAGCTACATGCCGCAGCACTGCGAGTTGTTTTACGGTACCGTGACCCAGAATCTGCGCCTGGTGCATCCGGCGGCTACCGATGCGGAGCTGGACTGGGCAGTGAAAATGGCGGGGCTGGACGAAGATGTCCGGGCCCTGCCGGAAGGCTTCAACACGCGCATTTCCAACAGCCGTTCGGAGTTGTTGCCGCACGGCTTCCGCCAGCGCCTTTCGCTGGCGCGCACGATTCTCAAGCCGGCGGCCGTGGTGCTGCTCGACGAACCGGGAACCGGCATGGACGAAGCGGGAGAGGAGGCGCTGATCCGCTGCGTCGAATGGTTGCGCGGCCGTTCCACGCTGATCATGGTTTCACACCGGCCCGGCCACATGCGGCTGGCGGATAACGTCATCTTGATGGAACAGGGGTCGGTGGTCGCCATGGGAACATTTGACAGCATCAAGGACAAGATCATGCCGGGCGCGGTACGGGTGGCGTCGGTCTGAGCAAAGATAAAATTCATGTCAGGGATCTAGCATGTTCTTCAAGAAAAAATCACAGAGCAGCAAAGCGGATGCTTCCGTCAAAACGCCATTGGGCAGCAGGGAGCGCCGCCTGCTCTCGGAAACCATCCATATCGAAGAGGAACTGGTTCCCGCCTTCGTGCGGCCGATCCTGATCATCGTCGGCACGTTGGTACTCGCCTTCCTGGTGTGGGCGGCGCTGACCAGCATGAAGGAAGTGGCGCGCGCGCCGGGCGAAGTGATTCCCTCCGGCAAGGTGAAGGTGGTACAACATCTGGATGGCGGCGTGGTGGAGGAAATCGCCGTGGAAGAACGCAAGCTGGTCGAGCAGGGGCAAGTGCTGCTACGCATCGGCGGCGCCCAGGCGCTCGCCGAATTGCGGCAGATGGCGGCGCGCCAGGATTCGTTGAATTTGCGCGCGGAACGCCTGTCCGCCCTGACGGAAGGCCGGAAACTGGATTTTTCCGGACTGGATGTCAAACAGTCGGACATGATGTCCAGCCAGCGGGAAATTCATGTCACCCAGGTGGCTACGCGCGATTCCACCCTTTCCATTCTTGACCGGCAAATCGAGCAGCGCAAGCAGCGCCTGCGTCAACTGGAAACCGCACTGGCCGTGGCCAAGGAGCACTTGGCGCTGACGGGGGAGCTTTCCGAGATGCGCGAAGATCTGGCCTCGCGGCGTTTGATCAACCGTACCGTGCTGCTGGAAACGCGCCGCGCCAAGGTCACGGCATCCGGTGAAGTGGCGCGTCTGACCCAGGAAATCGGCGTTTCCGCCCAGGAGCTGGCGGAGGCGCAAAACCGGCGCGAAGACACCCTTAACCAGTTGCGGCGCGATGCCTTGTCCGAACTTGGGGCGGTGCGTTCGGAACTGGCCGAAGTCGAGGAAGGTATCCAGCGCCTGCAAGCGCGCGTCGACCGCCTTGAGGTGCGCGCGCCCAATCGCGGCTATGTCCAGGATTTGCGCGTACAGACCATCGGCCAGGTGATTCAGCCGGGAGCTTTATTGATGCAGATCGTCCCGGACAATGAGCCGCTCGAAGCCGAAGTGCGCATTACGCCGCGCGACATCGGCTTCGTCAGGGCCGGTCAACCCGTCAAATTGCGCGTGACGAGCTATGACTATTCCCGTTTCGGCGTCGCCAGGGGGGTGTTGAAGCGAGTGAGCGCCACCAGCGTGGTGGGGGATGACAGCAAGCCTTTTTACCGCGGGCTGGTCGAGCTGGAAAACCCCTATGTCGGCGACGTGCCGGGCCGCAACCTGTTGCAGGCGGGCATGAGCGTGGAAGCTGAAATCCTGACCGGCGAGAAAACCCTGCTGGCCTACCTGACCAAGCCACTGGTCGATGTGATTTCACTGTCGTTCCACGAACGCTAGAAAGCGGTTGAAAAAATGAGCGCCATGGACACGTCAGCCGGTGTAGAGGCGGGTAAAAACACCCTGATCAAAAAATTGGGGGACGTTCTGAAGGAACGGGATTTGATTGACGAGGAGGAAATCCTCAGCGCCATTCACATGGCCAAACAAAGCGGCAAGAAGCTGGGCCAGGTGTTGCTGGAACGCGGAGACCTGACCGAAGACGATCTTCTCATGGCGCTTGGCGACCAGTTGGGGTTCAATATTGTTTCCCTGGGCAACTACCCCATCGACCAGAAGGTAGCCGCCCTCATTTCGCGCGAAACCTGCGAGGAAAGGATGTGCGTTCCCCTGCGCCTGGATGAAAATGATGTGCTGCATGTGGCGATGAAGGACGTTTCGAACGGAGAACTGCTCCAGTATCTGAAATTCAGCACCGGCAAGCAGATCGCTCCGTGTATTGCCCTGGAATCGGAAATCATCGGTACGATCAGCCGGATATATGATTTCGCCGCCTCCCTGGAGGATTTGGTAAGCAGCGTCGGTAAGCTGACGGACATGGAATTCATTGATCCAGAGCGCGATGCGGACGCGGCAGAAGCCCGTTCCTTCACCATTACACAAATTGTCAAAAGCGTATTGGGTGAGGCCGTTGCCAAGGGCGCCAGCGATATCCACATGGAACCGAGCCAGACTTTTCTGCGGGTGCGCGTGCGGATCGATGGCCAGTTGCAGAGTCTCATCAACATTCCGAAATGGGTACAGTCGCAGGTCATCGGTTGCATCAAGGTGCAGGCCTGCCTCAACATCGCCGAAAAGCGCCTGCCCCAGGACGGCAAACTGAGCGCCAACATCGCCAACCGGCATATCGATTTCCGTGTTTCCACGCTGCCGACCCCGCTGGGGGAAAAAGTGGTGATCCGCATCCAGGACAAGGGAAAAAAGGGGTACACCCTGAGCAGCCTGAAGCTGCCGCCTTATCTAATGAAGCAAGTGTTGCGCCTGTTGCAGAGCGACAAGGGCATCATCCTGGTTACCGGTCCCACCGGTAGCGGGAAAACGACGTTGCTTTACTCGATGTTGACCGAACTGGTGCGCAAGGGCCCCAACATTATTACCGTCGAAGACCCTATCGAATTCGAGTTCGATGGCATCACCCAGACGCAAATCAACGAAAAAGCGGGAATGACGTTCCCGACCATCCTGCGTTCGATTTTGCGTCAGGACCCCAATGTCATCATGATCGGCGAAATCCGCGATCAGCAAACTGCGGAAATCGCTTTCCGCGCGGCGCAAACCGGCCACCTGGTGCTTTCCACGCTGCATACCAATAGTGCCGTGTCGGTGGTTACCCGGCTCAAGGATCTCGGTATCGAGCCGTTTCTGATCGCTTCCACCGTGCGGGGCATCTTCGCGCAACGCCTGGTGCGCTGCAATTGCCCGGAATGTGTGGGTCTCGAAGACCGTGCCAACATTGCGGATGCTGCCCAGAAAAAGCTGTTGCACCTGCTGCCTGCGGGAACGGCGCTGAAGCGTGGCCAAGGCTGCGAGAAATGTTCGAATTCCGGCTACCTGGGCAGGATCGGTGTTTATGAATACCTGAAATTTACCCCGGCGGTGGTCGATGCGGTGAATGCCAGCCTGCCGGAAAAACAGATACTTCAGGTGGCCAAGGCGGACGGCGCGAAAACACTGGCGGATGAGTGCGTGCGTCTGATAACGGAGGGCATTACCTCTTTTTCGGAATGCGCATCCATTCTGACTACCCAGGATGTGGAAGAGGCGTCCGGCAGCAGCCCCGGCACGACGGTGCAGCAATCGTGTCCAGCGTGCGGAAAGGGAATTTCGGCGGAATTCGTCGTTTGTCCTTATTGCCAGCACCCGCTGGAGTGTCAATGCCCGAAATGCAGCAGCCGTGTCGAGCCTGGCTGGCAGGCCTGCCCTTACTGCGCAACGCGCTTGGGTGCGCCTTTGGCCGAAGTGGCAGCCATGCAAAAACCGGCTGTTGCTCCCGCTGCGGTGACCATGCCGCCACCGGCAAGCAAATCCCCGGAGCCGGTCGCTAACGAAGCAGTTTCCGTGAAACGGCAGATTGAGACAGTGGAAATGCCCGCCCCCCGCGAAATTTCCCGGCCTGCCGCCGTACCGACAAAAGAACATGCGGCTCCTGCCCGTCCGCGCGCAGAGAAAATCCCGCCGGTGGAGGTTGCCGCTGCGGTGCCGACGCAAATCGCTTCCGGGGGTGCCGCTGCTGCCCCCTCTCGCCGCATCGTGCCAGTTGTGCTTCCTGGTCGGATCGTGCCGAAAGTCATTGCGGGAGATGCTCAAGCAGTCTTGAGTTTCGCCACCCCGGCAGATAACGGCGCGCCACTTGTCAGCTACCGTATCGAAATCACCCATGCGGGAAGTGATGCTGTTGTGTTGACAGTGGATGCCACCAACGGCGCAAAAGCCGCTAGCGGAAGGCTGGCCGCCACGGTGCTGGTTAACGGCGGCAACACAGGCATCCGGATAGGCGGTCTTTACAACGGCAGGGTTTATGGATTGACCGTTGCAGCCAGCAATCGTGTCGCCACAGGCCAGCCTTCCGCCAAAGTGATCGTGAAGCCGCTGACGGTGCCAAGCGTGCCCGCCATCCAGTCGGTTGAAGCGGGTAATAGCGAGGCGCGGGTAGTTTTCAGCGCACCCGCCTCGTCCGGCGGCAGCGCCGTCACGGGCTACATCGTGGTATCCAGCCCGGCGGGCGGAGTGGACGCCGATGCCGGATCAATGAGCCTCACGCACACGATAACCGGGCTTAGCAATGGCACGGCCTACACTTTTGCGGTTGCCGCCATCAACGCGGTAGGGGTTGGCTCTTCATCGGCAGCGTCAACGCCGGTTGTTCCACAGGCTCCCCAAGTGGTCACCCTGGGTTCCGCAACGCTTGCAGAATCGCTGGCGACGGATACGATCGTTCTTGCTGCGCCGATCGTTCCTACAGTAATGGCAAAGAATGTCACGACAGAGACTCTACAGGTAGCCCCCTGTGAGTCCGTAAAGCTAACCGACCCACTGGCAACGAATATGATAATCCCGGCTGCTGCGGTCGTTCCTGCGGGACGCCGCCACAGGGATATTAGCGTTTCCCCTGCAGCCGTTGCGGAGTCCCACAGTGGTGATGTGGTTTCCACTGATGCGGGTAAGCCTACTTCTGCTGAAATCAAACAAGAAATTGCGCCGACACTTGGCGCGTCGGCGATTGTTTCGGTTCAGGCTGGCGATGCCCAGGCCAAGGTTCGTTTCAGTCCGCCTGCTACCAGTGGCGGGAGTGCCATCACCGGTTACACCGTAATTTCCAACCCCCCAGGCGGCATTGATATCCATGCCGGCATTACAGGTCTGACGCACACGATTACCGGATTAACCAATGGCACGGACTACACCTTTACCGTTATAGCAACGAATGCCGCCGGCAACAGCGTATCGTCAGCGCCATCAATCGGCGTGACTCCCGCAACTGTTCCTGCACAGCCCAATGTCAACGCCATGCCGGGTGATGGGCACATCGCCTTGGGTTTCACCACGCCTGCGGACAACGGTGCCGCGTTAACCGCTTATACGGTGGAAGTGTCATCACCGGGCAGGGGCACGTCTCATGTTACCCTGAACGCCGCCGATAATTCGACGGCTTCCATAGAGAGCTTGGTTGCCACATTATCGATCTCCGGGAAAGATTCGCGTATTACCATTACCGGTCTGGTAAACGGCAAGACCTACTGCCTCAATGTTGCGGCAAGCAATCGGATAGGGTTGGGGGCGGTTTCGGCAAATGTGATTGCCAAGCCGTTTCCAGGAAATTGATCGATTCACCGAGTGCATCCCGACCACTTTCCTGATCGCAGAAGGACGCCCGATTTTCATGCGGGGCTGGACAACGCCCCCTTGGGTCATTTAAAATGCGCGCCTTTCGGGTCGTTAGCTCAGCCGGTAGAGCAGCGGACTTTTAATCCGTTGGTCGCCAGTTCGAATCTGGCACGGCCTACCAGAAAAGACAGGGCTTCCAGAGATGGAGGCCCTGTTTCATTTCCGGCAGAATCGTTACGCCAGTCTTTCCTAAGCAGGCGACCGGTCATCCGTTCCCGACGGAGGAATTCGTGCGCCTATCGCCAAATATCACCAGTTTCAGACCGCTTTGATCAGGTTTTAGTATTGTTCTCGGCTCAAGTCCGACAGGCTGCTAGAAAAGATTGACGGTTGACTTATGCCGATGTCCTTAACGCCGTCAGGGTTTGTAACCTCTGGCCGTCTTTCTGTTTGACAATAACCCCAATAGGATAGCGCCATCAGAAATCCTTAATAACTGGGGAATGGATCATGGCGGATAACAACGAAAACAACGGGCAAAATCAGGGACAATCTGGCAATGGGAATGCCGCGCAGAATCAGGAACAGATACTGTTCGACGACATGACGGTGTTGAGCCGTGGCCAGCAGGAAGAAGGGTTGGCTGGTGGCGAGGCATCTTCCTCTGCGCCGGGGCGGGTTGATGGTGCTGGGAACGAGAATATCCAGGCCGATGTCGGCCAAGCCGAAGAGCGTGATCGCTTGCGGACGGAAGAAGGCGCGATTCGTGATGCCAGTCCTGAATTTGGCCGCCAGTACGTGCCGGAAGGTCGTTCCGTTCCCCAGATGGATACCGGTAGCGCAGGGGGGCAAATTCCCGTTCCACCCATATCGCAGCCACTCCCGGCGGATGATGTGGAAATTGATTCTCCATCTGTAGCCAGAGATGAACCTCCGTCCCCCATGCCGCTTGAAGTAGTAACTCCAATCGGAGGTTTGACCACGCCAACGAGCCCGACAGGTCCAGCTACGGTAACCACGCCGACCACGGTAACGAGCGCCACTACCCCGACGACGGTAACGAGTGCTACTACTCCGACCACGGTGACCAGCGCTACTACCCCGACCACGGTGACGAGTGCGACCACACCGACGACGGTGACTAGCGCCACCACACCGACGACAGTAACCAGCGCGACGACCCCGACGACGGTAACGAGCGCCACCACGCCGACCACGGTGACCAGTGCAACGACGCCGACAACGGTAACTAGTGCGACCACGCCGACGACGGTAACCAGCGCGACGACCC
>CAZGOY010000042.1:0-29343 GCA_964527565.1 uncultured Sulfuricella sp. | reverse complement strand
ACCCCTGGTCAAAATTGGACGCTGTTGGGTGGTCAAATTTGCGCGCTGATTGACATATTCGAATAAGGCAACTCGTCGCGCAACTGATTAACCAATTCCGGCGTTACGGTTGTCGCCCCGGCTCGGGGTATCAGCAAGGGCACGCCGTTGCGCGTGTTGCCATTCGGCGGGGGCGGACGCAGAGCCTGTCGCGCCAGGGACGACAGCATTTCCCCAACGCGCATGTGTTGAGCCGCAGCCAGCCCCTTGGCGGCGGCGAGCACATCATCATCTATGGATAAGGTGGTTCTCATTTTGAGCCTCCTGCAACAACGGCGCACCAATCATCAGGCATCGTACATCTTGTGGTTTTATCTGACTATCGGTCAACTGAACCACTTCAAGTCGCGTCAAGTGCTCGCGCAAGCATCAGCAAAATGGATTTCCCACAGACTGCCCGATGGGTTTGGTCCAGATACCCTTGTTGGACGGGGTGGAATAGGCGGTTTTCTGCCGGTATTCTGACAAACATCGAACTGGCTCATGGCAGTGCCAAGCAATCACGCATGAGCGGCGGCGTACTCACGAGCCGTGGGCAATCGCCGTGGCAGGGTTTTCGCCTTCGGGCGCGTGGCTTCCCAACCCAGGCAGGCTAGCCAGGTTTGGCGTGGAATGGGTCTGGCTCCGTTGCGGTAGTATGCCACTGCGCGTCTCGATAATCCCAAGGCATCGGCGGCTGTCTGCAAGGAGAGTTGGTTACGCTTCATCCAGTCGTCAAACAACTGCGGTGTCGGCAGCTCCGCTTCTTCCTTGCAGCGTTCGTAGAGTTGGTCAGCGCCGAGGTCAATCTCGCTGGGCCATACCACCGAGTGCCCATTCCAGCCTACCTGTACCTGAGAAAAAACCGCTGGGTCACGCAACGGGCCGAGCAACGCGAATCGATCGATCCAATCATCGACGTGAGCAATCAAGGTTTCGCCTGTTGTCCAGCGGATTTCCAGAACACCAGGCTCCAAGGCTGTAACGGCATCAATCCGGGGTGGTTTCATCGTGTGATCTCCTTCCATTTTTGTAGCAGCAACTCACGGTTGTCGCGCGCCCATGCGAGTGCCTCCGCCATTCTGCGTGCGGGACGCACCTCCCCTGCCAGAACAACTTCGGTTTCGATAGCGACGGAACAGCGATCCCCATCCGTGAATTCCAGATGGAAGTGGGGGATACCGTGCTCGCGTGGGTATATCGACAATTGGCAGTTTGAAAACGTCTTGATTGCGGGCATGCGACTCATGGTAGTGCATTTGGTGCATCACTTCAAGCCGCGTCAAAGAATCGCGCAAGCATCAGCAAAATGGATGCACCGCAGACTGGAAATAGACATCAATTCTGACATCATTCAATCATGAGATATTTGCTCGACACCAATGTCCTGGTTGCTGCTTTCCGCTCCATAAATGGGGCCAGCAACGCCATTGTCCGTCGGGCCTTGCTGGGTGATTTACCGCTGATTGTCCACCAGAAACTGGTTTTTGAATACCGTGACGTTCTCAGCCGCCCCGACATCCTGGCGGAGACGGGACTTGCATGGGCAGATATTGAAGTGGTGCTTGCCCACTTGGTAGCAGGCGCTCACGAAGTTGAGGTGCGCTACCTCTGGCGCCCCAACCTCAAGGACGAGGGCGACAACTTCAATTCTGGAAATTGCCGTTGCGGCTTGGCCCTGCACTATTGTGACGCACAACTTGAAAGATTTTGTACGCGCAGAACCCCGCTTTCCACAGGTTGCCCTGCGCACACCGGGGCAGTTGTTGCAATCTCTGACACATTAGTTCTACTTTGTCAGATTGCCTTGTAACGTTTTTGGCTCCCTCCCCCAACGGGGGAGGGTTGGGGTGGGGGCGTTAAATCAAGCGGTTGAATGATTTTCTCGCCCCCATCCTAGCCTTCCCCCGTGGGGGGAAGGGACGTTCTAACACCACTTGCCTTGAAATCTGACAAAGTAGAATTAGGAGGTGATGATGAGCAAGCTTTCTTTTCCATTGAGAATCCAGGAGGACGAACGCGTTCGCGGCAAGCGCCTGGCCGAAGCCTTGGGCGTTTCCGAAAACCGCTTGTACTCCGAACTCATTCACGACGGCCTTTTGATTCGTGAGCAAATGCTCTACATGACGCGGTTGCGCGAGATCGCGGCCACCACCAGCAAGGCTGACGCCTTGGCTGTGCTTGCCAGAGCAGCGGATACGCCACCTATGCCAACCGATATCTGACTGGCTTGGCAGCGTTGCAGGCGCCAAAAAAAAGGGCATCCGAGGATGCCCTTTTCGCCATGCAGGATGCTTGCTTATCAGCAGATGCCGGCGGCCACGCAAGTACCGGTCTTGGCCCAGGTGATGGCGCCTTCGGCGTTGCGTGTCGGGGTCAGGATGAAGGTCAAGCTGTCAACGGCAGCGGTACCGGTGGCGGTGATCACGCCGTCAGCCACGGCCACCGAAGCCACCAGGCCATACGCCGTCGGCGCAGCGGCCACGCCGTTGGCACCGTTGGAGCAACCGGTAACAGTAGCCAGGGAGTTGGCGCAAATTTCCACTTGCGACTTGAAGCCCTGGGCACCATTCACCACTTCAGTGAACTTGGCTTTTTTGGTGTAGTTCTGGTAGGACGGGATGGCCACGGCGGCCAGGATGCCGATAATGGCGACGACGATCATCAGTTCGATGAGGGTAAAGCCTTGTTGAACTTTTTTCATGGTAACTCTCCTTAAGACGGTTTGGGTTTGGGTGAAGCCAACACACGGGGTGTCTGGCTGGTAATAGGCAAGCCGCGTGCCAGGACGGTTTTCACTTTAAAATCAACAAACCAATAAATACCCACATTGATGCGATGGCGATATAGGGCAGAAAGTGACGTTTTGCGTCAGTTGGTTTTTGGAGGGACGTCCAGCATTTCTTTGGCTTGACGCGATACGCCAATGACGTAGCATGAAATAATCTGGATGTTTTATAAAAAGCATGTTCTTGCCGGTAGGAGGGGCCTTGGCCCCGAGCTTTTCCGTTCGGTCGCCAGAAGGTCAAAATCTCGCGGCCAAGGCCGCTCCTACAGGGGTTGTCGAAATCCATGAAATGTTCGGGATAATGTTCTTTATTCAAAGAAACTGCGATATTGCGCAAACTTGTGAAGGAGTTATGGCCATGGACAAGACACTTTTTGATGACCTGAAGCAGAGCCTCAGAGAGGCTGCGGAAATCCGCTACGTGCAGAGCCGTTTCGAGGCTCTGTGCCAACGCATCCAGATTGGTTTTTCCGCCGTACCTAAGGATGAGGGCATGGCCAAGATCGACGCCGCCGTCGCGGAAGAGCGCCGCCAGCCGCGCATCGGAAAGGCACCTACTCGGTAACAGTGCCCGGCAACTGGCGCATTACTTTTCGATTCGATGGCGAGGATGCCATCGATCTTGACCTGGAGGACTACCACTGATGAAGTCACTACGAAATCCCAACCGGCGGCCCACGCATCCAGGCGCGATCCTGCGCGAGGACATCCTGCCCGCGCTGAAAATGACGCAGACCGAGTTGGCCCAACGCCTCGGCGTGTCCCGCCTATCCGTATCGGAACTGCTGCATGAAAAACGCAACATGACACCGGAGATGGCCCTGCGCGTTGCCAGATTACTCAATACAACGCCGGAAAGCTGGCTGCGCATGCAAGAGGCCGTGGATCTGTGGGAAGTGCAACAGAAGCCGGAGAAACTGGCCAACATCATACCTATCGAGAAAGCTCTGCTGGCAGCGTAGCGTTTTTCCTTCCCGGTCATGGCCGGATGGTAATATCCGCATCCTCCCTGACCCGGTTTTCCCTCTCATGCTTTCCCACCTCAACCCCCCCCAGCGCGAAGCGGTGAAATATCTCGACGGCCCGCTGCTGGTTCTGGCCGGCGCGGGCAGCGGCAAGACGCGCGTCATCACCCACAAGATCGCCTGGCTGATCGAGGAATGCGGCTATTCGCCCGCGCACGTCGCGGCCATCACCTTCACCAACAAGGCGGCGCGCGAGATGCAGGAACGTGTCGGCAAGTTGCTGCAGGGCAAGGGGTCGCGCGGGCTGACCGTCACCACCTTTCACTCGCTGGGGCTTGCCATCCTGCGCCAGGAGGCAATACAAATCGGCTACAAGCCGAAATTTTCCATCCTCGATGCCGCCGACAGCCTGCATGTCTTGAGCGAAATCCTGAAAACCACCGACAAGGGCGAACTGCGCGCCACCCAGCAGCGCATTTCGCTGTGGAAGAACGCCCTGCACAGCCCCGACCAGGCCTGGAACGCCGCCCAGGACGAGCTGGAGCAGCGCGCGGCCAACGCCTTTCGCGCCTACCAGGACACCCTGCGCGCCTACCAGGCGGTGGATTTCGACGATCTCATCCGCCTGCCGGTGGAACTATTCGAAGCGCGCCCGGACATCCTGGAAAAATGGCGCAACAAGTTGCGCTACCTGCTGATCGACGAATACCAGGACACCAACCTGTGCCAATACCGCCTGATCCGCGCCATCAGCGGGGTCAGCGGTGCCTTTACCGCAGTGGGCGACGACGACCAGGCGATCTATGGCTGGCGCGGCGCCTCCGCCGACAACATGCGCGTGCTGGGGGAGGATTTCCACCGCCTGCACGTCATCAAGCTGGAACAGAACTACCGCTCCAGCATCCGCATTCTGCGCGTGGCCAACCGCCTCATCACCCACAACGCCAAGCTGTTCGAGAAAAAACTGTGGAGCGAACTGGGGCTGGGCGACCCCATCCAGGTGCTGGCCGCGCGCGAGGAGGAGCACGAGGCGGAAAGCGTGGTGATGCGCCTGCTGGCGCACAAGTTCGAGCACCGCACGCGCTTTGCCGATTACGCCATTCTCTACCGCGGCAACCATCAGGCGCGGGTTTTCGAGCAATACCTGCGCAACGAGAAGATTCCCTATCAGCTTTCCGGCGGCACCTCGTTTTTCGAGCGCGCCGAGATCAAGGACCTCATCGCCTGGCTACGCCTCATCGCCAACGGCGACGACGACCCGGCCTTCATCCGCGCGGTGACCACGCCGAAGCGCGGCATCGGCGCGCAAACCCTGGAAAAACTCGGCAACTGGGCGGCACGCCGCCACCTGAGTCTTTTCGATGCGGCTTTCGAAGCCGGGCTGGAAACGCAACTCGGGCCGAAAGAATACGAGGCGTTGATAACTTTCTGCCGCTTTGCCGCCAACCTGCAAGCGCGTGCCGAGCGCGAACCGGCGGGGGAACTGTTGCAGGAACTGCTCAAGGCCATCGACTACGAAGCCTGGCTGTTCGATACGGAAGACGCGAAACCGGCACAGAACAAATGGAACAACGTGCTGGAATTCGTCGCCTGGCTGGACAGGAAAGGCACCGAGGACGGCAAGAACCTGGTCGAGCTGACGCAGACCATCGCCCTGCTCAACATCCTGGACAACCGCGAGGACGCGGAGCAGGACGCGGTGCGCCTCTCCACCCTGCACGCCGCCAAGGGGCTGGAATATCCCCACGTTTTTCTGGTGGGGGTGGAAGAAGGCATCCTGCCGCACCGCGAATGCCTGGAAAACGATCTGGTGGAGGAAGAGCGGCGCCTGATGTACGTCGGCATCACACGCGCGCAAAAAAGCCTGACGCTCACCCACTGCAAGAAGCGCAAGCGCGGACGCGAGTGGCAGATTTGCGAAGCGAGCCGCTTCATCGAGGAAATGGGGGAGGAAGACCTGCGCATCAGCGGTCGGGAAGCCCCCGCCGCCGAACAGAAGCAGGAAGGCAGCGCGCGCCTGGCGCAGATGCGGGCGATGCTGAAGAAATAGGCTTGCCGGATCAGCTCATGCGGATAAAAATGCCGATCAGCAATGCCAGCTGCGCCAACGCCAGCCCGACGATCCACTTGATGAGGTCATATTTCATTTCCGAAATATGACCGCGCAAAGCCATGTCCAACTCCCGAATATCCTGGGTGGTCGCCAGCCTTGCCTCACTGCTGGCTTCCTGAAAAGCCTCGGCAATCGCTTCGGCTTGTTGCATGGGCAAACCGGAAGACTCCAGTTTTTTGACGAATTTCAAGGTGTCAAAGGTGATCGCACTCATGATTTCCCCCTTCCTGAAGTTTCATTAAAGCATGGTTTCGATCAAGGCATGCAGTTTGGCGAAATCCGGGTCGCCGACGATGCGCTGGGCGACCTGTCCCTGCTTGTCGATGATGAAAGTGGTGGGTGTCACGCGCGCGTTGAAGGCTTGCGCGGCGGAACCATCGGTGTCCAGCGCCACGATGAAGGGCAGCGCGTTCTTTTCGCTGAACTGGCGCACGTAGGCCGGCGGGTCGTAGCTCATCGCCACGGCCACGGTCTCGAAGCCGCGCGCCCGGAATTTCTGGTGCATTGCCGCCAGATCGGGCATTTCCTTGATGCAGCTCGGGCAACTGGTGGCCCAGAAATTGAGCAGCACCACCCTGCCGCGCAAACTGTCGAGCGTGATTTTACTGCCGTCCAGCGCGGTCACGGCGGCTTGCGGCGCCACGGGTTTTTGCGTCAGCGCGAAAGCGACGGCGGCCAGCGCCGCCAATGCCACCAGCGCCAGGATGATCTTGTTGCGTGCGGAATTCATGCCTCTTGCCTGCTTGGTGAAAAGAGCCGCCATTGTGCGAATTTTTGCCGGGTTTGTCATCCGTCCGGCGCAATGGGGTAAAATCCGCCGCTCCCTTTCCTCCGGCTTTCTGGCTATTTCATGAACATCCTTTACGAAGAAGACGGCGCCTTCAAGGTCGGCAGCGTGATGACGGACAACGTCGCCTCCTTGCAGGTCGAGGCGCTGCACGGCAAACGCTCCAAGATCAAGGCGGACAAGGTGCTGCTGCGCTTCGAGCTGCCCCTGGCGGGCTTCATGGAAAGCGCGCAGGCCCTGGCCGACGGCATCGAGCTGGACTTCCTGTGGGAGTGCTGCGGCGCGGAGGAATTCGGCTTCGCCGAGATGGCGCGCGATTATTGCGGCCATGCGCCCAGCCCCCTGGAATCCGCCGGTTTGCTGCTCAAGCTGCACTCGGCGCCGATGTATTTTTACCGCAAGGGCAAGGGGCGCTTCAAGGCGGCCCCGGAAGAAAACCTCAAGGCGGCGCTGGCCGGCGAGGAAAAGAAACGGCGCCAGGCGCAGACCGTCGCCGAATACGCCGCGCAACTGGCGGCGGGCACGCTGCCCGTGCCGTTCACGGAAGAAGTGGTTGACCAACTGCTTTACCAGCCGGACAAGAACACGCTGGAATACAAGGCGCTGGAACAGGTCTGCGAAGCGGAAAAGCTGACGCCGCTCAAGCTGCTGGAGCGCTGCGGGGCGATTCCTTCCAGCCACGATTTTCACCTCAAGCGCTTTCTGCGCGATTGGTTCCCGCGCGGCGCGGGCTTCGGCGATTTCGAAACACCCACGCCACCGCCCGCCGTGCCTGCGAGCGATGCGCGCGCCTTCAGCATCGACGATGCCGCCACCACGGAAATCGACGACGCGCTCTCGGTAAAAAAGCTGGATAACGGCAATTGGCGCGTCGGCGTGCATATCGCCGCACCCGCGCTGTCCATCCTGCCCGGCTCGGCGCTGGACGAAATCGCCGCGCGGCGCCTTTCCACGGTGTATATGCCGGGGCACAAGATCACCATGCTGCCGGACCAGGTGGTGGAGCAATTCACTCTGGGCGCAGGCAGCCACTGCCCGGCGCTGTCCATGTACCTGGAAGTCGACGCGGAATTCGCCATCGTCTCCCAGCGCAGCGCGATCGACCATGTCGAGATCGTCGCCAACCTGCGCCACGACACGCTGGAACCGCTGTTCAACGCCGAATCCGTGCAAAGCGGCGCGGGCGATTATCCCTTCAAGGAAGAACTCCTGCTGCTGTGGCGCTTCGCCACCCGCCTGAAAGCCGCGCGCAACAAGCCGGACGGCCAGCGCATGTTCCCGGACTACAACTTCAGCGTGGAAAACGGGCGCGTCGCCATCACCGAGCGCGAGCGCGACACGCCCATCGACCGCGTGGTGTCGGAGCTGATGATTCACGTCAATTCGCAATGGGGAAAACAACTGGCCGAGGCGGGTGTGGCCGCCCTCTACCGCAGCCAGGAAAACGGCAAGGTGCGCATGAGCACCACGCCCGCGCCGCATCAGGGGCTGGGGGTGACGCATTACATCTGGTCGAGCTCTCCCTTGCGCCGCTACATCGACCTGCTCAACCAGCGCCAGCTGCTGGCCCTGCTGCGCGACGAAGACCCGCCCTGCGCGCCGAAAAGCGACAAGCTGTTCGTCACCCTGCGCGATTTCGACCTGGCCTACGAGGCTTACGGCAACATCCAGCGTTCCATGGAGCGCTATTGGTGCCTGCGCTGGCTGATCCAGGAAAACATCGCGGAATGCGGCGCCACCGTGGTGCGGGAAAACACCATCAAGCTCGACGGCGCGCCGCTGTTTACCCGCCTGCCCTCGCTGCCGCCTGACGTGCCGCCGGGAACGCGCATCCGGGTGGCAGTTGCCAACGTCGATTTGCTGGAAGCGGATTTCGGGTGCCGTTTCGTGGCGCTTGAACAAGTAAGTTAAAATACACGGCGTGATGATCGCCACGCACCGTTTTTCTCTGCTCGCCGGTACCGGCAAGGTTGACCGCTTCAAGCTGATGCTGCTCCTGTCGCTGGCGCTGCACCTGACGGTCATTGTCGGCGTGCGTTTCAAGGCCCCGGAATGGAAGCAGCACAAGGACAGCAACGCGCTGGAAGTGGTGCTGGTGAACAGCAAATCGGCAAAGAAACCGCACAAGGCCGACGTGCTGGCGCAGGCCAATCTCGACGGCGGCGGCAATACCGACGCCAAACGGCGCGCCAAAAGTCCCCTGCCGGTACTGGAACGCGAACAGACCCACATTGACCTCGGCGAAAAAACCGCCCAGGTCAGGCAAATGGAGCAGGCCGCACAAGCCCTACTGACGCAGCTCAAGTCCGAGGCTGTTATCGAGCCATCCGCCGAAGCCCCCCCAACGCCGGACAGCCAGCCGCAACCGCTCGACGCCACCGAGTTGCGCCAGCGCAGCCTCGATGCGTTGCGCCTGGAAGCGCAGATTTCGCGCGATTGGGACAAATATCAGGAACGCCCCAAGCGCAAGTTCGTCGGCGCGCGCGCCCAGGAATACCGCCTGGCCCGTTACGTCGAGGATTGGCGCATCAAGGTGGAGCGGGTCGGCAACCTGAATTACCCGGAAGAAGCGCGCCGCCACAAGATTTACGGTAGCCTGGCGCTCACCGTTTCGATCCGCGCCAACGGCGAAGTGGAAAGCGTGGAAGTCAGCCGCCCCTCCGGGCACAAGGCACTGGACGAAGCGGCGGTGCGCATCGTGCGCCTGGCAGCGCCCTACTCCCCGTTTCCCGCCGACATCCGCCGCGACACCGACATCGTCAGCATCACGCGCACCTGGACATTCGCCAGGGGCGACCAGTTGACTACGGAAAACTGAGATGAATCAATACCCCAGGTGCTCATGGGCGCCTCATGTTATTTTTGATTTTCAGGCTCGTGTTATGCTCGCGCTACATTGCACGGAGCAAACCCCATGTGTCTGGCCATACCCGCGCGCGTTGCGCAAATTCTGGAAAACGACTTCGCCATCGTCGATCTCGGCGGCGTGCGCAAGGAAGTCTCGCTGATGCTGGTCGATGACGTGGCGGTGGGCGATTACGTGATCGTCCACGTCGGCTACGCCATCAACCGTCTCGACCCGGAAGAGGCGGAAAAAACCCTGGCCTTGTTCGCCGAGATCGAGCCGGGATTGTTCGCCGCCTGAAACCCTCATGAAGTACGTCCCATGAAGTACGTCGATGAATTCCGCGATGGAGCGCTGGCGCGCAAGCTGGCCGAAGACATCCGCCGCGCCGCCAAGCCAGCGCGCAGCTATAGCCTGATGGAATTCTGCGGCGGGCATACCCACGCCATTTTCCGCTACGGCATTCCCGGCCTGCTGCCGCCCAACGTGCGCATGATCCACGGCCCCGGCTGCCCGGTGTGCGTGCTGCCGGTCGGGCGGGTGGACGGCGCCATCCATCTGGCGCGCCAGCCGGGGACCATCCTGTGCTCCTACGGCGACACGCTGCGCGTGCCCGGCTCGCAGCGCGTCAGCCTGCTGAAGGCCAAGGCGGGCGGCGCCGACGTGCGCATGGTGTATTCGGTCACCGACGCGCTGGCCATCGCGCGCGACAACCCGCAAAAAGAGGTGGTGTTCTTCGCCATCGGCTTCGAGACCACCACGCCGCCCAGCGCCGTGGCGATTCTCCAGGCGGAAAAACTCGGGCTGAAGAATTTTTCCGTGTTCTGCAACCACGTGCTGACTCCGGCGGCCATCGCCAACATCCTGGAGTCGCCGGAAGTGCGCAAGCTGGGGCTGCTGCCGCTGGATGGCTTTCTCGGTCCGGCGCACGTTTCCACGGTGATCGGCAGCCGTCCCTACGAATATTTCGCCTGGGAATACCGGCGCCCGGTGGTGATCGCTGGCTTCGAGCCGCTTGACGTCATGCAGGCCATCCTGATGCTGGTGCGCCAGTTGAACGAAGGGCGCGCCACCGTTGAAAACGAGTTTTCGCGCGCCGTCACCCGCGAAGGCAACCTCAAGGCGCAGCGCATGGTGGCCGAGGTGTTCGAGCTGCGCAAGACCTTCGAGTGGCGCGGCCTGGGCGAGGTGCCCTACAGCGGCCTGAAAATCAAGCGGCAATACGCCGCCTTCGATGCCGAGACGCGCTTTGAAATCCCCCCCACTGCCGCCGCCGACAATCCCGCCTGTGAGTGCGGCGCCATCATCCGCGGTGTGAAGCGCCCGCTCGACTGCAAGCTGTTCGGCGGCGTGTGTACCCCGGAGAATCCCATCGGTTCGTGCATGGTGTCGTCGGAGGGCGCCTGCGCGGCATACTATACTTACGGACGTTATCAGGAATCCGACCACCCATGAGCCAAGCCCGCAGCGCCCACATCCGTTCCCTCGACCTCAAGCATGGCTGCGTCGAAATGACGCACGGCAGCGGCGGGCGCGCGATGGCGCAGTTGATCGAGGAGTTGTTCATGGCCGCCTTCGACAACGAATTCCTGCGCCAGCGCAACGACCAGGCCCGCTTCGCCGTGCCGCCGGGGCGCCTGGTGATGGCGACCGACGCGCATGTGGTCTCGCCGCTGTTCTTCCCCGGCGGCGACATCGGCTGCCTGTCGGTGCACGGCACGGTCAACGATGTCGCCATGTCCGGCGCGCGCCCCCTGTATCTGTCCGCCAGCTTCATTCTCGAAGAGGGTTTTGCGCTGGCCGATCTCAAGCGCATTGTCGATTCCATGGCGCTGGCCGCGCGCGAAGCCGGTGTCGCCATCGTCACCGGCGACACCAAGGTGGTCGAGCAGGGCAAGGGCGACGGGGTGTTCATCACCACCACCGGCATCGGCGTGGTGCCGGATGGCGTCAACATTTCCGGAGAGCGCGCGCGACCCGGCGACGCCGTCCTGGTCAGCGGCCATCTCGGCGACCACGGCGTGGCCATCCTGTCCCTGCGCGAGAACCTGCGCTTCGACACCGCCATCCGCTCCGACACCGCCGCCCTGCACGGCCTGGTTGCGGCCATGGTGGGCAGCGTGCCGGACATCCATGTCCTGCGCGACCCGACGCGCGGCGGGCTGGCCACCACCTTGAACGAAATCGCCGTGCAGTCCGGCGTCGGCATGATGTTGCGCGAGAGCGCTATTCCCCTGCGCGGCGAAGTGAAGGCCGCGTGCGAATTCCTCGGCCTCGATCCGCTTTACGCCGCCAACGAAGGGAAGCTGGTCGCCATTTGCGCGCAGGAAGACGCGCCGCGCCTGCTCGATGCCATGCGCGCCCACCCCCTGGGGCGCGACGCCGCCCTCATCGGCGAAGTGATCGCCGATAGCCACCACTTCGTGCAGATGGAAACCGCCTTCGGCGGCAGGCGCATCGTCGATTGGCTGACCGGGGAACAATTACCGAGGATCTGCTGATGAACGTCGGCACCCCTTCTCCCGCGGAAATACGCACCCTGTTCGCCAACGGCGACCCGGACGAGGTCTGGGGCAAGGCCATCGCGATCATCGAACGCATCGACCCGGCCTTCGATGCGGCCCCGGCAAAGGGTGTCTTCGTCGATGTGGTGCGTCTGCATCAAGGCGGCTATCCTGGCTACCGCCCGGTCAACACCTTGTACCACGATCTGCACCACACGCTGGACGTGTTTCTATGCACGGTGCGCCTGCTGCACGGCGCGCACGTGTCCGGCATGGCCCTGAGCGGCGCGGATATCACCACCGTCATGATCGCCGCGCTGATGCATGATGTCGGCTATGCCCAGTTGCACAGCGACGACACCGGAACCGGCGCAAAATATACCCGCACCCACGTCAACCGCGGCGTGGAATTCATGCGCCGCTATTGCGCCGAAAAGCGGCTGCCGCCGGAGTGGGTGTTGCCGCTGGAGTGCCTGATCCGCTGCACCGACCCGGCGCTTTCTCCCTTGCAGATTCATTTCCCCGGCGAAAAAACCCGCTTGCTCGGGCAACTGGTCGGCACCGCCGATCTGGTCGGGCAGATGGCCGACCGCACCTATCTGGAGAAACTGCTGTTCCTCTATTTCGAATTCAAGGAGGCGCACATGGGTAATTTCCGCAATTTGCACGAACTGCTCAAGGGCACTCAGCATTTCTACAACGTCACGCAGGCAAAACTGGACAGTGAATTCGGCAGCCTGTACCGCTTGCTGGAACGCCATTTCGAGGCCTGGTTCGGCGTGGCGCGCAACTATTACCTGGAATCGATCACGAAAAACATTGCCTACCTGGAACAGATCGTCCGGCTCGATGAAACGCAATACCTCGCCATGCTGAAGCGCGGCGGCATCGTGGAAAGACTGAAGGGCATGGCGCAAAACGGCGATTTCTGACATGCGCATCCTGCTGCTCTGCCACACCTTCAACAGCCTCTCGCAACGCCTGTTCATCGAACTCCGGGAGGCGGGTCACGCCGTTTCCGTCGAATTCGACATCCATGACGCGGTGACCGCAGAAGCCGTGGCGCAGTGGCGTCCCGACCTCATCATCGCCCCTTTTCTCAAGCGCGCGATTCCCGAAAGCGTGTGGAAGAAACAGGTGTGCCTGGTAGTGCACCCCGGCATTCGCGGCGACCGCGGCCCCTCGGCGCTGGACTGGGCGATTCTCGAAGGGGAGCGGGAATGGGGCGTTACCGTGCTCCAGGCCAATGCCGAAATGGATGGCGGCGACATCTGGGCGGAAGCGCGCTTTCCCATGCGCCTGGCCCGCAAAAGCAGCCTGTACCGCAATGAGGTCACCGAAGCGGCAACGCAGGCGGTGCTGGAAGCGGTGGAAAAATTCGCGGGCGGGCATTTCGTGCCGCAGCCGCTCGATGTTGCCGACCCGCAAGTGCGCGGCAGGCTGCGTCCGCCCATGCGCCAGCACGACCGGGCCATTCATTGGGCGCGGGACGATACCGCAGCCGTGTTGCGCAAGATTCACGCCGCCGACGGGGTACCCGGCGTGCTCGACGAGATGCTCGGGGTGCCGCTTTACCTTTATGACGCCCGCCCGGAAAGCGCGCTGCGCGGCGAACCGGGCGCGCTGATCGCCCGGTGCGGCGGCGCGCTGTGCCGCGCCACGGCGGACGGCGCGCTGTGGATCGGCCACGTCAAAATCCACTCGGCCACGGAAGCGAGCTTCAAGCTTCCCGCCACGCTGGCCTTGCAGGGCAAGCTGGACGGCATTCCCGAGCTGGAAGGCGCAGCCGGAGAGGACATCCGCTATACGGAAAAAAACGGTGTCGGCTACCTGGCTTTCGAGTTCTACAACGGCGCCATGGGAAGCGCCCAGTGCGAACGGCTGCGCGCCGCCTGGCAGCAGGCGCAGGAACGCGACACGCGGGTGCTGGTGCTGACCGGCGGGGCGGATTTCTGGTCCAACGGCATTCACCTCAACCTGATCGAGGCGGCGGACAGCCCCGCCGACGAATCCTGGCGCAACATCAACGCCATGAACGATCTCGCGCGCGCCATCCTCGAAACCGGCGGCAAGCTTACCCTCGCCGCCCTGCGCGGCAACGCCGGGGCGGGCGGGGTATTCCTGGCGCTGGCCGCCGACCGGGTGGTGGCGCGCGATGGCGTGGTATTCAACCCCCACTACAAGGCGATGGGCAACCTGTACGGCTCGGAATACTGGACCTACCTGCTGCCGCGCCGGATGGGCGCCGCACGGGCGCGGGAAATCACCGAAAACCGCCTGCCGGTGGGCGCGCGCCAGGCACGGGAATGGGGCCTGATCGACGCCTGTTTCGCCGCCGCGCCCGAGGCTTTCTTGAGGGAAACCGAAGCCCTCGCCGAAGCCCTCGCGCAGGCGCCGGACTACGCCGCGCAACTCGCAGCCAAACAGGCACGCCGCGCCCGCGACGAAGCGGAAAAGCCACTCGCAGCCTACCGTAGCGAAGAACTGGAATACATGACGCTCAATTTCTACGGCTTCGACCCCAGCTACCACGTAGCGCGCCACCATTTCGTCCACCGCGTGCCGCACTCGCACACCCCGCGCCATCTGGCGCTGCATGGGGAACCCGAAGGACGGGCGATCTTGTGAGCGCGGAAACGCAGGGTTGGGAATCGCCGGAAACGGCGATGAACAGCACGTTCTCGCGGCATGCGGCTTCAACTTGCGGCTGCTGACGATGCCACGGCTGTAGGCCAGCAGGATGATTGCTCACTCATAGTGTGTCCACATGCGTAAGACACGAACCACTTTCTCTTTGGTAAAGGCCTCGTACACAATTCGGTGCTGAATGTTGATGCGGCGCGAGTACGCGCCAGCAAGGTCACCGACCAACTTTTCGAAGGGTGGTGGATTTTGAAATGGATCGTCGGCAAGAATCGCGAGCAATTCTTGTGCCTTCGATTTAAGTCCACTTGCAGCAAGCTTCTTTGCGTCCTTCATTGCTTGCTTGGCATAGACAATTTCCCAACTCACCACTTAAGCGCCTTCGAACTTTTTGCGAGGGGCTCGGCCATACCAGCTTTAATGGACTCGCGCATGCCAGGCACGGCCAACAGGTACAAGGTTTCCTGAATTGCGCTCCAATCTTCAGCGGAGAGCAGCACGGCGCTGCTGCGTTTTCCGGAAATGATGATTGGTTCATGAGACTCTACCGTTTGATCAATGAGACGGTACAGGTTAGCGCGAGCTTCGCTGGCGGTAAGTGTGTTCATTTCGTGCTCCTTCAAAGAAGCCTAAATGGTACGCTATCGCGTACGCCTGTCAAGCGGTTATGCGAGTGCTTCAAGAGGCCCAACGTGGAAGTGAGCGGCCTGCGCGGCTTTTCGCACAGGTCGCCTCGAACTTAAGGTTCCCGGCGGCACGAACCCGACGTGGATGAAGCCGCGTCCGCCGTTTCTGTGCACGTGTTGCGGTGCGCCGATGCGGGTCGTGAGAAGACGGGCCCCGTCGGCGGAGCATCGACCGCCCGCTTCGGGCTTTGCCGGGATGGCGGAAATGTAAGCCGTCTCAGCCCGGCGTCACGCTGAGCGCATTCGGGCGCAACGGGCACGCTCGGCCAAAAAACAGGCAAAAGCCGCTGATTTGACCGCTAAAACCGCTGAATCAAGCGCCGCGCCGTCGCAATGACGGTGTGCAACACCCGTTCCAGACGGGCTTCCGCCGCTGAAGACCCTTGGGCGCGGTGAAATGCAAAAAGATATTTCCAGGGGAATCCATGCCGTCAGAAACCGGGCTTGTCCAACAACCGGTTCAGATCGTGGCTCGCTTCGCGATCACGATCTAACCTTAATCGTTAGGCCGTTTATGTGCGCAAGCCTAGCCCCCATTTGAGTTGGTGATACGCAAGAAATTAGCTGCTGACACTATTGACGCGACTACCACTCCGCCAAGCACAACCTGCAGGAAGAAGATCATGTAGAGATACGTGATTAGTTCAGCAAATCTCTCTCGCCACACAGCTACCCACATAGCCTTTCCGAAAGCAAAGCCGCTGAGTCCAACTTCTTTGAACTGCTTGTGTTGGAGCAATTGCCATTGACGTAATTCAGCGAATGCGTCCTCGTAGAGAAGTGTCGAGTTCGCGACAAACGCAGCAATGAACGCCACCAAGAAGGTAAAGAAACTAAGCGTTGGAATGGCGTTATCAAAATCCACGCGACCGAAGTCAAGCTTCGCCATAACTATCCAAGCTAGGCTGGCCAATAATATCTGTGGGGTTAGGTTCCGCAGGAAATCCAGGTAAGGTCTACGAGCGGCTTTGAGCAATTCAACTCGTTCGGTTAAGTTTAGTTTCGACATTGAAAGATGGTGATTAATCAGTGTGCTAGTTGGGGCTAACGAATAGCGTTTATCCGCCGCCCCGCCCAAGCCTGCGAGAGCCACCGAACTTTATTGGCGGCGGATAAACCTCGTTGGACTGAACTGCGGGGACAAGCGGTTGATTATGGGGATTGTAAAGTTGCGGAAGGGGAAGTCAACCGACGGACATGGAACGAAGGCATTGGGCCAGGAGGAAATGAGCGCTCCGGCGACCCTTGATGCGCCGATCCAGCGTAGAAATTCCGACTGAATCGGCGCTTTGAAGGCTTCTGCGTCCCATGCGGACGAGCGCGCCTCTGGCGGGTGCAAACGCCCAACCACAGCCTGACGGGGGGGGGAAGAAAGCTTCATGGCGGCCCCCGCAGCGGCGGGCCTTGCCATTCCTATTCTCCGCCTGGCGCAGGGCTGCGGCGACGAGATCGGAGCCCAGGAAATAGCCGGGGGCAACCAGGGTGTCCAGAAGGGGGCGCAACTCGGCCAGCAATAGCAGGCCAACCGCGCCGATCACCGGTTGCGCAAGATGGCGCGGCTAGGGTGATTGACGGGCCGGCGTCGGCGACGACGATTTCAACCGAAGGCATCAACCGCCGGTGCTGGCGAGTGGCAGAAAGCAATGTTGCGCCACATTCGCCTTAAAGCTAACATGTAAACATGTACGAAATTCTTCACTACCTTGATGAATCCGGGATTGATATGTATCAGGACTGGCTCGATTCTTTGCGTGACAGGGTAGCCAAGGTGGCGATCATCAAACGTGTTGCTCGCATGGAGGTGGGCTTGTTTGGTGACTGCAAATCTTTGCGCGAAGGTATCTTGGAAATCAGGATAGACGTGGGTGCTGGCTATCGCGTTTACTATGCTCACGTGGGCAACCAGGTGATTCTGCTGGCCAGCGGTGGCGACAAGAAATCACAGAGCCGCGACATTGAGCGGGCGGTGAAGTTATTAAAGGATTGGGAGGAAAGAAATGGCTAATACACATCGAACCCATGAGGAGGCGTCGGTCGAAATGTTCCGTAAATCCCCGGAGTTGGCCGCTGATTATCTCAATTCCGTGCTGGAGGATGGCGACGAAACCGACCTGATGCTGGCCCTACGCACCCTGAGTAAAGCCTTTGGCGGCGTGCAGGAGGTGGCACGGCAGGCGGACGTCAATGCGCATACCCTGTACCGTACCCTCTCTGAAAAAGGCAACCCCGAGCTCAAAACCTTATCGGCCATCCTCAAAGCCATGGGCATGCGGCTGGCGATTCAGCCATTGGGGCACAACAGCGCACAACATGCACATGTGTGAACTGGCTGCCACTGCATGGGGAAAAACGGAAAAAAAGAAGAAATGGCACTGAACGGGTAGAATCGCGCATCTCACCGCCAAACGACGTGTCATGAAAATCGATTCTTCAGGATTCCTTCAGGGGGTGCGCTTCATCCCCACCCCCAATTGCGACGACCGCCCGCCCGAGCTGGAGCTGGAAATCCCCTTGCTGGTGATTCACAGCATCAGCCTGCCGCCGCGCGAGTATGGCAGCGGCGACATCATCGATTTTTTCACCAACCGGCTGGATGTCGGCCGACATCCCTATTTCACTCTCATCGCCGATCTGCGGGTGTCGGCGCATTTCCTCATCCGCCGCGACGGCGAGATTATCCAGTTCGCCTCCTGCAACCGGCGCGCCTGGCATGCCGGGGTGTCGTCCTGGCGCGAGCGTCCGCGCTGCAACGATTTCTCCATCGGCGTCGAGCTGGAAGGCTGCGACGAGGAAGCGTTCACCGATGCGCAATATGAAAAACTGGCGGAGCTGACGCGGGCGCTGCGCGAGGTCTATCCGCTGGAGGACATTGCCGGGCACGCCGACATTGCCCCGGTGCGCAAGACCGACCCCGGCCCGCATTTCGACTGGCCGCGCTATCTCAGCATGCTGCCTGCCCGCCGGGACGGCGACAAGCTACTTTCCCCCAGCCTATCCAACCGAGGTTTTTAAGATGAACAATATGGCGGCACGAATCGTTCACGGTTTGCATTTCAATAATCTGCGCGGAGACATTTTTGGCGGCATCACGGCGGCGGTGGTGGCGTTGCCGCTGGCGCTGGCGTTTGGCGTCTCATCCGGGGCGGGGCCGGTAGCCGGGCTGTATGGCGCGATTTGTGTCGGGCTGTTCGCGGCGCTGTTCGGCGGCACCCCGGCGCAGGTATCCGGCCCCACCGGCCCGATGACGGTGGTGATGGCGGCGGTGTTCATGCAATACACCGGGATGTTCCCCGACGATCCGGGGCGTGGCGCGGCGCTGGCCTTTACCGTGGTGATGCTGGGCGGGGCCTTTCAGATCGCATTCGGCGTCCTCCGGCTGGGCAAATACATCAATCTGGTGCCTGCGCCGGTCATCTCCGGCTTCATGACCGGCATCGGCGTCATCATCATTCTGCTGCAACTGGGGCCGCTGCTCGGGCAGGCCGGTGAATCCGGCCCCCTGGCCGCCGCCCAAGGATTGCCGCAGGTGTTTGTCGGCATGGTGCCGCAAGCCGCCGCCCTGGGCATTGCGACGCTGGCGCTGGTGTACCTGTGGCCCAAGCGTTTGAACCGCATCGTGCCCGCCCCCTTGCTGGCGCTGCTGGCCTGTAGCGCCGCGCTGTACCTGATTTCCGGCGGCGAGGTCAGCCTGCGCGAAGTGGAAGGCAAGACCTTGTATTTCCTCGGCCAGACCAGCATTCTGGGGGACATTCCCACCGGCTTGCCGGATATTCATTTTCCCACTATCGATCTGACGCTGGCTGCGCACATGCTCAAATCCGCCCTGATGCTGGCGGTGCTGGGCTCCATCGATTCCCTGCTGACTTCGCTGGTGGCGGACAACATCACCCGTACCTACCACCAGTCCGACCGCGAACTGGTCGGCCAGGGCATCGGCAACATGGCTTCCGGCCTGCTTGGTGGCCTGCCCGGCGCGGGCGCCACCATGCGCACCGTGGTTAACGTGCGTGCGGGTGGTCAGACGCCGCTCTCCGGCGCACTGCATGCCGTGGTACTGCTGGCGGTAGTGCTGGGAGCGGGCGGCTTCGCCAAATTTGTGCCGCACGCGGTACTGGCGGGAATTCTGGTGAAGGTAGGCACCGACATCATCGACTGGGACTACCTGCGGCGCCTGCGCCACGCGCCCAAGGCTGGGGTGGTGATGATGTTCACGGTGCTGTTTCTCACGGTATTCGTCGATCTCATCACCGCCGTGGCCATCGGTATGATCATGGCGAGCTTCGTCTTCATGAAGCGCGTTACCGACATGCAACTGGCCAGCATCACCGCCATCACCGAGCCGCACGAAGAGGCGCCGTTGTCGCCACGGGAGCGCGAACTGCTGGCGGCCGCCCATGGCGACATCCTGCTGTTTCATCCCGGCGGGCCGATGAGTTTCGGCGCGGCCAAGGACATGGTGCGCCGCCTGGCGGATTTCGAGGAATACCAAACCCTGGTGCTGGATTTGAGCGATGTGCCGTCGATCGACTACACGACTGCACGCGCCATCGAAGACATGATCCAGCGCACTCAGGCTAGCGGCCGACAGGTGTTTCTCTGCGGTGAGTATGTGCAGGTGATGACCATGCTGGAGAAGCATGGCATTCTCGGCCAGCTGGCCGCTGGCTGCCATTGCCGCACGCGCCGGGAAGCGCTGGAAAAGGCGTTGCCGGATATCCAGCGGCAGCGCTAGACAGTTTCACCGGGGCGCGGCCTCGCACGCCCCGGCACGCCTTATTTTTCCACCAGCACCGGCATTCCCAGCATGGGCCACAGGATCAGCACCGCCAGCCCCAGCACCACCAGCAGCAGCAGGCTCATGGGAATCCCGTGCTTGAAGAATTCGCCGGTGCTGAACTGTTTCGAATCGTAGGCGATGGCGTTGGGCGCCGCGCCGATCAGCAGCAGGAAGGGCATGCCGGCGGTTACCAGCGCGGCATACATCACCACTTCCGGCGAGACCCCCATATAGCGGGCGATCACCAGCGCCACCGGCAGGGCGATGGCGATGGCCGCCACGTTCATGATGAAGTTGGTCATCAGCAACACGAAGGCGGCAATGCCCATCACGAACACGAACCAGTGCGCGTCCTGCAGCAGCCCCAGCCACTGCACGGCCATCCATTCCGCCGCACCGGTCTGCCACAGGCAGAAACCGATGCTCATGGCGCCGGAGAACAGCAGGATGATGTTCCAGGGAATTTCCTCCAAATCCCTTACCGTCAGGATGCCGACGATGAAGAACAACAGCGTGGACAGCAGCATGATGGCCGCCCGGTCGATGGGTTGCAGCAGGGGCACCACCGATTTCAGCGACATCACCAGCACCACGCCGAAAACGATGAGCAGGACGATTTTTTCGTGCGCCGTCATCGGACCGAGGTCGGCAGCCAGGCGTTGCACCTTGTCGCGCAGGCCGGGAATGGTTTTCTTCTCGGGCTTCAAGAAGGTGATGAGATACAGCCAGATCAGGAACACCATGCCCCAGCCGATGAGAAAGGTGTACTGGGTCAGTTCGAAGAAGCCGATTTCGTTGCCGGTGAATTCCTTGTACATGCCTGCCGCCGCCGGGCCGCGCGCCGCGCCGAGGAAAGTGATGATGCTGCCCGCTCCGGCGGCGTAGGCCATGCCGATGAACAGTGATTTGCCGAAATTGGTCGGCTTGTCGCCCTCGCCATAGAGAGCGTAAATCGCCAGCAGGATGGGAAACATGGTGGCGGCCACGGCGGTGTGCGCCATCAGGTGCGCCAGCGCCGCCGTCACCACCAGGCAGCCGAGCAGAATGGTGTTGGTGTTTTCCCCCGCCACGGCCAGCATCTTGTAGGCCAGCCGCTTGGTCAGCCCGGATTTGGTGAAGGCCAGGCCGATGACGATGGAGCCGAAGATGAACATCACCGAGGGGTCCATGAAATCGCGGAAAGCCTCCTTGGCCGGGCGGATCAGGAACAGCGCCTGGAACACGCCGATGGCGATGGCGGTGATGCCGATGGGGATGACTTCGAATACCCACCAGATGCCGGCCATCAGAAACAGGGCGATGGCTGCCTTACCCTGGGGGCTCAGCACGAACGCCTTGCCCGCAGGGTCAATGGCGTCCGGCCAGGCGGGCATCAGGTATACGCCAAGGAAAATGGCGAAGCCTGTGAGCAGGATCAGGAATTTGCGCGTGTCAAAAGACGGCTGTGCCGCCGCCAGATGGGCTTGTTTGTTTTCAGACATGGTTCATCGCCTCCGCCGCCAGATTGAATACATCGACAATGCGCACCACGCCCACTACCTGCGGGCCTTCCAGCACCGGCAACATGTTGAGGTTGTGCGCGGCCATCAGGTAGGCGGCACGCGCCACCGGATCGTCGGACTTGACGGTGGTGGTTACAGGGGTCGCGCAGGCGGCAACGCTGGTCTGACCCACCTGTTGGCATTGCGCCTCGAACGATTCCTGCCAGATCAGGCTGAGCGAGCTTTCCTCTCCCGCAACGCCGGAATAATGTTCCATCACGCTGGTTTTCAGGTATTCCGGCATCAGGGCGCGTAACAGATCGTGCAGCCCGGCCACGCCGAGCAGGGTTTGCTCCTCGTCGAAAACCAGCACATGGCGGTAGCGCCAGCCAGCGGCCAGATCGGAGCGGCATAGCAGATCGAAAGCGTCATGCACGGTGGCGCTTCGCGTCAGGTGGGGATAATCTGCAAGCGGGATGAGAATGTCCCGGACTTTGCTGGCAATCATGGTGGGGGCTCCTGAGAGTTATTAAATCCGGTACTACAAAAACGCCAAGGGGCGCCGACTGAGCCGACCCCCCTGTTTGTGTCCTGTCGGTGCTGTTTCGCGTCAGGCGTGCGCCGGCATGGTGCAGAACAGGTCGTCCGCCGCCGCATCGCCGAGACGTTCGTAAATAGCCGCGATAGCCTGATCCTCGGTGGCAAAGATGTTGGCCTGGCTGATGAGATCGAACAGCCCGGTGGCGCGCATCACGTCCAGCACCTGCTTTTTCAGGCCGGAAAAGACGATTTCCACGCCGGTTTCGCGCAGCCGTTCCACCAGATGATGCACCACCTCCTCGCCGGAAGCGTCGAGCTGGTTGATTGAATCCCCCACCACCAGCAGGTACTTGGCGTTGGGTTTGTTGGCCACGGCCTCCAGCACGGTATCCTCGAAATAGGAGACGTTGGCGAAATACAGCGAGCCGTCGAAACGCATGGCGATGATGTGCGGGCTGGTCGGCAGGTCCGGGTTGACCTTGATGTCGCGCAGGGTGCCGTCCTTGTAGCGCCCCAGCATGGCCACGCGCGGCTTCATGGTGCGGTAGAGGTAGAGGACGATGGCCAGGGCCGCGCCCACCATGATGCCTTTGTCGAGATGCGGGGCCGCCAGCAGGGTGACGGTGAAGGTGGTCAGGGCCACGATGCCATCGGCGCGACTGGCTTGCCAGGTGTGCTTGAGCGCCTTGGGCGTGATCAGGCTGGCCACTGCCAGCAGGATGATCACCGCCAGCACCGCCTTGGGCAAGTGGTAGAGGAAGGGCGCCAGATACAGCAACAGCAGGGTGATGGCCACGAAGATGCCGTTGAAAACCGAAGCGAGCCCGGTTTTGGCGCCGGCCTGGAGATTAATCGCCGAGCCGGTGAAGGAACCGCACGATGGATAGGCCTGGAAAAAGGCGCCGCCGATGTTGGACACGCCCTGGCCGATCAACTCCTGGTTGGGATCGAGCCGTTGCTTGGTTTGGGCGGCCAGCGCCTTGGCCATCGAGATGGTTTCCATGAAGGCCACCAGCGCGATGATGAAGGCGGCGGCAATCAGCGAGAACACCGCGTCCAGCGTTAGTGTGGGCAGGCGGAAGCTGGGCAGGCCGGGAGGAATGTTGCCCACCACGTCGCCGCCGCCCATCAGATAGATTTCACCTTTGTCGATTTTCTTGACGTGCCAGTCCGCGCCATCGGTTTGCACGCCCGCAGGAATCGCCCCCTTCAGGTGAAGCTGCGGCGCGCCGCCTTGCGACGGCCATATTTCGAAGTGCATGCGGTTGATGTTGGCCTTGCGTGCCTTGTTCTCCGCCTCCAGGGATTTGAGGCTGATTTCCAGCAGGTCGAGTTCGTGATTGAGGTCGGCGACGGCGCGCGCGTCATGCGCCTTTTCGGCGGCACGCAACTGCGTGGACTTGGCGGTGGAGTCGGCGATCAGCGTCTTGATCCGGCTGTCCGAATCGATATAGCCGGTGATGATTTCGCGCGCGGCGGGCGCGGCGATCTGCTCGGGCTTGGCCGTGGACTTTTTCTCGAAGCCGACGACATAGCTGACCAGGATGGTGATGACCACGGTAATCAGTACGCTGGGCTTGGCTAGCGCGGGGATTTTTTTCAGCCCGAGCATCAGCGCCAGCGCCAGGATCGACATACCCAGCGTGGGCAAATGGGTTTCGGGCAGGTAAGCGGCCATCTCCCAGATGTCCTTGAGGAAGGAATCGCTGCGCCCCTTGGGAATACCCAGCAGCATGTCGAGCTGGGAAAGCGCGATGATGATCGCCGCCGCATTGATGAAACCCAGAATCACCGGATGGGAAACGAAATTGACGATGGTACCCAGCTTGAGGGCGCCCATGCTGAACTGGATGATGCCCACCAGCAGGGCGAGCAGCAGGGCCAGACCGACGAAATCCTCGGTAAACGGCACCGCCAGCGGGGTCACGGCGGCGGCCGTCATCAGGGAGACGATGGCCACCGGCCCGGAGAGCAGTTGCCGCGACGAGCCCCACAGCGCGGCAAGAATGGCGGGAATGAAGGCGGTGTAGAGGCCGAAGTAGATCGGTAAGCCGGAAAGCTGGGCATAGGCCATTGCTTTGGGCACCAGGACCAGGGCGCCGATGATGCCGGCCATGACATCGGCCCGAAAAATGACCGAATTGATCGGAAACCAGGAAAGAAAGGGGAAGAAACGCAACAACCACTTGTTGGTAAGCATCAATAGACCTGTTCTTGAATTGAGGGCATCCGGGAGAAATCCTGCGTGGCGCCGTGTAATTTTATTGCATCGTGAAATGCTGGCGCTGCAAAATGTAGCGTTGGATTATAGCGTTAGTCCTGCCGCGCCTCCCAAGAGAAATAATTTATGGGCGGTTCGCCATTTCCTTATAAATCCCGTTGCTCCCTTCACGCGCATTGCGCATTGATTTGCCGGGGGAAGGGCGGTAATCTAGTAGCGAGTCACGTTGAATTTACGTGATTGCGTACCGTCGTTTCAGCTTGACTGAACGAACAGCAATTCCGCAACAATTTTCAGGAGCCATCATCATGTATACAGAAATGGAAAATAACGACCTCGTCACCAAACAGAAGCTGATGGCTGATTTCAGAGTCGTCATCGCCGATGCCGAGGAGCTGCTCAAGGCTACCGCGCACGACGCCGGCGAAAAAGCCGTCGCCGCACGCGCGAAAATCCAGGAGCATCTGCTTGAAGCCAAGGCGCGCCTGGCCGATGCCGAGGAAGCCGTCATTTTGCGCACCAAGCAGGCTGCGCGCGTCACCGACCAGTATGTCCATGACAACCCGTGGAAAGCCGTGGGCATCGCCGCCGGCGTCGGGCTGTTGATCGGCATGCTGATCGGCCGCCGCTAAGCCGCGCGCCACGATGGAACGAGATTCCTCCGGCGCGCCCCCTTCCGGCGGGCTGCTGGGCAGCCTGAAAGGGGCAGCGAAGACGCTTCTGGAGGCGGTGCAGACCCGCCTGGAAATTTTTTCCACTGAGGTCGAGGAGGAGAAAATCCGCGTCGGGCAGTTGTTGCTGTCCGGCGTGGCGGCGTTGTTCTTCTTCGGGTTGGGGATAATCTTTGCGGCCCTGTTTCTGACCGTTCTGTTCTGGGAAACACATCGCCTGTTCGTGCTCGGTACGCTGGCGCTGCTGTTCCTGCTCGCCGGTGTGGCGGCTTGGCGCGTGCTTCAGACCGCGCTGCACGGCAAGAACCGTCTGTTTTCCGATACCCTGGCCGTGCTCTCCCGCGACTGCGACAGCCTGCGATGAATCAGCGCCTGATCGAACTGATACGCCGCCGCGAGCGCCTGTTGATGCGCGCCGATGCGCAGCGCGCGGCGTTTGAGGGCATTGCGCAGCGCTGGAGCACACCATTCTCGCTGTTCGACCGCGGCATGGCGGCGGCGCGCAGCATTAAATCTCATCCTGTGCTGGTGCTGGCCGCCGTTGCGGCGCTGGCGTTGCTGCGCCCGCGTGCCGTGGCAAAGTGGACAGGGCGCTCCTGGGTACTGTGGCGCTTCTGGCGTTCCAGCCGGATTGCCTACTGGTTCAGGGAATACCGGCGAGCGACGGCCGACACCGGGCAACATTCCACCCGCTGCGCGCCATAGGGGCCTGCCGGGCATGCAAAACAACGCGCTCTACCTGTCTCTGTCCAGCCTGATATTCACCGCCCTCATCCTCCTGGCGGCGCTGACCGTTCTCAAACCCTTTCTGCTGCCCATCATCTGGGCGGTGGTCATTGCCATCACCACCTGGCCGCTGCACCTGAAAATCCGCGCGCGCCTGGGCGGCAGCGAAGACATGGCGGCGCTGGCCACCACCACGCTGGTGGCCGTCACGCTGGCCGGGCCGATGATCGCGCTGCTGATTTTTGTGGTGGAAGACGTACAGACGGCGGCAACCTGGCTGATGCGCGCCAATAGTGAGGGCGTGGCGGCACCGTTCTGGCTGGCGGGAATGCCGCTGGCCGGCGAATTCCTGGCGCAGCAGTGGGCATTGTATCTGGGCGAACCCAACCAGTTGTCGCTGTTGTTTTCCGCCAAGCTCAGCACCATCCAGGAGTTGACGCAATCCGCCCTGATCGGCGTGGCTACGCGCACCGCGATGCTTTTCTTCGCCCTATGGGTGCTGTTTTTCTTCTACCGCGACGGTGAATATCTGATTGAAAAGACCGGTCGCTTCGGCATCAAGTGGCTGAAAAAGCGTTGGCATGCCTATGCGCACCACATTCCCCCAGCCGTGCGTTCGACCGTCAACGGCCTAGTGATTGTCGGTCTGGCCGAAGGGATCATCATCGGTTTGATGCTGAATTTCGCCGGCGTGCATTCCGCCATGCTACTCGGCATGATTACCGCAGCCATCTCCCTGATGCCCATGGCCGGGCCTCTGCTGCTGGCCGTCATCGGGCTGGCACTGTTCGCGCAGGGCGCCCCCTGGGCGGGCATTTACATCTTCACTTTTGGCACCCTGGTCCTGCTGCTGGCCGATTATCTGGTGCGTCCGCGCCTGATCCAGAGTTCCACCCAATTGCCGTTTCTCGCCATCCTGTTCGGGATTTTCGGCGGCATCGCCAGCATGGGTATCCTCGGCCTGATCATCGGCCCGGTCATCCTGGTGCTGTTTCTGGTATTGCTGCATGAGGCTTCCAGCGACGAAGAGGATGGTGCGACCGTTTAGTCGATGACGGCATCGACTATTCAAAACCCGGCCTGGCCGCCCGCACTGCCGGGCTTTCGCAACCTTGGGGTGATGCTGCGCATCCTGGTGTTGGTCGCCGCCATGAACATCGTCGCGGCGCTGCTCAAGGGCGGCGTGTTCTGGCGCGAGCTGATCGAAGTCTCGGCCAGCGTCCAGCCGGTGCTGCTCGCCAGCCTGCTGGCGCTGTATGCGCTGGACGGCTGGCTGAAGCGCCTGCCCTACGCCTGGGGCTGCGCGGCGGTACTGGCCTTGGTGCTGGCGCTGACCGTGCCGGTTACGCTGGCCGGGGGCGAATTGTTTGGCCACGAGCCGGCCTTGCCGGGGCGCGCCGGATTATTCGCGCTGATCGTAGGCGGCACGCTGCTGGGCTACTTTCATCTGCGCGGCAAGGCGCTTTCCCCGGCACTCGGCGAGGCGCGCCTGCAAGCCCTGCAAGCGCGCATCCGCCCGCATTTCCTGTTCAACAGCATCAATGCCGTGCTCTCCTTGATCCGCAGCGAGCCGCAACGAGCGGAGCAGGCGCTGATGGACATGGCCGACCTGTTCCGCGTGCTGATGGCCGACAATCGCCAGCTCGCCCCGCTGGAAAGCGAAGTTGCGCTGTGCCGCCAGTATCTCGATCTGGAAAAGCTGCGCCTCGGCGAGCGCCTGCAAGTGACGTGGCACATCGACAGGATGCCGGGAGAAACGCTGATTCCGCCGCTGGTGCTGCAACCCCTGCTGGAAAATGCCGTCTACCACGGCATCGAACCGTCTTCCGCGCCAGGCGATATCAACATTGCCATCTACCGCAAACGCGACGAGGTGCACATCGTGCTCACCAATCCCTACCGCCGGGAAGGCAGCCACCACGCCGGCAACAAGATGGCGCTCTCCAACATCCGCGAGCGCCTGCAACTGCACTTCGACGCCGAGGCCAGCCTGCAAGCCAGGGTGGGCGACGGCAGCTACCAGGTGCATATCGTCGTCCCCTATACGCCGGGAGCGCCCGCCCCGTGAACGAGGCTAATGCCCCCATCGTTCCCCTATTACAGGAAATCAGAAAAACCATGGCCAAGGCAGCAAAAGAAGTCAAAGACGAACCGCTGGAAAAACAACTCTGGAAAACCGCCGACAAGCTGCGCAAGAACATCGATGCGGCCGAGTACAAGCATGTCGTGCTGGGGCTGATCTTCCTCAAATACATCTCCGATTCCTTCGAGGAAATGTTCGCCAGGCTCCAGGCGGGCGCAGGCGAATATGCCGGTGCCGACCCCGAGGACAAGGACGAGTACAAGGCCGAAAACATCTTCTTCGTGCCGCCGGAGGCGCGCTGGTCGTTTTTGCTCGCCAAGGCCAAACAGCCCGATATCGGCGGCTTCGTCGATGCCGCGATGGATGTCATCGAGAAGGAAAACCCCTCGCTCAAGGGCGTGCTGCCCAAGGTGTTCGCCCGGCAAAACCTCGACCCTGCCAGCCTGGGCGGACTGATCGACCTAGTGAGCAATATCGCGCTGGGCGATGCCAAATCGCGTAGCGCCGACGTGCTGGGGCATGTGTTCGAGTATTTTTTGGGCGAATTCGCGCTCGCCGAAGGCAAGCAGGGCGGGCAGTTCTACACCCCGCGCAGCATCGTGGAACTGCTGGTGATGATGCTGGAACCCTACAAAGGACGGGTGCTCGACCCCTGCTGCGGCTCGGGCGGCATGTTCGTACAGTCGGAAAAATTCGTCGCCGAGCACCAGGGGCGCATCAACGATATTTCCATCTACGGCCAGAAAAGCAACCAGACCACCTGGCGGCTGGCGCGGATGAACCTGGCGATACGCGGCATCGACAGTTCACAGGTGAAATGGAACCACGAAGGCTCCTTCCTCAACGACGCCCACAAAGACCTGAAAGCCGATTTCATCATCGCCAACCCGCCCTTCAACGACAGCGACTGGAGCGGCGACCTGCTGCGCAAGGACGGGCGCTGGCAATACGGAGCACCCCCGACCGGCAACGCCAACTTCGCCTGGTTGCAGCACTTCGCCTATCACCTTTCCCCCAGCGGCAAGGCCGGGGTGGTGCTCGCCAAAGGCGCGCTCACCAGCAAAACCAGCGGCGAAGGCGACATCCGCAAGGCGATGATCGAATCCGGCAACCTCATCGACTGCATCGTCAACCTGCCCGCCAAACTGTTCCTCAACACCCAGATACCGGCGGCGCTGTGGTTCCTCAACCGCGCCAGAGCCAATTCAACCAATGGGGACGGCCACCCGCGCAAGGATGAAATTCTGTTTATAGACGCCCGCAACCTCGGCCACCTCATCAATCGCCGCACCAAGGAACTCTCGCACGAGGACATCCAGCAAATCGCCGATACCTACCACGCCTAGCGCACCGGCGAAGGCGGCTATGAGGACGTGAAAGGCTTTTGCGCCTCCGTGCCGCTGGAACGGGTGAAGGAACTGGACTACGTGCTCACGCCGGGTATAGTGGCCCCCTCTGTCAAGACAATAACGAGCCGAGTTTAAGAAGGTAGCGC
>CAZGOY010000041.1:0-30067 GCA_964527565.1 uncultured Sulfuricella sp. | reverse complement strand
GGCCTTGCGGCCTCCCCAAACATTCGGCGCAATGCCCTTCGGGGATTGCGCCCTACACGTCCTGCGCGTCCTGAATTCTCTGTTTGATTTCCAGCACTTCATCCCAGCGCGTGAGAAATGCCGCGATACAGGCGGGATCGAAATGCCGACCGGCTTCCTCGCGCAGCAGGGCGACCGCGCGTTCGGTTTCCCAGGGAGTTTTATAAGGGCGCACGCTGGTGAGGGCATCGAAAACGTCGGCCACGGCACAAATGCGCCCGAACAAGGGGATGGCTTCTCCCGCCAGCCCGCCGGGATAACCGCTGCCGTCGAATTTCTCATGGTGGGTCAAGGCGATCTGCGCGCCCGCCCGCAGCACCGGCACCTGGCTGTTGGCCAAGATTTCATAACCGATGCGGGCGTGGCGTTTCATGATCTCGAATTCCTCCGGCTCGTACTTGCCGGGCTTGAGCAGGACGTGATCGGGAATGCCGACCTTGCCGATGTCGTGCATGGGCGCGGCCTGAAAAACCAGTTCGCGGTCCGCTTCCGGCAGGCCGAGATTTTCCGCGATGTGCCGGGTGTAATGCGCTACGCGCAGAATGTGGCTGCCGGTTTCCGGGTCGCGGTAATCGGTGGCCTTGGAAAGGCGCAGGATGATTTCGTTTTCGCGCGCCAGGATTTCGGCGGTGGCCTTTTGCACTTCTCCGGCCAGCCAGGCGGCACGGTCGGCAAGCTTTTTCTGGCTGTCGCGCAAGACCAGCATGTTTTTCATGCGCGCGTGAAATTCCAGGGTATCCACCGGCTTGGTGAGAAAGTCGTTGGCGCCGGCTTCCAGTGCCTGGTAGCGCACTTCCTTCTGGTCGCTGGCGGTAATCATCAGCACCGGAATGCCGATGCCGCCGCGCGTGCCTTCGCGGAAGCGGCGGATAAATTCCAGGCCATCCGGGGCGGGCATCATGTAATCGACGATGATGAGGTCGGGGTCGTTATCCAGGCACCATTGCAGCCCTTGCGCCGAATCGGCGAAACAGAACGGTTCGCAACCGTCGAGCTTTTTCACCAGATGTTTCATCAGCGTGAGATTGATCTCGGTGTCGTCGATAACGGCGACTCGGGTGTCGGTCATGGCATGGGCGCGGAATTTTTACGAACTTCAATGGTGCCTGAAAACAGCACACATTAACAGGCCGCCGCCATGAAATCCCAGGGCAATCGCACTATGTGGGTTGCAAGAGGAAAAGCCGTCTAAACAGCCCACTTCCCCCTTTGAAAAAGGGGGATGGAGGGGGATTTTAGCGGTGGCGGATATTCAAACGCTGTAGAAATCCCCCCTCGCCCCCCTTTTTCAAAGGGGGGAATCACATAGTGCGATTTCCCTCTGCGCGAGGCGGGCCTCGGCTGGTCAAGACAGTAGCCTTGTGATACGGTGAATACACGCATTTAACTGGAGGCTCTGACATGGCAACTTCGATTCGCCTTGCGCCTGAAATCGAGCAAAGGCTGGACTACCTCGCATCCCATACCGGGCGCACCAAGGCGTACTACCTGCGCGAAATCATCGAGCAAGGCATCGAGGAAATGGAAGATTACTACCTTGCTGCCGACGTGTTTGAGCGTGTCCGCAAGGGGCAAGAACCGGTACATTCCGCTGCGGACGTGAGAAAAGATCTTGGCCTGGACGATTGATTACACCGAGACGGCCGTTGCTGAAGACAGCCGGATTGGTCAGCTCCGCGCAATGACAGGCGCGTAGTCTTGTGACTGCGTAAACCGGCTGGTCAAGCTGCCGGCGGGCAAACGATGACGAATTCGGCGCCGCCCTCGCGGTTTTTTGCCTCGATTCGTCCGCCCATGTTGTTTTCGACAATCATCTTGGACATGTAGAGGCCGATGCCGGTCCCTTTTTCCCGCGTGGTGAAGTAGGGGTCGAAAATCCTCGGCAAGATGTCTTCGGGGATGCCGCCCGCATTGTCGCGGATGGTCACCACCGCCTGGCCGTCGTCTTGCGTGATGGCGATGCGGATTTCGCCGCGGCCAACCTTATTGGACAGCAAGGCATCCTTGGCATTGTTGAGGACGTTCAGCATGACCTGGAAATATTCGTTGGGGAAGCCGTGCGCGACGATCTCGCATTCTTCCTCGACCTGGACCGCGATATTGTTGTTCTTAAGGCTGGCGGAAAGGATTTCCAGCGTTTCCCGCACCGCCCGGTTCAGGCTGAACGCCACCTTTTCCTTGTTGGGTTTGAAGAAATTGCGGAAATCGTCGATGGTGGTGGACATCTTGTTGATGAGCTGGCGCCCCTTGGACACGGATTCACGGATATAGGCGCTGTCCAGTTCACCATATTCGTCGGCGTCCTGGATGTTGCTGAGCAACAGGCCGAGGGCGTTGAGCGGCTGGCGCCACTGGTGGGCGATGTTGCCGATCATTTCGCCCATCGCCGCCAGGCGCGACTGATGCACCAGAATGCGCTCCTGTTCGAGGTTTCTGCGCACGGATTCATCGACGCGCTGCTCCAGGGTTTCATTGAGCGATTTCAACTGGGTCAGCGCTTCGGCCAGCAACTGGCGTTGCTGGTGCAGGCGCAGAAACACGCCGACCTTGGAGAGCAGGATGGCCGGTTCGATGGGCTTTTCGATGTAATCGACGGCGCCCGCCTGGTAGCCGGAAATGCGGTGCACGTCATCCTTGTAGGCGGCGGTGACGAAAATGATCGGCACATCGCGGGTTTTCTCCTCGCTTTGCAGCCATTCCGCCACTTCATAGCCGTCCATTCCCGGCATTTGCACATCCAGCAGGATCAGCGCGAAATCGTGGTCCAGAACCAGCGAAAGCGCCTCGTTGCCGGATGAAGCGCTGAGAATTTCTGCGGCGGTCCTGGCGAGCAGCTTGCGCAGCACCACCAGGTTGGCGGGCACATCATCGACGATCAGGATTTTCGGGTGTTCCTGCATTATTTCACCTCTTCGATCAGGGTTTCCGCCATTTTCCCCAGGGGAAGGCGGCGTGCGGAAGGGCACGCTTTCAGGGCGGCTTCGGGCATGGCGCGCGCCTTGGCGCCGGACGGCTCCTGCACCAGGCACAGCCCGCCGTATTCGGCGATGGTCTTCAGCCCGTCGCTGCCGTCGTGGTTCGCGCCGCTCAATATGATGCCGATCAGCCGTTCGCGGTAGGCGCTCGCCGCCGATTCGAAGAGCACGTCCACCGACGGACGCGCATAACTGATTTTCCTGTCGGTCGAGAGCGAAAAGGTGCGGTCGTCCTCGATCAGCAGGTGGTAGGCGGGCGGCGCCACATAAATGGTGCCCGGCGCGATGGCGCATTTTTCCTCCGCCTCGCGTACCGCCATGCGGCAACGCTGGCCGAGCAGGGAGACCAGCAGGTTGCGGCCGTCCGGGGCGGTGTGCATAACCACCACCAGCGCCGCCGGGAAATCTGCGGGCAGGACGGGCAGGAATTCTTCCAGCGCCGCCAGGCCGCCGCTCGAACAGCCGATGACCACGGCATCGTAGCGGCTCATGCGCCCCCCTTGACGATGTGCTGGTAAATTTTCAGGCGCGGCTCGACGGCACGGAATGCCTTTTCCGTTTCCGGCGCCAGCGATTCCTTGAGCCCCAGGCACAGAAACCCGCCGCGCGCCAGGCTGTCGCGGAACAGGCCCAGCACCCGGTTCTGCAACTGGCGGTCGAAATAGATCAGCACGTTGCGGCACAGGATCAGCTGCATTTCGCTGAATACGCCGTCGGAAACCACGTTGTGGTGGGTGAAGAGGATATTGGACTTTAGCGATGCGTCCATTTTCACCAAGTCGTAGCTGGCATGGTAATAGTCCGACAGCGAACGGGTGCCGCCCGCCTTGAAATAGTTGCGCGTGTAATCCTTGATTTTTTCCGCTGGAAAGATGCCTTCCTCGGCCTTTTCCAGGGCCTCGTCGTTGATGTCGGTGGAAAATATCCGCGCCCGGTGGGCAAGCCCCTCCTCCCGCAGCAGGATGGACAGGGAATAGGCCTCCTCGCCGGTGGCGCAGCCGACCTGCCAGATGTTGATGCGCGGATGGGATTGCAGGTGCGGCACCACCTCGCGGCGCAGGTGAAGAAACACCTCGGGGTCGCGAAACATTTCCGTCACCGGCACGGAAAGACCCGCCAGCACGCGCTTGAGCAGCGTTTCGTCGTGGAGCACCAGCGGAATCAGATCCGCGATGCGGGAAACGCCGAGCGGCTGACACAATGCCGCGATGCGGCGGCGTAGCGATGCCATGGCGTAATGGCTGAAATCGTAGCCATAGCGCAGCCGCAGCATGTCGATGAACAGCTGCACCTCGATTTCCCCGGTTTTGGATTTCGGCATCGCAATCCTCCAGATGGCCGCGCCCGGCTTATCTGCCCGCCTCGCCTTGCAGCCAGACACGCATCATCGACAACAACCGGTCGATGTCGACCGGTTTGGTCAGGTAGTCGTTGGCGCCGGCATCCAGGCACTTTTCGCGATCCCCCGGCATGGCGCGCGCGGTAAGGGCAATCACCGGAAGCTTGAGCCAGGACGGATTGGCGCGGATTTCACGGATAGTCTGATAGCCGTCCTTGCCCGGCATCATGATATCCATCAGCACGATGTCCATGTCCGGGTTGGCGCGGAGTTGCGCCAGTGCCTTGTCGCCGTCTTGCGCCATCAGCACCTTGAACCCCTTGGCGCGCAGCACTTTGGAAAGGGCGAACGTATTGCGCATGTCGTCGTCCACCACCAGCACGGCGCGGCCCAGCAACCATTCTTCACGCTCGGATGCGAGCAGCGGAGACGCGGAAGCAGTCGCAACAGCGCGGCCATCCACCGGCAACGCAGTGCCGACCCGGTGCAGGAACAGGGAAACCTCGTCGAGCAGCCGTTCCGGCGAGCGCTGGCCCTTGATGATGATGCTGTCGGTGTAGGAGCGCAGCTTGAGCATCTCCTCCTCTTCCAGTTCGCGGTCGGAGTAGATCACCACCGGCGGCATGCTTTCACCTTTTTCCCTGGACAGCCGCTCGAGGAATTCGAGTTCATTCATATCGGGCATGCCCAGATCGAGGATCAGGCAGTCCACGTCCTCGGTATGCAGGATGGCGAGCGCATCGTGGCAGCTTTCCGCTTCGATGATGGTAACCGCTTCCGCGCCGAGCAGTGCGGATACGGTTTTGCGCGTGTCGTCGTCCTTGTCCAGCACCAGCACCTTGCGCGGCGCGCTGCTGGCCAGCAGATTGATTTTCCGGAAAGCATTTTCGATTTGCTCGCGGGTGACCGGCTTGACGTAAAAGCCCACCGCGCCCATGCCCAGCCCGCGCAGGCTTTCGTCGAAAGCCGACATGAAATGCACCGGGATGCGGCTGGTGGCGGGATCGCGTTTCAGGCGTTCCATCACCGACCAGCCATCCTGGCCGGGCAAGCCGATATCCAGAATGATGCCGGTAGGGCGATGGCGTGCGGCCAGCGCCAGGCCCTCGTCGCCGCTGTCCGCGACCAGGCAGCGGAAGCCTTTCTTCTGCGCGAGATCGCAGGCGATGCGGGCAAAAGCGGGGTCGTCCTCGATCACCAGCAGCAGCGCGCCGTCCCCTGTGGGAGGGGGCGCGTCCGGGGCCGTCACGATGTCCGCTGCTAACCTGGATTTTTCGTGAGTGCCACCCAGCCCTGTAGGAGGGGGCTTGCCCCCGAGGTTTTGACTTTCCACATGCCGAACGGAAAAGCTCGGGGCCGCACCCTGAAGGGCACAAGAGGCCCCTCCTACCGGCAGCGCGACGTTTTCATGGATTGTTCCGGCCAAATCCGATTCCGGCGCCGCCAGCGGTAGCGTCAGGACAAAGACACTGCCCTGGCCTTCCGCGCTGCTTACCCGGATGTCGCCCCCCATCAGCCGCGCCAGCTTGCGTGAAATCGCCAGTCCCAGGCCGGTGCCGCCGAAGCGCCGGCTGGTGCTGCCGTCGGCCTGCTCGAAGGCGTCGAAGATTTTTTCCAGCTTGGCGGCGGCGATACCCACGCCGCTATCGCGCACCGCAACCTCCAGTTTTCCGCCGCCGCCCTGGGTGAAATCGACCGAAACCGCGCCGCGCTCGGTGAATTTGAGCGCATTGCCGATCAGGTTGTTGAGAATCTGGTCGAGCTTGCGCCGGTCGGCCCGGAACAGCCCCGGCAGGGAAGCGTCCAGCGTGCTGGAAAAGCCGATGCCGCGGGCCATGGCCATGTGCTGGAAGCGTCTTTCCAGGGTGGTGCGGACATCGTCGATGAGGACGTCCTCGGGCTGCAACTCCAGTTTCCCGGCCTCGATTTTGGAAAGGTCGAGAATGTCGTTGATCAGGCTGAGCAAATGGCTGCCGCCTTCGTGGATGATCTGCGCCGACTCGATCTGGTCCTGGTTCAGGTTACCTTCCTCGTTGGCGGCCAGGGAGTGGGCAAGGATCAGCATGCTGTTGAGCGGCGTGCGCAGTTCGTGCGACATGTTGGCCAGGAATTCCGACTTGTAGCGGCTCGCCATGTCCAGTTCGACGGCGCGCTTTTCGGCTTCCTTGCGGGTTTCCTCGAGCGCGGC
The DNA here is from genome assembly GCA_964527565.1 of uncultured Sulfuricella sp. Lineage (GTDB taxonomy): Bacteria > Pseudomonadota > Gammaproteobacteria > Burkholderiales > Sulfuricellaceae > JAGXQV01. The sequence goes on along the minus strand of CAZGOY010000041.1, from coordinate 23,526 downwards.
CTCGCGTTCCATGAGCAGGGCGGTTTTTTTCGTCAGCTCGTCGTAGGAGTTCTGCAATTCCTCGGTCTGCGACTTGAGTTCCTCCTCGGAGGCGCGCAGGTTTTCGGCCTGCTGCTGGAGCAGGTCGTTGGCCTGGCGCAACTCTTCGCTCTGCGCCTGAAGCTCCTCTTCCGAAGCGCGCAATTCCTCCGCCTGGATCTGGGTTTTTTCGAGCAGTTCGCGCGTGCGCAGGTTGCGCCCGAGCACTTCCAGGTTGACGCCGACCGCCGGCATCAGCGCTTCCAGCAGCGCCAGGTGAGTTTCCGAAAAGGGCTGGAAGGATGCGATTTCAATCACCGCCAGCACCTGGTCGTCCCATACCACCGGCGTGGCCATGAGCGCCGCCGGGCCTGCCGACCCCATGCCGGTGGTCAGGTCGAGGTGTCCTGCCGGAACGGCGTCGAGCATGACGGCATGTCCGGTCACGGCGCATTGGCCGGCAATGCCCTCGCCGAAACCGAGGCGTTGAATGCCGCCGCCGGCGGGGCGGGCGAACCAGCCTATCGCTTCGAGCCGCCGGCTCTCCGGGCGGGACAAGTAAAATGCGCCGCAGGCTCCGCCGAGCAGCGGGATCAGGCGGTCCAGCAAGTGGCCGGCCAATTCCTCGAAACTGTCGGCAATGCGCATCGCGGCGGATAGCTCGCCGACATTGCTGCGCACCCAGCGCAGGGACTGGGCTTTTTGGCCCTCATCCTTGAAGGTTGCGACGGCGCGCGCCATATCGCCCACCTCGTTTTTCCGGTCGGTGAGCGGCACCTCGGTGGCGAGGTCGCCACCGGCGAGGCGGATCATGGCGGCGCGCAGGGTGTCGAGCGGGCGCACGATGCCGCGCGTGATCAGCCAGGCGCCGAAAGCGCCGAGCACCACCAGGGCGATCATCAGGCCGATGGTGACGGCGTTCATCGAACGCCAGGTGCGGTATGCCTCCTGGTTGAACCAGGCGGCGCGATTGACGGCAAAGTTTTGGATGCGCGCGATGCGCTCGTCGAGCAGCGGCGCGCGGCGCGCATCGGTCTTGTGCTGGAGATCGAACGCTTCCCTGCCCCTGCCGTTTTCCGCCAGCTGGAAAACTTCAGTGCGGTCGTGCCACCAGGAAGCCAGCATGCCGTCGATGGCATCGACATCGTCCATTGGCCCCAGATATTGCTTGCGGATCACCGACAGGTTGTTGGCGATGCGCACCTCGTAATCCTCGACGTGTTGCTTGATTTCCTCGACCTCGGCGGGCGAGGCGTGGTGCAGGTGGTTCATTTCCTGGCGGATGGCCAGTATGCCGGCCCGGACGCCATGGATGTTGTTGGTCACCGCCAGGGGGTGGCGGTACATCTTGTCGCTGAGTTCAGCCAGTATCTGGATGTTGTACAGCGCCAGGCCGCCCATCAGGCAGGCCATCGCCAGCATGGCGGCGAAACCCAGCGACAATCTGCCGATGATCGGCATGTTTTTCAGGAACATGAGTTCTCCCTGCCTAAGTGATTTCATTTTGTCATTCAGATACGGGAATTCGCGCGGATAAAGCCGATCAGGCGCGCAATGTCGGCATCCGGCTTGCCGATGGTCACCAGCCCCAGCGGATGCTCATAGTCCGGCGTCTTGATGATACGTGTGCCGGTGGCGTTGCTGCTCCAACCGGCCAGACTGACCACCGCGATGGCGCCCCTGTCGGCGGCGACCAGCGGTATCGCCTCGCCGGGCGTCGGCGTCTCGCGGATGCCGGCCTTATAGTTGGCGCCGTCCATCACCTTGATCTGCACCACGGTGCGGATGGCGTTGCCCAGCACGCTGGTGACCGGCACGACGGGCAGGTCCGCGCCACCGACCTCCTTCCAGTTGGCGATGCGTCCGCTGAACAGATCCTTGAGTTGCGTGCGGGTGAGCGCCACCGCCGGGTTGTCCTGGTGCACGATAACGACCAGGCGGTTTTTTCCCAGTTCGGTCATCACCAGATTGGGCGGCACATCGAGGACTATCCCCTGCATTTTTGCGACCTGGCGGGTGGTGTAGAGCGCGTCGTCGAGCGATTCGGCAACCATCGCCGCGCGGGTCTTGCCCTGAAACAGGGCGATCATGCCCGCACCGGTGCCGACGGCCTGGGTACGGATTTCCTTGTCGGTGGCATTGCGGAAGGGTTCGGCGATGGGGGCGATGATCTCCCTGGCCACCGTGCTGGCGCCGACCAGTTCCAGTGGTCCGGCATGGCCGGGGCTGGCCGGAAGCAGGGAGAAAAATGCCAGTATGGCGGGAAGTGCGGAGCGCATCGAATTAACCATTCCAATGGTGAAAATTCATCCCGGAAAGCTTTCAGCGAATCGCCGGATCGCCTTCCAGCCCGGTGAGGATCAGCATTTCCGCCTCGTGCGCGGCGACCGGGCGCGAATAGAGGAAGCCCTGGCTGTATTCTGCACCCATGGCGGCGAGGATGCCAGCCTGCGCTTCCAGTTCCACCCCTTCGCAAATCACGTCCTTGCCGAGTTTGCGGGCGAGATGCACCATGGTTTCCACGAAATGCCGGGCGGCTTCGTTCTGGTGCAGGTTGATGATGAAGGAGCGGTCGATCTTCAGGGTATCGATGGGCAGGCGGTGCAGGTAGGAGAGCGACGAGTAGCCGGTGCCGAAGTCGTCGAGCAGCAGGCGCAGCCCCATTTCCTTGAGGCGGTTGAGCAGCGCGATGGCGGTATCGGCATCCTGCATCATCACGCTTTCGGTAATTTCCAGCTTGAGCAGGGCCGGCGGCAGGCCGCTTGCCGAGAGCGCGGCGGCCACTTCGTCGAGCAGGCCGGGATGCAGCAACTGGCGGGCGGAGAGGTTGACGCTGACGGTGAGCGGCCCGCTTTCCGGCAGGCGCAACTGCCAGTCGCGCGCCTGGCGGCAGGCTTCCTGCAGCATCCAGCGCCCCAGGGGAACGATCAGCCCGGTTTCTTCCGCCACCGGGATGAATTCGACGGGTGAAATCATGCCCTTGGCCGGGTGGCGCCAGCGCACCAGAGCCTCGAAGCCGGCCAGGCGCCGGTCCGCCAGGGAAACGATGGGCTGGTAATAGGCCTCGAATTCGCTGCGCTCCACGGCATGGCGCAGGTCCAGCTCCAGCGCCATGCGGCGCACCGCCCGGTCGTGCATTTCCTGGTTGAACACCACGTAGCCGCCGCCGCCCTGCGCCTTGGAACGGACCATCGCCATGTTGGCGTCGCGCAGCATCTCGTCCGGCGTGCGATAGACATCGCCACTGGCGACGATGCCGAAGGAGACGCTGGTAAACACCTCGTGTCCTTCAAGGGCAAAGGGCAGCTTGAGTTTTTCCTGGATGCGGCTGACCACCAGCAACGTGGTGCTGATGTCGCGGATATCCTCCAGCAGCAGGGCGAATTCATCCCCGGCCAGGCGGGCCGCCATGTCGGTGGGGCGGATGATGTTGCGGATCACATTGGCCACGTTCATCAGTAGCAGGTCGCCCATGCGGTGGCCGAGGCTGTGGTTGATGACCTTGAAGCGGTCGATGCCGCAATAGAGCACGGCAAATTGCAACTCCTTGCGCCGTTCGCTGCGCCGCAGGGTGTGTTCCAGGCGGTCGAGGAACAGGCTGCGGTTGGGCAGGCCGGTCAACCCGTCGACGAACATGTCGGGGAGATGGGCGTCGTCGCCGTTGAGATTGACCGCGGTTTCGTGGGCGGAGGCGAAATACAGGCCTTCGTCCGCGTCGAAACTGACGTTCCAGGCCACGCCGAGGTAGCTGCCGTCGAGACGGCGGCAGCGCGTGGGAAAACGCAGGGTGGCGTTGTCGCGGCTCATGGCCGCCAGCTTGTCGCGGCTGGCGGCGCGGTCGTCCTCGTGTAGCAGGTCGAGAAAGTCGCGTTGCCGCAACGCTTCCTGCGGGTAACCCAGCGCCGCCGACCAGGCATCGCTGATGCGGCGCAACGCCCAATCCTGGTCGAAGACCAGCAGCAGGGTATCGGGCAGCTTGAAAAAGGAACTCTCGAGAGGGAGGTGCTCGGGGCGGGTGCGGTACATGGCTCTCACATCAGCACAATGTCATATTGTTCCTGACTATACTGGCTTTCCACCTGCAAGGAAATCGGCTTGCCGATGAAATCGCCGAGTTGCGCCAGGCTTTGCGATTCCTCGTCGAGAAACAGATCAATCACCGGCTGCGAGGCGAGGATGCGGAATTCGCGGGGGTTGAACTGGCGCGCTTCGCGCACGATCTCGCGCAGGATTTCATAGCACATGGTTTGCGGCGTTTTCAGGTTGCCGCGCCCATGGCATACCGGACAGGATTCGCACAGCACGTGCGCCAGGCTTTCGCGCGTGCGCTTGCGCGTCATCTCGACCAGGCCGAGCGCGGAGAAGCCGTTCACCGACATGCGCGTGCGGTCCTTGGCCAGGGTCTTGCGCAACTCCGCCAGCACCAGTTCCTTGTGCTCCTCGTTGTCCATGTCGATGAAGTCGGTGATGATGATGCCGCCCAGGTTTCTCAGGCGCAACTGGCGGGCGATCACCTGCGCCGCTTCGAGGTTGGTCTTGAAAATGGTGTCGTCGAAATTGCGCCCGCCGACAAAGCCGCCGGTGTTGACGTCAATGGTGGTGAGCGCCTCGGTCTGGTCGATGATCAGATAGCCGCCGGATTTCAGATCGACGCGGCGCGACAGCGCGCGCTCGATTTCTTCCTCCACCCCGCGCAGGTCGAACAGCGGGCGTTCGCCGGCATAGTGCTCCAGCTTGCAGGCCACGTTGCTGGTGTAGGTTTCGGCGAATTCCAGCATTTTCTGGAAGGTCTCGCGCGAATCCACCAGGATGCGGTCGGTGTCGTCGTTGACGAAATCGCGCAGCACGCGCAGCGACAAGTCCAGGTCCTGGTACAGCAGGGCGGTGGCCTTGGCGCTTAGCGCCTTGTCGCGGATGTCGCTCCACAGCTTGCACAGGTAGGCGATGTCCGCCGACAGTTCCCGGTCGTTGGCGGTTTCCGCCATGGTGCGGATAATGAAGCCGCCGCTGATGTCCGCCGGCAACAGGTGCTGGAGCTTTTCACGCAGCATTTCGCGCTCGCTTTCGTTTTCGATGCGCTGCGAAATGCCGATGTGGGTTTCCTGCGGCAAATACACCAGGAAGCGCCCGGCAAAGCTGATCTGCGTGGAAAGCCGCGCGCCCTTGGTGCCGATGGGGTCCTTGATGACTTGTACCAGCAGGGTTTGCCCCTCGAAAAGGATTTTCTCGATGGGGCGGTTTTCTGCGGCGGGCGGGTCCTGCCAGATGTCGGCCACGTGCAGGAAGGCCGCGCGCTCCAGCCCGATTTCGACAAAGGCCGACTGCATCCCCGGCAACACGCGGCACACCCGCCCGAGATAAACATTGCCGACCAGCCCGTGGCTGCTGGTGCGCTCGATATGGATTTCCTGCGCGGCCCCCTGTTCCATCACCGCCACGCGGGTTTCCTGGGGGGTGACGTTGATCAGTATTTCTTCGCTCATGGTGTTCGATCCTGATGATGCCACAGAAATTGTCCGGCGCACGGGTCATGCCGCGCGCATATCATAGCCGCTTTGCGGCGCATTGAGGGCGCCATGTAAGGCCGCTACCGCAAAGGTGGAGGGGCTGTTAGACTTCCCGCCTGTTTTTCAGTATCCGCAAAACAGCCATGAATCCATGCCCCAATGCGGAACGCCATACGGAAAAAAGCTAATCGGGCCACCCATCCCATGAATGCCGTAGAAATCGAAGCCGCCATTTCTGATCTGGCCCGCGAGGCGCATTTCCCCGCCACCATCGCCGACCTCTACGACCCGGAAACCATGCCGGACAATCTGCGCCACGCTCACGAACGCAACGACGAAGTGCTGGAGCGCATCTACATCGGGCGGCGCTTCAAGAACGACACGAGCGGTTGGAAAAACTGTTTGAGCTTTATACCAAGATGACGGCGGCGGCCAAGTCTATGCCGAAAACGAAAAGGGGAAAGAACGCATGAACAATCAGTCCATCCGCCTGGCAATGGCGCGTCAGTGTCTCTGAGGAGCTACGCATGTATCCCTACACACCGAATACATTACCACTGACCGACCTTGATTTTCGTCGCCTGTTGCCTTTGGTGGGGCAGGCTAACGCGGCATTGGCGCGCTACGATGGCCTGCTGCAAGGCATCCCTAATCCGGCGGTGATGCTTTCGCCGCTGACCACGCAGGAAGCCGTCTTGTCGTCCAAGATCGAGGGGACACAGGCCACCGTGGATGAGGTGTTGGAGCAGGAAGCCGGGCTCATCAAGCAAGGCGAAAAATACGCGGACATTCAGGAAATTTCCAACTACCGCCTTGCCTTGTATTCGGCACGCGAGCATTTGAAGGATTACCCCATTCGCTTGGGTTTTGTGCGCGAGTTGCACCGCATTTTAATGAGTAGCGTGCGTGGGCAGGACAAGACGCCGGGCGAGTTTCGCCTTGATCAGAATTGGATCGGCAAGCACGGCTGCACGATGGAGCAGGCGACTTTTGTGCCGCCCAATCCGCATCAACTGCCCGACCACTTGCAGGCGTGGGAGAAATATCTGGACAGCGATGATGTCGATTTTCTGCTGCAAACGGCGGTGGTGCACGCGCAGTTTGAGTTGTTGCATCCATTCAAGGATGGCAATGGCCGGATTGGCCGCATTTTGATTCCGCTGTTTTTGTACCAGAAGCGGGCTTTATCCCAGCCGATGTTCTACCTGTCCGAGTATCTGGAGAGTCATCGGGAGGAATATTATCAGCAGCTCAGGGCCATCTCGACCGAAGGCGACTGGAACGGCTGGATCGCTTTCTTCCTGCATGCCATCATCACCCAGGCAGGCCAGAACAGCATCCGTGTAACGGCCATTCAAGCGTTGTACGAAGAAATGAAGTTGGCCATTCAGGCAGCCACACATTCGCAGTACACGGTGCATGTGCTGGATGCCATATTCAGTAAGCCTGTTTTCCGCTCATCTGATCTGGCACAACAGCTTTTCAAAGAGTTTGGCATCCACGAGAAGACGACGCCCGGCCTGTTGCGGCAGATGAAAGAGACGGGCATCTTGCGTGAATTACAGCCCGGCAGTGGTAGACGCCCGGCCACGCTGTGCTTTCCTCGGCTGGTCAATCTGGCCGAAGGCCGAGAGGTGCTATGAGCGGCTTATGGAGCTTGTACACTCCGAAAATCCGCTACTGGAGCGCAAAAGCAAAAACTGACTCCATTACTGATTTTGTGGTGTACGCATGCTCCACAAAATTCGATATGCACAGCTACGAGCGCCCCCACCAACACCTGCACCATCCCTTCGCTGTCCATCGCTGACCCTCTCGGACCGCTTCGGTCAGCCAGTGAAGCCACGGGAGTGGTTTCTGGTGCCGCTTCAGGTGATTGACGAAGCGGTTGCGCGCATCCGGGATGGCTCGATCACCGAGAGGGTCTACGACCCGAAGACGGCCACATTGGTGCAACTGTAATGCGCCCGGAGTACGGCACCCGCCCCCCGATTTGCCGGTAAAATACAGGCCGTTTCCCGATACTTGGCGCCTCCTTTATGAAAAAACTGCTGCTCCTGTTGCCCGTGCTGGCGCTTTCCGCCTGTGCCGCAATGCCGCCCTCCCCCGCCATCGCCCCCGTCGCGGCGGCCTGTCCGCCGACACAGGTGTGTCCTGCCTGCCCCGCTTGTCCAGTCTGTCCTGTTTGCCCGCCCGCCGCGCCGCCCGTGGCGCCGCCGCCACCCGCTGCGCCCACCCTGCAACCCGCCGCCTGGGAAGCTCTCAGTGGCTGGCGCGAGGACGATCCCGCCCAAGCCTGGGAAGCCTTACGGCAAAGCTGTAACGTGCTGCAAAAACGCGCCGCCTGGCAGGAAGCATGCGCGGCGGCGGCCGCCTTGCCCGCCACGGACGGCGCGGCGCTACGCGCCTTCTTCGAGCGGCATTTCACCCCCTGGCAGGCCACCAACCCGGACGGCGGCAGCGACGGCTTGGTCACCGGCTATTACGAACCCCTGCTGGCGGGCAGCCGCGCGCCGGGCAAGCGCTATCCGCACCCGCTGTACGGCGTGCCGGACGACATGATTACCGTGGATCTGGGATCGGTGTATGCCGAACTGAAAAACCTGCGCCTGCGCGGGCGCCTGCAAGGCAATCGCCTGGTGCCCTACTACACGCGCGCCGAAATCGATAACGGCGCGGCACCCCTGAAAGGCCGCGAATTGCTGTGGGTGGAGGACGCGGTGGAACTGTTCTTCCTGCAAATCCAGGGTTCCGGGCGCGTGCGCCTGGAAAACGGCGAGATGGTGCGCGTGGGTTATGCCGACCAGAACGGCCATCCCTACCGTTCCATCGGCAAGGCGCTGGTGGAGCGCGGCGATTTGCCGCTGGAAAAAGCCTCGATGCAGGGCATCAAGGAATGGGGGCGGCAGAACCCCGCCAAGCTGCCGGAACTGCTCAACCACAACGCCAGCTACGTGTTTTTCCGCGAGCTGCCCGACAGCGGCGGCGGCCCGTTCGGGGCGCTGGGCGTGCCGCTTTCCGCCGGGCGCAGCATCGCCGTTGATCCGCGTTATATCCCGCTGGGCGCGCCGGTGTTTCTCGCCACCACCTGGCCGAACAGCGCCAAACCCCTGCAACGTTTGATGCTGGCGCAGGATACCGGCGGCGCGATACGCGGCGTAGTGCGCGCGGATTTCTTCTGGGGTTTCGGCAACGAAGCGGGCAAACAGGCCGGCGCCATGAAGCAGGGCGGGAAAATGTGGGTGTTGCTGCCCAAGGGGATGTCGCCGCCGAACGGCGGACAGAACTGAACCGGGACCACCCTGAGGATTCCACGACCACCCCCAGGGGAAACCCGCTGACGGCGGCCCGTTATTCGTCGAATACCGCCGCCGAATAGACGTCCTGCACGTCGTCCAGGTTGTCCAGTGCGTCCAGCAGTTTTTGCATTTTCGCGGCATCGTCGCCTGCGAGTTCGGTTTCGTTGGCGGGCTTCATGGTCACTTCGCCCAGCTCGGCTTTCAGCCCGGCTTTTTCCAGCGCATCCTTGACGTTGCCGAATTCGTAGGGGGCGGTAATCACTTCGATACTGCCGTCGTCGTTGCTCACCACGTCTTCGGCGCCCGCTTCCAGGGCGGCTTCCATGATCTTGTCCTCAATGGCGCCGGGCGCGAACAGCAATTGGCCGCAGTGCTTGAAGAGGAACGCGACCGAGCCTTCCGTACCCATGTTGCCGCCATGCTTGGAAAAGGCGTGGCGCACGTCGGCCACGGTGCGCGTGCGGTTGTCGGTCAGGCAATCGACGATCACCGGGATGCCGCCGGGGCCGTAGCCTTCGTAGCGGATTTCCTCGTAGCTCACGCCCTCCAGTTCGCCGGTGCCGCGTTTGATGGCGCGGTCGATGTTGTCGGAGGGCATGTTTTCCTCCTTGGCCTTGTCGACCGCCACGCGCAGGCGCGGGTTGAAGTTCGGGTCGCCGCCGCCGAGGCGCGCGGAAACCGTGATTTCCTTGATGAGTTTGGTGAAAATCTTGCCGCGCTTGGCGTCCTGACGCCCTTTGCGATGCTGGATGTTGGCCCACTTGCTATGACCTGCCATGACTGCCCCGGATGGTTTGGAATTGAAAGGCGCAATGTTACCATTTCCGCATTTACCCGCGTAAGGATGCCGCCATGACTGAAATCTTCATCGCCCAGGGCAAGAAGCCGCTTTCGCTGCTGTTGCGCCTCGCCAACCGCCACGGCCTGATCGCCGGCGCCACCGGCACCGGCAAGAGCGTGACCCTGCAACGCCTGGCCGAGCAGTTCAGCTGTGCCGGGGTGCCGGTGTTCATGGCCGACGTGAAGGGCGACCTGGCGGGCCTCTCCCGTATCGGCACGGAACACCCGAAAATCGTCGAGCGCGTGAAGCGCATGAAACTGGAAGATTTTTCCCATGCCGCCAATCCGGTGGCTTTCTGGGACGTGTATGGCGAACAGGGGCACCCGGTGCGCGCCACCATCTCCGACATGGGGCCGCTGATGCTGGCGCGCCTGCTCAATCTCAACGAAACGCAATCGGGCGTGCTGGCGCTGGTGTTCAAGATCGCCGACGACAACGGCCTGTTGCTGCTCGATCTCAAGGATCTGCGCGCCATGCTGCAACACGTCGGCGAGAATGCGCGCACTTTCACTACGGATTACGGCAACATTTCCGCCGCCAGCATCGGCGCCATCCAGCGCGGGCTGGTGGCGCTGGAAAGCGAGGGCGGGGAAGGGCTGTTCGGCGAACCGGCGCTCAATCTCGACGACCTGATGCAGACCGACCGCCAGGGCCACGGCATCATCAACATTCTCGCCGCCGACAAACTGATGCACGCACCGCGCACCTATTCCACGCTGCTGCTGTGGCTACTCTCGGAGCTTTTCGAAAACCTGCCGGAGGTGGGGGACGCCGACAAGCCCAAGCTGGTGTTCTTCTTCGACGAGGCGCACCTCTTGTTCAACGACGCCCCCGCCGCGCTGCTGGAAAAGATCGAGCAGGTGGTGCGCCTGATCCGCTCCAAGGGGGTGGGCGTGTATTTCGTCACGCAAAGCCCGCTGGACATTCCCGATGCGGTGCTCGGACAGCTCGGCAATCGTGTGCAGCATGCCCTGCGCGCCTTCACCCCGCGCGACCAGAAGGCGGTGCGCGCAGCGGCGGAAACCTTCCGCGCCAGCCCCGGCCTCGACGTGGCAAGTGCCATCACCGAGCTCGGCGTGGGCGAGGCGCTGGTGTCCTTCCTCGACGAGAAGGGCAGCCCCGTGCCGGTCGAGCGCGCCCTGGTCGCTCCGCCCGGCAGCCGCATCGGCCCGGTGAGCGCGGCGGAACGCGCGGAAACCGTCAAAAACTCCCTGCTCTACGGGCATTACGAACAAGCGGTGGACCGCGAATCGGCTTACGAAAAACTCAAGGGACGTGTTGCCGCGAGCGGCGAGAACCGAGAGGCCACCGCTGTCGGCGGCGGTTTCGACCTAGGCGGCCTGCTCGGCAGCCTGGGGGGAAAAAGCACCGCTTCGGGCAGAAGCAGCGCCGGCGTGCTGGAAACCCTGGCGAAAAGCGCGGCGCGCACCATCGGCAACGAACTGGGACGGCGGGTGTTGCGCGGGGTGCTGGGGTCGATTCTGGGAAAAAGCTAGGAAGCTGTTTTGATTTCCCACGCCGCGATGGGGCCAGGAACGATGCGGAACAGCGGGTGCGCGGCAGGTTGCGTGATGATTTGCAGTTCCTGAAACCTGGCGTGGTCGCGCACGGCGAGCTTGCGCTGCAGGTGTTCGAATTCGTAGGCCAGTTGTCCGTCCGTGGCGTCGATCAGGCCGCCGTGGCGCGTTGCCGTGATTTTCGTGGCGTCGAAACGGTAGCCGCGCCGCACGGCTTCTTCATGCACGGCGGAGAGATATGAGGCGATGCCAGCCAACGGATCGTCCAGCGCCCGGAAGCGCGCCAACTGGGGGTGATGTCGGTAGCCGCGCGTGGCGCCGGTCAACACCTTTTGCGCCAGCAGCGCTTCGCGCCACAACGCCACCAGCCCGCGCACATCGAGATACTGCGGGTGCAGCGTCCACAACCTCATGATCCGGGAGAGGGAAAAACTATTCGGAATCCGCCGGAAGACCGGCGTCCTCATAGGCGGCTTCGAGCGGGAAGGTCAGCGCCAAGCTATGCAGCGTGACGCTTTCGCCCGCGCCGTAAGGATGCAGGATCCATTCGCCGTGATCCGTCCGGCGAAAACACTCGATACCCATCCGTTCCGTGTCCACCAGCACGTATTCGCGCAGGCTCGACAGGCGGCGGTAAGCGGCGAACTTGCGGTCGCGGTCGTACAGCGCGGTGGAAGGCGAGAGCACTTCCACCACCAGCACGGGCTCGTTCATGACGTGCTGGCTCAAGCGGTCGGCTTCCGTGCAGGTGACCATCAGGTCGGGGTAGAAATAACAGTTGGCGGCCTCGATGCGCAGCTTGATGTCCGCGAAGTAAGCGCGACACCCCTTGCCGCGCAATTCGTTGCGTAGCAGCATGTAAAGGTTGCCCGCAATGACGTTGTGCGGGCGGCTCGTCCCGGTCATGGCGAACACCTCGCCATCGACGTATTCGTGCCGCTCCGGCGAGGCCATTTCCATTTCCAGATAGTCCTGCGGCGACTGCCATTCCGTTTTTTTCAGTGAATGGCCCATGATGTCTCCCCGTAATGAATCTTCAACCGGCGATTTTCGGCGTGGCGCAGGCCACGTCGGCATTCTGCGCGCGGTGGCGCAGCGCGTGATCCATCAGCACGAGGGCCAGCATGGCCTCGGCGATGGGGGTGGCGCGGATGCCGACGCAGGGGTCGTGGCGCCCTTCGGTGGAAACCGTGGCGGGGTTGCCCGACTGGTCGATGGAGTGGCGCGCAATGCGGATGCTGGAGGTCGGCTTGATGGCGATGTTGACGGTGATGTCCTGGCCGCTGGAAATGCCGCCGAGGATGCCGCCCGCGTGGTTGGAAAGAAAACCGTCCGGCGTCAGCTCATCGCCATGTTCGCTGCCTTTCTGGGCCACGCAGGCAAAGCCCGCGCCGATTTCCACGCCCTTCACCGCGTTGATGCCCATCATGGCGTGGGCGATGTCGGCGTCCAGCCGGTCGTACACCGGCTCGCCCCAGCCCACCGGCACGCCCTGCGCCACCACGGCGATTTTCGCGCCCACCGAGTCGCCTTCCTTGCGCAGTTCGTCCATATAGGCTTCGAGTTGCGGGACGACGCTGTCATCGGCGGCGAAAAAGGGATTGCCGCCCACCGTCTCCCAGGATTTGAAAGGCACCACGATGGGGCCGAGCTGCGCCATGTAACCGCGCACCGTCACGCCGAAACGCTCGCGCAGCCATTTCTTGGCAATCGCCCCCGCCGCCACGCGCACCGCCGTCTCGCGCGCGCTGGAGCGCCCGCCGCCGCGATAGTCGCGGATGCCGTATTTCTGCCAGTAGGTGTAATCGGCATGGCCGGGGCGGAAGGTCGCGGCGATGTTGCCGTAATCCTTGCTGCGCTGATCTTCGTTGCGGATCAAGAGGCCGATGGGCGTGCCGGTGGTCTTGCCTTCGAACACCCCGGAAAGGATTTCCACCGTATCCGACTCGCGGCGCTGGGTGACGTGGCGCGAAGTGCCCGGCTTGCGCCGGTCGAGCTCGATCTGGATATCCGCCGCGCACAGTTCGAGCCCGGGCGGGCAGCCGTCCACCACGCAGCCGATGGCCGGCCCGTGCGATTCGCCGAAGGAAGTGACGGTGAAGAGTTTACCGATGGTATTGCCGGACATAAGTGAGCCAAATTTGTTTAGGGAAATGAGAAAAGTTTATCACAGGTGGCAATGCCCCCCGTAGGAGCGACCTCCCGGTCGCGAAGTTTGAAAATCGCGACCAGGGGGGCGCTCCTACAAAAACGCCGCATCCCACAGCGGATAATCCCCCAACCTTTCCGCCAATCCCGCACGCAACGGATTGGCGACAACGTAACGGGCAACGTGGACGACATCCTCGTCGCGGCGCAAGGCGTGGTCATGAAAACCCGACTGCCACACCCTGCCTCTGCCGCCAAGGTGCCGATTGATGCGGCGGGCGGAAAAGCTCTTTACCGATTTCACCAAGCGGTCGAGCGAAATGTCCTCCCCCAGGCCGAACAGCCAATGAAAATGATCCGGCATCACCACGAAGGCCAGCGTTTCCGAATCCCCGGCGAGATCGTGATGGCGCATGGAGCAGACAACTTCCCGCCCAAGCGCGATGTCGGCGAACAACGCCCGCCGCGCCTCGGCCACCGCCGTCACCAGATAGACGCGCCCCGTCTCCGAGTAACGCCCCTTGCGCAAATCCCCGCCATGCGCCTCCCGCCCCATGCCCCCCCCCCCTGTAGGAGCGACCTCCCGGTCGCGACCGCCTCTATCGGCAAACGCTGTCTCCGCGCCCAGCACCGCTGTTCGCGACCTGGAGGTCGCTCCTACGGGGCTTTGCGGAAAATTTTCACGCGGCGGCGCACCGGCATGCCGTTGACGTCACCGACAACCTGCGGCTCTTTGGGTTCGTCAGTTATTAGATTTCCCCATGCAGCACTTAACGTATTGGTAATTACATCAATAATGCAACTCGGGCTATTCATTGTGCGATTCTCGGGCGGCCAATCCCCATTTCCAGACAGGAAACCAATCTTTCCGAGCATTTCTGGATTCCAATAAAGGCAATTTGGCTTGATTTCCAAGCCGTCGTAGAATTCGTCGCGTGAAAACTCACCATCCAGTAACAAATCAAAATTTTCTAGGCCAAGCGCAAACCAGAGATCATCATGTTTTGATGCCAGAATACGCAACCCTACCTCATTGAATCGCTCATTATTGTTTTTTGCCAAATCCTGATCTGCAACATTGCCGCCCAGAGCCAATACCATTGATGTAAGTCTTATGACATCGGCCAGATTCCCCTTATGCTTTATTAACTGATGTTGTCGATTAGCCCAATCCCCCATCTCCTTTTTTCCGGCAATAGGAACCGCCTGCTGGCGTGAGAGATCCGAATTCTGTTTCGCACTCAATATTCCCCAAAAACACTGAATTTCACCCGCATAAATTCCATTAACGACAATAACACCCGTGGCAAACCATCTAGTATCGGGCGCACAACGCCCAATCAACCTACCATCATCACTAATTACAGGCAGCAGAGAATATCCAACATCATGAATTCCTCCCCATCTATCTCTAACTAATGGTTGGATTCGCAGTAACAGTTTTTCATCGGGGAGATCGCGCCAATCATTGGCTCTTATGCAAGGAACCCTATCGCTGTCCCCGTTGCGGCAATTTACATTTATATCCAATGCTGGAGTCAGCGCAGCTACAGTTTCATTTATTGACCAGAAGAATTCGTGAGTTTCCCCAGCTTCCACAATATTCATTACGCGATACTTTTCCTCGCTAGGCCGTTTCTTAATCAAAATACTTATTGGATTTCTTAGTTTTACCGACACCCGAGTCCCATACCGTCTCGGTTTTTCCTCCTTTCTCGGCTCACGTAGTATCGGTCGCTGCTGCAACCCATTGGCAAATTCCAGCACTCGGCAAGTATTGTGACTCGCGCCATAGCGCAAGCTGGCGACTTTGACATGGTCGCCCAGCATGAACACCGAAAAGAAACCGATACCGAACTGCCCGGTGGCCTCGAAGCCGCTACCCGACAAACCCGGCCATTCGCGGCGCAAATCCTTGCTGCTCCACAGCGATTTGCCGAAATCTAGCAGGACGTTGGTGAGAACGTATTGGCTCATGCCGATGCCATCATCGGTGACGTGCAGCCAGGTCTCGCCGTCCTCTTCTTCCAGTTCCACGTCGATGCGCCCTTCCTCGGGGCCGAGACCGCCCATAGCGCGCAGGGCGCGCACGGCGTCGGCGGCGTTTTGCAGGAGTTCGCGCAGGGCGAGGTAGGGCTTGTCGCCGTAGAGTTTTTCGCCACCGAAGTTTTGCACCAAGCGGTTCACGTCGCTGATGCGTAGCGAGGTATCGACCGGGTGCCAGCCTTCGGTGCGCACTTGCATGGCAAACTGGGCCGGATCGGAAATGCCGCGCACCGCACGTAAAGCAAAGGGAGCGCGGCCATGCTCGCGGAGGATTTGATCGACGGCGCGCAGTTCGTTGTCGGCCATCCGGCAGGCGTCGTAACACAGCCACCAGGCGGCGTTCTCTGCTTCGGAAAAACTATCGCCGCCGCTGGAGAAGATCAGTTCGCTGAGCTTGGGGTCGCCGTCTGGAATGCCCAGCTTGTTCTGGAAGTGCCAATGGGGATCGGAGCCTTCCGCCGGTTGGGTCAAGGCATAGAGGAATCCGGGTGCCCGCGTGGCATCGAGGTGGGCAGCATCTGCGACACGCAGCAGTGCCCCCAGCTTGAGCGCATCGACCGGCCAGTCGGCGGGATGGAGATTGGTGTGGGTAGTGGTTTTGCGGTCGGCGAAGCGCTCGATGTCGTGGGTCGTCTCGCCGTGGCTGGCGGCGATTTCGCCCATCAGGGGGCCATAAAAATTGCGTAGCTCTTCGTCTTCCAGCAAATATCTGGCGGAGCCGGTGCTGGGAAAAGTCCAGGACATCTTCGCCAGATTCTTGGCTTGCAGCGGATGCAGTTGGCGCAGCACTTCCAGCAATACCCGCTGGTAATCGGGCGAACCTTTGGCAAGCACATCCTCCTTCAGCCCCCACTGGGCGACCACATCGCGCCAGGCGTCGCCCTGGCGGATGGCTTCCAGGCCGCCGGGATAGGCGGCCAGGCAGTTGCCGGCATCGTGGAGCAGGATGGCCCCGCCGAAGACGAAGGCTTCCGCCGGATTGAGTTCGCAGCCCGCGCCGACGATCTTCGAGGCGAGATGCCACAACCCGTTGAAGTGGTCGGCGCCGTGATCGGTCAGGTCGGGGAGATCGGCGCGGACTTGCGCGGCAAAAACGACCGCGTTGTTGTGGAATTTCTTGTAAGCCTCGCGCAACACGCCGCGCTGTGCATCCAGCCCATCCCTGCGATCCGCCATCGCCGATTTCCACAATCGGCTATCCTGGTACGGTGCAACCATGCCGCCATCCCCTTGTTATGCTTGTGGGAAAGATTATAGCGAGAGAAACACTTTGTAGGAGCGACCTCCCGGTCGCGATTTTCGACAACTTCGCGACCGGGAGGTCGCTCCTACACGAGCAGCGTCATGGTGCTAATTTTTCTCCAGGAACTCCTGGGGGCTGAGGGCAATTCCGGGAAACGCCTTGAGGATTTGGCTGTCCGCCGTGACCAGCGGCACGCCGAGTTTTTGCGCCAGGGCCACGAATTCACAATCGTAGGCGGTGCAGCCGCTGGCGTGGGCGAGTTGGAGCACGGCGGCGCCGGTGGGCTCTACTTCGGGGGAAAAGATGAGTGTTTCGGCCTGATGCCAATATTCCAGCGCGTTTTCCAGGCTCAGTTGGCCGCGCCGCATGAAACCCGTAATTACGTTACGGAATTCCGAGCGCCACAGGGCGGGCGCCGTCCAGTCCGGGTCTTTGCGAAACACCTGCTCGGCGAGCGGCAGCATCGCCCCTTCCATCAGCAAATAGGCGAGCAGGTTGGCATCCGCCACGATCATGGGCGGCCTTCGTGTTTCAATGCATCGATTTCTTCCGGCACGGCATAAACCGGCTGGCGCTGGCGCAATTGGCGCAGTTCGGCCAATTTGCTTTCGACATTCCGTGCGGGCGGCATGAGCTGGGCTTCAAGGCGGGCGATAATTTCCCGGTTGAGGCTGCGATGGTGTTGGGTGGCGCTTTCCTTCAGGCGTTGGTGCAAATTGTCCGGGATGTTTTTCAGGGTGATGGTGGTCATGCTCCGACTCCATGTCAAAACCAATGTGGAACCGTAATGGAACCGCTGCGAGCCGTCAATCCCGAGGCGCTGACCCAGATTATATGTAGGACTTGAACGACTTGCGCTTGCCCGGTTTCTTCTTCTGGATCACCACGCCCTTGACCGCCTCGATGCCGGGGATGTCCTCGGCGGGGTAGGCGGGATTGAGCGCCGCCAGGGTGTGGCGTCCGTCGCGGATGCGCAACTGGCGGAAGGTGTATTCCTCGTTGTGGAAAGCCACCACGAAGGAGCCGTCGCGCGCGAGGCCTTCCGGCTCGACGACGATGATGTCGCCGTCCTCGAACTCCGGCAGCATGGCGTCGCCCAGCACCATCAGGGCATAGGGTTCGGCGCTGGCGCAGGCATCGACTTCCTCGGTTTCTTCCGCCGGGAAGATCGGTATGGTTTTACGGGTGCTCATCAAGACGTTTCCTGTTTGAATTCGTCTTCATTATACTTTGCCCGAGCCATGCACACACAGCGAGTCCCTGCGATGAAAACCATGAAAGCCATTTTGATGCCCGGCCCCGGCGCTGCGGAGGTGCTGCACCTCGGCGAGGCGCCGCTTCCCGAGCTGCCCGGCGCCCACCACTTGCGGGTGCGCCTGAAGGCCGCCGGGGTGAACCCGGTGGATACCAAGTTGCGCAAGAACGGCACCTACTTTCCCGAGCGCCTGCCCGCCATTCTCGGTTGCGACGGCGCCGGGGTGGTGGAAAGCGTGGGCGCCGCCGTCACCCGCTTTCAGCCGGGCGACGAGGTTTATTTCTGCCGCGGCGGCATCGGCGCCGACCCCGGCTGCTACGCGGAATACACCACCCTTCACGAGGATTTCGCCGCCGCCAAGCCGAAAAACCTTTCCTTCGCCCAGGCCGCCGCCGTGCCGCTGGCGCTCATCACCGCCTGGGAAAGCCTGTTCGAGCGCGCCCGCCTGCAAGGTGGCGAGCGCGTGCTGATCCATGCCGCAGCCGGCGGAGTCGGCCATCTCGCGGTGCAACTGGCGAAACAGGCCGGCGCGCGCGTTGCCGCCACCGTTAGCGGTGCGGAAAAGGCCGCGCTGGTGCGGCGATTCGGCGCGGATATCGCCTTCGACTACACGAGCGTCGATTTCGTCCAGGCCGCGCTCGATTGGAGCGGTGGGCAGGGGGTGGATGTGGTATTCGATACCGTCGGCGGCGCGACTTTTTGCCGTTCCTTCGCCGCCGCCGGGGTGTACGGCAGGATCGTCACCCTGCTGCAAAGCGAATGCGCCGCCGCCGACATCAAGCTGGCGCGCCTGCGCAACCAGAGTATCCACTATGAACTGATGCTCACCCCGATGTTTCTCGGCCTGCATGAAGAAGGCGTCCGGCAGCGCCGCATACTCGAATCCGGCGCCCTCATGCTGGAGGATGGGCGCCTGGAAATCCTGCTCAGCCAGACCCTGCCCCTGGAACAGGCGGCGCAGGCCCACCGGCTGATCGAGAACGGACACATGAGCGGAAAACTGGTGCTGACACTATGAGCGAAAACCAACCGGCAATCCCGGAACCCACCCTGGAGCAATGCATCCGTCGCAGCCTGCCGACCCCGTGGCGGATCGCCATGCATTTGCTCACCATTGTCGTCGCCGCCTACCTGATCGGCCCCATCATCGGCCCGATGTTTTTCGGATTCGTCGATCCGCAAACCACCTGGGGCCGGGGGCAGGCGGCTCCCATAGACAGCGCGGGAAACTGGGGCACCCTGTTTCTCATCGTGGGGCTGCTGATCTACACCGCCTGGATCGGCAAGCAGGGGCGCAAGGGCTACGACGAATACCAGATGATGCAGTGGCGCAAGGCCCTGGAAGGAGAGGCGGAGACCGAAGACATGCGCTGATTGGCAAACGTCTGGATCGACACTCAACAGAATCAAAAAGCTGGTAGCATGAAATCCGCTCGTTGGCGGGCAAAAAACGAGAAGCCCTCCCTTTCAGCACCGTTCGAGATTGACTATGAGCCACCCCTTCTTTGACCACCCCATTCTCAACTCCCCCTATGAATGTCCGGCAAGGCATTGGGAGATTGACAAGGAAGGGCAACCTACTCAGCGGACTCTCGAAACTCGCCGCCCCGCCAAGTTCATCACGCCAATCCCCAAGCCCAAGAAGCGCAAGAGCACTGCCAGGCAGGACGATTTCGTTTTCGATGACGGCGCGGGGCTTTCAACGCAGGAGCAGCAATACGACCCCACTTCGATCATCGGCGTGAATCATCTTGGCACCTATGGGCGCTGGGCGTTCGCCGAGTTCACCGAGATGTACCGGATCGAGGCCGACTTCAAGGCCAAGGTCGAAAGCGCGTTCAACAAAATGATTGAAGGGGTTGCCCATGAAAACTGAGATCGTTCAAGCGCTCACCGACAACTTCGAAGCTCACGCACAGCATGCAGAAAACGGTATTGAATTCTGGCTTGCCCGCGACCTCCAGCACCTGCTTGGCTACACGAAATGGGACAACTTCCTGAACGTCGTCTCCAAGGCCAAGACCGCCTGCGAGGTCACCGGACATGCAGTGTCCGATCATTTTGCCGACGTCGGCAAAACGATCGCCATGCCGAAGGGGGCGGAGAAAGAAGTCCCCGACATCATGCTTACCCGCTACGCCTGCTACCTCATCGCCCAGAACGGTGACCCAAAAAAGCCGCTCTACATCCAGGAAAAGGTCCACCCCAAGGCGCTGATCGACGACCTGCTGCGCGCCACCAAGGAACACGAATACGACGCCGGACAGATCACCGCCGACCTGTTCGCCGACTTCAACGGCACGCCTGCGGGCGCGGACAAGACCGCGTTCTACCAGCACGACCAGAACTGGACCAACCGCATGATCCTCGGCGATTCGCTCCAGGTCATGGCCAGCCTGGCCGAACGCGAGGGCCTGCGCGGCAAGGTGCAGTGCATCTATTTCGATCCGCCCTACGGCATCAAATTCAACGTCCGCCACGCCTACTTTCTCGGCGCCAACGATCCCTACGGCGCGCTCAAGACCACGCTCAAGGCGGAAATCGACCCGGAGGCGTGGGCGACATTGAACAGCGACACCTCGCGCCCGTTCGAGAAACCCAAGTCAGGTCGGATTGCGGTGAAGGTCATCAATCATCTGGGGGATGAGGTGATGAAGGTTTTCAAGGTGGGCTGAATAAACTTACAATATCCGATGGGGTTAAGTCTGATTCGGTGATTTGTCAGATGAGGCATTAACGCAAGACGTGAGGCTAATAATATGGCGAAGATTGAAGGTTTCCGAATAAGAAATTTCAGGGCGTTAAAAGACGTCACACTTGGCCGACTATGGAACCAGCAGCTCGCCGAACCTCTCACGCCCATGACGGCAGTAATTGGAAAAAATGGCGTTGGTAAAAGCACCCTGTTCGACGCATTTGGTTTCTTGGCAGATTCATTGAAGTCTGGTGTTGAAGAGGCTTGTGATTTACGTGGCCGAGGTGGTTTCAAAAAAATTCGCTCTCAAGGACAAGAGGGGCCGATTGTGTTTGAGGTCTACTACAAGGAAGACGGAAATGCGCGCCCGATTACCTACGAGATTTCAATTGATGTGGACAATTCGGGGCGCCCTTTTGTCCTAAAAGAACGCCTTCGGCAAAGGCGCAAAGGCCAATCACGCGGCTGGCCATTTTCCTTTCTGATTTTGAATAGTGGAAAAGGCGTTGTCTGGAAAGGCGATCAAGAAGGCCTTGATGAAGAAAGCGGAGACTTTGATCTTTTCGGATTGATGGAATCGATCAAAACGGGCGAGACAAAAGAGGAATCAAAAGAAACAGAGATTGTTGAACTGGAGGATAAACGCAAACTCGGAATTGCAACTCTTGGGGCACTAAAACAGCATCCAAGGATTTCCACTTTCCGCAAATTTATTGAGGGATGGTATTTGAGCTATTTCACCCCGGACGCAGCACGGAGTTTGCCCCTCGCGGGTCCACAGAAGCACCTCAACATTCACGGTGATAACCTCGGCAATGTCGTGCAATTCATGGAGCGCGAACATCCGAAGCGCTTTCAATCCATCCTGGATCGGATTGCCGAAAAAATTCCCGGCATTAACAAGATTGATACGGAAAAAACGAATGATGGCCGGTTACTCCTTCGGTTTAACGACAAAGGTTTTAATGACCCCTTTTATGCCCAACAAATGTCCGATGGGACACTGAAGGTTTTCGCATATTTGCTACTGCTGGAAGACCCGAATCCACCACCATTTCTATGTATTGAAGAGCCGGAAAATGGCCTGTACCACAAGTTATTGGAATCCCTGGCAAGGGAATTCCGTGAACATGCTACTGGCCGAAAGGGTGGATCGCAGGTCTTCATTACGACACATCAGCCTTATTTTGTTGATGCCCTTGAACCTGATGAAGTCTGGATTCTGGAAAAAGGTTCGGACGGCTATTCAATTATTCGGCGGGCGAGCGACGATGAAATCGTGAAGAGCATGGTAGCAGAGGGACTGCCTCTGGGCGGACTGTGGTACAGCGACTATCTGGATGCAAGGTTACCCGATGCATTTTGAAATACTTGTTGAAGACCAGTCTGGGGCAAAGGCGCTCAACATTCTTGTGCCCAAGATTATTGGTGATGAGCACACTTTCAGTGTTCACCTATACAAGGGGATTGGTCGTATTCCAAAAAACCTTAACGGCAAAGCTGATCCAAGCAAACGAATTCTGCTCGACCAGTTGCCTCGATTACTCAGGGGTTATGGAAATGCATTTGCCAATTACCCAGACGACTATCCGGCTGCTGTAATTTTGGTTTGTGATCTTGACAACAAGTGCCTGAAGTTATTTCGCCAAGAGCTTTGTACAATTCTGGATGCCTGCAACCCAAAACCAGCCACTCGTTTTTGCATCGCGGTTGAGGAAGGTGAAGCATGGTTTTTTGGAGATATTCAGGCGATCAAAGCGGCATATCCAAAGGCCAAGGTGGCTGTTCTAAATTCTTATGAAAATGATGCAATCTGTGGCACTTGGGAACGCCTAGCGGATGCTGTTTTTCCAGGTGGCGCGCAATCTCTGTCTGACAAAGGTTGGCGGGCAATCGGAACAGAAAAATCAGCTTGGTCTGAGAGAATCGCTCCACATATGGACGTTGCGAACAATTCATCTCCAAGCTTTTGTTACTTCAAGGCGAAGCTTCAAGAATTAGCAGGAATCGAGGTGGTTTGATGGAATTCCGCATCACCTTCACCAATAGCATTGCTAAATGCTCAGGCGCAGAACTGAAGTTAGTCAACGCCACTGGCACGTTTGAAATATGAGCGAACCGCAGCAATTCCTGATCTACCAAAGTGAAGACACTCCACCCGCATCAACGTGATGCTGGAGGCGGAAACGCTATGGCTGAGCCAGAAGCAGTTGACCGAGCTGTTCGGCAAGGCCAAGGGGACGATCAGCGAGCACATCAAGCACATTTTTGACGATGGCGAGCTAATTCTACTTTGTCAGAATGCCTCGACATTGGGTTTTAGCTCCCTCCCCCTGTGGGGGAGGGCTGGGGTGGGGGTGAGATAAATCAACTGGTTGAATGATTATCTCGCCCCCATCCTGACCTTCCCCCGTGGGGGGAAGGAACCTGCTAAATCTGTGGGTTTGGTAATCTGACAAAGTAGAACTAACCCCTGCGGCAGCTGTTCGGTTATTCCGAACAGTTCTATCTGAAGGAGGTCGTGAACGGCGGCGTAAGTTGCGCTATTTTTTCGCTTCGGCGTCCAGCGCGCGCAGGTGCGCCAGTTTTTCGCCGATCTTCGCTTCCAGGCCGCGCGGGGCCGGCTGGTAGAAAGTGGGGCGGATGCCGTCGGGGAAATAGTTTTCCCCGGCCGCGTAGGCTTCCGGTTCGTCGTGGGCGTAGCGGTATTCGCGACCGAAGCCGAGTTCCTTCATGAGTTTGGTCGGGGCGTTGCGCAGGTGCTCCGGCACCGGGCGCGACTTGTCGTTTTTGATGAAGGCGCGCGCCGCGTTGTAAGCCATGTAGGCGGCGTTGCTCTTGGGCGCGGCGGCCAGATAGAGGACGGCCTCGGCCAGCGCCAGTTCGCCTTCCGGGCTGCCCAGTGAGCCTGGTCACCAATCGCGATGTTCTTTGCTGCGCGGATGGTCAAATATCGT
>CAZGOY010000040.1:0-30548 GCA_964527565.1 uncultured Sulfuricella sp. | reverse complement strand
GTATCGAGCAGGTCAATCAGGCCATCACGCAGATGGACGAGGTCACCCAGCAGAACGCCGCGCTGGTGGAGGAAGCCGCCGCCGCCGCCGAGTCGCTGGAAGAGCAGGCGCAAAACCTCTCCACTTCGGTCAGTGTGTTCAAGCTCGACAGCAAGTCCGGCATGGGCATGGTGGCGGCACGTCCCGCCGCCAGACCGGCTGCCGTGGCGCATCATGCACCGGCGCACAGGCCCGCTCCCGCCCACAAACCGGCTCCCGCAAGAGCCGCCAAACCGGCCAAACCCGCTGGCGATGACGACGAGTGGCAGGAGTTTTAACAAGCAATCGTAGGGTGCAATCCGCGTAGCGCATTGCACCGGAACCGCGAACATCCGGCGCAATACCCTTCGGGGATTGCGCCCTACGGCACGGGAGTATTCAAATGACTGCCATTGCATACAGCCAGTTCCGCCACAAACTGGGGGAAGTTATCGAGGATGTCATGTTTACGGGAGAACCTCTCACCGTGACACGCACCGATGGAAGAAACTTTGTTGTCGTGCCGGAAGATGAATGGGATTCCATCAACCAAACCGCGCATTTACTAAGTGACAGCGAAAACGTCAGACGTTTGCGTGAATCAGCCGAACAAGCCAGGGCAGGAAGACTGGTTGAAAGGGACATCGGTTGACTCACTCGTGCCGTTAAATCCACATTGTCATTAGGCACATCACGAAAAGCACCTCATACATGTAGGAGCGGCCTTGGCCGCGAGCTTTTGACTTTTAGCCGCCGAACCAAAGAGCTCGCGGCCAAGGCCGCTCCTACAGGGTTTTGGGGAATTCTTGAAATAACCGGACGTTAAACAGGCAAAGAAACAACCCTATTCAATGACCCAAGACCGCGAATTCGATTTTACCCCCCGCGATTTCGAGCGGGTTCGCAAGATGCTGTACGACAGTGTCGGCATCTCGCTCAGCCCGATCAAGCAGGACATGGTCTACAGCCGCCTGGCGCGGCGTCTGCGCGCTACCGGCATCCACAGTTTCGAGGCCTACCTGGCCCATCTGGAACGCGGTGACGAGGCGGAAATGGAGGCCTTCACCAACGCGCTAACCACCAACCTGACCGCCTTTTTCCGCGAAGAACACCATTTCCCTGCACTGGCCGAACATGTGAAGCACTACATGGGCAAGGGCAACACCATCAACCTGTGGTGCTCGGCTTCTTCCACCGGCGAGGAACCTTATTCGATGGCCATGACCATGGTCGATCTGTTCGGCAGCTATACGCCGCCGGTGAAAATCCTGGCCACCGACATCGACACCAACGTGTTGAAAAAGGGCGAAGCCGGGGTTTACCCGCTGGAGCGCCTGGAAAAGTTGCCCAAGGATATGTTGAAGCGTTTTTTCCTCAAGGGCAGCGGCAATCAGGAAGGTTATGCGCGGGTGCGCCAGGAGTTGCGCGACATGATCAACTTCCGCCAGATCAACCTGCTCGACGAAGCCTGGCCGATGCGCGGCCCCTTCGAGGCGATATTCTGCCGCAACGTCATGATTTACTTCGACAAGCCGACGCAACGCAAAATCCTGGAAAAATTCGTGCCCCTGCTGCGCCCGGACGGCCTGCTGTTTGCCGGACATTCGGAAAGCTTTTACCATACGGCGGATATTTTCCGCTCGCGCGGCAAAACCGTCTACGAACTCACCCCGGAAGCGAGGAAACAGGCCTACCATGGCTGATAGCGGCTACCAGGAAATTCTTGCCCCGAATATCTATTTCGACCGAAATTTCGAAAAAGAAGCGGCCAAGATACTGCCGGGCGAATATTACGCCACCACGCGCGACATGATTATCGTCACCGTGCTCGGCTCCTGCGTCTCGCTGTGCCTGCGCGACCGCAGCAGCGGCATCGGCGGCATGAACCACTTCATGCTGCCGCACAGCGACAACAACGCCGAAAACCCGTTGAGCGTATCGGCGCGTTACGGCACCTATGCCATGGAAATGCTCATCAACCATTTGCTCAAACTGGGGGCCAAGCGCCACAACTTCGAAGCCAAATTATTCGGCGGCGGCAACGTGCTGCGCGGTTTCACCGTTTCCAATGTCGGCGCGCGCAACGCCGATTTTGCCCTCGACTTCCTGAAAACAGAAAAAATACCGCTTGCATCCAAAGACTTGCTGGATATTCATCCGCGCAAGATATATTACTTCCCGAAAACCGGGCGCGTGCTGGTCAAAAAGCTGCGCGCCGTGCACAACAACACCATCATCGAGCGCGAAAAGGATTACGAATCGCGCCTCGACTACGCCAAGGTGGAAGGCGAAGTGGAGTTGTTCTAGGAAATTTCCGGCCTTTGATTTGAGAAAAAAATGACCATCAAGGTACTGATTGTTGACGATTCGGCGCTGATTCGCAGCGTGCTCAAGGAAATCATCGAAAGCCACAAGGATTTGCAGGTGGTAGGAGCGGCACCCGACCCGCTGGTGGCGCGCGAACTCATCAAGCAGCTCAACCCCGACGTCATCACCCTGGACGTGGAAATGCCGCGCATGGACGGCCTGGGCTTTCTGGAAAAGCTCATGCGCCTGCGCCCCATGCCGGTGGTGATGATCTCCTCGCTCACCGAGCGCGGTTCGGACGTGACCCTGCGCGCGCTGGAACTGGGCGCGGTGGATTACATCTCCAAGCCCAAGCTCGACATCTCGCGCGGCCTGCAGGAATACAGCCAGGAAATCGCCGACAAGATCCGCGCTGCGGCCAAGGCGCACGTCAAGCGTTCCGCCGGGGTGGACGCGCAGAAAAGCTTGTCTGCCGATGCGGTGTTGCCCGCGCTGGCCAACCGCATCGCTTCCACGGAAAAATTGATCATCGTCGGCGCTTCCACCGGCGGCACCGAGGCGATCAAGGACTTCCTGGTCAAGCTGCCGCCCGATTGCCCCGGTATCGCCATCACCCAGCACATGCCGGAAGCCTTTACCAAGTCCTTCGCCAACCGGCTCGACAGCCTGTGCAAGATTTCGGTGAAGGAGGCGGAAAACGGCGACCGCATCCTGCCCGGTCACGCCTTCATCGCGCCGGGACATTCGCACCTGCTGGTCAAGCGCAGCGGCGCCAACTACGTGTGCGAGCTGTCCGACGGCCCGCCGGTGAACCGCCACCGCCCTTCCGTGGATGTGCTGTTCCGTTCCGCCGCCAACGTGGTGGGCAAGAACGCCATCGGCGTGATTCTCACCGGCATGGGCAAGGACGGTGCCGCCGGCATGCTGGAAATGAAGCAGGCAGGCGCTTACAATTTCTCCCAGGACGAGTCCACCTGCGTGGTGTTCGGCATGCCGAAGGAGGCGATTGCCATGGGGGGGGTGGACGAAATCGTGCCATTGCCGCAAATGTCGTCGAAAGTGATGGGCTACCTGGCCACCCTCGGCCAGCGGGCTTTCCGTGTTTGATTTATCTGGAGAACTGAAATGACCATGAACGTGAAAGTAGAAATCAACGGCGAAAAGGCCACCCTCGCCATGAGCGGGCGTTTCGACTTCAATTCCCACCGCGAATTCCGCACCGCCAGCGAGGAGGCGCTGAAGGCACCCGGTATCAATGAAATCGACGTCGATCTGGACAAGATCGAATACCTCGACAGCTCCGCGCTGGGCATGCTGCTGCTGATGCGCGAAAAGGCCAACGGCAGCAACCGCAAGCTGGCGCTGCTGAACTGCCACGGCATCGTGCAGCAGGTGCTGGAAGTGGCCAATTTCAACAAGCTTTTCACCATCCGGTAATTTTCCGCACCTTCCACCAATCCATTCCGGGCGCCCCCGTGAACAAACAACTCAAAATCCTGGTGGTCGACGACACCGAGCTCAACCTGCGCCTGATATCCAAGCTGGTTGGTGCGGAAGGTCACGTTGCCGTCACCGCAGTCAACGGCGAGGAAGCCGTCGAAAAATTCCTCAGCGAAACGCCCGACCTGGTCCTGATGGACGTGATGATGCCGGTGATGGACGGCTACCAGGCCACGGCAAAAATCCGCGAACTGGCTGGAGACAGGTGGATACCGGTGATCTTCCTGAGCGCCAAGGCGCAAGACCAGGATCAGGTAAAAGGCCTGGAAGTCGGCGGCGACGACTATCTCACCAAGCCGGTGAATCTCACCCTGCTGAAGGCCAAGATCAAGGCGATGCAGCGCATCGCCGAAATGCAGCGCGTGATTACCGAGAACGCCGAACAACTGGCGCGCTACCGCGAGGATAACGAGCGCGAGGAAAAACTGGCCCAGCACCTGCTGGCCAAGATCATTCACAACGACGAGATCAATAATCCGCTGATCCGCCACTGGCTGCTGCCTGCGGCGAATTTCAGCGGCGACATCATCGCCGCCGCCGCCACGCCCGGCGGCGTGCTGCACATCATTCTGGCCGATGGCACCGGCCATGGACTGGCCGCCGCCATCAACGCCATGCCGGTGGTGGAAGTGTTTTACGGCATGACCGAAAAGGGCTTTTCCATCTCCAGCATCGCCCAGGAACTCAACCGCAAGATCAAGCAGATCCTGCCCACCGAGCGTTTCGTCGCCGCAACCATCGCCTCCATCGACCCGTCCAAGCGCGCCATCCGCATCTGGAACGGCGGCGCGCCCAATGCCCTGTTTGTCACCGCCGATGGCCGCGTCCTGCATAGCTGGCGTTCGACGCAGCCACCGCTGGGCATTCTCGACAGCGAAGATTTCGACGGCACTACGGATGTCTATTTCTGGCACGAGGCGGGTCAGCTCATGCTGTATTCCGACGGTGTGGCGGAAGCGGAAAACGAAAGCGGCGAACGCTTCGGCGCCGAACAGATCGAACATGCGCTGGCGTGCAGCGGCGAGCAGCAGCAATTCGACTGCCTGAAACAGGCACTGGAACAGTTTCTTGGCGGACATCCCGGCCTCGATGATATTTCGCTGGTCGGCGTCCACTGCCCGATGGATTTCAGCGGCGACACCATTACCCCGGAGCACGACGAAAAGGAATTCAATTATCGTCTGGCTCCCAGCGAGTGGGGCCTTTCCATCACCCTCACCTCGGCGGAACTCAAATCGCTCGACGTGCTGCCGCTGCTGATGAGCTGGCTGGCGCAGGCACGGCTGACGCAAAAACAGTGCCGCGAACTGTTCCTCATCATCACCGAGCTGTACAACAATGCCCTCGACCACGGCATTCTCCAGCTCGATTCCAGCCTGAAAACCCTGGAAGACGGTTTCGACCGCTTTCTCACCCTGCGCGAGGAACGGCTTGCCGCGCTGCAACAGGCCAGCGTGGAAATCGAGCTGCGGCGCCAGCACCGCGAGGACGGAGAATTCCTGGTGCTGCGCCTCAAGGACAGCGGAAATGGATTCGACGCCGCGCGGATGCTGGGGCGCAATCTCTCGGCCTTGTCGGGCTTCCACGGACGCGGCATCGCCCTGGTGCGTTCGCTGTGTGTCGGCATCGAATACACCGGCAGCGGCAACGAAGTGCTGGCGCTCTACGCGCTGGCCTGAACCCTACCCCGAACATTTCATAAAAACGTCGTCTCGCTGGTAGGAGGGGGCTTGCCCCCGAGCTTTTCCGTACAGCAGCGAAAAATCCAAACCTCGGGGGCAAGCCCCCTCCCACGGAGGTTGGGTGGTATTCATGAAAAATCCGGGCTACAGCAACACGTCCTTCGATACCTGCTCGCGTTTGAGCAGGCGGCGCAATGCGGCGAGCGCTTCCAATTGAATCTGGCGCACCCGCTCGCGGGTGATGTCGAGATGCGCGGCCAGTTCCTCCAGCGTTTGCGTATCCTGGCCGTTCAGCCCGTAGCGGCGCTCGATCACCCAGAATTGCTTGTCGCTAAGCGTTTCCATCCAGGTGCGGACGAGTTGCTCGATTTCAGCATTTTGCAGCAGCACTTCCGGCAGCACGCCCTGTTCGTCGGCAATCGCTTCGCCGATGGACAAGCTCGGGTCGATGTCCAGCGGCGCGTCCAGCGAGGCCATGCGCTCGTTCAAGCCCAGTATGTACCGCACCTCGCCCTCGGGGTGGTCGAGCAGGTGGGCAACGTCGGCTACCGTCGGCTCGCGCTCGTTGTGCGCTTCCAGGTGGCGCCAGGCGCGCAGGTAAACATTCAGTTCCTTGACGATATGCACCGGCAGGCGGATGGTGCGCGACTGGTTCATGATGGCGCGCTCGATGTTCTGGCGTATCCACCAGGTGGCGTAGGTGGAAAAACGGTAGCCGCGCTCCGGTTCGAATTTTTCCAGCGCGTGAATCAGGCCGAGGTTGCCTTCCTCGACCAGATCGAGCAGGACCATACCGCGATTGAGGTAATGCTTGGCGATATTCACCACCAGGCGCAGATTGCATTCGATCATGCGCTGGCGCGCGGCGAAATCTCCCTGGCACACCAGGCGCGCCAGCCTGAGTTCCTCTTCCGCGCTCAACAGGGCGTTCTGGCCGATTTCCCGCAGGTAGATCAGTGTGGCGTCCCCCTGAAAATAGGGGGCCTCCTGTTCGGCGTTTTCCGTTTCCGGTGCATGGGAAGGCATTTCTTCGCCAGGGGGCGGCAATTCGCCGTCCAGCGACTCCCGCTCGTCAAGCGTTGGTTTGTTCATGAGCTGCTGTCGGAAAGGTATTTCAGGGGATCGACCGGCTTGCCGAAACGCCGTATCTCGAAATGCAGCTTGACGCGGTCGGCATCGCTATCGCCCATTTCGGCAATCTTCTGCCCGCGGCTCACGCTCTGTCCTTCCTTGACCAGGATCTGGCTGTTGTGCGCATAGGCGCTGAGATAAGTCTTGTTGTGTTTGACAATGACCAGCTTGCCGTAACCGCGCAGCCCGCTGCCGCTGTATACCACCTTGCCTGCGGCCGCCGCATTCACCGCCTGGCCGCTCTTGCCGGCAATGTCCACCCCCTTCAGGCTGGCGGCTTCGTTGAATTCGCCGACCACTTTGCCTTGCGCTGGCCACCCCCACTCCAGCTTGTCGTCTTCATCGGCGGCAGGCTCCTTTTTTTCCTCGGGCGGTTTCACGGCAGGCACGGCGGCGGGAGCGGGGACCGGAGACGCGGCATTGGCCGCCGACGCTACGGCAAGCGGCGGCGCCAGCGGCATGATGGGAACAGGGGTCGGCTTGAGCACGGCCAGCGCCTGTTCGCTGTAGGGCAGTTTGAGCGCCCTGGGCTCGGTCTTGAGCAGGGCGGCCTCTCCCGACGACGGCTGGCTGGCGGCGCCCGCGGGCAGGCTGCTCTCCGCCATGGCCGGCGACTTCAGCGGCGTCACCACTACCTGCGCCGCCTGTTCGGGCGGCGCAGGCGGCCTCATGCGAAGTTGCTGCCCGATGCGGATGGTGTAAGGCGGCCCGATCATGTTCCATTCGGCAATTTCCTTGTAATCGAGGCCATATTCCAGAGAGATGCCGTATAGCGTGTCGCCCTTTTGCACGGTGTAAATTTGCGGGCGCGTATCGGGCGTTTTGACGGTCTTGAGGGGAGCCTGCTTCGCCGCCGCCGAGGGCGCGTAGTGACGTTCGACCACCGGCGCCGGGCGCCCGGAGGAGGAGCAGCCGCCGGTGAGCAACGGCAGCGCGCCGATCAGGCAGGCGCCGACGATGGCCAATGGGCGCGAATTCTTTACCTTCAAATCGAAAAACCTCATACCAGGCCCGGCAACAAGGGCACGAAACGCACCGCTTCCAGCAGGGTCTGGCGATATTCCTTGCCGTCGAATTCGACCCGGCACAGGCGCTGTTCGCTGGTACCCACCGGCATCACCAGGCGGCCGCCGGGCGCGAGCTGTTCCAGCAATTCCGGCGGCACGCGGGTAGCCGCCGCCGTCATGATGATCGCGTCGAACGGCGCCTGCTCCGGCAGCCCCATGGTGCCGTCGGCATGGCGCGCGCGCACGTTGCCGATGCGCAGTTCGCGCAAGTGCTCGCGCGCCTTGGCCAGCAGCGGAGAGATGCGTTCCAGGGAAAAAACCTCTTTCGCCAACGCCGCCAGCACCGAAGTCTGGTAACCGCAACCGGTGCCGATTTCCAGAACCTTGCCGAGCTTGCCGCCGGCGCGCAGCAATTCCGACATGCGCGCTACGATGTAGGGGCTGGAAATGGTCTGGTTGTAGCCGATGGGCAGGGCATCGTCGTCGTAGGCGCGGTGCGACAGGGCTTCCTCGACGAAAATGTGGCGCGGGATGGCGCCCATCGCCTCCAGCACCACCTCATCCTTGATGCCCTGCGCGCGCAGGCGCTCCAGCATGCGCATGCGGGTGCGCTGCGAGGTCATGCCGATACCGCGCAGATGACTGTTCATGAATTCAGCCAGCGTTTCACGCCGTCCATCTGTCCATACTGGGTCAGGTCGATCTGCAAGGGCGTGATGGAAACCAGGCCCTGCGCCACGGCGTGGAAGTCGGTGCCTTCACCGGCATCCTGCGCCGAACCGGCGGCGCCCACCCAATACACCGTCTCGCCGCGCGGCGTCAGCGATTTCACCACCGGCTCGGCTTTGTGGCGCTTGCCCAAGCGCGTGACGAGCGACCCCTTCAACGCCTCCCAGGGCAGGTCCGGCACGTTGACGTTAAGCAGCACCGGTTGCGGAAAGGGATCGCGCTTGCAGCGCTCGACAATCTCGCAAACCACGCGGGCGGCGGTCTGGTAGTGCCCCGCCGACTTGCTGGCGAGCGACACGGCGATGGAGGGCACGCCGAGCAGGAAACCTTCGGTGGCCGCCGCCACGGTACCGGAATAAACCGTGTCGTCCCCCATGTTGGCGCCATGGTTGATGCCGGAAACCACCATGTCCGGCAGTTCCGGCAACATGCCGGTCACCGCCAGATGGACGCAATCGGTCGGGGTGCCGTTGACGTAATAAAAACCGTTGGACGACTGGCGCAGGCTCAGGGGGCGATCCAGGGTAAGGGAATTGCTGGCGCCGCTACGGTCGCGCTCGGGCGCCACCACAACCACTTCGGCGACGGCGGAAAGCGCCTGCGCCAGACAGGCCAGGCCAGGCGCAAAATAGCCGTCGTCGTTACTCAAAAGAATCCGCATCACACTGTTTCGCTTCCCTGTTGACCACATGAACCGCCAGTGTCCGCTGCCGTCCGCAAACACTGGAACAGCCCGTCATTCACGGTTCTGGCGCCGCACCGCGAAGCGCCGATTATGTGGCATGGAAGGCGACAAATCAAGGCGCGGGGCGGTATCACACCCACCCCGCCTCGACGGCGCGCCGAATCTTCCTCTCAGCTTGCGGCGCGCAGGGCCGCGATACGCTCTTCCAGCGGCGGATGCGTCATGAACAGACGCTTCAGGCCATGCCCGATGCCGCCGGCGATGCCGAAGGCGGCCATCTGCTCGGGCATGTCCACCGGTTCATGCACGGCTTGCAGGCGTTGCAGGGCGGCGATCATCTTGCCGCGCCCGGCCAGGGTGGCGCCCCCAGCATCGGCGCGAAACTCGCGCTGGCGCGAGAACCACATGACGATGGTGGAAGCGAGGATGCCCAGCACCATTTGCGCCACGATCAGGGTGATGAAATAGGCGGGGCCGTGGCCGCGCTCGGTCTTGAATACCACGCGGTCGACCAGGTGGCCGATGACGCGCGACAGGAACATGACGAAGGTGTTGACCACCCCCTGGATCAGCGCCAGGGTCACCATGTCGCCGTTGGCGACGTGCGAGACCTCATGCGCCAGCACGGCTTCCGCCTCGTCGCGGCTCATGCTCTGCAACAACCCGCTGGAAACCGCCACCAGGGCGTTGTTGCGGCTCATGCCGGTGGCGAAGGCGTTGACCTCGGGCGCATCGTAAATCGCCACTTCCGGCATGCCGATGCCGGCTGCGGCGGCCTGGCGCCGCACGGTTTCCACCAGCCAGAATTCCACGCTGCTGGACGGGGTTTCGATCACCTGCGCATTCACCATGCGCTTGGCGCTCCATTTCGACATCGCCAGCGACAGGAACGAACCGCCCATGCCGAAAATCGCACAAAACACCAGCAGGCTGCCCAAGTCCAGACCGCCATCGGCCAGCGCCGGTTCCAGGCCGAGCATTTGCACGACGACGCTCAAAACCAGCATGATTGCCAGGTTGGTGGCGAGGAACAACAAAATACGTTTCATGGATCAAGCTCCTTGAGAATTGAAATAACGATACGGCGCGTTCGACCGCGACCGCCATGCGCTTGTTCCCCAGATGGGATCGGAAACCCGCGAAATCAAGTCTGCGCCGGATGCCCCGGGAATAGACCGACGGAGAAACTAAAAACCCCTGGAAAACACCGGTTACCAGGGGTTGTTTGCAACGGTGAATTGGGTAAGACTCAGAATGGGATGTCGTCGCCGAAATCGTCGAAATCATCGGCTTTTCTGGCTGCCGGCTTGGCTGCGCCGCCTTCGGGGGGGGGCGCGGAGCGCTCGGAGGAACGCGCGGGGCGGGAAGAACCGCCGGAAGCTTCCTTGTCCATCACTTCGAAGGTATTGCCGCCGCTACGCCCGCCGAGCATTTTCATTTCGTTGGCGACGACTTCGGTGGTGTATTGGTCCTGGCCTTCCTTGTTCTGCCACTTGCGCGTTTGCAGGCGGCCTTCGATATAGACCGAGCTGCCTTTTTTCAGATATTCCCCGGCGATTTCGGCGAGCCTGCCGAACATCGAGATACGATGCCACTCGGTCTTTTCCTGTTTTTCGCCACTCTTGTCCTTCCAGGTTTCGGTGGTGGCGATGCTGAAATTGGCGATGGCGTCGCCGGAAGGCATGTAGCGCATTTCCGGGTCGCGTCCCAGGTTGCCGATCAGGATTACTTTGTTTACGCTTGCCATGTCAGATTTCCCCTTCGATTAGATTCAAGACAGATTCTTCGTCCCATCCCGCCATGTTGACCTTGAGGATGGCTGCGCCCTCCTCGGCGATCACCACCGCCTCCACCACGCCGGCGACGGCCTTGAGCCGTTGCGACAAGGCGCTTGCCCGGGCGCTGTCCATGACTTCGAGATGATACATTTTGGTGCGCACCGCGGGCGGGGTGCGCATGGTGGCGGCCAGCGCCAGCCAGATGGCGGAAAGCGCGGCACCGAAGACGAATACGGCGAAATGGCCGAAATGGTGCGCCAGCCAGCCGCCGATGACGCCCCCGGCGAACAGCCCCAAGGACTGCGCCGTATTATACACACCCATGGCCGTGCCCTTGGCCTGCGCCGGGGCGATTTTGGAAACCAGCGATGGCAGGCTGGCTTCCAGCGTATTGAAGGCAATGAAGAAAGTCAGCAGCAAGGCGGCGATGCCCCAGAAGCTGCCGATAAACTGGGTGAGCAGTATCTGCGTGAGCAGTAGGAGCGCCACCGCTGCGGTGAAGATGGGTTTGAGCTTGGCCTTCTTCTCGCCGATGACGATGGCCGGCACCATGAAAGCGAAGGCCAGCAGCATCACCGGCAGATAGACTTTCCAGTGCTGGGATTCCGGCAGGTTGCCGGTTTCCCGCAGCGCGAAGGGAATCACCGTGAACATGGCCATCTGCGCTGCGTGCAGGGCGAAAATGCCGAAATCCAGGCGCAACAGCTGGCCGTCGCGCAGCACGTCGGAAAGCCGCGCCGGGGCGACCTCGGCATCGGAATGGAAATGGCAGGCCCCGGCGGGCGGGTCGGGAATGACCCTGGCCACCACCACCATGGCCGCCAGCGCCAGAACGCCGGTGAGCGCGAACATGCCGGGCATGCCGATGCTGTCATACAGCGCCGGGCCGAGCACCATGGAAAGGGCGAACATGCCGCCGATGGTCGAGCCGATCATCGCCATCGCCTTGGTGCGGTGCTCCTCGCGCGTCAAATCGGCAAGCAGCGCGGTGACCGCCGCCGAAATCGCCCCGGCGCCCTGGATGGCGCGCCCGATAATCACCCACCAGAGAGTATCCGCCAGCGCCGCCACCAGGCTGCCGACGGCAAACAGGGCCAGGCCGAAATAGATCACCGGCTTGCGCCCGAAACGGTCGGACGCCATGCCGAAGGGCAGTTGCAGCAGCGCCTGGGTGAGACCGTAAGCGCCCAGCGCCAGTCCGATCATCAAATGGCTGTCGCCGCCCGGCAGGCCGTGGGCGTAAATGGCGAAGACCGGCAGGATCAGGAACATGCCCAGCATGCGCAGGCCGAAAATTCCCGCCAGGCCGGCGCTGGCGCGCTTTTCCAGCGGGGTCATGGATTCGTCGTGCTGGGGGTGGGCCATGTGTTCAGAGCCTCTCGAAAAGGGCGATGGATTCGACATGCGCGGTATGCGGGAACATGTTGACCACGCCGGCGGCCATCAGCCGGTAGCCCTGCGCGTGCACCAGCACTTCCGCGTCGCGCGCCAGCGTGGCGGGACTGCATGACACATAGACGATGCGGCGCGGACCGTCCGCGCCCAGCGCCTTGACCACTTCCATCGCGCCGTCGCGCGGCGGGTCGATCAGCATCTTGTCGAAATGGCCGAGTCTGGCCAGCGATTCCGCGCTGGTTTCAAAGAGATTGGCCACCTGGAACGCCACTTGGCTCGCGAGGCCGTTATATTCGGCATTGCTGCGCGCGCGCCGTACCAGCGCTTCGCTGCCCTCGACGCCGACCACGCGCGCGCCGCGCCGCGCCAGCGGCAGGGTGAAGTTGCCCAGCCCGCAAAACAGGTCGGCGATCCGCTCGCCCGGACGCGGGTCGAGCAAGGCCACGGCGCGGCGCACCAGCATGCGGTTGATGGCCGGGTTGACCTGGGTGAATTCGGTGGGATGAAAGGGCATGACCACCCCGAATTCCGGCAGAACATAATTCAATTCCGGCGCATCCAGCGGGTGGAAGGGATGCGCGGTTTCCGGCCCCTTGGTTTGCAGGAAAAATTGCACGCCGTGCCGCTCGGCAAAGGCTTTCAGCAGGGTTTCGTCCTGCTCCGTCAGGCCGTCGAGAATGCGCAGCACCAGCACGTCGACCTTTTCGCCCAGCGCCATTTCGATTTGCGGCAGGCGTTCGCGGACCGACAATTGCTCCACCAGGTCGCGCAGCGGCACGATCAGCGCAGCAATGCGCGGCGGCAGCGTTTCGCAGGTGTGCATGTCGGCCACGAAGCTGCTGCGCTTTTCGTGGAAGCCCACCAGCACGCGTTCCTTTTTCTGTACGTAGCGCACGGAAAGGCGCGCACGGTGGCGATAGCCCCAGGCCGGCCCGTGGATCGGCGGCAGGATGGCTTGCGGCGCCACCTTGCCGATGTGCCGCAGGGCGTCTTCCAGCACGCGCTGCTTGGCCGCCACCTGGGCATCCGCCTCCAGGTGCTGCATGGAACAGCCGCCGCACACGCCGAAGTGCGGACAGCTCGGTACGGTGCGGGTAAAGCTCGGCTTGGCGATGCGCGTGGCGCTGGCCTGCTCGTAACTGGGTTTTTTCTTGAAAGTCACGTAATCGGCGGTTTCGCCGGGCAGGGCGCCTTCGATGAAGATCGCCTTGCCTTCGACGTGGGCGACGCCGCGCCCTTCGTGGTCGAGGGATTCTATGGTTGCGGTAGGCATGTTGAAGCAGTTCTGATACAAGGGGTAATGGATTACGTCCAAGGGGTAAGGGGTTACGTCCAATTTTCCATGAATTCGCGCCAGTGCGGCGCATCCTGTCGGCCCAGCACGGTGCGCACCAGGTCGATTTCAGCTTGATAAGTCTGCGCCGTCAGCGCGCCGCGCATCAACTGGAAGCGCAGGAATACCAGGTAGGTGTTGGCGACATCGGTCTCGCAATAATTGCGGATGGCGGCGATTTCGCCCTGCCGGAAAGCCTCCCACACCTTCGAACCGTCCATGCCGAGCTTGCCGGGAAAGCCGCACAGTTGCGCCATCTCGTCGAGCGGCGCATTGGCGCGCGGCTGATACATCGCCAGCAGGTCCATCAAATCCAGGTGGCGCGTGTGATAGCGGCTGATGTAGTTGTTCCACTTGAATTCGCGGTCGTCCTCGCCCATATCCCAGTAGCGCGGTGCGGCAATGCCGTGAACCATGGCGCGGTAATGGAGCACCGGCAGGTCGAAGCCGCCGCCGTTCCAGGAAACCAGTTGCGGGGTGTATTTCTCGATGCCCTCGAAAAAGCGGCGAATCAGCTCGGCCTCGCCGTCTTCGGGGTTGCCCAGCGTCCACACGCGGAAATGGTCGCGATCCCGCAGGGCGCAGGAAATCGCCACCACGCGGTGCAGGTGATGTTGCAGAAAATCGCCGCCGGTGGCCTGGCGGCGGCGCTGAAAGGCCATCTCCGCCACCTGTTCGGGCGCGATTTCGCCGCCCAGGCCGTGCAGCTTGCGCAAGCCCTCGACGTCGGGAACCGTTTCGATGTCAAAAACCAGTATGGGTGTCGTCATGTTCCGCCTTCGGGCGGGAAGAAAAAGGAATGGGATTGTAACCGAACCCGGCACGAAGGCGCGAAAACCACATTGCTTGTTGATAACTATTCTCGTTTAAGCTATATTGCCGGATAAGCAAACCTACAACCTTGAACCCGGATATTCGAAAGGAGCAAACCCGAAATGAACGGCAAATTCCGCTTTGGCGCATTACTGGCCGCCACCCTGCTTTCACTGGCCCTGCCCGCCGTCGCCGACGAGGTAGTGGTTTATTCCGCCCGCAACGAGCAGCTCATCAAGCCGCTGTTCGATGCCTACACCAAGGAAACCGGGGTGAAGATCAAGTTCATCACCGACAAAGAAGGCGCGCTGCTGCAACGTCTCAAGGCCGAGGGCGCGAACACCCCGGCGGACATGCTGCTCACCGTCGATGCGGGCAACCTGTGGGAAGCGGCGCGCGAGGGCGTGCTGAAGCCGCTCCAGTCGAAAACCCTGGAAGCCAACATTCCCGCACATCTGCGCGACCCCGCCGGCCAGTGGTTCGGTCTCTCGGTGCGCGCCCGCACCCTGTTCCACAATACGCAAAAGCTCAAGCCCGCCGACCTCTCCAGCTATGAAGACCTGGCCCAGCCCAAATGGAAGGGCCGCCTGTGCCTGCGCACGGCGAAAAAAGTCTATAACCAGTCGCTGGTCGCCATGCTGATCGCCGAACACGGCGAAGCCAGGGCGGAGCAGATCGTGCGCGGCTGGGTGGCGAACCTGGCCACCGACGTGTTCCCGGACGACACCAAGATGCTGGAAGCCGTCGCCGCCGGACAGTGCGACGTGGGCATCGCCAACACCTACTACTATGGCCGCCTGATGGAGAAGAAACCCGGCCTGCCGTTGGGCATTTTCTGGGCCAACCAGAAGGAAGGCGGCGTCCACGTCAACGTCTCGGGCGCGGGCATCACCAAACACGCCAAACACGAAAAGGAAGCCCTGCGCCTGCTCGAATGGCTGTCCTCCGAAAAAGCGCAAAACCAGTTTGCCGACGTCAACCTGGAATACCCCGTCAACCCGGCGGTCAAGCCGGATGCCGCAGTCAGCGCCTGGGGTCCGTTCAAGCAAAATGCGATGAACCTGTCCAAGGCCGGTGAATTGCAGGCGCAGGCGGTGAAGCTGATGGATAGGGCGGGCTACAAGTAAGCTGCATGCACGCCACCACCTTCAACGGCTGGCGGGTGACCACCTTCAACGGCTGGCGGGTGACCGCCTTCTCCGTCGGCCTGCTGATCCTGGTGCCGCTAGGGGTGGTGCTGTCCTCGCTGCTCGCCCCCGGCGGGGAAATCTGGCAGCACCTGCTCGACCACGTCCTGCCGCAACTGCTGCTCAACACCCTGTGGCTGGCGTTGGGCGTGGGGTTCCTGGTGGCGCTGCTGGGCGTCAGCCTGGCCTGGCTGACGGCGGTGTGCGAGTTTCCCGGACGGCGCTTTTTCTCCTGGGCGCTGCTGCTGCCGCTGGCGCTGCCCGCCTACGTCACCGGCTTCGTCTACATCGGCCTGCTCGATTTCACCGGGCCGCTGCAAACCGCCCTGCGCGGGGTGTTCGGCAGCCTGCCGTGGTTTCCGCGCATCCGTTCCGGCGGCGGCGTCACGCTGGTGATGGCGCTAGCGCTCTATCCCTACGTTTACCTGCTGGCGCGCAACGCCTTCCTCACCCAGGGCCGCCGTGCCCTGGAAGCCGCGCAATCGCTCGGCCACGGGCGCTGGAGCGGCTTCTTCCGCGTCGCCCTGCCCATGGCGCGCCCGTGGATCGTCGGCGGCACCATGCTGGCGCTGATGGAAACCCTCGCCGATTTCGGCACCGTCGCGGTGTTCAATTACGACACCTTCACCACTGCGATCTACAAGACCTGGTTCGGCCTGTTTTCCCTCTCCGCCGCCTCGCAACTGGCTTCCATCCTGGTGCTGATCGTGCTGCTGGTGATCCTGGCCGAGCAGGCCAGCCGCTCGCGCCTGCGCTACACCGCAGCCGGCAGGCATGCGCGCCAGGAGCGCATCGCGCTGGACGGCTGGCGCAAATGGCTGGCCAGCGCCTGGGCCGGCGGCATATTCGCCGCCGCCTTCGTCATCCCCATGATTCCCCTGCTGCAATGGGCGTCCGAAGTATTCATACAGGATTTCGATGAGCGCTACCTGGGTTTCCTGTGGCATTCGCTGCTGCTCGGCGGCATGGCCGCCGCGCTCACCGCCACCGTCGCGCTGGCACTCGCCTACACGCGGCGGCGGCACCCCGACGCCGCCACGCGCGCCGCCGTGCGCGTGGCCACCCTGGGCTACGCGGTGCCCGGCGCGGTGCTGGCGGTGGGCATCTTCATCCCCCTGGCGTGGCTGGACAACCAGTTCATCGCCCTTTCCCAAACCCTCTTCGGGCACCACCCCGGCCTGTTGCTGCAAGGCACCCTGCTGGTCATGCTGCCTGCTTATCTCACGCGCTTTCTCGCCGTCGCCTACAACCCGCTGGAAAGCCAGATGCAGCGTATCACCCGCTCGCTGGACGAGGCCGCCGCAAGCCTGGGCGTGACCGGCGCCGCCCTGCTGCGCCGCGTCCACCTGCCGGTCCTGCGCGGCGGCCTGCTGACCGCTCTGGCGCTGGTGTTCGTCGACGTCATGAAGGAAATGCCGATCACCCTGATGACGCGCCCCTTCGGCTGGGACACCCTGGCAGTGCGCATCTTCGAGATGACCTCGGAAGGCGAATGGGAACGCGCCGCCCTTCCCGCCGTGGCGCTGGTGCTGGCCGGCCTGATCCCGGTCATCCTGTTGATCCGCAACAGCGAGCGGCAACACTAGCAGTCAGTCGGCGCCTCCCTAAGGAAGCGCTAATGGGAAAGCCTGATTAAACCTTTCCACCCACGCCCTTGAATTTCTCCACAAAAGCGGCGATTTTCTGGAACACGCTCTGCTTTTTGGTCAGGTATTGAATCATCATCGCTTTCACATGAAATTTCGCTTGAATTTCTCGTGATTTTGAATGTTGCTCTGGATGTCTCCCATATCCCATATTTGCAATTCCCACGGGAAATAAAAGTTGCTCTTGTTCTTAAAATAAATATGCAAACCTCGATAACCTTCTTTATCGCGCAAGTACCAGTTTTTCAACTCCAATTCATCTTGCCAATCATCCAGAAAATCCATCACGGTTTTTATTTCTTCTGCGCTTAGGATAATGCGGGCGCCAAAAATATCGTTCAGCCAGTTGTTAACCGGGTATTGATCTTCACGGCTTGAGAAACGCGCAATTTTGTCATCAATACTTTCACGGGTTTTCACACGGTAAAAATATTTGATGTCGATATTTGCCGTCATCAGATAATCATTGATGCTTTCGTGCAAGCTCAGCCGATATTTGTAGATATGGGGCACCGGCACATGCTGGATTGTTCTTGAGAGGTTGATTTTTTCAATTTTTCCCGTCTCAAAATAATCATTTGAAAACTCGCGATGCAAGCGATTGATTTCGCCGACTAGCTGTTTTATCTGGCTGATCTTATCCATTTTCGGAGTCCTTGCTTGAAATTCAGTTGTTTCTTTTCATTACTCATACCTACAGCTCCTCCGTCTTGAATTCGCTATAGCCTTCGTAGTAATAGCTCACGTCAATACCCTTCATGAACAGGGCGCGGTCGTCAATCTGGTCGGTGAGCGCGTGTTTGAGCAGGAACTTGATTTCCAGGTCTTTCACCGGGCTGCGCTGCATGGCGGAGAGGTAGTCTTCGCTATCCACCCGGCTCCAATCCACCACTTGCTGAATCTCTTTCTTCAGCATCAGATCCAGCCAGATGCGGGTAGCGCGGCCATTGCCTTCGCGAAAAGGATGGGCCACATTCATTTCGACATATTTCTCCATGATTTCATCAAAATTGCTTTGCGGCATTTTGTCGATGTGCGTCAGCGATGCTTCCAAATACATCGCCCGCGCAAAACCAAAATTACCCTTGGCAATGTTCACATCGCGGATTTTTCCGGCGAAGTCATAAATCTCCCCAAACAAATAGGCATGGATAAACGCAAGGCCAGCGAATTTGCCGACCTCGACCTTTTGGATGTCGCCCGAGTCAAAAAGCTGCTTGGCTTTTTGTTTGCTGATTTTTTCTTCGGCCTTGGCCAGTTCGATTTGGTCAGTGATGTGGAGTTTGTTTTCCAGAATCATGCGGCCTCTCCTTCAATCTCCGCAACGATGGCATCAATATCAGCCCGCAAACGGTCGATTTTGGCGACGGTGGTTTTCAGCTCGGCATTGAGCTTGATCTCTTGCCCGAAAAATCCGTCCTCGATGATGTGCGCATCGAAGTGTTTTTTGGCTTGCAGCAGCAGCGAGCCGGAGCCACAGGCCGGGTCATAAATCTTGTTGACGCTGCTTTGCTTGTGCATGGCGAGCTGGGCAATCAGCTTGGAAACATGCTGCGGGGTGAAGAACTCGCCGCCGGATTTTCCAGCAGTTGCGGCATAGTTGGAGATCAGGAATTCGTAGGCGTCGCCAAACAGGTCGATGTGGCTATCTTCGAAATCGCCGAAATCCAGGTCGGCCACGCCTTTGAGCACAGCGGCCAGACGCGCGTTTTTGTCTTTGACGGTGTTGCCGAGGCGGTTGCTGGTAGTGTCGAAGTCGGCAAACAGACCTTTGATGTCGCGCTCGGAGGGGTAGCCGTTGGCTGAGGCTTCAATGGCGGCAAAGATGGCGGCCAGGTCGGTATTCAGGCTTTCGTTGGTGTTGGCGCTGGCAGCGACCTTGGCAAAAAGCTGGCTGGGGTAGATGAAATAGCCCTTGGTCTTGATGGCGTCGTCTTTGATGTCTGCGGTGATAACGCTGTCGGGCAGCTCGGCATAGTGGATGCTGTCGTCACCGCCTTCGATGTAGCTGGCGAAGTTTTCGCTGATGAAGCGGTAGAAGAGGGTGCCCAAGACATATTGCTTGAAGTCCCAGCCATCGACCGCGCCCCGGACATCGTTGGCGATTTGCCAGATCTGGCGTTGCAAAGCTGCGCGTTGTTGGATGCTGGTCATGCGGTTATTCCTGATTCGATTCGTAGATTTTTATTATTTCAAAGCACCGACCGTAGTCCACCTTGATGGTCTCGGTGCGTTCAAGGCGCGGGTGCGGCACGAAGTCCAACTCGACGATGCGCGTCTAGGGGATGTCCTGATCGCACATCATTGATGTTTTATCCCAGATAATCCATTAGCAAAAATCTCAAGTATTCCCCCCTTTGCAAAAGGGGGGCGAGGGGGGATTTCTACAGCGCCCGAATATCCGCCACCACTGAAATCCCCCTCAATCCCCCTTTTTCAAAGGGGGAGGGCCGTTGAATTTTCCAGTGGACAATTCGGGTTTGTTCGCGATTATGTGGCCTGTCAGGCTATTCCGCAAAATTGGGGTTAATTTCAACCCCCATCTCAGTGGATGAGGCCATTATCCGTGCTGCATGGCTCAAAAACTGAGCCTATTTGCCTGCTTCAAAAAATTTTCTGAAACTTGGATATGGCGCAGTATTTGAGCCACTTGGCCTGTAGGCTTGTCACACCGAAATATAGGGAGACCGGTCATGATCATCGATTTCATCCTCGCCGCATTTGCTGGCATCGTCACGCAGAGTTTTTTCGTATTCCTGATTCTTATCGTTTTCGCAGCCTTGTTTATCCGCCCTGAGCGACCATTTTCGAGTGGCCTGCTGAAATTGGCGCTGATGGCCTTGGGTGTCTCGGCGCTGTCCTCGCTCTTCGGCGGCGGGGACGACTGCGATTGCGATTTGTAACGTCATGACGCTTGGACAGACAAAGGAGGTGGTCAATGGATACGCGAAATTTGGTGCTCGGTAGCCGCATCGAGCACAGGCTGCATGGGGCGGGAACCGTCACCTTTATTGGTACCGATTATCTCGGCATCACGTTTGATGGCGAAGGAGATACCTTGATTCGCCGCGAAACGCTGGAAAAAGATGTGCCCGTTATCGTTGATCCGCACGAACCCGCCCACGAAACGCTTCCTTCTTGGCCAGCATCGACTTTCATCCTCGAAGGGGGGGGTGCCCAACATTACTTGGGCTCGCACTGGGAAGCATTTGTTGAAGACTCGAAGGAACTGGTGGGCCGCCTGCCGGAAATCGTGCCGAATGCCATGGTGCAAACTGGGTGGGGTGAAATTCGCAAACCGCCCCAATCGATACCGGACGACTGGCCCAATGGGTTTCATCTGGTATGGCCGCTACGCGCGCAGGGAATGGCGCTGATTCTCCGTGTCGAAAAAGAGACGAACATGCTCGTCAGCCTCTTTCCCTTTTTTTCACGAGGCAGCCAGCACACCCTGACATTGCGCGACGTCAGGGTTTGGGCGAGCGGGCTGGAAGCGCAGATCACTGCAAGCTGGGGCGAAGGTGATGTGAGGTTCTTCGATACGCAGTACCTGATCAACCGGGCTTGGTACGAGACGGGGAAGAATTACGATTTTATCTTTTCGGGGATTGCCTACAGCGCTGGCCCGGCAAAAAAGCGGGAATGGCAGATCAATCGGCATCCCGATGAAGTGGCGTGGCTGAATCTGCAGCTCAAAGAGGGCGAGGAACCCTTCGAAGCAGACTGCACCATGACGCTGGACGGCTCGGCAATATTCCTGCCAATTGAAGAATGGGATGTGGACGACTACAGCTTCCACGCGCCCGTGAAATCGGTCGAGGAGATCGAAGACTGGCTGGGTCAGTGTGGCTGGCGAGTGCGTGCTACCGTGATGCGTTTCGACAACGAGGATGCCGATCTCGATATCATTATCACCCGACGTGTTTGGACGGGTGGGGCGCCACCGCAAGTCGGTCAGGATATTGAGGGACGGTTGTGGCTACAGGGATATCTCTGGATGCCGAGAAATGATATGACGGCCGTACAATAAACTCATCCATAACGAACCCAAACGAACCCACCCGATAGACACTTCATGAACCTATACCTCGCTGGC
Organism: uncultured Sulfuricella sp.; assembly: GCA_964527565.1. Classification (GTDB taxonomy): domain Bacteria; phylum Pseudomonadota; class Gammaproteobacteria; order Burkholderiales; family Sulfuricellaceae; genus JAGXQV01. Next base: position 9,241 of record CAZGOY010000040.1, on the reverse strand, counting down.
CCCGACGTATTCCGACCGGACGTGCTGGAGTGGGCGGTCTGATCCCGGTCATCCGGCTGATCCGCTACAGCGAGCGGCAACACTAGCAGTCAGTCACGTTAGATTTACGTAATGTAGGAGCGACCTCCTGGTCGCGAACCTCTGAATTCGCGACCAGGAGGTCGCTCCTACGAGCCGTCGTTTCAGGTTGACTGACTACTAGGAAGGCGCTGAATTATTGACATAAAGGGCCGGTTTCCGCTTTTATTGAGAAGCATAAGTCATGGTCGCTCAGCCGCCCTAAGCCAATCATTAATGCCGTTTACCCCCAATGACAAAAGCGTGTCCTGAACAGCTACCACTCGTTGCAGCATCGTACCGTTGTCAGATTCTTCCCTTTCTTCAGCTTCCGCGAAAAGACGGGTCATTAGCTGGGTGAGGCGATTTTTATGGTCGTAAAAATGCGGTTTGGTACGAAGGACATAGGCCAGATAAATTTCGGTTGCCGCTAGAGCGTACTCTGGATCGCGCTGCGAAGCGGTGTTGAGCCATTCACCGAATCCAAACAACCGGTTATGTTTGTTCTCGCTATCGCTTTCAAACACGGCAAAGCATTGGCGAATCAGCTCTATCGGAATGACAACAAGCGGCGTACCGTCTCGAAAAACATCCTCCATTTGTTGCGCGACTGCCGCAGCATGAGCGCTGGCGGCATTCAACCCTGCCTCGATACCGGTGAGGCATTGCTCGCGATGTTGTTTGATATTTTCCGGGTGAGTCCAAACGCTAGCGGCGCCCTGCCAAGCCTCCGTGACGTTCAGAATCTTCAATTCTTCAAGCCAAACAGCAAAGTTGATATGCTCCGACAGGGTGGACAAAGCCGATGTGCGCCCCCATGTTTCCATATCTTTAGCGCTTCCTTCGCTGTGAATGCGCGCCAGCAAAGGAGATACTTTTTCAAAATGCTTGTGATAAGCGTAATAAAGACAAGGTTCTGCATCTTGCCAAAGTCCAGCAGAATCTTGCATGGCGAGATGGAATAAATCCCAACCCAAGTCGGGGTTATGGCTTTGCAAATAAGGTAAGCGTCGCAGAATCAAGGCACGGATCGCGGGGTGTTCGTTGCTGGCAAAACGGCGCAGGGTGGGCGATAACAACTCGGGAAGTGGAACGCCGTGCTCATTGAGCTTACTGGTCAAGATCATCAATGCCTCGGCAACATTGCCACTCATCATATTCATACCAGCAGTGACCAAATCAACCGAATCTCCTCGGATGGTGCTTTCCTCTCTAAGATTCCCAAAGCCTATTGCCAGGAACGACAGCCGCCCAGCATTTTTTGTGTCTTGAATGACGTAAGCACAGGCTTCCAAAGCTTTGGATGCAGAGCGGTTGAGTTGCCAGTGGCTGGGGTGTTTTTCCAGTTCCTCCAGGATTTGGTTCGCCAAGGCTGGGGCGTCCGGTTCATCGACTGGTATCCACGTGCCGTTGACTTGCAGGTTGCCATAACGATGCGATAGATAATTGGCGACACCATCCATGATGTCATCGCGGAACCCTTTAGAAAAATCCGCCCAATGCGCGGCCAACAGTAGCAAAAATCGAGAGGGGTGGCGGGATGCCGCTTCGCGTAGTTGCCAACCAACCTCGCGCTCTCCGCCAACCAAGAAATCCTCGCGGTCTCGACCATATCCAGAGTAGTGCGCCAGCAAACGCAGCACTTCGCTATTGGTGGCGTTAAGAAGCACCTCGAATGAAAACGGGGCGCAAACCGTGCCGCCTCGCATTCCAATGAACGGCTGGCGAACCAACACCCCATCAATTTGTTTATAAGCGTCCAGTATTGCTTGCGCTTCGGAAGAGCGCAGATGGCATGGAATAGTGGCTACATATTCCGCGCGCGCTTTCAATATCCAAGGGTCGTGGCGGGCATCGCTTGACTCTTCTTCCCACGCGGTTTGTATTGTCGCCATCACGGCATCTTGTGTGGCATCGTCAAGGTAGATGAATGCAGCCTGCATCATCGTGCCCAGTTCATACGAAAGACTGGATTGCAGAAGCTCCCTGCTGCACAACATGCGCCCGATCAAGTCAATATTGGTCTCGGGGAAGGCGGTGCAAGCACGGATGGCGAAATAGCGTAATGCACCTTCGAGGTTGAAGCTCAGGCGTTCACGGTTGCTTTGCCACCAGTCGGCATGTGCGCTGGCGTGGTTAAGAATGGCGGATTCCATCGCATCCAGCAGAATTCGTCCAGCATCTATGGGACGATGATCCGTCTGAGTATGGGCATCTTTGTATGAGGTTTCATGCAGGAATCCGCTGTGGTAGCCCATGCGGGGATTGCCATAGTTTGCTGTTTTGATTCGGCTCCACTGCTCAATTGATCCCAGAGCCATATCAAGCAACGGGGTGGATTGCCGCATCCGCTGGGTTAGGAAACCATCATTGTGATTTCCAAACTCATGAGGTTGGCAATGCAGCTTGTTACCGAAATGCAATCCGGTGACATCGTCTTCGCTGATGTCACCCGCGATATAGCGCCATAGCAATCGGTCATCGACCACGCCAGCGGCCATGCAGCGCGCGACGGCCTCTCCCAGAAAGCTGTGTTCTGGTTGCGGCATATTTAGCAAGCGCTCAAGAAAGGGCGGAATCAGCGGCAAGTTTTCCGGGCTGATCTCAGACAGACGGAACTCCAACTGATGGGCGATTCTATTGCCATCCAGCCAATCCAGCGACAACGATTCCATCCAGAACGCCAGCACGCCGACAGCATCTTCATTTACCCACTGCGATGTCCGATGGACATGTCCCGTCAGCCCCTCGGCATCCCGTGTGTCTTTCAAAACGGGAACCAGATGCGCTGACCAGAAGCGGTGCCACTCAATCGCCGTTGCCTGGTTGTAAATCACCTGAAATACCTCGCGGTGTTTGTCACGCAAATCGCGGATCAGCGGCCAATCGTCATCCTGCGGTATTTGCTCGGCAAGCGTTTCTGCGACCAGGCGACGAATATGGAAGGCAGCATTGCCAGTCAACACCGTTCGCAGTTGTTTCCTGAACTTGCGGCGCTCTCCCGTCGCCAACTGCGCGACAAAACTGCGGATACTCGGGCGCACGAAGGGTACAGGTGACAAGCCTTGGATGAACTCGTTGAGAGTCACTCCCCTGCGCACAGCACCGCTGATTACCAGCACGTCGAGCAAGGTTTGGTGCCCGAAAGTCAATTTTCCATCATGAGTGTCTTGTAGCACGTTGAGGCTGCACAGCAAGCGTAGGGTGTCTTGCGATGCAGTGAAGCGCTGATGCGGCACTGCCAGACTGCGCGACTTCAGCATTTCATCGGCAAGCGTTTCAATCGCTTGCGCCGCAGTTTCACCCAGTGCCGGGTTGGCACGCACGAGGGTGTCGAGGTAGCGTTGTGCCAAGGCTTGACTGGTAACGACATTGAAGCTGCCTTCCCGCTGAGCCAGTTCGACAAACAATGCCAACTCGCGCGGATTGCGGATCAATTCGCGGGTGACGGCATCAATGGTCGCCGAGTCGATACCGAGCCGATTGAGTAGCGGTGAAATTTCTGCATCCCAGTTCAAGGGTTGGCACTTCAACTCGGCATCCCATTGCCGTTGGGCAATTCGGCGGTCGTAATGCCGGTCAAAGTCTCGGCAGGCGGTAACCACGGTGATATTCGGAATCGACAATAGACGGTCGATTTGCGCCAGGAAGTACGCCAATACGCTGTGCTCGCGGGCGATGGACAGTACGTCCAAAGAGTCGATCACTACGACTACCCGCGCATCTTCGACCAAGCGTGCGGCTTGTTCCACCCACTGCACAGGCAAGCCTTGGGCTTGGCGCTCTTGCGCCGTTGCCAGATCGGCGAATTCGCGCGACTGGATGAATAGCGGCACCATGTCGGCAAGGGTTTTGGCGCGTTGCTCCAATGCTTGTTGCAGATCCAGCATCACACAAGTTTTGCCGGAACCCGGCAGCCCGGTGAGCAGAATTGCACGTTTTCCGGCGTCAATGGCGGCGAGTAGCTCGTTCACGGTCGGGCTTGGAATGACTTCCCCCGCAATGCCTCGATGCCACGATCTGCCAATGGCCGAAGTGCCGGCAAACGATGTGCGCACTTCCGCAACGCTGATGATGGGAACCAACATTGCACCCGCTTGCTGGAGAACGGTCTTGAGATCGTCTTTGGTCAAGCGATGCTGGGTGGAGGCGGATATGCTGCCGCCATCCATGCGCCCGCCGAGATGATCGAGGCGTGTCCAGAGGGCGTTGAAAGCTGCTTTAGCGTTGCTCGCCATATTACGCAAACGCTCATGCAGCAATGCCTCCATGCGATCCAGATTGGGACTGGTTTCAAAATTTGTGCGGCGCAGGAAATCGTAGCTTGAGAGATTGGGAGCGTAGGTAGCAAGACGCGCTTCCAAAGCGGCATCTATTTTTTTCAACTCTTTGCACAAACTTACACGGTAGCTAGTTTCATCGGCTTGCGTTGTACTGTGTTCGCGCAGTTTGGCGAGCGCTTTAAACTGGTCGCGCGAATAAAAGCGAACCTCGGCATTCTGATTGTTGGCCAGCAAACTGGACGCCTTTTCCAATTCTTCCGCGAGGTCGGCAATCGTCCATACTTTGAAATCGATTTGGTTCTTTTTGCACTGGCAGCAAATCAGCGTGCCGTCAGTTTTTCCAACCACTACATCGTCAACCAAATACGTTGCAGAATCAATTTCGATCCATTGGAAATCAGGATCGGATAGGACAGTTAAAGCCCAGTCGAAAGCTACCAATGTCTGGTAGCCATCACCACGGTTGGAGCGAATAGCTGCGATGCTCATTTAGTCTCCCTGATTGCGCTTGCTCGTTCACATGAACTGGGACGATAGTGTTATTTTCTCAGCTTCGGGGAAAACTCGGGTGAATAAATCGGTGATTTTCTATGAGGCAGAGGAAGCTATAAGAATATTCCGGCACACCAGGAAATGGTTATAATAACCACCATGAACAGCATCAAAAAACAGTCGGGCTGGAAATAGGAGATTGCCATGCGTTTCCCCGTGGTATTACATACCGATGATGGCGTCCGCTTCGGCGTGACGGTACCGGATTTGCCCGGCTGCTTTTCGGCTGGGGATACCTTCGACGAGGCATTGGACTCGGTCGTCGAGGCGATCGATCTCCATCTGGAGGGAATCGTCGAAGAAGGCGGCGAAGTACCGGTTCCGCGCGCCATTGCCGCGCATCGCGCCAACCCGGATTTCGTGGATGGCGTGTGGGCAGCCGTGGAGGTGAACGTCTCCCGCTTCGACGGGCGCGCGGAAAAAATCAACATTACCCTGCCGCGCCGCCTGCTGGCAAAAATCGATGACTACGCCCGCGCCCACGGTGAATCACGCTCCGGGTTCCTGGCGGAAGCGGCGCGCGCCGCAATGCGATAAGCGCCATCCCGAATTCCCGCCAACGCGCCACATCCATTCAAGAAAATCCTGTTACGAAAGTCATCATGCAAATCACGCAACCCATCGAATTCCAGCTTAACGGCCCGCATGTCGAACTGTGCAGCCTGCTCAAACTCGCCGGCGTGGCGGAAAGCGGCGGCCACGGCAAGGCGCTGGTGGCGCAGGGCATCGTCACCGTCGACGGGCAGCCGGAAACCCGCAAGACGGCGAAAATCCACGCCGGGCAGGTAGTCGAGTGCCTGGGGCTGCGCATCGCCGTGGTGGGAGCGTAATCCGATGGCACTCAAAGCAACGGTGTACAAAGCCGACCTGCAAATCGCCGACATGGAGCGCAACTATTATCAGGGTCACGCGCTGACCATCGCCCGCCACCCCTCGGAAACCGACGAACGCATGATGGTGCGCATACTGGCCTTTGCCCTGTTTGCCAGCGATACGCTGGCTTTCGGCAAGGGGCTTTCCGCTGAGGACGAAGCCGATCTTTGCGAAAAGGATCTCACCGGCGCCATCGACTTGTGGATAGACGTGGGGCTGCCCGACGAACGCGAAATCCGCAAAGCCTGCGGCAAGGCGCGGCGCGTCGCGGTATTGTGCTACGGCGGGCGCGGCGCCGACCTGTGGTGGAGCCAGAACCGCGACAAGCTCGAACGTCTCGCCAATCTCACCGTCATCAATCTGCCCGCTGCCGGCACGCAGGCACTGGCGGTGCTGGCCAAGCGCAACATGCAATTGAACTGCACCATCCAGGAAGGGCAAGTGCTGATGGTGGAAGGCCATGACACCGCGCAAATCGAACCGGCGATACTGCTACGACCATGACCGACATTCTTTGCCCGCTCCCCAACCCCGATGCCACCCTGCTCGAACTGAAGGGCGTGCAGCAAAGCTACGGCGGCCAGCCGGTGGTGCGCGGCGTCTCATTCAGCCTGCGCCAGGGCCAGATCGGCTGCCTGCTCGGCCCCAGCGGCTGCGGCAAAACCACCGTGCTGCGCGGCATTGCGGGTTTCGAGCCGGTGAGCGGCGGCGAAATCCTCCTCGACGGCACGGTGGCCAGCCGCTGCGGCTTCCTCCTGCCGCCGGAAAAGCGGCGCATCGGCATGGTGTTCCAGGATTACGCGCTGTTTCCCCACCTCAGCGTTTCCGGCAACCTGGAATTCGGCCTGCACCGCTGGGACAAGGCGGCGCGGCACGAGCGCGTGGCGCATCTGCTGGAACTGGTGGGGCTGGCGGAAATGGCCGGGCGTTACCCCCACGAGCTTTCCGGTGGCCAGCAGCAACGTGTGGCGCTGGCGCGTGCGCTGGCGCCCTGCCCCGCCCTCTTGCTGATGGACGAACCCTTTTCCAACCTGGATGTCGATCTGCGCGAACGGCTGGGGCAGGAAGTGCGCGACATTCTCAAAAAGGAGCGCATCAGCGCGGTCCTGGTCACCCACGACCAGCGCGAAGCCTTCGCCATCGCCGACGAAATCGGCGTGATGGCCGATGGACGCATCCAGCAATGGGACAGCGCCTACAACCTCTACCACCGTCCCGCCAACCGCTTCATCGCCGGTTTCATCGGCGAGGGCGTGCTGATCGTCGGCAAGATGACGGGCACTGATGAAGTGATGACGGAACTGGGCCTGTTTCGCGGCAAGGTACCGGCGGACTGCGGCGCCGGCTGCGAAGTCGATGTCCTGTTGCGCCCCGACGACATCCAGCATGACGACGCCAGCCCGCACCAGGCCCGGGTCGCCGCCAAGGCGTTCCGTTGCGCCGACATCCTCTATACCCTGGAGCTGCCCAGCGGCCAGAAAATCCTTTCACTGGTGCCCAGCCACCACGACCATGAAGTCGGCAGCCGCATCGGCATCCGCCTGGAAGTCGATCATCTGGTGGCGTTCGCGAGAAAGTAGTTCAGGGGCTTCAACAGCCCGCCCGTAGTCTTCACATGACAGACTTCACAAGACAGACTTCACAAAAAAACTTGACCAATTTAATCAGGTAAATCTATACTAATTCCAACTGCTGAATATTTTCCATCATGCAGTGAAGCTTGCTTAAAACCGGCGCGCCCGGCTTCCCTTGAAAATCGCATTTGCAAAAGGAGATCGATATGTCCAAGCCATTACCTGAGACTCCCCTGCTCGACCAACTGGAAAGCGGCCCGTGGCCCAGCTTCGTGACTGGCCTCAAGCGTCTTGCCAAGGACAAGGACATGATGGCCGATCTGCTCGGCCAACTGGAAACCTCCTACGAAACCAAAAAGGGCTACTGGAAAGGCGGCACGGTCGGCGTATTCGGCTACGGCGGCGGCGTGATCCCGCGCTTCACCGAGCTCAAGGACAAGAACGACAAGCCGCTGTTTCCTGATGCTGCTGAATTTCATACCCTGCGCATCCAGCCGGCAGCGGGCATGCACTACACCACCGGCCTGCTGCGCAAGATGTGCGACGTATGGGAGAAGCACGGCTCCGGCCTGATCGCCTTCCACGGACAGTCCGGTGACATCATGTTCCAGGGTGCCACCACCGACAACGTCCAGCCGGCCTTCGACGAACTCAACGAAATGGGTTTCGACATGGGCGGCGCCGGCCCTGCGGTGCGCACTTCGATGTCCTGCGTCGGCGCCGCGCGGTGCGAGCAATCCTGCTACGACGAGGCCCGCACCCTGCGCACGGTGGTCAACACCTTCCTCGACGACATGCACCGTCCGGCGTTGCCGTACAAGTTCAAGTTCAAGTTTTCCGGCTGCCCCAACGACTGCGTCAACGCCATCCAGCGTTCCGACATGGCCGTCATCGGCACCTGGCGCGACAGTATCCAGACCGACGACGCCCTGGGCAAAGCCTGGTTCGCCAAGCACGGCATGAAGGAACTGGTCAACGACGTGATCAGCCGCTGCCCGACCAAGGCCATCACCCTGGTGGACACCCAGGACGTTTCCAGGGCGGAGGGGATTTCCAGCGTGGCGCTCAACGACACCCAGAGCCTGCAAATCGCCAACCACGACTGCGTGCGCTGCATGCACTGCATCAACGTCATGACCGGTGCGCTGGCTCCCGGCAAGGACAAGGGCGCGACCATCCTGATCGGCGGCAAGAGCGTGCTGAAGATCGGCGCAACCATGGGCACCGTGGTGATCCCGTTCATGAAGCTGGAATCCGACGAGGATTATGATCGCCTGGTGGAAGTCGCCCAGAACACCATCGATTTCTTCGCCGAAAACGCCCTGGAGCACGAGCGTACCGGCGAAATGATCGAGCGCATCGGCCTGGTCAACTTCCTCGAAGGCATCGGTGTCGATATCGATCCCAACATGATCCTGCATCCGCGCGCCAACCCCTACATACGCATGGACGGCTGGGACGAGGAGGTGGAAAAGGCCAACGAGCGCAAGGCCAGGGCGGCCTGATGGTCAGGCTGAGGGGGCGGTTAGCCGACGAATCGTCAGGGCGCAGCGCTGTTCAATCAAGGCAATGATTCGCTCAACCACGGCATTTCCGGCGAAGTCGTGTCCAGGGGCTGATTGGAGCTTGTGCGCGGTGGCTGGCAGTGACTTTGCCAACTCCAGAATGCGCCGTTTGGCCTGAGCTTTGCTCAGACCGACGCCCTCTGCAAACTGCTCCCAGTGACGAGCCTGGACTTCGCTGAATTTGTACTTGCTGCCGATTTTCATCGCCATCTTTGGCGTCAGTGTTGGATACACCGCTGTCGACAGCGTGTCGTAGAACGGCGCCAGAACGGGGACCTTGCCTTCATGTCGCTAAGTTAAGCCCCCAAGCCGCAAATTTAGCCCTGATTTCCTGACG
>CAZGOY010000039.1:0-31313 GCA_964527565.1 uncultured Sulfuricella sp. | reverse complement strand
TTATATCAAATAGTTACTTGGTAGTTCGCCCTTCTTATGCAAAATTCAGGTTAGCACCATACCGGACGAGGTGATGGCGACCATGCCCAAGGTAACGGCTCGGCCCTTCGGCGGCCCTCCGGAAAGGACTGGCACTCTGGAGCGAGAACTTGCAGATGCATTCGAACGCTCTCGCATCAATCTCGCCACTGAAGTTACGGCTATGGATGATCCGGCCAAAATGGATGTCAATGCCTAATCGTTTTACAGCGTTTGCATTTCCACCACCGCTAAATCCCACTTCACCCTTTTTCAAAGAAGGAAGTAGGTTGTCTCGGCGGCTTTTCCTCCTGCAATCCACATGGTGCGTTTGCCTTGGATATTGCGTTGTCCGCTACGGGGCAAGCATCCGGTAATACAATAGGCCGGAATTTTGATCCTCTCTTCGATTTCACCGCCATGCCCCCACTGCCCCCCGCCGGAAAGCCCCCTTCACCGCTGCCCACCGTGCCGCTGCGTCGCTGGGACATCTTCTGCCAGGTGATCGACAACTTCGGCGATGCGGGGGTGTGCTGGCGGCTGGCGCGGCAACTGGCGGGGGAATACGGGGTTGCCGTGCGTTTGTGGGTGGATGATCCGGCGCCCCTGCACAAACTTTTTCCCGCGCTCGACCCCGTGCGGGAAAGCCAGCTTTGCCTTGGGGTGGAGGTTTGCCGCTGGACGCCAATGTTTCCGCAAACCGAACCGGCGGACGCGGTGATCGAAGCCTTCGGCTGCCGTCTGCCGGAGAATTATGTTGCGGCCATGGCAGCCCGCGACCCGAAACCGCACTGGCTCAACCTGGAATACCTCAGCGCCGAAGGCTGGGTGGAAGGGTGTCACGGACTGCCGTCGCCGCATCCGTCGCTGCCGCTGCTCAAGCATTTCTTTTTTCCCGGCTTCACCGCGCAAACCGGCGGGCTGCTGCGCGAGGCGGGCCTGCTGGCGCGGCGCGACGCCTTTCAGGGCGACGCCGGAGAAAGGGCCGCCTTCTGGGCTTCACTCGGCTGGGCAATGCCCGCGCCGGAGGCGTTGACGGTGTCGCTATTCTGCTATGCCAATCCTGCCGTGCCGGCCTTGCTGGCAACTTGGGCCGGGGCGCCGTCGCCGGTGGTGTGCTGCGTGGCGGAAGGCCAGCCCGCCGCCGCCGTGGCCGCCGCGCTCGGCAGGACAAGTCTTCTGCCTGGCGAAACCGTGCATGACGGAAATCTGACCTTGCGCATCCTGCCTTTTCTCGAACAGGATGCCTATGACCGCCTGCTGTGGGCCTGCGACTGCAATTTCGTGCGCGGCGAGGATTCCTTCGTGCGCGCGCAATGGGCGGGCAAGCCGCTGGTGTGGCAGGCTTACCCCCAGGAGGAAGACGCCCAGGAGGCGAAACTGGCGGCCTTCCTCGACCGCTATTGCGCCGCCTTGCCGGAGGATGCCGCCGCAGATCTGCGGCGCCTGTGGCTGGGATGGAATCGGGGCACGCTGACGGCGCCCCTGTGGGAAGACTGGTGCGCCCGGCGCGCTACGCTGGAATGCCATGCGCGCGCCTGGGCGGACGGCCTGACGAAAAACAGCGATTTGGCGGCAGCACTGGTAAATTTTTGCAACGCAATGATAAAATAGCGGGTTTTCTGTACCCCCACCCCCTATTTACTTAATTTTTCGGCAGGACAAAAGCGATGAAGACAGCACAGGAAGTACGCGCAGGTAACGTGATCATGGTCGGCAGCGAGCCGATGGTCGTCCAGAAGGCGGAATACAGCAAGTCCGGGCGCAACGCGTCCGTGGTCAAGATGAAGATGAAGAATCTGCTCACCGGCTCCGCACAGGAAACCGTGTACCGCGCCGACGACAAGTTCGACGTGGTGGTGCTGGAGCGCAAGGAGGCGACCTATTCCTACTTCGCCGACCCGATGTATGTGTTCATGGACAGCGAATACAACCAGTTCGAGGTGGAAAAGGACAACATGGGCGACGCGCTCAACTACCTCGAAGACGCCATGCCCTGCGAAGTGGTGTTCTACAACGAAAAGCCGATCTCGGTCGAACTGCCCAACACCATCGTGCGCGAAATCATCTACACCGAACCCGCGGTGCGCGGCGATACTTCCGGCAAGGTGATGAAGCCCGCCAAGATCTCCACCGGCTTCGAACTGCCGGTTGCCTTGTTCTGCGACATCGGCGACAAGATCGAAATCGACACCCGCACCGGGGAATTCAAGCGCCGCATCGCCGCCTGACGATTTTTCGGGTATGTAAAAAAGGCCGACCTGCGCGTCGGCTTTTTTTACGAGCACCTTTCCCCTTCAGCGCCTTTTTATCGCCTGGGTTCCCGGCAAGCCGCAATCCAGCATCGCCTGTTGCAGCAACGCCACCACCTTGAGGCGCGGAAAACTGGTGCGCCACGCCAGGCCCACCCGGCGCGTCGGGTCGGGCGGCGAGAAGGGCAGCACGCGCAGCAGGGGGTCGTCCGGCGCGATGTTGCCCACCGCGCTGGCGGGCATCACGGTGGCGCCGATGCCGCCCGCCACCATGTAGCGGATGGTTTCCAGCGAGCCGCCTTCCAGCAGTTGTGGCGCCCGCCCCGGCGGCGCATGGGCGGCGTGGGCGCACAGATCGAGCACCTGGTCGCGGAAGCAGTTGCCGGCGCCGAGCATGAGCAGCGGCTCTTCCAGCAAACGGGCGGGATCGAGCGGCTTTTCGCGCGTCCAGTCATGGCCGGCAGGAACCAGGGCGCGAAAGGCCTCGTCGTAAACCGCCTGCGTCGCCAGGCTGGGTTCTTCCAGCGGTAGGGCGATGATGATGATGTCGAGGTCGCCGCGCTTCAAAGCCTCGACCAGCCGCACGGTGAAATTCTCCTGGATCACCAGCGGCATGGCCGGTGCGTGCTCGCGCAGGCGCGGCACCAAGCGCGGCAGCAGGTAGGGGCCGATGGTGTAGATCACCCCCAGACGCAGGGTTCCGGCCAGCGGGTCCTTGCCTTGCAGGGCGATTTCCTTGACGCGCCCAGCTTCGGCCAGCACGCGCTCGGCCTGGGCCACCACCTGTCCGCCCACCGGGGTGGGGCGGATTTCTCCAGAACTGCGTTCAAACAGGGGGATGCCGAGTTCGTCTTCAAGTTTTTTCACCGACACCGAAAGCGTCGGCTGCGAAACGAAGCATTTCTCGGCGGCGCGCCCGAAATGCCGCTCGCGCGCCAAGGCGACGATGTAGCGCAGGTCGGTGAGGGTCACGGGCGCTCCGAATCATTACTCTTTTGGTTCATCAGTCTTCCAGCAGGCTGCGCAACATCCAGGCATTTTTCTCATGGATCTGCATGCGCTGGGTGATGAGGTCGAGTGTGGGCTGATCGCCGACCTTTTCCGCCACCGGGAAAATCTCGCGCGCGGTGCGCACCACCGATTCCTGACCGTCGACCACCTGGCGGATCATGTCGCGGGCATTCGGCACGCCATGGCATTCCTCGATACTGGTCAGATCGGCAAATTCACGGTAGCTGCCCGGCGCGGGAAACCCCAGGGTGCGGATGCGCTCGGCAATAGCATCAACGGCCATCCACTGTTCGTTGTACAAATCCATGAACATCAGATGCAAGGTCTGGAACATCGGGCCGGTGACGTTCCAGTGAAAATTATGGGTCTTGAGGTACAGCGTATAGGTGTCGGCGAGCAGGCGGTTCAGCCCTTCGACGATCTTGGCGCGGTCTTTCTCGGAAATGCCGATATCCATTGCCACTGAGGCGGGTTTTGCGGATTTTTTCATGGAAGCCATTTTCAATCTCCTTTCGGTTGGTGTGCTTGGAAATACGGTATCCCTAGCCGTATGGGATAAAGATACCACCATTGCAACGGACAAGGTGCGGCTGACCCCAATTGTAGACAGGCAATAAAAATTCACCAAATCAATCATTCAAATAAACAAGATAGCTATTGGCTATCAGGCAACAGCCGAATCGAAATAATTTCAATGGAACCTGCGCTACCTTAGCACCAAGTGCCCATAAACAGGACGGCGATAACCTAAATTCATTCCAGGGTGGAAAACACTGACAAATGTCGGGAATTAATGGGGCTGGGCTGGCCTTGATATTGAATAAATTAATAGTCATTGTAAAGAGATTAAATTAATTCTAATCTATACCCACGTTTTCGCCGTGGCTTTGAAAGAAGCCTTTTTTCCAATGTTTTTCAATTACTTTTTAAGAGGGCAACATGAAAAAGAGAATGCTTGCAGTCCTGATTTCCGCAATGGGCTTGATGATTTCAGCAACTCACGCCACCACCTCGGAACCTATTCAACCCATCCAGCCTGCCAAGATAAAAAACCCGGCAATGGTTGAACTGGGCAAGAAACTGTTTTTCGATCCGCGCCTGTCCAAGTCGGGTTTCATTTCCTGCAACTCCTGCCACAACCTCTCCATGGGCGGTTCGGACAATCTGAAGAGCTCCATCGGCCACAACTGGCAGCAAGGCCCGATCAACTCGCCCACCGTGCTGAATTCGACGCTCAACGTGGCCCAGTTCTGGGATGGCCGCGCCAAGGATCTCAAGGAACAGGCGGGTGGTCCCATCGCCAACCCCGGCGAGATGGCCTTCACCCATGACCTAGCTATCGGCATGCTGCAATCGATTCCCGGTTACGTTAGTGATTTCAAGCAGGTTTTCGGCAGCGACAAGGTCGATATCGACAAGGTCACCCAGGCTATTGCCGCCTTTGAGGACACGCTGGTCACCCCCAATTCCCGTTTCGACAAATGGCTGAAGGGCGACAAGAAAGCGCTCAACACCAATGAACTGGCCGGCTACAAGCTGTTCAAGGAAAGCGGCTGCGTGGCCTGTCACAACGGCCCGGCGGTAGGCGGCAATTCCTTCCAGAAGATGGGCGTGGTGGAACCCTACAAGGCCAGCAGCCCGGCGGAAGGCCGTAGCGCGGTAACCGGCAAGGACGCCGACCGCTTCAACTTCAAGGTGCCGACGCTGCGCAACGTGGAGATGACCTATCCCTACTTCCACGACGGCGCTGCCGATACGCTTCCCGAGGCCGTCGACACCATGGGGCGCGTGCAACTCGGCAAGAAATTCACCACCGAGGAAAACGCCAAGATCGTTGCCTTCCTGAAGACCTTGACCGGCGACCAGCCGAAATTCCAGTTGCCGATCCTGCCGCCTTCCAGCGACAAGACCCCGCGTCCCAAGCCGTTTGACAAATAAGGCGTAAACTCGCCGCCCGCAACGGGGATGCCACAGGCATCCCCGTTTTCAATTCCGGGGAGCACCCTGCACACGAGTGTGCCGACTACGGTAAACTTTGCGCATGACACCCTCCCTGCGCATCGTCACCTACAACATCCACAAGGGATTTTCCCAATTCAACCGGCGCATGGTGCTGCACGACCTGCGCGAGCAATTGCGCGGCACGCAGGCCGATCTGGTATTCCTGCAGGAAGTGGTGGGCGCACATGATCTGCATCCCGAGCGTCATGCCGATTATCCCGACCAGTCGCAGTACGAGTTCCTCGCCGATTCCATCTGGCAGGATTATGCCTATGGCAAGAACGCGGTCTATCCCGCCGGACACCACGGCAACGCCATTCTCAGCCGTTTCCCGATAAGCGGCTCCGCCAATGAAGATATTTCCGCGCACCGCTTCGAGCAGCGCGGCCTGCTGCACTGCGCGGTCAACGTGCCGGGGTGGGGCGAAACGCTGCATTGCCTGTGCGTGCATTTCGGCCTGTTCGCGCGCGGGCGGCGCAAGCAGTTGTCCGCGTTGCGCGCGCGCATCCAGCGCGAAGTGCCGCCGCACGCCCCGCTGGTCATCGCCGGAGACTTCAACGACTGGAGCGGCGAAGCTTGCGCCGTGCTGGCGCGCGACCTGCATCTGCGCGAAGCATTCGGCCAGACGCAGGGTGCGCCGGCCAAAAGTTATCCCGCCGCCCTGCCCCTGTTCCGTCTCGACCGTATTTACGTGCGCGGACTGCGGGTGCAACAGTGCCAGGTCCACGCCGGGCGCCCCTGGTCGAAAATCTCTGACCACGCCGCCCTGTCGACGGTCATCAGCCTGCCATGACGCCGGGAAACAACATCGATTTGCTGGAAAGCGGCACGCAGTATTTTCCGGCGCTGCTGACGGCCATCGATGAGGCGCGCCAGGAAATTTATCTGGAAAGCTATATTTTCGAATTCGACGAAACCGGGCGGCGCGTGGCGGCATCGCTCAGCCGCGCCGCGCAGCGCGGCGTCGCCACCCATTTGCTGCTCGACGGCTTCGGCTCGCGCACGCTGGCGCGGACGGTGGTGGAGGATTTGCGCCGCGACGGCGTGCGCGTGCTGTTTTTCCGCCCGGAATTGGGCCGCTGGCGCCTGCGCCGCCACCGCCTGCGCCGCCTGCATCGCAAGCTGGCGGCGATCGACGGAAAAATCGCCTTCGTCGGCGGCATCAACATCATCGACGACATGGACACGCCCGGCCAGATTCCGCCGCGCTTTGATTACGCGGTAAAGGTGAGCGGGCCGCTGGTGCAGGAAATTACTTGCGCCACCCGCAGCCTGTGGGGGCTGGTGGCCTGGTCGCAACTCAAACGCCGGGACCTGCCGAGATGCCAGGAGCAGCCGCTCCCGGCCCCCGCCGGTGACATCCGTGCCACCCTGCTGTTGCGCGACACCCTGCACCACCGCCACGACATCGAAGAAGCCTACCTGGCGGCCATCGCGGGGGCGCAACGCGAGATAGTCATCGCCAACGCCTATTTCCTGCCCGGCCTGCGCTTTCGCCACGCCTTGAGAGAGGCGGCCCAGCGCGGCGTGCGCGTGGTATTGCTGTTGCAGGGGCGCGTGGAATACGTGCTGCTGCACTACGCCTCGCGCGCCCTGTACGGCACGCTGCTCGACGCGGGCGTGGAAATCCACGAATATCATCTCTGCTTCCTGCACGCCAAGGTGGCCGTGGTGGACGGCAACTGGAGCACCGTGGGCTCTTCCAACATTGACCCCTTCAGCCTGATGCTGGCGCGCGAGGCCAACGTGGTCATCGAATCCCCGGCGTTCGCCGCGCAACTGCGCGCCAGCCTGGAACGGGCCATGCAGGAGGGCGCCCTGCGCATGTTGCCGTCACGCTGGAAACGGCAAGCGTGGCACCAGCGCCTGCGCGTGTGGCTGAGTTATGCCCTGGTGCGGCTGATGATGGGGCTGGCAGGGTACGCCAGCGACTAGCGCTTTTTCCGGTCGGCGGCGCCTCTGCGGGATAGCGAAAGCGTGCTGAAAATCCGGTTTTCCCCCGCCCTCCCAAGAAAGTCCCTGGCGGACTGGACGCGCCCGCCGCTTTTCGCCAAAATGGTGCGCTCGATTTTCGCTCATTGCTAAAGGTTCCCTCATGCCCGCCTACCGTTCCAAGACCTCCACCCATGGCCGCAACATGGCCGGCGCGCGCGCCCTGTGGCGCGCCACCGGCATGACCGATGCCGATTTCGGCAAGCCGATCATCGCCATCGCCAACTCGTTCACTCAGTTCGTGCCGGGGCACGTGCACCTCAAGGACATGGGCCAACTGGTGGCGCGCGAAATCGAGAAGGCCGGCGGCGTCGCCAAGGAATTCAACACCATCGCCATTGACGACGGCATCGCCATGGGCCACGGCGGCATGCTCTATTCGCTGCCCTCGCGCGAGCTGATCGCCGATTCGGTGGAATACATGGTCAACGCCCATTGCGCCGACGCGCTGATCTGCATCTCCAATTGCGACAAGATCACCCCCGGCATGTTAATGGCCAGCTTGCGCCTCAACATTCCCACCATTTTCGTTTCCGGCGGGCCGATGGAAGCCGGCAAGGCGGTGATCCACGGCAAGACGCTGGCGCTCGACCTGGTGGATGCCATGGTGGCGGCGGCGGACAGCAGCGTAACCGACGCCGAAACCGCGACCCTGGAACGTTCCGCCTGCCCGACCTGCGGCTCCTGCTCCGGCATGTTCACCGCCAACTCGATGAACTGCCTGGTCGAGGCCTTGGGGCTGGCACTGCCGGGCAACGGCACGCTGGTGGCGACCCACGCCGCGCGCAAGAACCTGTTTCTGGAAGCCGGGCGCCAGATCGTGGCGCTCGCCAAATCGTATTACGAGCGCGACAACCTTTCCGTGCTGCCGCGTTCCATCGCCAGCTTCCACGCCTTCGAGAACGCCATGACGCTGGACATCGCCATGGGCGGCTCGACCAACACCGTGCTGCACCTGCTGGCGGCGGCGAGCGAGGCCGGGGTGGCGTTCACCATGGCCGACATCGACCGCCTGTCGCGCAAAGTCCCGCACCTGTGCAAGGTGGCGCCGTCGATCCAGACCTATCACATGGAAGACGTGCATCGCGCCGGCGGCATCGTCGCCATTCTCGGCGAACTGGAGCGCGCCGGACTGCTGCACAGCGACCTGCCCACGGTGCACAGCGCCAGCATGAAGGACGGTTTGGCGCAGTGGGACGTGATGCAGACCGCCGACGACAGCGTCAGGACACTGTTCCTGGCCGCGCCCGGCGGCGTGCCGAGCGTAACCGCCTTCAGCCAGAACAAGGTTTACGAAAGCCTCGACCTCGACCGCGAAAACGGCTGTATCCGCGACAAGGCGCACGCCTATTCGCAGGACGGCGGGCTGGCGGTGCTCTACGGCAACATCGCGCTGGACGGCTGCATCGTCAAGACCGCCGGGGTGGACGAAAGCATCCTCAAATTCAGCGGGCGCGCACGCGTCTTCGAAAGCCAGGAAGACGCCGTGGCCGGCATCCTGGCGGACAAGATCGTCGCCGGCGACGTGGTGGTGATCCGCTACGAAGGCCCGCGCGGCGGGCCGGGCATGCAGGAAATGCTGTATCCCACCAGCTATCTCAAATCCAAGGGAATGGGCAAACAGTGCGCCCTGCTCACCGACGGACGCTTTTCCGGCGGCACCTCGGGTCTCTCCATCGGCCACGTCTCGCCGGAAGCGGCGGAAGGCGGCACCATCGGACTGGTGGAAGAAGGCGACACCATCGACATCGACATCCCCCAGCGCACCATCCACCTCAAAGTGTCCGACGAGGAACTGGCCCGCCGCCGCGCTGCCCGCGACGCCCTCGGCTGGCAGCCGGAAAACCGCCAGCGCAGCGTGTCGGCGGCATTGCAGGCCTACGCGGCGATGACCACCTCCGCCGCCCGCGGCGCGGTGCGCGACGTGTCGCAACTGGCGCGCAAGTAAAGCCCGGCCCGCGCCTTGTCCCGGTGCATGGCGGACGTTATGCGGCGGCAGTCATGCCGCCATCTAAAGGCCTACCGTGAAGGTGTACAATGGCGCCCGGATTCTTAACCCAAAGGCTCTTCCCATGATCCAGCTCGGCGTCAATATTGACCACGTGGCCACCCTGCGACAGCAGCGCGGCACGCGCTATCCCAGCCCGGTGCTGGCGGCGCTGGCGGCGGAATCCGCCGGGGCGGACCTGATTACCCTGCATCTGCGCGAGGATCGCCGCCATATCCAGGACCAGGACGTGGAAATCCTGCGTCCGCTTCTGCAAACGCGCATGAACCTGGAAATGGCGATTACCGAAGAAATGATCGCCATCGCGCGCCGCATCCGCCCGCACGACGCCTGCCTGGTGCCGGAAAAGCGCGCGGAACTGACCACCGAGGGCGGGCTGGACGTGGCCGGGCATTTCGATGGCGTGCGCGCAGCCTGCGCGGAATTGGGCGGGGCGGGCATCCGCGTTTCCCTGTTTATCGACGCCGACAAGACCCAGCTCAGCGCCGCGCGCGACGCCGGGGCGCCGGTGGTGGAAATTCACACCGGGCGTTTCGCCGACGCGGAAAATGCGGACGAACGCGCCATCGAGCTTGAACGCATCCGCGAGGCGGTGGCATATGGCCGACAAATCGGTCTTAGGGTCAATGCCGGTCACGGCCTGCATTACCACAACGTGCAGGACATCGCCGCCATTCCCGGCATCGGCGAACTCAACATCGGTCACGCCATCGTCGCCCATGCCCTGTTTGCCGGTTGGGAAAACGCAGTGCGCGAAATGAAGGCGTTGATGGTGGCGGCAGCCGCCTGACGCCGCGCCATGATTTGTTTCGCCTCATGATCTACGGTATCGGCACCGACATCGTCGCCATGCGGCGGGTCGCGGCGGCCTGGGAGCGTTTCGGCGAGCGCTTTGCCGCGCGCATCCTGGCCCCGGAAGAATGCGCGGAATTCAGCCACCATGCCGCGCCCGCCCGCTTTCTTGCCAAGCGCTTCGCCGCCAAGGAAGCCTTCGCCAAGGCGTTCGGCAGCGGCGTGCGCGCTCCCGCCACCTTGCACAACATCCGCGTGACGCACGACCCCCTCGGCAAGCCGCTGCTGGCCTTTCACCCGGCGCTCGCCGCCGAACTCGAACGGCGCGGCATCCGCCACCACCACCTGTCCCTCAGTGACGAAGAAGAGATGGCGGTGGCTTTTGTTATTCTGGAGAACTAGCCATGCCACTCGGTCCCGTGATGGTCGATGTCGCCGGCCTGGAACTGAGCGACGAGGAAATCCGGCGTCTCAAGCATCCGCTGGTCGGCGGCGTGATCCTGTTTTCCCGCAACTACCAGTCGGTTTCCCAGTTGCAGCGGCTCACCGCCGCCATCCATGCCGTGCGTAACCCGCCGCTGCTGATCGCGGTGGACCACGAAGGCGGGCGCGTGCAGCGCTTCCGCGAGGGCTTCACGCGTATCCCGCCAATGCGCGAATTCGGCGCCCTGTGGGACGAACATCCGCAGCGCGCCAGGCATCTGGCGCAACAGGCGGGCTGGATTATCGCCGCCGAACTGCGCGCCAGCGGCGTGGATTTCAGCTTCACCCCGGTGCTCGACCTCGACCTCGGCGCCAGCAGCGTCATCGGCAACCGGGCTTTCCACGCCAAGCCGCAGGCGGTGGCCGATCTCGCCCACCATCTCATGCTCGGCTTGAAGCAGGGGGGCGTCGCGGCGGTGGGCAAGCACTTTCCCGGCCACGGTTATGTGGCTGCCGATTCGCACCTGGAAATCCCGGTGGACGAACGCGAATACGGCGACATCGCCATGCAGGACCTGATCCCCTTCGCGCAGATGGTCGATTTCGGCCTGCCCGCGCTGATGCCGGCACACGTCATCTATCCCCTGGTGGATAGACTTCCCGCCGGTTTTTCGCGGGTGTGGCTGAAAGACATCCTGCGCGGCGAACTGAAATTCGACGGCATGATTTTCAGCGACGACCTGTGCATGGCGGGTGCCGCCGTCGCCGGCGACGTGACGGCACGCGCCGAAGCGGCGCTGGAAGCAGGCTGCGACATGGCGCTGGTGTGCAACAACCCGGCTGCCGCTGACGAAGTCCTGAAAAACCTGAAACACAGAATGTCGTCCACCAGTTTTTCCCGCCTGGTGCGCATGCACGGCAAACCGCACCCACCTTCCTGGGACAAGCTGCACGAAAACCCCGATTACGTGAAAGCGGTGCGCGCCGTTTCCGCGCTGGGGGTCAAGGAAGGCGATTTGCCGTTCGAGGCGGTCCAACCCGACATTTGCGGCAGCCTATGAACAAGAACAAGCTATCGCGCGTCGTTTCGTTGCGGCGCGCCGACAGACATTCCTGGTTTTGAGGAGTTGCGGCCTATGGCTCCCGTTTTTCCGGACTGGCTGGATTCTGGCCGCCGTTTCTGCGGGTTCGCCAGCGCCATCCGGTACGCCAGCGCCAAATCAGGCCGGTCAACAGGTAGGTCAGCAGGCCGACGCCGCACGCCATGATCAACAGGCCAATCAGCAAGGGTTTCCCCATGGAGGCGATGCGCTGGATGAGGGGCGTTTCGCGATCCGTGGCGCCAGTGGCTGTTGAATCGTCCGGGGGCGGCGAGTTTTCGCCGGTGACCCAGCTTCCTAGATGGAAAGCGGCGTAATAGAGCGGCCCGAAGGTTACCGGGTTGGTAATCAGCGTACTCGCGGCGGCGGCGGGAAGATTCGCGCGCAGGATGACGGCGGCGGCGGCAGACAAGGGAATTTGCGCCAGCGGAATCAGCAGCCCGAAAAAGACCCCGATGGCAACGCCCAGAGCTACGCCGCGCCGCGACCAGTGCCATAGTTTGGGGTGTCCCAGCCAGGGCGACAACCAGCGCAGCCAGCGGCTGGCCATCAGCTTCTCCCGGCCTGGAACCAGGGCGCGCAGGCGCTCCTGCCAGTTCACGGCGCACCGTCCGGTGTCTTCCCCACTGTGGTTGCCAGCATGCGCGCTGCCTTGACCGCCTGTTCCACCGCGCGGCGCTGGCTGCTGGCGGCGCGTAGGCGCGCGTCCATGGTCGCAACGCTCAGCCTGCCCTGGGCGCCCGCCTCCAGGAGTTCCGATTTCAGCATCTGGTAGTCACCCTCGAAATCGCGCAGGCTGGCATCGAGTGGCGCGGGGGCAACGTGCGCGGGGGCGGCACGTTCGAGCAGCATTTCTCCCCGCTGCCGAAAGGCCACGCTGCTCTCCAGTATTTCCGCCGCTGTGTCGGCGGCAGCTTCCTTCGATGCCTCGACTGCTTCGTCCGCCAATTCCGCAGCGGCCTCGTAATAGCGGGCAACACGCAGCAGTTCCGGCAGACGGCGCGCGCTGTCTGCCGTCATGCCGGCACGGTTGAGCTGGGCAATGAACTCGGCGATGGCCTGCGACAGGCGGGCGACGATCAGCCGGTTCCGGTCGTGCGCCGGTGTCGCCGCACTGAATGCGGCATGCACGGCGCGCAGGGCAATGCCGCCCAGATTGCGCACTTCGCGCTCCAGCGCATCGAGCGCCAGGGCGGGTACCGCCAGTATGTTTTTGTCGAGATGGCGCGGGCGCGCCTCGTCTTCCTCGGCGGCACGGAAACGCGCCAGCAGGAAGCGCGTCAGCTGGCCGGCGAGCGGCCAGATCAGCGCCACGCCGAGAAGATTGAATGCGGTGTGGAACAGGGCGAGTCTGGCCGCCGGTGCGGCGTCCAGGCCCAGCGCCGTGCCCAGCATACCGAGCGCGCCCAGCAGCCAGGGCAGCAACAGCAGGGCGACGGCGCCGGTGAGCAGATTGAACAGGATGTGCGCGGCAGCGGCGCGCTTGGCGTTGGGCGTGGCGCCGATGGCGGCGAGCAGCGCGGTGACCGTGGTGCCGACATTGGCGCCGATGACCACGGCGGCAGCGGCTTCAAGGCTTACCAGGCCGCTTTGCGCGGCGGAAAAGGCCAGCACCAGGGCGGCCGCCGATGCCTGCATCAGCACCGTCATGAGGATGCCTATCAGCACCATGGCAACGACCCCGGCGAAGCCTTCCCACTGCGGCAGGGTGAAATCCGCCGCTACGCCGGAGAAGGTTTCCTTCAGCATGTCGATTCCCAGGAAAAGCACGCCGAAACCGGCCAGCGCAGTGCCCAGCGCGCCGCGTCGGCCACCTTCGCCGGTCAGGCGCAGCATCATGCCGATGCCGATGAGCGGCAGGGCGAACAGGTCGATCTTGAACTTCATGCCCACCAGCGCGACCAGCCAGCCGGTCATGGTGGTGCCGACGTTGGCGCCGAACAGTACCCACAGCGCTTGTCCCAGCGAGAGCAGCCCGGCATTGACGAAGCCGATGGCCGCCACCGTTACCGCGCTGGACGATTGCACCAGAACGGTTACCAGCGCCCCGGAGGTCAGGCCGCGCAGGCGCGTTTTCGTGGAATACGCGAGAATGCGTTCCAGCGCCGGACCCGCCGCCAGGCGCAGGCCGTCGGTCATCAGCCCCATGCCCAGCAGGAACAGGCCGACGCCGCCGGCGAGGCCACCGATGAGGGCAAAATCAATCATCCTGAAATCCTCACGCGGCTTTCCGCCGCCGGTAAATCTTCTCTATTTTCACCAGCAGCACAATGCTTGCCATGATGATGCGCAACCTGGCGGCGGCATCGAGGTCGGCGGTGTGGAACAGACCCTGCATCACAAATCCTTTCATTCAGAAAACCTTCCGACCAGCGGTTCGCGCTCGCGTTCCTCCTCGCGCCTGGCGCTTTGTCGGGGAAATATTGCATACCGGTGATTCTATCGCACCAGAGAGGCGCTTTGCCGCTACGTTTGAAATGAATGTGACAATGGTGCGGCTGACGTATAATCCGCCAATTTTTCTCGTGGAAACACATGCCTAAGCGTATTCCCCAAGTCGGTTTCGTCTCCCTCGGCTGCCCCAAGGCGCTGGTCGATTCCGAACAGATTCTCACCCGGCTGCGCGCCGAGGGCTATGCCGTTTCGCCGGATTATCAGGGCGCCGATCTGGTGCTGGTGAATACCTGCGGCTTTATCGATGCGGCGGTGGCGGAGTCACTCGATGCCATCGGCGAGGCGCTGGCGGAAAACGGCAAGGTGATCGTCACCGGCTGCCTCGGCGCCAAGGCGGACGTGGTGCTGGAGGCGCACCCCCAGGTGCTGGCGGTGACCGGACCCCATTCGCTGCTGGAAACCGTGGCGGCGGTGCATGCCCATCTGCCGCCGCCGCACGAGCCTTTCGAGAGCCTGATTCCGCCGCAGGGCATCAAGCTCACGCCCAAGCATTACGCCTACCTGAAGATTTCCGAGGGCTGCAACCACGGCTGCACCTTCTGCATCATCCCCTCCCTGCGCGGCACGCTGGTCAGCCGCCCGGTCAACGAGGTGATGCAGGAGGCCGAAAACCTGGTCAAGTCCGGTGTTAAAGAATTGCTGGTGGTGTCGCAGGATACCGGCGCTTACGGTGTGGACGTGAAATACCGCAGCGGATTCTGGCAAGGCAGGCCGGTGAAGACGCGCATGACCGAACTGGCGCGCGCCTTGGGCGAACTGGGCGTGTGGGTGCGCTTGCACTACGTCTATCCCTATCCCAGCGTCGATGAAGTTATTCCGCTGATGGCCGAGGGCAAAGTGTTGCCTTATCTGGACGTGCCCTTGCAGCACGCCAGCCCGTCCGTGCTGCGGGCCATGAAGCGCCCCGGCGACGTCGAAGGGATGCTGGCGCGCATCGCCAACTGGCGCAAGACCTGTCCCGGCCTGGTCATCCGCAGCACCTTCATTACCGGTTTCCCCGGTGAAAGCGAGGCCGATTTCCAGTTGTTGCTGGATTTCCTGCGCGAGGCGCAACTCGACCGCGTCGGTTGCTTCGCCTATTCGCCGGTCGAGGGGGCGGCGGCCAACGCCCTGCCCAGCGCGGTGCCGGAGGAAGTCAAGGAAGAGCGGCGCGCGCGCCTGATGGCCCAGCAGGAGGAAATTAGCGCGGCCCGCCTCCAGCGCCGCATCGGGCAGGCGCTGACCGTGCTGGTCGACGAAATCGACGAGGAAGGCGCCATCGCGCGAAGCTGGGCGGATGCGCCGGAAATCGACGGCATGGTGTTCATCAATGAGCCGGGAAACCTGCGGGTGGGCGACATGGCCGAAGTGCGCGTCACCGATGCCGACGAGCACGACCTGTGGGCGACACCCGTTGCGGAAGCGGCCACGGCGCGTCGCGCCGCTAAATAGGTATTTGCTTAAGTCCTTATATGCGGTTCCGGGAACCCAACTGGCCGGTTTTGCACTAAAATCGTCACCCACTCAAGTCTGGACGATAGTTTTACGCAATGAGCAAAAGCGGCTTCAAGGAAAACTGGCAGGGCGAGGCGGATTGCCGCAATTGTGCAATCCGCAATTCGGTATTGTTCGCCGGTCTGGAGCCCGCCGAGTGCGACCGCCTGCATCGCCCCATCGACGATTTCATCCTGCCGCCGCACAGCCGCTTGTATCGCGCCGGAGAAAATGCGCAATACCTGTTTACCATCCGCAAGGGCTTGCTCAAGCTGGTGCAGTATCTGCCGGACGGGCGTCAGCGCATTGTGCGCCTGTTGCGCGATACCGATGTTACCGGCCTGGAGGCCCTGCTCGGGCAGCCCTATCAGCACGATGCCATCGTCCTGCAACAGGCGGAAATCTGCCGTCTTCCCCTGGAAGAGGTGCAGCGCCTCGACCGCGAAAATCCCAAGCTGCACCATGAACTGATGACGCGCTGGCAACGCGCCCTCGACGAGGCCGACGCCTGGCTCACCCAGCTTGCAACCGGCAGCGCGCGGGCGCGCATGGCGCGCTTGCTGCTGCGCCTAGCGCACCGGGACGAGCGCCCGTGCGAGCTTTTCGGGCGCGAGGACATGGGGGCCATGCTGGGCATCACCACGGAAACCGCCAGTCGCATCATCGCCGAGTTCCGGCGCGGCGGCATCATCCGCGAGGCGGGCGGTGATGCCGTCAAGTGCGACATCCGCGCCCTGGAAAATATTGCCGCAGATTGAGATTTCGCAATGACGGCCAACCGCCGTTTTTCTATCATTAGCTTGGTTCTTCAGGTTTGACCCTCCGCGATGGTTTGGCGCGAGACACCTCCGGGCTGCCTGACGGCAGTCCTTGCCGCCTGTCCCGATTTTCTTTCGGGGCAGGCTTTTTTATTCCCGCGTTACGAACCGTACTTTTCTCTGGCGTTTCGTTGCGGCTTTGGCGAGAATGGGCGCGTTGTTACCAAGCGCATTCCAGGCAGACCGGCGGAGAACACATGTCATTCCTTACCAGCATCGACGAGCTTACTGTTTTCGTGGTCGAACCCTCCACGGTTCAATCCCAATTCATCGACACCACGCTGAAAACCATCGGCGTGCCTTTCATCAAGACCTTCCGGGACGGCACCACCCTGTTGAAGGCCATGAGCGAAAACCGTCCCGACGTGGTCATCAGCTCCATGCATCTGCCGGACATGACCGGCGGTGACCTAGTGGGGCAGATGCGCGCCGGGGAAGACACGCGCAACGTCGCCTTCATCCTGGTTTCCAGCGAAACCAACCCCCATTACCTGGAGCCGGTGCGGCAGAGCGGCTCCAGCGCGCTGCTCGGCAAGCCGTTCACCCTGGAGCAGATGAAAAAGGCGCTGGCGACCGCGCTGGACTATCTCAACCCGGACGGCAACTTGCTGAATGTGACCGGCGAGGTCGATCTCGAATCCATCAAGGTGCTGCTGGTGGACGACAGCCGCACGGCGCGGGCTTTCATGCGGCGCGTGCTGGAAAATCTCGGTATCCAGTATTTCACCGAGGCGGAGGACGGCAAGCAGGCGGTCGCCATCATCCAGGAGCAATATTTCGACCTGGTGGTCACCGATTACAACATGCCGGAAATGGACGGCAGGCAGCTCACCGAATACATCCGCACCCAGAGCTGGCAAAGCTCGGTGCCGATTCTCATGGTGTCGAGCGAGCGTGACGAGGGCCGCCTGGCCGCCGTTGCGCAGGCGGGGGTGTCCGGGGTGTGCGACAAGCCTTTCGAACCGGCCCTGGTCAGGAATTTGCTGGAAAAAATGCTCAACGGATAAGGGATTGCCCCAGACGAGAGCTTGGACATGGCTACTCGATCAGAAACGGATTTTCGATGTGGAGCCGGTCATCCACGACAAAGCCGTGTTGCAGGTCTTCAGTCAGCAAGGTTGCGCACTGACATTCAAGTGCAGCGGCGACGATCAAGCTGTCGTAAAACGACCAACCGTATTTCTGCGAAAGCCGGGCAGCCTTCTGCGTTGTGGTAAACGATAGCTCGCGAATGCTCAAGCAACCGGCAAGTTCGTCGAGTGTCTGGCTTACTCTTTCAAACAACAGCGGATACTTGCGTCGGGTGACATTGCAATACTCGTTCAGTACTTGCACGCTTATCCAGGCACGGCCAGAGGTGATAAGGCTGCGCGCAATCCCGCACTTTTCCGGTTCATCTGTCGAATAGGCGTAGACAAGGATATTCGTGTCGAGGAACACGCCCTTATCGCTCATTGGCTTCGTCCCGGTCAAACTTGAAGCCGCGTGTATCGAGGAAGGGGGGGCTAAGGCGACCGGCGGTTGCTGCATTCATCTGGGAAACCTGGGCCGATGCGCCAGCCCGCTCTCGGCTTTCCAGAAATTCGACAAAATCGAGCACTTCCGCGATGCGCAGTTCGCTCAAGTGTTCCAGTTTTTCGTCAATGCGTTGTTTCAATTGTGTATTCATGTTTCACCTCGCCTTGATGTCATAGGGAATCCGCTTGAATTCAGGATTATAGTGGATCCCAATTTCCTGGCGGTGGTTTGGGGATGGTAGTCAGCCGCAGGAAGGAGCCGGTAATGAGCGAGAGTCGGCAAATAAGGGGCGCTTCGCTCCTCAATGGCGGCTGGTGCCGCCCGGCGCCACCGCCGCTGGCCCGGCGATGAAAAGCTGGGTGATGTCGATTTCATCGAAGCCGTAGTGCTGGTTGCAGAATTCGCATTGCACATCGACCTTGCCGTGTTCGTTCAGCGCGGCCATCACTTCGTCGCGGCCCAGCATGCGCAGCATGGCGGAAACCCGTTCCAGCGAGCAGGTGCAGCGGAAGCTCACCGGCACCGCGTCGAACAGGCGCACGTCTTCCCCGTGGTAAAGGCGGCGAATGATTTCACCGCCCGGCAGTTCGAGCAGTTCCTGTGCGTTCAGGGTGCTGCCCAGTTGCACGGCGCGGTTCCAGGCGTCGAGGTCGGCCTCCTGCACGCCGGGCAGTTTTTGCAGCAGCATGCCCGCTGCCATCCGACCGTCCGCCGCCAGGAACAGCCGGGTTTGCAGTTGTTCCGAACGTGCCATGTAGTGTTCCAGGGCGGCGGCCACGCTGTCGCCCTCCACGGCGACAATGCCCTGGTAGGGTTTCTTCCCTTCGCCGGGGTCGAGGGTGATGACGAAGCGGCCGTCACCGGCCAGTTCCGGCAGGGTGGCGCCGTCTTCAATCGGTCCCTCCCACTTGGCGACCGCGCGCATCTCCAGGGCGGCGCTGCATTCCGCCACCAGCAGGCTGACCGGGCCGCTGCCGCGGATCTGCATGGTTATCGAACCGGAAAATTTCAGCGTGGCGGAGAGCAGCGCGGTGGCGGCCATCATTTCGCCGAGCAGGCGGCGCACCCCCGGCGGGTAGTCGTGGCGCGTCAGCACGGTGCGCCACGAGGTGCCAAGCTGGACGATTTCGCCGCGCACGGCGGTATGCTCGAACAGGAAACGTTGCAGGGTGTCGCGTGACGGCAATTTTTTCTCCAAATAGGGAAGGATTAGGGAGTGTCGCGGAAAAACAGGGCGTGCTTGGGATAAAATTCTCTGCGATTTATCCAGTTCGACTTTTAATTCACCGGATCAAGGAGCCTTCATGAACCACTACCATATCGCCTTCGTTGATGACGAAGGCGACTTTTATTCCGCTTCGGTGGAAACTGAGGACGACCTGTTCACCTCGGCGGGCATCGACAGCATGGCGCAGGACCTGGCCGGACAACTCGGGCAGGACGAACCGGTGGCGATACTCAACATCATCCCGCTCAAATCCTGATCTGGGCTTTATCCGGGCTTTGCGGGCGTCGCCCAACGCCGGTAATGATGCCATCGGATGAGGCGGTCCGCAAAAAATACACTTATCTATTCATTTAGCGGTGCGGGTGCATGGTCCGCAGCCCCTATGAGATTCTCTATTGAAGTAAGGCTCAAAACAACGAATGGTCACATTCAGCGAATTTTATAACAGTCTTGATGCTGAATAGGCGCAGTTCAGTGCTGTTCCTTGGCCAGGTTGATGGTGTACTTGGGGATTTCGACCACCAGGTCGCTCTCGCCGACGCGCGCCTGGCAGCTCAGGCGCGAGGTGGGTTCCAGCCCCCAGGCCTTGTCCAGCATGTCGTCTTCCAGTTCGTCGGAAGGTGCCAGCGATTCGAAACCCTCGCGCACGATGACGTGACAGGTGGTGCAGGCGCAGGCTTTTTCGCAGGCGTGTTCGATTTCGATGTCGTTTTCCAGCAGCGCGTCGCAGAGGGAAACGCCGCTTTCGGCCTGAATTACCGCACCGTCGGGGCACAGTTCCTGGTTGGGCAATACGATGATCTGCGGCATGGTTTATCCCTCCAACTCTTCCAGCTTGTGGCCGGCCAGCGCCTGCTGCACGCTGCGGTTCATGCGTAGCGCGGCGAAGCTTTCGGTGGCGCGGTTGAGCGCCTCGACGGCGTTCTTGATGGCCAGCGGCGCGGCGCCGTCGAGCGTGGCGCGCAGGGCGGCCATGCGGGTATCGATGCGGGTACGCTCGGCGGCATCGAGCAGTCCGCCATCCTCTTCGAGCGCCGCCGCCACCGCTTCAAGAATGCGCCCGCCTTCCACCTGCTGCTCGCGCAGGTTGCGCGCGTCCATGTCTTCGCGCGCATGTTGCTGCGAGGATTTCAGCATGTCGGCAATTTCGCCGTCGGAAAGGCCGTAGGAAGGCTTGACCATCACCGAGGCTTCCACCCCGGAATTCTTCTCGCGCGCGGAAACCGACAGCAGGCCGTCGGCATCCACCTGGAAGGTCACGCGAACCCGCGCCGCGCCAGCCGCCATCGGCGGAATGCCGCGCAGTTCGAACTTGGCCAGGGAGCGGCAATCGCTCACCAGTTCCCGCTCGCCCTGCACCACGTGGATGCTCATGGCGGTCTGGCCGTCCTTGTAGGTGGTGAATTCCTGCGCGCGCGCCACGGGGATCGTGGAATTGCGGTTGATGACCTTTTCCACCAGCCCGCCCATGGTTTCCAGCCCGAGCGACAGGGGAATCACGTCGAGCAACAGCCACTCGTCGCCGCCACGGTTACCCGCCAGCACGTTGGCCTGGATGGCGGCACCGAGCGCCACCACCTTGTCCGGGTCGAGGTTGTTGAGCGGCTCCTGGCGGAAAAACTCGCCGACGGCGCGCTGGATTTGCGGCATGCGTGTGGCGCCGCCGACCATCACCACGCCTTTCACCTCCTCGGGGGTCAGCCCAGCGTCGCGCAAGGCCTTGCGGGTCGGCGCCAGAGTTTTGTTGACCAGGCTTTGCGTGATCTCGGTGAAGACCTTGCCGGTCAGCACCACGTCCACCGTCTCGCCGCTGGACAATACCGCCGTGATGCGGGTTTCGGGATGCAGGGTCAGCTCTTCCTTGGCTTCGCGCGCGCGCGTGAGCAGCAGGCGCGTATCCTGCGCGCCGAGGGCGAACAAGCCGGCCTGTTCCAGCACCCAGCAGTAAATGCGGTGATCGAAATCGTCCCCGCCCAGCGCGGAATCGCCGTGCGTCGCCATCACCTCGAAGACCCCGCGGGAGAGGCGCAGGATGGAAACATCGAAGGTGCCGCCGCCCAGGTCATAGACCACGTAGATGCCTTCCGCGCCGTTGTCGAGGCCGTAAGCCACCGCCGCCGCCGTCGGTTCGTTGAGCAGGCGCAGCACGTTCAACCCGGCCAGGCGCGCGGCATCCTTGGTGGCCTGGCGCTGGGCGTCGTCGAAATAGGCCGGCACGGTAATCACCGCGCCCACCAGTTCGCCGCCCAGCGATTTTTCGGCACGCGCGCGCAAGGTCTTGAGAATTTCCGCCGACACTTCGACCGGGCTTTTCACCCCGGCCACGGTCTTCAACTGCAACATCCCCGGCGCATCGACGAACTGGTAGGGCAGATTGGCCGCATGGGTGATGTCGCGCACCCCGCGCCCCATGAAACGCTTCACGGAAACCACGGTATTGTGCGGGTCCGCGCTCTGCATGGCCTGCGCCGCATGGCCGACCTCGACGGCGCCATCGGCCCGGTAACGCACTACGGAAGGCAGCAGGGCGCGCCCGTCCTCATCGTTGAGCACCACGCTGATGCTGCTGCGCACCGTGGCCACCAGCGAGTTGGTGGTGCCCAGGTCGATGCCTACGGCCAGACGGTGCTGGTGCGGGGCGGCGGAGAGGCCGGGTTCGGCGATTTGCAGTAAGGCCATGCAGTTTTCCTAGCTTTCCAGTGTTTCCAGCGCGTGATGAATTTCCTCGCGCAGTTTTTCCATGAATTTCAGTTCGCGCACCTGCTCCGCAGCCGCCGTGAAATGCTGCTGCTCATCCAGCGCCGTGCGCAAACGCTCGTGGCGCGTCTGAATCTCGGCGCGCAGGCGTACGTCGAGACGCTCAAGTTCTTCCAGCGATTCGGCGGCGCGCGCCTCGGCTATCGCTTCGCGCCACTCCATCTGTTCCATGAGGAAAGCCTGCGACATGGCGGTGTTGCTCGCCTCGTCGCTTTCCACGCCGTGCAGTTGCAGCAGGTAGCGCGCGCGCGCCAGCGGCTGGCGCAAGGTCTGGTAGGCTTCGTTGACGTGGGTCGCCCATTGCATCGCCAGGCGGCGCTCGGCATCGCCCAGGTGGGCGTGCTTGTCCGGGTGAACCTGCGCCTGGATGTCGCGCCAGGACTGTTCAAGCTGGGTCAGGTCGAACTGGAACGCCGGCACCAGGCCGAACAGTTCAAAATGGTTTTTTTCGAAGCCGGACGGGATCATGCCGTGATCAGACCGCGAAGCTCTCGCCGCAGCCGCATTGGCTCTTGATGTTGGGGTTGTTGAACTTGAAGCCCTCGTTGAGGCCTTCGCGCACGTAATCCAGCTCGGTGCCATCGAGATAGGCCAGACTCTTGGGGTCGATCAGCACCTTCACGCCATGACTCTCGAACTGGGTGTCGTCGCCGGTGATTTCGTCGGCGAATTCCAGCGTATAGGCCATCCCGGAACAGCCGCTGGTACGAACGCCGAGGCGCAGGGCGACGCCCTTGCCGCGCTTGGCGATGAAGTTGTTGACGTGCTGCGCTGCTTTTTCGGTCAATGTGACTGCCATTTCATTTCTCCTTTTCCAGGTGCTAACTGGGATATTTCATGAATACGCCCCCTGTAGGAGGGGGCTTGCCCCCGAGATTTCAGGTTTTTCGCCGCCCAGACGAAAAAGCTCGGGGGCAAGCCCCCTCCTACAATATGGGATTTCAGCTTAATGTGAACTGCAAACCCGGGTTTCCACCGTTTCGCCGTGCTTGGCCTTGTAGTCGGCGACGGCAGCCTTGATGGCGTCCTCGGCGAGCACCGAGCAGTGGATTTTCACCGGCGGCAAGGCCAGTTCCTCGGCAATGTGGGTATTCTTGATTTCCAGCGCCTGGTCCAGGGTCTTGCCCTTGACCCATTCGGTGACCAGCGAGGACGAGGCAATCGCCGAACCGCAACCGTAGGTCTTGAACTTGGCGTCTTCGATGACGCCGTCCTTGTTCACGCGGAGCTGCAACTTCATCACGTCGCCGCAGGCCGGCGCACCGACCATGCCGGTGGCGACGTTCTCATCGTCCTTGTCGAAGGAGCCGACGTTGCGCGGGTTTTCGTAATGATCCAATACTTTCGTGCTGTAAGACATGATAATTCTCCTTGCAAATCAGTGCGCCGCCCACTTCACGGTGCTGAGATCGATCCCTTCCTTGTACATGTCCCACAACGGGGACATTTCCCGCAGGCGCCCGATGTTACGGGTGACCAGGTCGATGGCGAAATCGACCTCCTCCTCGGTGGTGAAACGCCCGATGGTGAAACGGATGGAGCTGTGCGCCAGCTCGTCGTTGCGTCCCAGCGCGCGCAGCACGTAGGAAGGCTCCAGGCTGGCCGAGGTGCAGGCGGAGCCGCTCGACACCGCAATGTCGCGCACTGCCATGATCAGCGACTCGCCCTCGACGAAGTTGAAGCTCATGTTGAGGTTGTGCGGCACGCGCGCTTCCATGTCGCCGTTGAGATGCGATTCCTCGATCTTCGACAAACCCTGGTAGAGGCGGTCGCGCAAGGCGCGCACGCGCTCGTTTTCCGTGGCCATTTCCTCGCGCGCCAGGCGGAAGGCTTCGCCCATGCCGACGATCTGGTGCGTCGCCAGGGTGCCGGAACGCAGGCCGCGCTCGTGGCCGCCGCCGTGCATCTGCGCTTCCAGACGCACGCGCGGCTTGCGCTGCACGTAGAGCGCGCCGATGCCCTTGGGGCCATAGGTCTTGTGGGCGGAAAAGGACATCAGATCGACCTTGAGTTTCGCCAGGTCGATGGCCATCTTGCCGGTGCCCTGCGCCGCGTCGACGTGGAACAACACGCCCTTGCCGCGGCAGATTTCGCCCAGCGTGGCGATATCCTGGATCACCCCGATTTCGTTGTTCACCAGCATCACCGAGGCAAGGATGGTATCCGGGCGCAGCGCCGCCTTGAAGGCTTCCATGTCCACCAGCCCGCTCGGCAACGGCTTGAGGTAGGTCACCTCGAAGCCTTCGCCCTCCAGATGGCGCATGGTGTCGAGCACGGCCTTGTGCTCGGTCATCACCGTGACCAAGTGCTTGCCCTTGCCGCTGTAGAAATGTGCCGCGCCCTTGATGGCGAGGTTGTTCGATTCCGTGGCGCCGGAGGTCCAGACGATTTCGCGCGGGTCGGCGTTGACCAGCGCGGCAACCTGCTCGCGCGCCTCGTCCACGGCCTTCTCCGCTTCCCAGCCGAAGGGGTGGGAACGGCTTGCCGGATTGCCGAATTTTTCCGTGAGATAGGGAATCATCTTTTCCGCCACGCGCGGATCAACCGGCGTGGTCGCCGAATAATCGAGATATACCGGGGTCTTGACCATGTAATACTCCTTTTCCCGTCTCCAAATCAGACGTGCACTTTGTCGGTGTCACTTGCCGTACTGTTCGTACTGTCTGCGCTCCGCCTTCGCGTTCACGTCTGATTTGGCAACGGAATTACTGTGTTGTCATCGCGGCCAGGCCGCGCATCCGTTTCAATTCACCCTGCAGGGCACGCAGCAGACCTTCTATCTGCGGCTGTGTCGTGTGTTTGCCCAAACTGGCGCGCACCGCGCCACGCCCGATTTCATTATCCACGCCCATCGCCAGCAGCGTCGCGCTGGCCTGGGTGCTGCCGCTGGAACACGCTGCACCACCGGCGACGGCATAGCCAACACTATCCAGCGCCATCACCAGGGTTTCGCCGTCGATGCCGGGAAAGGCGAAATAGCTGGTATTCGCCAGACGCCCGGCGTCCGCGCCGAAAATCACTGCGCCCAGCGCACGCAACCCGCATTCCAGTTCATCGCGCAGGGCACGCAAGCCCTCCGCCCGCTGCACGGCCTCTCGCGCCGCGATCTCGCAGGCCACGCCGAAGCCCACAATGGCCGGCACGTTTTCGGTGCCAGCGCGCAGCCCCTTCTCATGCCCGGCGCCACTGATCAGCGGCTGGATTTCCAGCCCCTTGTCCAGCACCAGCGCGCCGATGCCTTTCGGCCCATACGCCTTGTGCGCCGACACGCTCAGCATGTCAACGTTGAGCGCGGCGAAATCCAGCGGCACCTTGCCCAGGGCCTGCACCGCATCGCTGTGCATCAGCGCGCCATGTCTTCTCGCCATCTCGCCCAGCGTGGCGACGTCCTGGATGACGCCGGTTTCGTTGTTGGCCAGCATCACCGACACCAGCCCGGTGGGCTGTTGCAATACCTGCTCCAGCGTCGCACCTTGCACTTCGCCCGCCGCGTTGACGGCGATGCGCGCCAGAGTCCAGCCCTGCCGCGCCAACTCCTGCGCCGGCCTGGCGACGCACGGGTGCTCGACGGCGCTGACGGCAACCTGCGCCGCTGGCAGACAGGCCGCCGCGCCCTTGATGGCGAGGTTGTTGGCCTCGCTGCCGCCGCTGGTGAAAATCACCTGTGCGGGATGCGCCCCCAGCGCGGCGGCGACTTGTTCGCGCGCGCTATCCACGGCGCGGCGCGCCTCCCGCCCATATTCGTGGCGGCTGGAGGGGTTGCCGAAATGCTCGCGAAAATACGGTTGCATGGAAGCCAGCACGCGCTCGTCGAGCGGCGTGGTTGCATTGTGGTCAAAGTACGCCGACGGCATTTTTGCCCTGGCGCATTGGCCGTTTCACCTTGTCCCCGCCGAGCGGCAAAATCTTGCCCGCGCATTGCTTGGCGACCAGTTGCGCCAGGTTGATCGAGGACAGATATTCGAAAATCTTGTTGTTGAGCGTCACCCACAGCTCGTGCGTCATGCACTCCTGCTCGTCGTGACAATTCCCCAAGCCGCCGCATTGGGTGGCGTCGATCGGCTCGTCCACCGCCTGGATGATGTCGGAAACGACGATTTCCTCCATCGGCTTCGCCAGATAATAACCGCCGCCCGGTCCGCGCACGCTTTCCACCAGACCGTAACGGCGCAGCTTGCCGAACAGCTGTTCCAGATAGGACAGGGAAATTTTTTGTCGGTCACTGATGCCCGCCAGCGTCACCGGCCCGCCACCCTGGCGCATCGCCAGATCAAGCATCGCAGTCACCGCGAAGCGGCCCTTGGTTGTTAAACGCATCCTGATTCTCTCCCCACTGAGTTGGTGGTGCAAACTATATAATACCTTATTATTTTAGTCAACTATTTTATTCAGGTAATTCACGTCGAAGGCATCCGCCACCACCGCGTCCTGCCCGGTTTCGATACCGCATTTCTTCATCTGTTCGAGAATCAGGCCGATACGCTGATCCATCACCGCAGTGTGGTCGAGCATGGCATGAATGGCCTTGATGATGGGGTCATTCATATCCTCGCTGATCGCGTAGGCGGAAAAGCCCATTTGTCGCGCCTGGTTTTCGCGCTGCTCGGCCTTGCTGCCATCGAGAATGCGCGCCGGAATGCCGACGGCGGTGGCGCCCGGCGGAACGTCCTTGACCACCACGGCGTTGGAACCGATCTTGGCGCCCTCGCTGATGGTGATCGGCCCCAGGATCTTGGCGCCCGCCCCCACCACTACCCCGTTCTCCAGGGTGGGATGGCGCTTGCCCTGGCGCCACGAAGTGCCGCCCAGCGTGACGCCATGGTACAGCGTGCAATCGTCGCCGATTTCGGCGGTCTCGCCGATCACCACGCCCATGCCGTGGTCGATGAAAAAGCGCCGCCCGATGGTTGCCCCCGGATGAATTTCAATGCCGGTAAGCCAGCGCCCGAGGAACGCCAGAAAACGTGCCGGCCATTTCAGCCCCCAGCACCACAAGCGCCGCGCCAGACGATGTATCAGCAAGGCATGTACGCCGGGATAGGTGGTCAGCACCTCCCAGGTGGAACGTGCCGCCGGGTCGCGCTCGAACACGACCGCGATGTCTTCGCGCAGATGATGGAACACGTTTCAGGCCAAAATTTAAGAAAGGGCTAATATTATATTGTGGACTCGGAGAGTCAACTATTTTTTGGGATTGCCCGTAATTTTGGATTTTGAGGTTGAGCAATAGCGATAGACGAATGGCGCACTCAAGCGGCTTGAACAAGTATATTTCTCCGCCTATGACGTATGTCATTCAAGCTCAAGGAAGGCGATCAACAGGATGGAAACGGCTCATGGCGGCGGCTGAGGCAGTTGTCAGAATGCGAAGTCATCTCACTATTGGGGGCAAGTCCGACAGGCTGCTAGAATGGACGCATGTCTGTTCTTCGGAGATTTCATCCGCCGCGCGTTTTCAAAATCGTTCTCGGGGGCGGGGGCGTGCTGCTGCTTTTCGCACTGCTCGCCTATCTGGCGGCGGCGCCCGTGGCCAGATTCACCCTGGAACGCTTGCTGGGCGATGGGTTGCAGCGCTCGGTGTCAATTCGTGAAGTGGTCATCCAGCCTTCCATGCAGGCGCTTCGCCTGCGCGGCTTTACTCTAAGGGAGCGCGATGCATCGGCGATGGCGGTGGAATTCGATGAACTGTACGTCAGCATCGAAATCCTGCCTCTGTTGCGTGGTGATTATGTTTTCAGGGAAATTCGTCTCACGGCGCCGCATGTGCGTCTGGTGCGCTATGCAGACAGTAGCTACAATTTTGCAGACTTGGCCGAAATCTTTCTCAAACCGGATGCCGCACCGCAACAGCGTTTTTCCCTGAATCGTCTTCAGGTGACCGGCGGCCGGATCGATTTCGAAGATCAACCGGCTGGCAGGCGCCATCAGGTCAGGGATTTTCAGCTTTTACTCCCTTTTTTATCAAATCTGCCGTCCAGTGCCGGGGCCGTCGCCCACCCTTCGCTAAAGGCGCGCATCAATGGGCGTGATGTGGCGCTGTCCGGTAGTGTCCGACCGTTCGGCGATCAACGCCAGGCCGCGCTGACGCTAGACTTGTCCGGCCTGGATTTGCCGACATATCTCGGCTATCTGCCGCAGGCGCTGCCGTTCGAGGTGCGCACCGGCCTGCTGGATGCCCAGCTGACGGCGGCATTTGTTGAAGTCCCCGGCGAGGCGACTGCGCTCCAGGTCGGAGGTCAGTTTGTTTTCAGAGGGCTGGAAATCGCCGACGCACGCGGCGTGCCGCTATTCAATCTGGATCGGGTCAAGGCGCAAATCACCCCCGCCAACGTTCTGCGGGGCAAAACGATGGCAGGAAGCGTGGAAATAGCTGGGTTGAACGTGCGCGATTACGCTCCCGCGTTCATGCCATTGCAAATTTCGGGCGCCAAGGTCGATGCCGCCAGCCGTTTCCACGTCAGCCTGGATCGGGAAAAACCGTTCGTGGTACTGGATGGTTTGTCGGCCAGCCTGAATAATCTGAGGCTCCTTCGGGCAGGTCAAAACTCCCCGGTTTTTTCTCTCGCCACCGCCACCATTAGTGGTGGTCATCTGGATTGGGACAAGCGCTTGCTGGAAATCGGCAGCCTTGCCGCCCGCGACGGCGAGTTGACCGTGCGGCGGGGACGGGATGGCGCGCTTGATCTTGCCGGGTTGTTTCCTGCGTCTGCACAGGATGATGCCGGACGTAAGCCATGGGCTTTTTCCGTGAAAAAACTGGGTCTTGATAACTATCTCCTGCGCTTTGAGGATCGCCTGCCGGTGCAGAAGGTAACGCTGACCGGCAAGGTGATTTCGTTTGCGGCTGAAAATCTTTCCACCACAGCGGGCGTCAAGGCTGCGCTGGACCTGCATGCGGCATTTGGCGACGGCACCATCTCCGCAGCCGGAATGCTGGCGATGAATCCGTTGCATGCCGGTCTGCAAGTTGATGCCGGGAAAATCAGTTTGACGTCGCTAGAGTCCTATTTTCCAAAAGAGTGGAAGGACGTCGTCACAAGGGGTAGGGTTTCCGCCAGGGGGGCGCTCGATGTGGTGCCAGCAGCCTTTGCTTTCGAGGGTGAATTGAAATCAGAAAAATTTACGTCCTTTCCTCATGAAGAGGCATGGAAGGCGCGCGCGCAGTGGCAGAAGTCTGGCTGGAGCATCCATCTTGATGCCGCCGACAAACAGGCAGCGCGGCTTGCCGCCTCCCTACCGCAAGACGGCATCCGGCCAACGGCAGGAACATGGCGCGGCAGTCTCGCTCTGGAAGGCGGGGATGCGGGTGTATCGAACGCTAAGCTCAATGTGGTATTCGATGCGCTGGCATTTTCCGATGCCGCTGGCCTGCATGCCGGCGAGAAGATCGGCGGCGGGGTGAATTTGAATGTGCTACGCGGGAATCAGGGCTGGCAATGGCAGGGTGCCGCCGACTGGCAAAGTGGCGAGGTGTTCTGGCAACCCTTGTACTTTGCCCGCGGGGGGCATCGTGTCAGTGCGCAGGGCAGTTTGCTTGAGAACTCGCTACGCATCGATCAGGGTAGCCTGCTGCTTGCCGGGGTGGGGGCGGCGCAGTTCACCGGGACGTGGGACGTGGACAAGCAAAATTTGGTAGATGCCGGTGTTCGGGCAGAGGGAATCGAGGTGACCGGGCTATACCAGACCGTGCTTAAGCCCTTTCTGGAAAAAAGCGCCTTCGGCAAGATGCAGGCGAAAGGTAGTGCCGATGTGCAATGGCGCTATAGCGATGGGATGACCCGCGAATTCGATCTAAGGCTGCGCGCTGCCGAATTTATCGATGATGAGCAGCGCTTCGCCCTGCGCGGGGTGTCTGCCCATATCCCGTGGTCGGGCGAAGAATCGCGTCAGGCGGAACTGTATTTCCATAGCGGTGAGGTACTCCGTCTGGCACTGGGCGAAGTGCGGGTGCCGCTGACGCTGAATGGCTGGAGCGTGAACGCAGCGGGTTTTTCCATTCCCCTGCTCGATGGCAGGCTCAATCTCGACAACTTTACGGCCAGTCGTCGCGCAGACGATGCTTGGCAGTGGCGTTTCAGCGGCGGTCTGACGCCGGTTTCCATGGAGCGTTTCAGCCAGGCATTGAAGCTGCCGCGCATGCACGGGACGTTTTCGGGTGTGATCCCTGCGGTCAGCTATGTCGACGGAACGCTCAAGGTAGAGGGTGCTCTGCTGTTCAAGGTGTTTGATGGTACGGTGGTCGCTAGGGAACTCGTGCTCTATGAGCCGTTCGGGCGCACCCCACGCTTGGCGGCCAACCTGGATATGCGCAACCTTGATCTGGATTTGCTGACGCGCACTTTTTCCTTTGGCAGCATGCAGGGGAGGATTGATGTCGAGGCCACAGGGCTGGAGCTGTCGGAATGGCGCCCGGTGAAATTCGATGCCAGAGTGTCGAGCAGTTCCGGCGACTACCCCAAAAAAATCAGTCAGCGTGCGGTACAGAACATTTCGGCGCTGGGCGGTGCCGGAGCGGCGGCCGCAATCCAGCGCAGTTTTCTGAGTTTCTTCGAACAATTCGGCTATGAGCGTATCGGATTCTCCTGCACGCTGCGCAATGGCGTATGCTTGATGGACGGTATCGAAGCGGCACCGCAGGGCTATGTCATCGTCAAGGGCGGCGGCGTCCCGGCGATCAATGTAATCGGATACAATCGCCGGGTGAGTTGGGAAGATCTGCTGGAGCGTTTGCAGCGGATCACCCAAAAAAACGTTACGCCAGTTATCCAATAACGCAATGCGAAGGAGAAGGAAGCGTATGAAAAAAGCCCCCATGATTGCTGCATTGTTGCTTGTGAGCACCCTTCCGGCGTGCGTTACCATCAATATCTATTTCCCTGCAGCGGCGGCGGAAAAGGCAGCCGACAAAATTATCGACGAGATTTGGCAATTGAAAAAACCGGAAGAAAAAAAATAGGAGATCACCATGCGCAATCAACTTCTTCGTGGCTGGACGTTTCTGGCGCTGTTGTGGCTACCCCTGCTGGCCTTGGCTGCCGCTGATCTGGAAGTCAATACGCCGGCCATTGGAACCCTGAAAAAGAGCATGCAAGAGCGCCACGGCCAGTTGGCGGGGCACTATGCCAGTGGTGCGGTCGGGCTGACGCGCGACGGCATGATCGCCGTGCGTGATGCGGCGCTGGTTCCGTTGGCTCAGCGCCAAGCGGTGAACAGCTTGGTAGCGGCGGAAAATCAGGACCGGCTGGCGCTGTACCGCGAAATTGCGCGCGCCAATGGGCACACCGAGTGGGCCGAGGAAATACAATCCACCTTCGCCCAGCGCTGGGTGCAGAATGCCGCGCCGGGGTGGTGGTATCAGAATTCCAGCGGGATTTGGTCGCGCAAGTAGTCGAAATCTGATTATTTGACATTCTCATGTTATTGATTGCAATGAAAGCTTCACATTTTAGTAATGAAGTTGAAGGAAAT
>CAZGOY010000038.1:0-33140 GCA_964527565.1 uncultured Sulfuricella sp. | reverse complement strand
TGAAGAGAGGGCGGTGGGTATGGGGGCCACCGCGATAGCGGTTTAGTTCAACATCTATTGGCGGACAAGGTTTTTCTATATTTTTTGTAAGAGGATGTCCGTTTTGAAAATTAGCGAGGTGTGGGTATACCGCTGAATGCTATACCGTCCCAACGTATGAAGAAAATTTTTTTTGTATTATCATGCGGCGAAGTTATCCATACAGTATCCCCCGAAATGTCCTGCCCACGCCCCACTCCGCTAGCACTCGCATTGCCCATCCTGTTTTCCGTGCCGCTGTGGGCGGAGGAAATCACCGCGCTGGCGCCGGTGATCGTCAAGGGGCAGGCTTTTCAAAGCGAGCGCAGTCCCTACACATCAAGCGGCTTCGAGCAGGAAAGTATCCGCGAACAAGCGATCAGCCAGCCGCAGGAACTATTCGCGCGCGTGCCCGGCATGGAATGGCGACGCCTGCACCAGGGCGGGGTGGCCGACAACGTCACGCTGCGCGGTTTTTCCAGCGGCGGCCACGGCGGGGCCATCGGCACGAGCATTGACGGCATTCCGCTCAACGAGGCGATGTCGCACGCCGACGGCTATGCGGACCTCAACGTGCTGGTGCCGCTGGAGATCGAGCGCATGACGGTTTACAAGGGGCCGGTGTCGGCGCTTTACGGCAATTTCAACCGTGCCGGTACCATCGAGCTGGCGTCGCGCAAGAGCGGGGGCTACCGCGAGGCCGACGTTTCCTATGGCGCCTGGAATACCGCCGATGCGCAGGCGGCGTGGGGCGGCAAGGTTGGCGCGGCACAGCTCAACCTGGCCGCGCAGGTTTATCGCAGCGACGGTTTCCGCGAGCAATCGGACCATGACCGCAGCACCTTCTCCGGTCGGCTGGGCTTCGACGTTTCCGAGCGCACCCAACTCGCCGTGTCATTGCGCACCCACCACGGCCACTGGGATGCGCCCAGCTACATCACGAAGGCGGAATTCGATAACCCTGACCGTCGCTACAAGAAAAACCCTTATGCCATGAACGACGGCGGCAGCAAGCATTTCGCCAGCGGGCGCGTGGACGCGAGCCACGCGCTGAACCCTGATCTGACCCTGCTGGCTTTCGCCTACGGCACCCGGCAGGACTTCACCCGCTATTTCTCGCGCCCGCTGAACGCCGCGGCCACCACCTGGCGCCAGCGCGAGGAAAGCTATGAACGCGACGTAAAGGGCGCGGGCGTCAACCTCAACGGCAGCCATGCCGCGCGAAAACTCAACTGGGTCGCCGGGGTGGAAGCCTTCCGCGAGGATACCGCCTACCTGCGCATCGACGGCCTCGACAACCGCTCGCGGGCGAACGGCAACCAAACCCACGACCGGCGCTATGCCTTCAACAGCAACGCGGCCTTCAT
This sequence comes from uncultured Sulfuricella sp., assembly GCA_964527565.1. GTDB lineage: Bacteria > Pseudomonadota > Gammaproteobacteria > Burkholderiales > Sulfuricellaceae > JAGXQV01. The sequence goes on along the minus strand of CAZGOY010000038.1, from coordinate 31,755 downwards.
GCAAGGCGAATGGTCACTGTCGCCGCTGTTCCGCCCCAGCGCGGGGCTGCGCCACGACCGTTTCTTCGGCGACTGCCGACGCCTGGGTGCGGAAACCGCCACGGATGCCTGCGGCGAGATGAACCGCGCCAGCCACACCAGCCCCAAGCTGGGGGTGCGTTCCACCCTGTCGCCCGCTGTCGAGCTGCGCGCCAGCGCCGCCGAAGGTTTCGCCCTGGCGGGGGATGCCGTGAAATACGGCGCCGGCGCGGCGGGCGCGCAAGCCAACGTGTTCCGCCAACTGGAAATGGGCATGCGTTTCAAGCCGGTGAGGCAGGCCGTCGCCGATCTGGCCCTGTTCCGCCTCGACAGCAACAACGAAATCACGGAATATCCGGCGGGTTCCGGCACCTATGCCAACTGGGGCAAAACCCGGCGCGAAGGGGTGGAAGCCGAACTGCATTTTTACCCGAGCGATGCCTGGGAGTTGAGCGCCGCCCTGTCCTTCCTCGACAGCCGCATCCGGGACAACCCCAATGCCGCCCTCATCGGCAAGGAAGTGCCGGTGGTGCCCCGGCGCATGCACACCTTCACCGCCGCCTACCGCCCCGGCAACGGCTGGGGCGGGCAGGCGACCTGGCGGCAGGTCGGCGCCTATCCGCTCAACGATGCCAACAGTCTGAGCTACGGCGGCTACGCCACACTCGACCTGCTGCTGTCCTATGAACGCAAGAGCGGCAGCGGACGCCAGCGTTATTATGCGGTGCTGGCCAATGCCAGCGACCGCGCCTATGCCACCTATGTCGGCCCGATCAGCGGCGCGCTGCTGTACGCCCCGGCAGCACCGCGCCATTTGACGGTCGGCGCGGCGTTTGATTTTTAGGAACCCAATGAAAAAGCAAATTTTCTTTATCGGTGTCCTGATGCTGGCCTGCACCCAGGCCGGCGCGCACGATGCCTGGATCGAGCCTGCGGGGAACGGCTACGTGGTGCGCTATGGTCACGAAAAAGCCGAAGCCTATGATCCCGCCAAGGTCAAGACGCTGGCCGCCTACAGCGCCGAGGGCGCCACGCTCCCGCTGCAAACCCAGGCGGGCGGCGACGGCCTGCGTTTTACCGTGCAGGGCAAAGCGGCCCTGCTGGCGCTGCATTTCGACAACGGCTTCTGGAGCAAGACCGCCGCAGGCAGCAAGAACGTGCCGAAAACCGAGGCGCCGGGTGCGACCAGTTCCGTTCATTCGCTCAAATACGGCAAGTTCATGCTCGACTGGTCACCCTCCACCGTGAAACCGCTGGGGCAGCGCCTGGAAATCGTACCCCTCGCGGAAACCGCGCCGCGCCCCGGCGGCATGCTGGCAGTGCGCGTGTTGTGGGAAAGCCGCCCGCTGGCAGGCATCAAGATCGGCAAGGGCGAATACGACCTGAGCGCCGTCACCGATACCGAGGGCAAGGCGCTTCTGCCGGTCGGCAGCGGCCAGCAGACGCTGTGGGTGGGGCGCCGCATGACGCTGGACGGCGACCCGCGCGCCGACACCCTGAGCGTCTCCGCGCTGCTGCGCTTCGAGGCGCGCTGAAGAACGCACGCCATGGCGGTCAAAAATGGCGGACATTTTTCTGGACAAGAATTTCCAATGGAAAAGCCTATCATCATGATAGAGTTGTAATTTATTGAGAGCAAAGCCTGGACATTTTTTCAGACAAAATGAGACCGGAAAACTACCCGGATGTTGCCCGCCGGATCGAAACAGACCGCTTTGGCCCCTTCGTCTTCCAAACCGGTGTCGCGGCAGGCGGGCTTGAACTGGCCCTGCGGCGCGTCGAGGACGCGCACGAGCGCTTCACCGCTTCACCCCTGGCCCAGGTAGCCACCCGGCTGGAAAAGGAGGTGGTCGTCAGCAGCGTCTTTGGCACCAACACCATCGAAGGCGGCACCCTGACCGAGGATGAAACGGCTGACGCCCTGGCGCTCGGCCCGGCCCAGGCGCGGGAAGTCGAACAACAGCGTGCGCTCAACATCAAAGCCGCCTACGATTTATCGCAAGCCGCCGCCGGAACGCCGGGCTGGACACTGTCGCTACCGTTCATCGCCGATCTGCACCGCCTCGTCACCCAGGACATTCCCCATCCCGACAACCGCGCCGGACAATTGCGCGACACGCCCAAAGGTCGCGTCACCGCCGTGGGAGACGAGATGCACGGGGGACGCTACAAACCGCCGCAGTACGGCGGAGATGTCCAGCGCCTGCTGGATGCGCTGATCGGCTGGCACGACGAACTGGAAGCCAGCGGCGTGCCGGTACTGGTACGTGCGCCGCTGGTGCACCTCTACTTTGAATGGATTCATCCATTCTGGGACGGCAACGGGCGCGTCGGGCGCATCATTGAAGCCACGCTGCTCCAGGCGGCGGGCTACCGCTACGCGCCCTTCGCATTGGCCCGTTATTACCTGGAAAACATCGACACCTACTTCACGCTGTTCAATACCTGCCGCAAGGCAGCGGACGGCAAACAGCCCGCGCCCAACCAGGCTTTTGTCGCCTTCCATCTCGAAGGCATGCGGCAGACCATCCATAGCCTGCACGACCGCGTCAACCGGATGGTGAGCCTGCTGCTTTACGAGAGCGATATCCGCCGCGCCCTCGACGAAAAGCGCATCAACGTGCGGCAATACACCCTCCTTTCCCATCTGCTTGAGCGAGGGCCGTTGCCGCTCGACGAAATCCGCCGCGCACCCTGGTATGTCAGCCTCTATCTCAAGCGCAACGACAAAACACGCCAGCGCGATCTCCACGGCTTGCGGGAAATGAAACTGGTTTTCCTCGATACCTGGAACATGCTGTGGCCAGGCTGCACCCCGCCCCGGAACATCAAACCCCTCGGCAAGAAAAAACCATGAACGGCAAGACCGCCCTGCTTCTTTTCCTGCTGTGTGCCGCCCCCGCTTTCGGCCACGGCCTGACCCTGACCGTCGTTCCGGAAGGCGCCGCCTTGCGCGGCGAGGCGCGCTACAGCGACGGCACGCCCGCCGCCGGGGAGCGGGTGAGTTTCCATCATCCGCCGGACAATCCACAGGAAAGCGGCCATGCGCTGACCGGCGCGGACGGGCGTTTCCGCTTTGCAGGCCAGGCCGCTACGCCTTACCGCGTGGTGGTCGAAGCCATGGAGGGTCATCGCGGCGAAGTCCTGGTCAGCACGGCGGACGCCACGGTGGATGCCGATCCGCGTCTCGCCGCCGCGTTGCGCCGGGAGCTGGCGCCGCTGCGCGAGGACATCGCCCGCCTGGAACGCCATATCCGCCTGCACGACATCCTCGGCGGCATCGGCTACCTATTCGGTCTGGCGGGTATCGCCAGCCTGATCCTCAACCGCAGGAAGCCATAGCCGTGCATCTTTCCGAAGGCGTTCTCAACGCGCCCGCCCTGCTCGGCGGCCTGGTTTTCGGCGCGGGCGGCGTGGCGCTCGGCCTGCGCCGCCTGTCCGCCGAAAGGCTGCCGCTGGCGGCGCTGCTGGCGGCGGCGTTTTTCGTGGCCGCCACCCTGCACGTCCCGGTGGGGCCGGGCAGCGTTCATCTCCTGCTCAACGGTCTCGCCGGGCTGCTGCTGGGCTGGGCGGTGTTTCCCGCCCTGGCCGTGGCGCTGCTGTTGCAGGCGCTGCTGTTCGGCTTCGGCGGCTTCGCCGTGCTCGGCGTCAACCTGCTCATCATGGCGCTGCCCGGCGTCGTCGCCCATTTCCTGCTGGCCCGCCTGCCCGGCGGCAACCCGCGCCGCGCGGCCTGGACGGGTGCGTTGGCGGGGGTGATCGGGGTGGCCGGGGCCGGGGCGCTCACCGCCGGTTTTCTCGCCTTGAGCGGCGGACGGCTGTTTGCCGAAGCCATCGGCCTGATCCTCGCCGCCCACCTGCCGGTGATGGCGCTCGACGCCTTCATCGGCGCGGCGGCGTTGTCTTTCCTGTGCCGGGTGCATCCGCAGGCGTTGATGGGCGCGCGAAAATGAAAAACCGCCTCGCAGCCCTCGACCCGCGCGCGCGCGTCTCCGGCGCCTTCGCTCTCAGCCTGCTGCTGGCGCTGCCCGGCGAACCCGCCGCGCTGGCCGCCGGGCTGGCGCTGGGCGGCACGTTGACGCTCGCCTCCGGCCTGGGCTGGCGCGAGCTGTGGCCGCGCCTGAAGGCGGTCAACCTGTTCGTGCTGGCGCTCGCCTGCACCCTGCCGTGGGAGCTCGGCGCCGCAGGGCTGGCTTTCCGTCCGCAAGGGCTGGATGCCGCACTGGTCATCGCCGCCAGAACCAATGCCGTGTGCCTGGCCGCCGCCGCGCTGCTGCGCGGGCTGAGCCTGCTGGAGGTCGGGACGGCGCTCGCCGGTTTCGGTCTGCCGCCCAAGTTCGTGCGCCTGTTCCTGCTCACCGTGCGCTATCTCGGGCTGCTGGGCGATACCGCCGCGCGCCTGAAACGTGCCATGCGCGCACGCGGCTTCCGTCCCGCCGCCAATTGGCATACCTGGCGCGCTTACGCCAACCTGGTGGGCATGTTGCTGGTTGCCGCCATCGCCCGCGCCGAGCGGGTGGAGGCGGCGATGAAATGCCGCGGTTTCCGCGCCGAGCGGCTGGCTGCCGGAGAGCGTCCGCGCTGGCGGCTGGCCGACGTGGCGGCAGGCTGGGCGCTGGTCGCCTGCGGCGCGGCGCTCAATTTGTGGCGATGACCGCGCCCATCCTGCGCCTGCGCGCCTTGTCCTGCGCCCACCCCGGCCACCCGCCGGCGTTTTCAGGGCTCGACCTGGAGCTGGCTGAAGGCGAGCGTCTGGCGCTCACCGGCCCCTGCGGCGCGGGCAAGAGCACCTTGCTGCACGCCATCGTCGGCCTGGTTCCGGTGCTGGCGGGGAAAATCGAGGTGTTCGGCAGGGAGTGCGCCGGGGAAGCGGATTTTGCCGCGTTGCGCGGCCCGGTGGGCCTGCTGTTCCAGGATTCGGACGATCAACTGTTCTGCCCGACGGTGTTGGAGGATGTGGCCTTCGGGCCGCTCAACCAGGGGTTGCCGCGCCATGCCGCGCACGCGCTGGCGCTTGACACCTTGACGCAACTAGGCATCGAAAGGCTGACGGATAAAGTGCCGCAGCGTCTTTCCGGCGGCGAAAAACGTCTTGCGGCGCTGGCCGGCATTCTCGCCATGCAGCCGCGCCTGCTGCTGCTCGACGAACCCACCGCCGCGCTCGATGCCGCCACAGCAGCACACATCATCGAGGCGCTAGTGCAAAGCGGCTTGCCGATGATCGTGGCCACCCACGACCCCCAGTGCATCGCCGGGCTGACCACGCGCAGCGTGTGCCTTTCCTGAACGTGCCCCCAGGGCAATCGCACTATGTGATTCCCCCCTTCATCCAGGCAGACTACAATATCTATTCATAATTCTATTCATTTTTCCATTCACGCCCATGTCTCCACACGCTGAAGCCATTCGTCTGCGCCTTTCTGGCGGGCCGCTTACTACGCGCCAACTGGTTGGTTTTCTTGCAATAAGCCAGCCTACCGTGTCACGTGCGTTGTGCGAATTGGGCGGCCAGGTGATGCGTTTCGGAGCGGCGCGACCTATTCACTATGTCCTGCGCGATGCGGGGCGGGGCTTGCCGGACATGGCGGTTTACCGGGTCGATGTGGAAGGACGCATCCACCGGTTGGGCGTCTTGATCGCGGTGCGTCCGGAAGGCTTCGTGATGCGCCAGGAAGATGGCAAAACGTTATACAGCGCGGGCCTGCCCTGGTGGTTATTGGACATGCGTCCGCAGGGCTATCTGGGGCGGGCTTTTGCGGCTCGGTATGGGGCGGCGCTGGGGCTTGCGCCCCATTTGGATGAGTGGAACGACAGCCATGCCTTGCATGCGCTGCTCGCCCATGGTTACGATGTGGTGGGGAATCTGCTATTGGGCGAGGTGGCGCGCGAGCGCTTTCTTTCCGCTGCGCTGCCCGAGCCGATTAATAGGGCGGAAAAGGCCGTGGCATACGCCAAATTGGCGGCGGAGGCGGCACGCGGTGAAGTGCCGGGGTCGTCGGCGGGGGGCGAGCAGCCGAAATTCACGGCCTACGCAGAAACGCCGGACGGGCCGCGTCACGTCATCGTCAAGTTCAGCGAGGCGGAGGGTGGGCCGGTGAGCGAGCGGTGGCGCGATTTGCTGCTCGCCGAACACCTCGCGCTGACCACGTTGCGCGAGGCCGACGTGCCTGCCGCGACGACGCGGGTGGTGGATTTTGCCGGCCAGCGTTTTCTGGAAGTCGAGCGTTTCGACCGCGTCGGCCCCTTGGGTCGGCGGGCGCTGTTTTCCCTCGGGGCGCTGGATGCGGAATTCACCGGCCTGGGTAGCGGCTGGGCGCGGATCGCCGGGCGGCTCGCCAATGAGAAGCAGATCACAGCAGAAGCAGCATCCGGGGCGGCCTTGCTGTGGGCTTTCGGAAGCCTGATCGGCAACGCCGACATGCATCCCGGCAACCTGTCCTTTCTCGCGGATCACGGATGGCCATACGCCTTGGCGCCGGCCTACGACATGACGCCGATGGCCTTCCGGCCGCGTAGCGGCGGCGGGCTGCCGGATGATCTGGCGGCGCTTGCCATCGACGCCGTCGTGGACAACGCCACGTGGCGCCGCGCCGAAACGCTGGCCCGTGAGTTTCTTGCACGCGCCGGAACCGCAATGGGTTTCAGCGCACGTTTCGCGCCGTGCATCGCGGCCCTGCGCAGACATATCGAGACAGCCGGCGGCAAGATCGCCAGACTCGGATAAGCGCCCCCTCGCCACGCTGCTGCCGCTAGCCCGCAGAGGATAAGCAGGGTCAGTTTAGCGCCATTCGGGGCCGCCACTTTGGTTTCTCAATCGTGCCCTACCTCCACGACAGAAACCTTTTTCTGGACGCTTGGCGGCATTGTGAGTAGGATTAAATCCCAACAAAGCGACTGGAGGCCAAACATGCGAACGACCCAGCAACTCAGCATCACGCTACCGAACGATATGGCCGATGCGGTCAAGGCCAAGGTGCAGGCTGGCGAATACGCCAGCGAGAGTGAAGTCATCCGCGACGGGTTGCGCGCCCTTATGGCGCGGGATCGCGCTGTTGAAAACTGGCTGTGCGAGCAAATAGGTCCGGCCTACGATGCCTTGAAGGCCGACCCATCCCGCGCCGTTACTGCCGACCAAGTACGCGCCCGCCTTGCTGCCGAGCATGCGAAGGCGCGATGAACTACCGCGTAGTGTTCTCGCCCGAGGCCGAAGAACAGCTTGCCGCCATTCATCGCTACATCGCAACCGCAGCTTCGCCCAGCATTGCAGCTCGCTACACCGAAGCCATCATCAGCTATTGTGAGAGCCTGCAAACCTTCCCGCATCGAGGCACCAAGCGAGACGACGTGCGCCCCGGCCTGCGGATCACCAACTATAAGGGACGCGCGGTAATCGCCTTCGATGTGGACGCCGGACTGGTTTCCATCATCGGCGTGTTCTATGGTGGGCAGGACTATGAAACGAACCTGCAAGATGACCATGAAAACGGGTCAGAGCACTGAACCTCTTGAAGCAGCAAACTCAAAAAACCGCGCCTCACAAGAAAAAGCAGAATTTTTTATCGAATGCTCCTGCATGAATTCCAACCCGGATATTTCATGAATGCCACCCAACCCCGTGGGAGGGGGCTCTTGTGCCCAAGCCGACAGGCTGTCGGGTATGCCCCCGAGGTTTTGACTTTTTCGCTGCGGTACGGAAAATCTCGGGGGCAAGCCCCCTCCTACCGGAGATGCGGCGTTTTTATGAAATGACCGAGCCAACACCGTTTTTCAGCGCGCCCTGCTGTCCTGCGCTTCAGTGGCGGCTTTTGCCGGAGCGGTGCCGGGCCTGGCGCTTGCCGCTTTTTTCGGATAACCGGCCACGTCCAGCGCGGTATCCCAGGTTTCCTTGGAGTAGCCCTTGATCGGTGCGGACTTGCCCACCACCAGCACGGGAACGGACAGGTCGCCGGTAAGCTTTTGCAGGGTTTCCGCCACCTGCGGGTCTGCCGCATCCTTTTCGGAAAAGGGGATGTTGCGTTCCTTCAGGAGTTCCCGTGCTTGCAGGCAGGTAACGCCGCACTGGGTGGAATACAGCGTCACCGGGAAATCCCGTGCCGCCGTTTGCAAGCCATAGGGGGTCTGCGCGCCACCCGGTGCTGGTGCCGCCAGCTTCTTTTCCGTCACGTCCCGGATTTCCGCGGGCGGCGGCTGGTCAGTGTAATGCACCTTGCCCTGGGCATCGATCCAGCGGTACATCGTCGCGGATTGCGCCGACTGGGCGGCGAACACCATGAACATGCACAGGAAGCAGAAAAAAACGGCGAGTTTCATATTCTCAATCCATGAAGGCGTCGTATGTAATAAGCCCGCAACGCCAGTGCGCCGATCAGTACGCCGACGGCAAAGGCAGCCAGGGCAGCCAGGTACAGGGTGGCGAGCAGGGGTTCCCCGCCGGCGCGCGCCTGCTCCATTTCCAGTTCGTTCTGCATTTTCACCAGTTCTTCGCGCGCTTCCTGCAATTCCTTTTGCATCGCGGCAAGATCGGGGGGCGGGGCGGCCTGCTGCGCCGAATCGGCTTTCGGAGTCGGTACCGGAGCGCCCAGCAGGGAGGATTTTACCCAGCCGGTTTGTCCTTCGGCGGTCTTGACCTTGGTATAGTCGTCGCTGGTCTCGATGATCTCGACCTCGGTCTTGGGCGGCAGGACGCGCAGGAAACGGTAGTTCTCGCCCTTGCCGGTGCGCAGGTTGGCGCGCACGTTATCGACCACGCTGGCGGATTCGGCATATCCCGTAGCGCACCACAACAACATCAGCATAGAAACAAAAATCTTCATTTTGTCATACCGTTACAAGTAGAACTTCATGTAATGCAGGAAATATCGGCAGGAATGCAAATCTCTTGAGAAATTTTCTTAAGTCATGCCGTTATGTCTCAGTAATGCATCGATATTCGGCTCGCGCCCACGAAAGGCGATGAAGGACTCCAGCGCCGGACGGCTGCCGCCGACGCCGAGGATCTCGCTCCAGAAACGCTGCCCGGTCTCGGTGTTGAACACGCCCTTTTCCTCGAACAGACTGTAGGCATCCGCCGACAGCACTTCCGCCCACTTGTAGCTGTAATAGCCCGCCGCGTAGCCGCCGGCGAAGATATGCGAAAAATTATTGGGGAAGCGGTTGTAGGCGGGCGGGATCAGTACGGCCACCTGTGCGCGGATTTCATTGAGCAGGTCGAGCGCGCTTTTCGACCCGGCTGGGTCGAAGTCGTAATGCAAGTGCATGTCGAAGAGGGCGAATTCCAGTTGCCGCAGGGTTTGCAGGCCGCTCTGGAAATGCTTCGCCGCCAGCATCTTGTCGAACAGTGCGCGCGGCAGGCCTTCTCCGCTCTCGACATGGCGCGAGAGCTGCTGCACCACCTCCCATTCCCAGCAGAAGTTCTCCATGAACTGGCTGGGCAATTCCACCGCGTCCCATTCCACGCCGTTGATGCCCGATACGCCCAGTTCCTCGGCGCGCGTCAGCAGGTGATGGAGGCCGTGGCCGAATTCGTGAAACAGGGTGATGACTTCGTCGTGCGTGAACAGGGCGGGTTTACCGCCGACCGGGGGCGCGAAGTTGCAGTTGAGATAGGCCACCGGCACCTGGATGGCATCCCGTTTGCGCCGCCGGGTGATGGCGTCATCCATCCAGGCGCCACCGCGCTTGCTTTCGCGGGCATAAAGATCGAGATAAAACTGGCCGACCAGCGCGCCGTCGCGGTCGAACAGGCCGAAAAAGCGCACGTCCGCATGCCACACCGGCGCCTGCGTCGGCCGGATGGACAGCCCGTAGAGTTTTTCCACCAGCGCGAACAAGCCCGGCAACACCTGGGTTTCCGGGAAATATTGCTTCACCTCGTTGTCGGAAAAGGCGTAGCGCGCGACGCGCAGCTTTTCGCTGACCCAGGCGATGTCCCAAGCTTCCAGGCCGTCCATCCCCAGGCTGTCGCACGCGAAAGCGCGCAATTCCGCCAGGTCGCGCTGCCCGTAAGGTTTGGCGCGCGCCGCCAGTTCGTGCAGGAAATTGAGCACCTGCCCCGGCGATTCGGCCATCTTGGTGGCCAGCGACAGTTCAGCGTAGTTGGCAAACCCCAGCAATTGCGCGGCTTCGTGGCGCAGCTTGAGAATTTGCGCGATCAGCGCGGTGTTGTCCAGCTCCGGCTTGCCGAATTCCGAGGCACGCGTCACGTAGGCGCGGTACATGCGCTCGCGCAGACCCCGGTTGTCGGCATATTGCATCAGCGGCAGCCAGGAGGGCGCGCGCAGGGTAAATTTCCAGCCGCTCCTGCCGTCGGCTTGCGCCGCTTCGCGCGCCGCCTGCATTTCGTCCGCCGGTATACCGGCCAGCTCCCGTTCGCTTTCGACAAACAGGGCGAAATCGTTGGTGGCGTCGAGCAGGTTTTCCTCGAAGCGGGAAGCCTGCGCGGAAAGGTCTTCCTGCACCGCCTTGAAACGCGCCTTCTCCCGTTCCGGCAGCTCGGCGCCGCCCAGGCGGAAGTCGCGCAGTTCGTTGTCGATGACGCGCCGCTGCTCGGCGCTGTAATTTTCGAATGCCGCCGCCGCCCGCAGCAGACGGTATTTTTCGAACAAGGATTCGTTCTGCGACAAATCGGCGTAATAGGCGGTGATGAGCGGCAGGTTGGCGTTATACACCTCGCGCAGCTCGGGGCTGTTCATCACCGAATTGAGGTGCGACACCTGCCCCCAGGCGCGCCCCAGGCGCTCGTTGGCGTCTTCCAGCACGCCGACGAAGCTTTCCCATTGCGGCGTGGCGGGATCGGCGGCCAGATTGGCGACCAGCGCCCGGTTCTCGGCAAGCAGTTGTTCGATGGCCGGAGTGACGTGTTCAGGGCGGACTTCCGCAAAACGCGGCAGGCCGGAAAAATCCAGCAGGGGATTGGCGATGGAGGTCATGGGTGTTCTCGGGGTAATTGAGCGATGTTTCGTAAAGGTTAGCATGGATTGCGGCGCCCGCCGCGCGGGAGGTTACCCCCCCTTCAGCGCCAGCGCCAGTTCGTAGAGAGCATTCTTTTTCTCGCCGCTGACGGCGGCGGCCAGTTTCACCGCCTGCTTCAGCGGCAGTTCCGCCAGCAGGATTTCCAGGGTGTGCCGTCCTTCCACACTAACACCCTCCTGCGGAAGTGCTTCGGCACCGGACACCAGCAGCACGAATTCGCCGCGCTGCCGGTTGGCATCGACTTCGAGCCACGGACGGGCTTGCTCCAGCGTGCAGGTGTGCATGGTCTCGTAGAGCTTGGTCAGTTCGCGTGCAAAGGTGATGCGCCGCCCGGCGCCGAGCACCTGCTGCAAATCGTCGATGCAGGCGAGAATGCGATGCGGCGATTCGTAGAACACCAGCAGATGCGGCGCATCCTTGAGCGTTTCCAGTTCGTGGCGGCGCTGTGCCGCGCCGTGCGCGAGAAAACCCCAGAACAGGAAATGCCGTTCCGGCAGACCTGCGGCGCACAGCGCGGTGATCGCGGCATTGGCGCCAGGCAACGGAGTGACGCGAAAGCCCGCCGCGTGCGTCGCCGCCACCAGGTGGGCGCCGGGGTCACTGATGGCCGGGGTGCCAGCATCGGAAATCAGCGCCACGCTTTGCCCGGCAGCCAGCAGACCAAGGATTTTTTCGCCGGCATGCTGTTCGTTGTGCTCGTGCAATGCCAGCATTTTTGCGGCAATGCCGTAATGATTGAGCAGCCGGGCGCTGTCGCGGGTATCCTCGGCAGCCACGACATCCACGCCGCGCAATATTTCCAGGGCGCGCAGGGTAATATCGCCGAGATTTCCAATCGGGGTGGCGACCACATATAATGTCCCGCCAATGCACTTTTCCCCACTCATGACCTGTTTCGTTTCGTGATGCATCGTTACGCCTTTCTTCTTATCCTGCTGTGCCTGCCATGGGGCGGCAAGCTGCACGCCCAGGACGCGGGTGCCGCCGCCGGGCCGCACATCGCCCTGCTGCTGCCGCTGCAATCGGCTTCCTTCGGGCGCGCCGCCGAAGCCTTCCGTCACGGCATCACCACCGCCGCCCAGTTCCAGCCCGGCCTGCCGCTGGTTTCCTACCCGACCGGCGGAAATACCGAGGAAATCCTGCAAGCTTACCACCGGGCCCTGGAATCCGATGCCGTGCTGGTGGTCGGGCCGCTGACGCGCAACGCGGTCAGCGCCTTGCTCGAAGAGCCGTTGCTGGTGCCCACGCTGGCCTTGAATACGCCGGAGCAGCACGACCTGCTGCCCGAAAACCTCTACGTTCTGAGCCTCAGCGTGGAAAGCGAAGCGCGCCAGAGCGCCCGCCTGGCATTTTCCGAAGGACGCCGCGCGGCGCTGGCCGTCAGCGCCGGCGCGCCGCTGGACAAGCGCGTACTGGCCGCCTTCAGCGACGAATGGGTAAAACTGGGCGGAGCGGTGGTGCAGCGTGTTAATTTTACCGCGAACCCGGCCACTTATCCGAAATTGCGCGCGACTACTGCCAACAGCGGCGCGGACATGCTGTTCCTGGCCGCCGACGCGCAGAAGGCGCGCGCCGTGCGCCCCTACCTCGACCGCACCCTGCCGGTCTATGCCACTTCGCAGGTATATGGTGACGGCATCCAGACCGGCGGCAACCACGACCTCAACCAGGTGCGCTTCGTCGAAATGCCCTGGTTCCTGCGTCCCGATCACCCGGCGGTGTTGGCCTACCCGCGCCCCGCCACGCCGCTGAGCGTCGAGCAGGAACGCTTTTACGCGCTGGGCCTGGACGCCTGGCGCGTCGTCCAGCAATTGCTGGCACCCAACCCCGAGCCCTGGCCGCTCGACGGCGTGACCGGGCGCATCGACGTGGACGGACAATATTTCACCCGCGAATTGAGCGCCGCGCAGTTTCACAACGGTGGCGTGGTGCCGCTTGTCGCACCTTGACGACGGCCAGCGCGCCGAAGCTCTGGCGGCGGCCTACCTGCAACGGCGCGGGCTGGCCGTGGTGGCGCGCAATTACCGTTGCCCGATGGGCGAAATCGACCTGATCCTGCGTGACGGCGCAACGCTGGTTTTCGCCGAAGTCCGCTTTCGCAAAAGCAGTGCCTTCGGCGGCGCGGCGGGCAGCATCACCCAGCAAAAGCAGCGCAAGCTGCGGCTTGCCGCGCAACATTATCTGAAAACCCTGCCCAGCGAGCCGCCCTGCCGCTTCGACGCCGTGCTGCTCGACCGCTTGGACGAAGGCGCGCTGGAATGGATCAGGGGCGCTTTTTGAGGGCGGGCTCCTAACCCGAAGATTTCATAAATTTTGACAAATTCCGTGGGAGCGGGCTTGCCCGCGAGATTTTGACTTTTTCTCAACCGAAACGAAGAACTCGCGGGCAAGCCCGCTCCCACAGGGCTTGGTGGGATTTTATGAAACATCCGGGCTAAGTGAACCGGGTGAGCCTACGCGCTGGCGTTAGAGGCAAGCTGCCGGAATGGCGAGAATGCGTTCATCCAGCCATCGCGGTCGTTCATCGTTATTGATGACCAGCCCCAAGGGGCAATCGTGCGCTGCGACAAATTCTGAAAGCGAGCGTAAAGCGCGTTTGTCGGACTGCTGTGTCAATTTTATTTCTATCGGTAAAAGCGATGAGTTTCCGAACTGTCCCTCCAGGATCAGATCGATTTCCGCGCCACCGCGCGTTCGATAGTGAAAGGGGTTCACGTCAATTCCGGCATTTTCAAACCCCCGCAATAACGTTTCTACCACCATCCCCTCCCACGATTTACCCACCACAGGATGAGTGGCAAGCATGTCGGCATCCTGAATTCGTAACAACCGATGCAGCAAGCCGCTATCCCGCAAAAACCCTTTGGGGTGCTTGACCAGTTGCTTCGCCACGGAGCGATCCCAGGCCGGAATATGCCGCCACAGAAATGTATCGTGGGCAATGTTCAACCAGTCGCGTATCGTGGGTTCACTCACGCCCAGCGTTCTGGCCATGTCGGCGTTATTGATGATGTTTCCGGAATGTTGACTCAGCAGCGCGATAAATTGCCGGTAGCGGTCCCGATTCAGATTGGGAAACAAGGCGCCGATGTCGCGTAGTAAATAGGCGTCGATATAGTGGCGATACCATAGGCTACGAAACGCTTCATCGTCACTCAGCCAAGGCTCTGGATAGCCGCCCTGGAACCAGTAATCGCGAACTTGCCGCAAGGTCGGGCGAGCCGCCAGATCAGCCTGAATATCCGCAATCGCGGCGCCTCCCGACAGCATGGAATAAAAACGGGAAGGCGGTAATTGCCATGCCTCTGCCAGGCTCAGAGGAGACATTTCCAGATAAGCGACCCGGCCAGCCAGACTTTCCGAAATTTGCGTAACCAACCCCGGCGAACTGGAACCTGACAATAAAAACCGCCCCTTCCTGGAGCGATCCCGGTCAATCGCCACGCGCAATGCGGAAAACAAAGGCGGCGCCAACTGCGCCTCATCAATCACCACCTTGTCGGCATGCAAGCGGAAAAATAAATCCGGGTCGGATAACAGTTGCTGACGATCCGTTGAATTCTCCATATCAAAACGCCGCCACTCGCCGGGAAGCGCGTTCAGCAACGTTGTCTTACCGGATTGCCGCACCCCGGTTAACACGACACAAGGGAAGTGAGACAGCAATGTTTGCAGATGGAATTGAATGTGCCGGAAGATCATTTATGTAAATTCTAAATGTCCGATTTAGTAATTGCATGATTCTATCCCTTAAAACGCAAATTGGCATTTTTTTGACGTTATCGGCCAGCCACGTAAACCGCGCCAATCCCGCCATGCCACCCACCACCGGTCGCTGAGCGGCATTCAAGCATCCCCTACCGGATTGACGCTGGCTGAGCCCCTGATTCAGCACCCCGGCGCCGCTAGGCGCACTGTCCACGCAGCAGCAAACCGAAGCGACGCTGGAAACGTTGCTCGACAAGGAACTCGACCCGCTCTCCATCATTCGGCGGGCTGTTTGACGACTGTCCGGGCTGATGAATTATTCGGGTTTAGCGGGTAGAATATCTCATGGATTTAACTCATCGCATCAACCAGCACTTCACCGAAAGCGCCCACCTCAAATACCAGGCCGCCGACCTGCTCGCGGCGCCCATCACCGAAGCCGCCGAACGCATCGTGCAATGCCTGCTGGCCGACGGCAAGGTGCTGGCCTGCGGCAACGGCGGCTCGGCGGCGGACGCGCAACACTTTGCGGCGGAGATGCTCAACCGCTTTGAAATGGAGCGCCCCGGCCTGGCCGCCCTTACGCTCACCACCGATGCCTCGACGCTGACGTCCATTGCCAACGACTTCGATTTCGAACAGGTGTTTTCCAAGCAGATACGCGCGCTGGGACACGGCAACGACCTGCTGCTGGCGATTTCCACCAGCGGCAATTCGCCCAACGTGGTGGCCGCCATCGGCGCCGCCCACGAGCGCGGCATGGGCGTTATTGCCCTGACCGGCAAGGGCGGCGGCAAGGTCGCGGAACTGCTGGCGCCGACAGACGTTCACCTCTGCGCGCCGGGCGAGCGCACCGCACATATCCAGGAAATTCATATCACCGCCATCCACTGCCTGTGCGATGCGGTGGATTGCTTGTTGCTAGGAGTGGAAGAATGAAAAAATCCGTACTGATCGTTTTGTCGCTGGCCCTGCTTCCCGTCTTGCAGGGCTGTTTTCCGGTGGTCGCCACCGGGGTCGGCGCGGGGGCGGCGATGGTCAACGACCGGCGCACCTCGGGCATCTACATCGAAGACCAAGGCGTTGAGCTGAAGGCCTTCCACCGTCTCGACGAAAAATTCGGCAAATATGCGCACATCAACGCCACCAGCTATAACCTCCAGGTGCTGCTGACCGGGGAGGTGGCCGACCCGGCGGCCAGGGACGAGGCGGAGAGGATCGTGCGCGCCATTCCCAACGTGAAGAACGTGGCCAATGAACTGGCCGTCTCGGGCCTCAGCTCGCTGGCCGAGCGCAGCAACGATACTTTCATTACCTCCAAGGTGAAAATGCGCTTCATCGACGCCAACCGCTTTTCGATCAACCACGTCAAGGTGGTCACCGAAAGCGGGGTGGTTTACCTGATGGGCATGGTCACCCGCCGCGAGGCCGACGACGCGGCGAACATCGCCCGCTCCACCGCCGGCGTGCGCAAGGTGGTGAAAGTATTCGAATACATCGACAAGTAATGGCGGCAGCGACGCTTACGGCCCCGGATTTCGAGTCCAAGCTCTGCCATCCCGCCGACCTGGCCCGGCGCGTGGCCGCGCTGCCGCGCCCGCTGGTGTTCACCAACGGCTGCTTCGACATCCTGCACCGCGGCCATGTCACCTATCTCGCGCAGGCGCGCGCGCTCGGCGCCAGCCTGCTGGTGGGCGTCAACAGCGACGCCTCGGTGCGCCGCCTCGGCAAGGGCGACGACCGCCCGGTCAACAGCCAGGAAGACCGCATGGCGGTGCTGGCGGCGCTGGAGTGCGTTGCTCTGGTCAGCGTGTTCGACGAGGACACGCCGCTGGCGCTGATTCTCGCCGCCCGACCGGACGTGCTGGTCAAGGGCGGCGACTGGCCGGTGGAGAAAATCGTCGGCGCCGCCGAAGTGCAGGGCTGGGGCGGACGGGTGCATTCCATCCCTTTCCTGTTCGAACGCTCGACCACCGCCACGCTGCAAAAAATCCGCCGTCAAACTCCCTGAAGGTTTTGCCATGAAACGCCTGTTTTCGCTCCTGTTCGCCCTGCTTTGCCCGCTTGCCGCCATCGCCGCCGAGGTGACGCTGGCGCCGGCGGCGCAACTGCGCGCGCCGGCCATGCCCGAATACGCCGCCGCCCCTTTCGTTGCGGCGGGGGTGCTGCCGCCGCGCTTCGCGGGGCACGACGCCGAAGGCATTTACACGGCATTTTCCGCTGCCGGGGAAAATGCCGCCTTGCCGGGCAGCTTGCGGCGCGACGGCCTGTTCGCTTTTAGCGTCGAACTGGAGTCCGCCGCCAACTGGCAGCGCGGCTACAACAAGCTGGAAAGGCAGCTTGAACTGCGCTACGTGATGAGCGGCAACCAGATTACCGAAGGCTGGAACTGGAATCCTCAAGCCGACCCGCAAACGGAAGACTATTACCGTTACAAGTCGCTGATGCTCAAGGATTACACGATTGACCGGCAGGCGGAGGGCATTTGGAAATACGAATTCATGCTGGCCTTCGCCAACCTCTACGATTTCTATCCGCGCACCCTCGACGACGAAGCCGGTTTCAGCGCCCGCATTCCGGTGGCGCGCGAGGAGGCCGTCAAGCTGCTGAAAAGCGACACCCTGCGCATGCTGGCGGTGTGCCGCCTGATCCCGCCGTTTCACGCGCAAAGCAGCACCTTCTGGAAAGCCACCGCTTCCGCGCCCTACGATTTTTGGTTGAAGAAACGCTATCTTTACGCCGAACTGCTGGAAGTGTGGTTTTACGACCACTTGAGCGGCAAGGTGCTGGCGCGCGTCAAGCCGGTGCCAGCGGATGCGCCCCAGCAGTGAGCTTGCCGTCCGCCTTTCTTGCCGCCCTCGAAACCCTGCTCGGCAAGGGTAAGCTGCTGACCGACGCTGCGGACTGCTACGCCTACGGCTACGACAACAGCCGCAAGGTTTTTCCGCCGCAGGCAGTCGCTTTTGCCACGGATGCCCGCCAGGTTCAGGAGACGGTGCGGCTGTGCCGCGCCCACGGCGTGCCGCTCACCGCGCGCGGGCGCGGCACCGGCACTGCGGGCGGCAGCGTGCCCGAGCGCGGCGGCGTGGCGCTGTCGCTGGAACGCATGCGCCGCATCGTCAAGATCGACCCGGCCAACCGCGTGATCGTCGCCGAACCCGGCGTGCTCAACCAAGAAATCCAGGAAGCCGCCCGTGCGCACGGATTTTTCTGGCCGCCCGACCCCTCCAGCGCCGCCTATTGTTCCGTCGGCGGCAACCTCGCCACCTGCGCCGCCGGGCCGCATGCGGTCAAATACGGCGTCACCCGCGACCACGTGCTGGGATTGCAGGCCGTCAGCGGCGCGGGCGAACTGATCCGTACCGGCTGCTATACCACCAAAGGCGTGGTGGGCTACGACCTCACGCGCCTCATCATCGGCTCGGAGGGCACGCTGGCGGTGATTACCGAGGCCACCCTCAAGCTCACGCCGCTGCCGCAGGCGGTGGGCGGGCTGACCGCGCACTACCGCGACATCGAGGGCTGCGCCCAGGCCATCGCCGCCATCATGGCGCAACCCTTCACCCCCAGCGCCCTGGAATTCCTCGACGACGCTTCACTCGACCTGATCCGCACCCGCCACCCCGGCATGTTGCCGGACGAGACGCGCGCCATGCTGATGATCGAGGTGGACGGCGCGCAAGTCGGCATTGACGGCGCCACCGCGCGCATTCTCGAAGCCTGCCGCACGCCCGGCCTGATCCAGGCGGGCGCGGTGGCGGACACCGCCTCGCTGTGGGCAGCACGCAAGGCGCTTTCGCCGCTGCTGCGCGACATCGCGCCGCGCAAGATCAACGAGGACATCGCCGTGCCGGTCTCGCACCTACCGGAACTGCTGCGCGGGCTGCGGCAACTGAGCGATAACCACCAGATTGCCAACGTCAATTTCGGCCATGCCGGCAACGGCAATATTCACGTCAACCTGCTGGCGCACCCGGACAATGCGGACGAAATGCGGCGTGCCGAAACCTGCCTGGGCGAAGTCTTCGACCTAGTGCTGCGTCTCGGCGGCACGCTGTCCGGCGAACACGGCGTGGGGCGCGAAAAGCGCGCCTTCGTCGGTCGGGAAATCGACCCCGCCGCGCTCAGCCTGATGCGCGGCATCAAGCGAGTGTTCGACCCCGGCAACATCCTCAATCCCGGCAAGCTGTTCCCCGATGAAACGGAGGCTGCGGCCCATGCATGAAATGTCGCTTGCCGAAGGCATCGTCCAGCTCATCGAAGACAGTGCGGCGAAGAACGCCTTCACGCGAGTGAAAACGGTGTGGCTGGAAATCGGCCAATTGGCCGGGGTCGAAGTCGAAGCGATGCGTTTTTGTTTCGATGCGGTGACGCGCGGCGGCATCGCCGAGGGCGCGCAGCTAAAGATCGAACAGACGCCGGGGCGCGGCTGGTGCCTGGACTGCTCCCGCGAAATTCCCGTGGCGGCGCGCTATGAACCCTGTCTGCACTGCGGCGGCTACCGGGTGACGGTGAGCGGCGGCACGGAAATGCGCGTCACCGAACTGGAAGTGGAATAGCCTGGAAGTCGATTATTTCAATTCGGCCAGCAGATCGGGGTGCCGGTCTAGCACCTGAAAAAACTTTACCAGCGCCACGGGCGGCTTGACTTCGCCGCGCTCATAGCGTGAAAAGGCAGTAACTCCGCCACCAAAAATGCGCCCCGCTTCCGCCTGGGTCAGCTTCAGCCGTTTGCGAATGGCACGCAAATCCGGCGCACTATTCAGATTCACAGCGGCAATATGGGTGCGGATGGCAGCATCGTAACGCGCGCCATCTTCCGGCGTGGCAAATAGTGCTTCTCTGCAGACATCGCACACTAGCGCATCCAGCGCCGGGACAACCAGATGCACCCCTTTATAGACGTAATGCAAATCCTGAATTGCCCGCGTCATTTTGCCGCCGCAGGCCGGGCATTTCATCTTTTTCATATTCACAACCCCTTGAAAGACACTACGATCAGATTTTCCGCCGGGTTAACCGTCACCTTGACGTAAGCCGCACCCAGACGAGTAACAGGGCGGTATACGTCTTGCCATATCCGGCTGCTGCCGCGCGTGGTCATGCTCTTGAAAAAATCCTGCATGGCAAGACCCGCCACAATTCCGCGCAACTCACTTGCATCCAAGCCCATTTCCGCTGCACCGTTCTTGGCGCTTTGGGTAAACGGGTCGCGCCCCTCCTCTGCAACCAAGCGCTTGACCAGTTCCAGCGAATAATGCGGCTTTTTCTTTTCTATACGCGAATCATAGCACTCTGCTAAATATAGGCAATCTGACAAGTTCCACATGTCAGGGCAATCACACTATGTGGTTCCCCCCTTCAGGTACGTTCGATCCGTTTCAGCGTCAGCACCAACTCCCGGACTATTTGCTTGTGCTCGTCATTCAGCAGGGTGAAATCGCGAAATAGCTCAACGTCCTGAACATGGTAGCCCGGTGCGTCCTGCCGGGCTTGGTGGACGTTTACATGGGTGCTGCCTTCGCCGAAGGGCAGCCATTCCGTTGATACATCCAACCATTTTGCCAAAACCGTTATCTTGTCCTGTGACGGAATCGCCTTTCCTGAAATCCATTTCCGCACAGCCTGGGTCGTAACCGGCCTGCCCCAGTAGCGCAAGTTGAATTCCAGCGCCAGCCGGGTGGGACTTCTCGCCTGCACGCCCGCCTGCTCCAGCACATCCAGTAAACGACTTCCAAAAGCCTCTTTTTCACTCATGGCTTCCATATTCTGGAAACCCGGCGAATAAAAAGTAATTTGCGGTTCCTATTATTGGGTAACCAGTGACAACATCTCAGGGCAAAAGGTTGTCTTACAAAGGTTTGGAGTCCCCAAAACAATGAACCCCCGACGCGGTTTTACCCTGGCTGAAATGGCAGTTGTAGTGCTTATCATGGGCATTGCCATGACCATGGGGCTAAAAATGGTTACCGCGAATTTGGACAATGCGGCTTACAGCGAAACCAAGGCGAAGCAGGAGCAGATCAAAGTCGCGCTGATTGGATTTTTGCGGACCAATGGCAGGCTACCGTGCCCGGATAACGTTGCTGGCGTTGCTGTGGGGTTGGAAGTAACTCCATGCGCTGCAGCGGCAGGCTACGGGGTCATTCCATGGCATACCCTTGGGCTTCCCCGCGACGCAGCACAAGATGGATGGGGCAATCTATTTACCTATCGGGTGGCTAACGTCAATCTACCCGCAGTCACACCACCTGTCGGCGCGCCACCTCTACACGTAAATGCAAACCAAAACTGGACTATCAACGCTGGGGGCGGAGCATTCGATATTAGGAGCCTCACTTCTACCACAACCGTAGCTGGCTTTCAGACCCTCTTGATCCAGAACCGAGACCCTGCCCCCGGCCTTAATCCAGAATCGCGCAACGCCATCGTCGTCATCCTATCGCACGGCAAGAATGGATTAGGAGCCAAGACGACCAAGGCGGCAGGACGAATTGCGGGAGCTGCTGGAGACGAACTTACCAACGCAACCATCGGTTCAACAACCTTTGTCCGTCGCCCCGTCACCGATGACGCAGCCGCAACCGGCGGCGCTTACGACGACCTGGTGGCCTACATGACGCCGCAGGATTTGTTGCAGCCGCTGATAACTGAAAGAACACTTATTGGAACTTGCCAAGCCTATTGCGCTGCCCCCGCCGCAGGATGCGCACCGGTTGCAATTCCAATCGGTGCCACTCCTGCAGCTTGTCCATAAGGTTCCCATGAAAATCCGTCTAAAACACACCCTCTATCTCGCCCCAGCCACCCTGCTGCTGCTCGTGTGGATCGCCGCCGCCCCGGCCTTGATCGCCCAGCGCAATATCTGGGAAGTTCTGGGCGCAGCTGCGCTTACCGCACTGGCTGCGACCTGGTGCATCACGCTCTTCGCCCACGCCCTGCAACGCGACAAGCCATGAATATAACCCGGATATTTCATAAAAAATCACCAAGCCCCGTGGGAGCGGCCTTGGCCGCGAGCTCTTCGCTTCCGGTGCGGAAAAGTCAAAATCTCGCGGCCAAGGCCGCTCCCACAGAGTTTGTCAAAACTTATGAAATCTTCGGGATAAAACAGGGGGGCTTCACGCTGGTCGAAATGGCTATCGTCTTGGTCATTGTCGGCCTCATTCTGGGTGGCATCCTTAACAGCCGGAGCCTGATTAGTGGCATGCAGGCGAAGGACATCGTCGCCATCGTCGATGATCTGCGCACCGCTAGCGCTTATTTCAAGCAGCGTTACAATTACCTGCCCGGCGATTTTCCGGTCAACGCAGGCGACATCGCCAATGTTGCCCCTCCCGGTGGAAATGGCGATGGCAGCATAGATGGAACAATCAACGCTCAAGGGCTAGCCGCAGCGGGTTCTGAAGTGGCGGAAGCCCCTTGGCAGCTTTACAACGCCGGGTTGTTGGGAAAAATAAACAGCAGCGAGCCGCAACGCCGCATCAGAACTACTTTTGGTGGCGTGCATCTTGCCTCAAATGCAACTGCCTCCGGGCTTATAGCGGGCTATGGCAATCCATCTGTTCGCAACGTCATCATTATTGCGAACCTACCCTGCGATATGGTTAATGAAGTAGATAACAAGGTTGATGATGGCGTTGCCACCACTGGCCGCGCCATTGGCAATGCCTGCGGCGCCAATGGCGCGGTGGATTTCTATGCCGTCGCCTTGTAATGCTGCTGCTATATGGGACATTCACCGGGATCGGGGATGGCGGCGACACAGGCAGGTTTATCAGCACAACTATACGACAGCCGGTTGTAACGGCGCGCGGGAAATGCCGGGCGTTCTGAACGGTAAAGCCAGCGAAAAAGCCAAGGCGCTGGGGAGAAAAAACCTCCCGCCTGGGTTCACCGGCAAAAGCAAGGGTGAGCACCTGCGGGGTCGGTGAGCGGCGAACGGCTTTCAGCGTCCGCCGAAGCGGAAAACGTCCTTGGCGCACACGTCGATGCAGCGCCCGCAGTTGGTGCAGTTGGGAGAGAGGATCACCGGGCCGACGCCCTTGCCTTCGCCCTTGAGCGCGGGCTTGATGACGTGCGGCTCCGGGCACACGGCAAAACAGTCCATGCAGTCGTCGCAGTCGCGGCGCTTGACGGCAGAGACGCGCAGCGGGCTCCATTTGCCGAGCAGGCTATAGAACGCGCCGACCGGGCAGACATGGCCGCACCAGCCGTTTTCGCGGATCAGCAGGTCGAAAAGGAATACCGCCAGCACCACCGCCCACGCCGTGCCCAGGCCGAAAATCAGGCCGCGGTGCAGCATGGAAACCGGGTTGAGCAATTCCCAGGCGATGGTGCCGGTGAACAGCGCCAGGATCAGCGTCATCGCCAGCACCCAGTAGCGCGTCTTGCGCGAGATATGCGCGCTGTTGCGGATGCCCAGGCGTCCGCGCAGCCAGGCGGCGGCATCGGTAACCAGGTTGACCGGGCATACCCACGAGCAGAAGGCGCGCCCGCCCACCAGAAAATAGAACACCAGCACGATGACCACGCCGACCAGCGCCAGTTTTTCCGGCACATGGCCGGTGAGCAGGGATTGCAGCAGCACATAGGGATCGGTCAGCGGCAAAATATCGAGCGTCAGGCTATAAGAAAGGTTGCCCTTGACGATCCATACTCCGGCCAGGGGGCCGAGCAGGAACAAGGCCAGAATGCCCAGTTGCGAAACGCGGCGCAACAACAACCATTTGTGAGCGGCCAGCCAGCCCTTGGCGACGACGGCTTCAGCGCCGACCTTATTGGCGGCGATCATAATTTATCTCCCTGGAGCCCCTTGGGAAACCCACCTTGCGCGCCAGGTGGCGCCACGTCGGGAGCAGAAGGCGGCCCGTCCGGGTTCAGCCCGCGTCCATGTTCGTATTTCATGCCTTCCGGCAGGTTGTACTGGTGTTCGGCATCCGGCGTAACCAGGCTCTTGCCGGCTTTGTCCTTTTCTTCCCAGCCCAGGCGATAGTGGCGGCCCAGTTCGCCCTTGGCCAGCTTGATGGGATAGACGCGGATAGCCGCTTCGTCCAGCACGCAAGCCTTCTCGCAGATGCCGCAGCCGGTGCAGGCGTTGGAATGCACCGTGGGCAGGAACAGGGCGTGTTTGTTGGTGCGCGGGTTGCGCTGCATTTCCAGGGTGATCGCCTTGCCCATCAGGGGGCACACGCGATAGCACACATCGCAGCGCAGGCCCAGATAATTGAGGCAGGTTTCATGGTCGATGAGTACCGCCAGGCCCATTTTCGCCTTGGCGATGTCGGTCAGCTGGTGATCGAGCGCCCCGGTGGGGCAGGCCTTCACGCAGGGGATGTCTACGCACATCTCGCACGGTTTGGTGCGCGCGACGAAGTAGGGCGTGCCGGTGGCGACTTCATGCTCCGGCTTGGCCAGTTCCAGGATTTGCGGCGGACAATCGCGCACGCACAGGCCGCAACGAATGCAGGCGCCCTGAAAATCGGTCTCGCTCAACGCGCCCGGCGGGCGAATGGCCAGGGGCGGCAGGGCGCGCGCCTGCTTGGAATAGAGGGCCACGCCTGCACCCAGCAAGCTGACGGCACAGGCGGTTTTCAGCGTGTCGGTGAGAAACTGGCGGCGCGTCAGGGCCGCAACGCCGGGACGGAGGGGAGTGTCGCTGGCCATGCTGTACCTGCCTTACTTAGCTGATGAGGTTTTCTTCCGGCTCGAAATGATGATAGACCATCGCAGTGGAAAGCACGCCGGGAAGCTGGCTGATGTGCTGGAAAGTGTCGGCGGTTTCCTGATCACCGTGTTTCTCCAGAGTGACGACCATCTTGCCCAGTTCCGTGGCGCCGTGGACTTCCACGCCGGGGATGGCGCTCAGGGCATCGCGCACTTCGTTGATTTTTTTGGGGGCTGCGTGAACGATGATGCCGGAGATATTGAGAGTCATGGGTGCGGTTCGCGGGACGGTTAACGGCAGATAGGATGGAAGTCTACCGGGTATTTTGCATTGACATAAATCAAAAATATCAAAATATCGCCTGCCGCACCCGGTCGTGCGGAACGCACTGTTCGCCGCCTGGTATCGATGCGACCAACATCGGCTACAATCAAAGCCTTTTCACCTCGGCTTCCGTTCGCGCCGTGGCCTGGAAAAGTGTACCCGTTAAGGGTATAGTTTGGAGGTCAAGATGACCCGAGTTCTCAAGCGAAAGGATTTTGCGCGGTGGCAGGCGGGCGAAAAGCTGCCCGATGCCGCCTTGTGCAAGGCGGTTCAGGAGATGCAAAATGGCCTGATCGACGCGGACTTGGGCGGTTTCCTCTACAAGAAGCGGGTTGCCCGCCCCGGCGGTGGCAAGAGCGGCGGCTACCGCACGCTGCTGTCGGTTCGGATCGGCTGCCGCTATGTGTTCCTGCATGGGTTCCCCAAGAGCGACAAGGCGAACATCACGCAGGACGAGAAGACGGCGCTGCAATTCGCCGGCAAGGTGTTCCTGGAACTGTCCGCCGAGGCTTTGTCGAAGGCGTTGCAGTCGGGCGTGTTATTGGAGGTGCATTGTGAGCAAGATCATTGAATCCCTGCGTGGCGACTTGGCCGCGCTCCACGAAGTGGGGGCGATCAGCAAGGTGACGATGCGCGAGTTCGACGCGATCTGCCCGCCGCCGGTGCGGGAGTTCAGCGCTGCCGACATCAAACGCCTGCGCGAAGCCTTGAAGTTCAGCCAGCCGGTGTTCGCTCTTCATATGCACACATCGGCCTCGACCGTGCGCAAGTGGGAGCAAGGCGACACCCATCCCACGGGGCCGGCCCTCAAGTTGCTCAACGTCATCGCCGACAAGGGCCTGCAGGCCATCATCTGACGCCTGACGTGGGAGACAGGCATTGGTGACGCGAATTGACCCTTTCAGCTCACAGCATCTTGAAGCTGAGGCCATGCGTCCTGCTCAGGCATGACTTCGCTACGCCCAACATCGGCTACAATCCAAGCCTTTCATCCTGGGTTCCGTTCGCATGGTTCCGCATCTCACCACCGCCCTGACCGGGCCGCTGCTTTACCTGGAACAGCATCTGCTCGACAACCAGCCGGCCATCGAACACTGGTTCCGCAGCCGCTGGCAACGGCAGCACGCGCCGTTTTACGCTTCGGTGGATTTGCGCAACGCCGGCTTCAAGCTGGCGCCGGTGGATACCAACCTGTTTCCGGGCGGCTTCAACAATCTCAACCCGGATTTTCTGCCGCTATGCGTGCAGGCAGCCATGTCCGCGGTGGAGAAAATCTGCCCGGTCGCGCAACGCTTTCTGTTGATCCCGGAAAACCACACGCGCAACACCTTTTACCTGCAAAACGTCGCGGCGCTGACCACCATCCTGCGCCAGGCCGGGCTGGACGTGCGCATCGGCTCGCTGCTGCCGGAGATCGACGCCCCGACGCGACTGGAACTGCCCGGCGGCGGCACGCTCACCCTGGAACCGGTGAAACGCCGGGACGACCGCTTGGTGCTGGACGGTTTCGAGCCTTGCGCCATCCTGCTCAACAACGACCTGTCCGGCGGCGTGCCCGCCATCCTGCAAGGGCTTGAGCAGTTCGTCATCCCACCGCTGCACGCGGGCTGGGCGACACGCCGCAAGAGTCGGCATTTCTCCGCCTACCAGCGCGTGGCGGAAGAATTTGCCCGCCTGCTGCATATCGACCCCTGGCTCATCAACCCGTTTTTCGCGCACTGCGGCCACATCGACTTTCACGGACGGCAGGGGGAGGAATGCCTGGCCGCCAACGTCGATGAGATGTTGCGCGACATCGCCGAGAAATACCGCGAATACGGCGTGGAACAAGCGCCCTTCGTCATCGTCAAGGCGGATGCCGGCACCTACGGCATGGGCATCATGACGGTGAAGGACGCCGCCGAGGTCAAGGGGCTGAACCGCAAGCAGCGCAACAAGATGGCGGTCACCAAGGAAGGGCAGGCAGTCCACGAGGTCATCATCCAGGAAGGGGTCTACACTTTCGAGAACGTGAACGGCGCCGTGGCCGAACCGGTGGTCTACATGATCGACCATTTCGTGGTCGGCGGCTTCTACCGCGTTCACACCGGACGCGGGCAGGACGAAAACCTCAACGCGCCGGGCATGCACTTCGAACCCCTGGCATTCCAGACCGCCTGCACCCTGCCGGACAGCTCCGCCGCGCCGGACACCGCGCCCAACCGTTTCTACGCCTATGGCGTGGTGGCGCGCCTGGCGCTGCTGGCGGCGGCGCTGGAACTGGCGGATCAGAGCCTGTGAAGAAATCGTAGCGAGCGGCCCGAGTGCAAGGCGCACGGAGCGCAGAAACCGGAATGTACTCCAGTACATGAGGATTTCGAGCACCGCGCAACGCCGCAATCGGGACGCGCAGTAGATTTCTTCACAGGCTCTCAGTCTGCTTCGTAAACTACGCTACCCTCCACCAGAGTGGCGCGCACCTTGCCGCGCAGTTCGACACCCTGGAATGGCGTATTCTTGCCCGAGCTTTTCAGCGAGCGCGGCTCGACTTTCCAGTAGCGTTGCGGGTCGAAGAGCACCAGGTCGGCAGCCTGTCCGGGCGACAGGCTGCCGCTATTGAGGCCGAGGATGCGCGCCGGTTCGGTGGTCACCTTGGCAAGCGCGGCGGAAAGGTCCGTAGTGCTTTCTTCCGCCCATTTCAGCGTCAGCGGCAGCAATAGCTCCAGCCCGGTGGCGCCGGCTTCGGCTTCGCCGAAGGGCAGCAGCTTGGCATCGTCGTCCACCGGGGCATGGTCGGAACACAGCGCATCCACCGTGCCATCCGCCAGCCCCTGGCGCAAGGCGTCGCGGTCGCGGCTGCTCCTGAGCGGCGGAACCAGGTGGCAGTTGGCGTCGAAATAGCCGATGTCCATTTCACTCAAGTGCGCGTGATGAATGGCGACGTCGCAGGTTACCGGCAAGCCTTCCGCCTTGGCGGCGCGCACCATGGCCATGGCGCCGCGCGTCGACAGGCGGCACAAATGGATGCGCGCGCCGGTGTCGCGTGCCAGCGCCAGGATGGTGCCGAGCGCGATGGTTTCTGCGCTGGCGGGGATGGCGGGCAGCCCCAGACGGCTCGCCACTTCGCCGTCGTGCGCCACGCCGCCCTTGGCCAGCCAGGCATCCTGCGGGCGCAGCCACACGGTGAAGCCGAAGGTGGCCGCGTACTGCATGGCGCGCCACAACACCTGGGTATCGTTAAGCGGCGCATCGGCTTGCGAGAAACCAATGCAGCCGGCATCGCGCAGTTCCGCCATCTCGGTGATGCGTTGGCCTTCGAGCTTCTGGGTCAGCGCGCCGAGCGGGTAGACGCGCGCCTGGTTGAGGCTCTTGGCGCGGAACTTGAGCATTTCCACCAGTCCCGGCTCGTCCAGCGGCGGGTCGGTGTCGGGCGGGCACACCAGCGAGGTGACGCCGCCCGCCACGGCAGCATCCATTTCCGATTCCAGTGTCGCCATGTATTCGTAGCCCGGCTCGCGCAGCCGTGCGGACAGGTCGATCAGGCCGGGGCAGGCGATCAGCCCGGTCGCGTCGATTACCCGGTTGGCGTGAAAACCGTCGGGCATGACGCCGATGGCGGCGATCTTGCCGTCGGCGATGAAAATGTCGTGCTGGCCGTCAAGCTGGTTTTTCGGGTCGATCAGGCGGCAGTTGCGGATATGAATTTTCATGATGCGTGGCTTCCTGCGAGGATGCTCATCACCGCCATGCGCACGGCGATGCCGAAGGTGACTTGGGAAAGGATCACCGACTGCACGCCGTCGGCGACGTCGGAGTCGATTTCCACGCCGCGGTTCATCGGGCCGGGGTGCATGACGATGGCGTCGGGCTTGGCCAGCGCCAGCTTGTCCAGCGTCAGGCCGTAGTATTTGAAATATTCCTGCGCCGAGGGCAGCAGCGCGCCGCGCATGCGTTCGTTCTGCAAGCGCAGCATGATGACCACGTCGACATCCCGCAAGCCCAGCGTCATGTCGTGATACACCTGCACCCCCATGCGTTCGACTTCGGCGGGCAGCAGGGTTTTCGGCGCGATGACGCGCACTTCCGGCACGCCCAGCAGGGTCAGGGCATGGATTTGCGAGCGCGCCACGCGCGAATGCAGCACGTCGCCGACGATGGCCACGCGCAGGTTGTGGAATTCCTTTTTGAAATGGCGGATGGTGAACATGTCGAGCAGCGCTTGCGTCGGGTGGGCGTGGCGCCCGTCGCCGGCGTTGACCACGTGGATGTCCGGCGAGACGTGGCGCGCGATCAGGTGCGCCGCGCCGGACTGGCCGTGGCGCACCACGAACATGTCGGCCTGCATGGCGATGAGGTTGTCGACGGTATCGAGCAGGGTTTCCCCCTTGCTGGCGCTGGATACGCCGACGTTGAGATTGATGACGTCGGCGGACAGGCGCTTGGCGGCGATCTCGAAAGTGGTGCGCGTGCGCGTGCTGGGCTCGAAAAACAGGTTGAAGATGGCCTTGCCGCGCAGCAGCGGGACTTTTTTCACCTCGCGTTCGGCGACGTTGAGGAAGGAATCGGCGGTATCCAGGATGTGCCGCACAATGGCAGCGGAAAGCCCGTCGATGGTCAGCAGGTGTTGCAGTTCGCCGTTCTTGTTGAGCTGGGGATTGTTCATGGCGTCATTCCGCGCTATGCAGGTTCAGGCTCAGGCGCCCGCCTTCGGCGCGTTCGAGCTGGAGGTTGCAGGAAGGGTCGAGATCGAGAACCGTACCGGCGAAACGCGCCGCCACCGGCAACTCGCGTCCGCCGCGGTCGACCAGCACCGCCAGGTCGATGCTCGCGGGGCGCCCGTAATCGAACAGGAGATTCATTGCCGCGCGCACCGTGCGCCCGGTGTGCAGCACGTCGTCGATGAGGAGAATATGGCAGTCCTCCACATCGAAAGGAATATGCGAAGGCTTGGTTTCCGGGTGCAGGCCGATGCGCGAAAAATCGTCGCGGTAAAAGGAAATGTCCAGGGTACCGAGCGGCAGATCGCCGCCCAGAATCGCTTGCAGGCGCTCGGCCAGCCAGGCGCCGCCGGTGTGGATGCCGACCAGGGCGCAGGGTGTTTTCAATTGCGGCTTGATCTGGTGCGCCAGATCGAGGATGAGCGTTTCCGCGTCAGGTAATGGCATGATGGGGATGATCCAGAAAAGATTGCAGGATGCGTTGCGCCGCCACCTGGTCCAGGGCGGTTTTCTGTTTGCGGCCACGGATGCCGATTTCCGCCAGGTCCTCGCTGGCGGCGGCGGAACTCAGGCGCTCGTCAACCAGCAGCGTTTTCAGGCCGTAGCGGCCTTCCAGGCGGCGCGCGAAACGGCGGCATTGCGCGCTCATGGCGTGCTCCACGCCATCGAGATGCGCGGGCAACCCCACCACCAGCAGCGCCGGGCGCCACTCGCCGATCAGCGCGGCGATGGCGGCGAAACGCTGTTCGTTGCTTTCAGCGGAAAGGGTGGTCAGCGGATGCGCCAGCTTGAGCAGCGTATCGCCCACCGCCACGCCGATGCGCTTTTCGCCGAAATCGAAAGCCAGCACGGTTCCCGCCTCAGGCATGTCCGGCCTGTTCGGACAGGCTGGCAAGATCGACGCCCAGCCGCGCCATGGCGGCGTTCACGCGCGCCTCCCACGGCAAATCGAAAATCACCGCCGCGCTGGCTTCGACGCTGAGCCAAGCGTTCTGCGCCAGTTCGTGCTCCAGTTGTCCCGGCGCCCAGCCGGCGTAGCCGAGGGTGACGATAAAGCGCGTCGGCCCGCCGCCGCCGCCGATAGCTTCGAGAATATCCCGGGAGGTGGTCAGACCGATGTCGCCGCCCACCGTCAGCGTCGAACTCCACGCGCCGGACGGCTGGTGCAGCACGAAACCGCGGTCGGTCTGCACCGGCCCGCCGAAATACAGGGGAGAATCGGCGAGTTCGCGATTTTCCAGGACGACGCCGACCTGGTCGAAGAGAGTCTGCAAGGTCATGTCAATGGGGCGGTTGACCACCACGCCCAGCGCGCCCTGTTCATTGTGCTCGCAAATAAAGGTGAGCGACTTGGCGAAATAGGGATCGGTCATGGCAGGCATGGCGATCAGGAAATTGCCGGTGAGGTTGACGTTCTGCATGGGCATCATTATGACATATTGGAGGATTTACTCCCCTCGGCTATTCCTGCAACCCCAGGTTATCGATCCCCGACATAACATCCCGATCCTTGGAATCCTTGCCGTGCAGCTTGATTTTGAGGCGCAGGTCGTTCATCGAATCGGCGTTGCGCAGGGCATCCTCGTAGGTGATCTTGCCGGACTCGAAGAGATTGAACAGCGCCTGGTCGAAAGTCTGCATGCCTTGCTCGTTGGACTTGGACATGATTTCCTTGATGGAATGCACATCGCCCTTGAAAATCAGGTCGGAGATCATTGGGGTATTCAACATGATTTCAATGGCCGCCGCACGGCCCTTGCCGTCCTTGGTGGGAATCAGGCGTTGTGCGATAAGGGCGCGCAGGTTGAGCGACAAGTCCATCAACAATTGCGGCTTGCGCTCTTCGGGGAAGAAATTGATGATGCGGTCGAGCGCCTGGTTGGCGCTGTTGGCGTGCAGCGTGCCCATCGCCAGGTGGCCGGTTTCGGCGAAGGCGATGGCGTGCTCCATGGTTTCGCGCTCGCGGATTTCGCCGATCAGGATCACGTCCGGCGCCTGACGCAGGGTGTTTTTCAGGGCGATTTCCCAACTGTCGGTATCCACTCCCACCTCGCGCTGGGTGATGATGCAATTGATGTGCGGATGCACGTATTCGACCGGGTCTTCGATGGTGATGATGTGGCCGTAGCTGTTTTCGTTGCGGTAGCCGATCATCGCCGCCAGCGAGGTGGATTTGCCGGAGCCGGTGCCGCCGACGAAGATCACCAGGCCGCGCTTGGACATCACCACGTCCTTCAGCACCTGCGGCAGCCCGAGCTCGTCGAATACCGGAATCTTGGTGGTGATGGTGCGCAGCACCATGCCGACCTGCTGCTGCTGGACGAAGGCATTGACGCGGAAACGCCCGATGCCGCCGGGGTTGATGGCGAA
>CAZGOY010000037.1:0-33375 GCA_964527565.1 uncultured Sulfuricella sp. | reverse complement strand
TGCCCCGGCGTGACCGCCCATTGCGGCTGGGCGAATTCGATGTCGCAGCTTTCCCCGTCCACGCGGGTGATCGCGCAGGGCGCGTCGGCTTGCCGGTAACGGGTCTTGGCGGCGTAGACCCATGCGGTGTGCGGTGCTTCGCCGCTCACCCAGGAGAGGTCGGCGGCGCTCAGTTTGCCCTTGAGCAGCAGCGGATGGTCGTGGCCTTGCACCACGATCAGCAGGTTTTTCTCCATGTCCTTGGCGGCGACGAACCAGGGTTCGCCCTGGCCGCCGATGCCCAGGCCCTGGCGCTGGCCCAGGGTGTGGTAGGCGAGACCCTGGTGTTGGCCCATCACCTTGCCTTCGGGGGTGACCATGTCGCCCGGCGTCTTGGGCAGGTAGCGTTCGAGGAATTCGCGGAAGGGACGTTCGCCGATGAAACAGATGCCGGTGCTGTCCTTCTTGGCGTGGACCGGCAGGCCGGCTGCGCGCGCGATTTCGCGCACTTCGCGCTTGTACAGGTCGCCCAGCGGGAACAGCGCCTTGGACAGTTGCGCCTGGTTGAGGCGATGCAGGAAATAGCTCTGATCCTTGCCGCCGTCCTCGGCCTTGAGCAGCTCGAATTTGCCGAAGCGCTCGCGCACCCTGGCGTAGTGGCCGGTGGCGATTTTCTCCGCGCCCAGGCTGATGGCGTGGTCGAGGAAGGCCTTGAACTTGATTTCGGCGTTGCACAGCACGTCCGGGTTGGGGGTGCGGCCGGCCTGGTATTCGCGCAGGAAGTAGGCGAATACCCGTTCCTTGTATTCCCTGGCGAAGTTGACCGCCTCGACCTCGATGCCGATCTTGTCGGCCACCGCCAGCACGTCCATGAAGTCCTGCTTGGCTGGGCAGGAGCCGTCGGCCTCGTCGTCGTCTTCCCAGTTCTTCATGAACAGGCCGGTGACATCAAATCCTTCGCGCTTCAGCAGCAAGGCCGCTACGGCGGAGTCCACCCCGCCGGACATGCCGACCACGATTCTATTGCAGCCCATATAACCCCGCCCGTTCCATCCAGTTTTCCATTTCAAAAATGACTGCTGGCTCGCCATTGTCGTGAAACCAGGAGTCCACCGCATATTCCTTGCCCGTGCCGATTTCGGCAATGCGTGCCGACCAGTGCGTATAGAGCAGCCAATGCATGCGGCTGACCGGCGCCATCACCAAGTGAAGGCGCAGCCAGCCGAAGCGTTCCATCAGGCGCAGATAGGCGGTGGTGTTGGCCGATTCGTCGACGCAGTCCATGCGCCCCGGCCCCTCGTCATCATTGGCGTTGCCGCCCTTGTCCGTCCAAGTCGGGGCCTGCTGTCCGGCATAAGTTTCGAACAGCCCGATTGCTACGGCAATGGCTTCCCGCTCTTCCGCCGCATCCGGGACCATGGAAAAGAGGGTGCCGATATTCTGCAATTCCGCGTCACTGAAATCGACAATGTCCATGACGGCACAGCCGTAGTTGTAGCAAATCGGCACCTCTTCGGCGAAAGCCGCAACACCCAGAGACAGCAGCATCAGGAAGGAAAAAGCACGGATCATTTGTCCAGGTGCGTGAGCATTTCCAGGGGGTAGCGCTTTCCCGCCAGGTAATCCTCCATGCATAGCGCAACCAGCGGGCTGCGGTGCATTTGCGCGCTGGCGCGGATTTCGTCCGGTGTCAGCCACACCGCGCGCAGGATGCCGTCATCGAGCGCGCGCTCCGCTTCGTGAGCATGGATCTCGCCGCCGAAGGCAAAGCGCAGGTAGGTGATTTCCCGGTGCGGATGCCGCCAGCGGTAGATTCCTTGCAGCCAGCGTGGCGAGAAATGCCAGGCGGTTTCTTCGAGTGCTTCGCGCGTTACCCCCTGTTCCAGGGTTTCGTCGCGCTCCCAGTGTCCGGCGGGCTGGTTGAAGCGCACGCCGTCGTCGGTGTTTTCCTCAACCAGCAGGAATTTTCCGTCCCGCTCGATGACGGCGGCAACGGTTACGTGAGGGGTCCAGATCATGTTTGATGGTTTCGGGAAAAGCGTGGATTTTAGCGTTTTTGCGGGGTGATGCGGTGTAGAATTTCAACCCTTTCGTCAATGAACGGAGCCGATTTCTTGAAAGAAGCCGTCGTCCTGCTTTCCGGCGGGCTGGATTCCGCCACCACCCTGGCGATTGCCCGCAGCCAAGGATACGCCTGCCACTGCCTGAGCCTGGATTACGGTCAGCGCCACCGCGCCGAGCTGTCGGCGGCACAGCGCGTTGCCACCGCGCTCGGCGCTGCCGGCCAGCGCACGGTCAAGCTGGATTTGACGGTGTTCGGCGGTTCCGCATTGACCGACAGCACGCTCGAAGTGCCCACCCGTCCCAGCGACGACATTCCCATCACCTATGTTCCGGCGCGCAACACCATCATGCTTTCCCTGGCGCTGGCCTGGGCAGAAGTATTGGGCAGCGGCGATATTTTCATCGGCGCCAACGCGGTCGATTACTCCGGCTATCCTGATTGCCGCCCGGCCTATCTGGCGGCCTTCGAGGCCATGGCCAACCTGGCGACCAAGGCCGCCGTGGAAGGACGGCGCCTGCGTATCCACGCGCCGCTGGTCGATTTGTCCAAGGCCGAAATCATCCGGCGCGGCGCGGCGCTGGGCGTCGATTACCGCCAGACGGTTTCCTGCTACCAGGCCGACGAGGTCGGCCGCGCCTGCGGCCTGTGCGATTCCTGCCGCCTGCGGCGGGCAGGGTTCGAGCAGGCCGGGGTGGCGGACCCCACATTCTACCAATCCTGAAGCGGGGCGACATCGGCATCATTTCGGTGCGTATCGGGGAACAAAGACCACCGTCAAAATCGAAATCCAGGTCGGCGAAGTGCCGGCCGCCTTCAACCGTCTGATGCAGGCCTGCGCCAATCGGCCAAGGGGCGGATGAGCGCTTGGCGGCAATCATGGTAAGATTCGCGCCATCGTTTTTTGACGTATAGGCTATAGGACATGAAAACCGCTTTTCTCGATTTCGAACAGCCCATTGCCGAGCTGGAAGCCAAGATTGAAGAGTTGCGCTACGTTCAGGATGATTCGGCGCTGGATATTTCCGAGGAAATCGGGCGCTTGCAGAAGAAAAACCAGACGCTGACCAAGGACATCTACGCCAAGCTTTCTTCCTGGCAGATTTCCCAGGTGGCGCGCCACCAGCAGCGGCCCTACACGCTGGATTACATTCAGGGCATGTTTACCGATTTTGAGGAGTTGCACGGCGACCGGGCTTTTTCCGACGACCCGGCCATCGTCGGCGGGCTGGCGCGCTTCAACGGCCAGCCGGTGATGGTGATCGGCCACCAGAAGGGGCGCGATACCAAGGAAAAGATTTACCGCAATTTCGGCATGCCGCGCCCGGAAGGCTACCGCAAGGCCTTGCGCCTGATGCGTCAGGCGGAGAAATTCCGCATTCCGATCATGACCTTTATTGACACCCCCGGCGCCTATCCCGGTATCGGCGCGGAGGAGCGCAGCCAGTCCGAGGCGATTGCGCGCAACCTTTACGTGATGGCGGAGTTGAAAACGCCGATCCTCTGTTCGGTGGTCGGCGAGGGCGGCTCGGGCGGGGCGCTGGCCATTGGCGTCGGCGATGTGACGCTGATGATGCAATATTCGAGCTATTCGGTGATCTCTCCCGAGGGCTGCGCTTCCATTCTGTGGAAAAGCGCGGAACGGGCGCCCGAGGCCGCCGAGACGCTGGGAATTACCGCCAACCGCCTGAAAACCCTGGGGCTGATCGACAAGATCATCGCCGAACCGCTCGGCGGCGCGCACCGCGATCCCGTTACGGTGATGCAATCCCTGAAGAAAGCCTTGCAGGAAAGCCTGCACCAGTTGCAGGAGAAGCCGTTGGACGAACTGCTCAAGCTGCGCTTCGAGCGGTTGATGGCTTATGGCAAGTTCAAGGAAGCATGAACGCCTGATTGAGCACGTCGCGGCGCGCCTGACTGAGCAGGTACGCCCCGGCCAGCATCTGACGCTGGCTTTGAGCGGCGGAGTGGACTCTGTCGTACTTTTCGACATCCTGCGGCAGCTGCGTTCTTCACTGGGGTTTTTCCTGTCCGCATTGCACGTCAATCACCAGATCAGCCCGCACGCCCCCGACTGGGGGCGTTTTTGTGCCGGTCTGTGCGCCCGTCATGCGGTCGCTTACTCGGAGGAAACCGTGACGCTGGAGCGGGGCGGCGGCGATAGCCTGGAAGCCTCGGCGCGCACCGCGCGTTACCGTGCGTTCGCCGCCCTGGAAACGGATTTCGTGGTGCTGGCGCAACATCGCGACGACCAGGCGGAAACCGTGCTGCTGCAATTGTTGCGCGGGGCCGGGGTGAAGGGGCTGAGCGCCATGCCGGAAGTGCGCGCACTGGGAGAGTCGGCGCGCATCCTGCGCCCCTTGCTCGACGTGCCGCGCGCGCAAATTCTCGACTGGGCCGGAGAACATCATCTGGCCTGGGTCGAGGATGAAAGCAACCAGGACGTTCGCTATGACCGCAATTTTCTGCGCCACGAGGTGCTGCCCTTGCTGGCGCGCCGCTTTCCCGCCTGTGGGTATACGCTGGCGCGCGCCGGCAGCCACTTTGCCGAAACGGCGGAACTGCTCGACCAGTTGGCTGTGCTGGATGCGGGTGACGGCATTTGTGAAAACCGTTTGCGCGTGGACGTGCTGGCCCCCTTGTCTGCCGCGCGCGCCAGAAACCTGTTGCGCCATTTTCTCGACCGGCAGGGCATACCCATGCCGTCGGCGGCGCGGCTGGACGACGTGTTGCGTCAGGTGAGCGCCGCCCGCCCGGATGCGCGCATTCATATTGCGCTGGGTGAATACGAGTTGCGGCGCTACCGGGGCGAGTTGCATGCCACGCGCAGGCTGGCGCCGCTTGAACCGGAATTTTCCTCGCCGTGGCTGTCCGGGGAAATGTTGGTCTTGCCGCACGGCAGCTTGCGCTTTGAGCGACGGCAGGGTGAAGGCATCAGCCGGGCGCGCTTGGAAAGTGCGCCGCTGACGGTGCGCTACCGGCGCGGTGGCGAGCGCCTGCGCCCGCAGTGCGGGCGTCCTTCGCGCAGCCTGAAAAACCTGTTGCAGGAAAGTGCCGTGCCGCCGTGGCAGCGCGAGCGTTTGCCGTTGCTGTATTGCGGCGATGCGCTGGCGTGTGTGCCGGAAGTGGGGGTGGATTGCGCTTGGCAGGCGCAGCCGGGAGAGTGGGGGATATTTGCAATCTATAAGGTTTATGTTTAGTATGTCTTATAGATGAGTTAAGTCAGTTGTGTTTCCTCCCCTTTCCCCGGCGCTCGCCGGGGTTTTTTTTGCCTGTCAGGTGCTGATCCCCAGGGCTTCCGCCGCGATTTCACGGATTTCCGCAACCTCGTCATCCAGCCGTTCGCGGAAGAAAGGCCGGGTTTCATCGCCGCCGATCAGCGACAGGAAATGGCAGGCATCGGCGCGCGTCAGCGCGTCGGGGTGGCGCGTCAGTTCGCCCAGTCCGGCAATCATCGGCCGGGCCAGTCCGCTGCCTTGAAATTCCTCCAGCACCGCGCCGATTCCCAGGCGTACCGCCATGCTGCTAGCCGGGTCGGCAAGCAGTTTCGGCAGGATGCGGAAATGGGCCGGTTCCTCTTTCAGAAGCGCTTCCACCTTGCTGCGGCGGCCGCTGATCAGCAGGTCGTGGAAATAGCGCGCCAGCATGGCGGGGTCATTGGCGCCTTGCGCCCAGCGCTGCAACTCGGCTTGAGTGTGCGCGCCTTCCAGCTCGAACGGCCCGATTTGCAGCCAGGGTACGGTTTTGACCCCCAGCGCGCTGGCGCGCTCGGGATGAACGGCCAGGTTGACCGCTTCCAGCGTGCCGATGGCGCCCTCCTTGAGCAGTTTCGTCAAGCTTTCCAGGATCGCCGGGCAATGCGGACAGCCGGGGGCAAGCAACAGCAGGGCGCCGGGTGGGGGTGCGGACATGGTATTCGTGCTCCGTAAAAGTGGATTGTTGAGGGAGGAAATGTTAGAGTTTTGAATATTAGCGAATGCTAAAACATCTTTCCAAATATTATCAGGAGCATGGCAAGAATGGCGACCATTGACCTCAATGAAGAGAATTTTGAATCCACTGTAACCGGCAACGATATCGTTCTGGTCGATTTCTGGGCGACGTGGTGCGGGCCGTGCAAGTCGTTCGGCCCGGTTTTCGAGGCGGCCTCGGAAAAACATGCCGACATTACCTTCGCCAAGGTGAATACCGAAGAGCAGCAGGGCCTGGCGGGCTATTTCAACATCCGCTCGATTCCCACGCTGATGGTATTCCGCGAAAACGTGATCATTTTCTCGGAAGCGGGCGCCTTGCCGGAATCCGGCCTGGACATGCTGATCGAGCAGGTGCGCGCGCTCGACATGGCGGAAGTGCATCGCCAGATCGCCGAATCGCAGGCGGAGCAGGGCGCGGCTTCCTGATTTCTATTCGAAAAGCTGGGGGGCGCTCAAGCTTTCCAGCAATTCCTTCAGCAACGGCACGCTGATCGCGCGACGTTGTTCCATCGAGCGCCGGTCCAGGGCATCCAGCACTGCCAGCAAAGAAGGCAGGTCGCGCCGCCAATGGCGCAGCAGCCAGCTTGAAACCTCGCCCGGCAGCGCAAAGCCGCGCTGCCGGGCGTGCGCTGCCAGCGCTGCGTTTTTTTCCTCGTCGTTCAGCCCGTGTACCCGGAACACCAGACCCCAGCCCAGGCGAGTGGCGAGGTCGGGGCGCACTGGCAGTTGCGCGGGCGGCAGGGTGCCGCTGGCCAGCAGACAGCCGTTGCCTTCGCGCAGGCGGTTGTACAGGTTGAACAGGTCGATTTGCGCGTTTTCATCCAGGCGGTCGGCATTATCCAGCGCCACCAGATCGCAAACAGTGTGGCCGGGATTCAGCGGGTCGAAACCGGCGCATTCCGTCGGCGCATTCGCGTAAACGGCGTCGATGCCGTTCTCCCGTGCGGTACTGGCAACCGCTTGCAGCAGGTGGCTTTTACCGCTGCCATTTTCGCCCCACAGATAGAAAAAACGCTCCTGTGACTGTCCGCTCAGCAGGCTACGCAGGGTTTCGAGCAGTTCGAGATTGCGTCCCGCAACGAAATTTTCCAGGCTGGGCGGCGGTGGGAGGGCAAAACCGGGAAGCAGGCGCTGTTGCATCAAATGCTCAATTCCCCCTGACGGGCACGCGCTTCGGCAAGCTTCCTGGCTTCTGCCAGCAGCCATTTGTCGGCCTCGCTTAGCCCCATGTCCTTGGCGATGCGCAGGTATTCGCCGATGCGGTTGTCGAAAATTTCGCGCGATTCGGCCTGGTATAGCCCAAGTTCCGAGGCCACGGTGCGTACTTCGGGAGCAGGCGGCGCGGCGGGTGGCGGGCTTTCCAGTTCCAGGCCGGAAATCTGGCGTACAGTTCTGGCGGCTATCTGGCGTGGAACGTAGAGGCCCGGTTGCGGCGTGCTCCAGCCGTCGTCACTTTCCGGGGAGGGAGCGAGGCGGCGCAGTTTCTGGATCTGCCGCAGGTGGGTGGCTTGCAGGTCCTGGATATGCAGGATGTGCTCGTGCTGGATTTCCTCGATCTGGCGCAGGTGCTCCTGCTGCGCTTCCTGAAGCTGGCTCATGTGTGCCTGCTGCATTTCCTGGGCCTGGCGCGTGAAATCCAGTTCCTGCGCCAGCAAGGCGGCATTGTATTGCTTGAGCAATTCCGCCTTGAGGGTGGTTTCGGCATTTTCCGCGCGGCTTTGCCATTCGTCGCGGGACTTCCGGGCATGGGCCAGTTCTTCGGCCAGTTTTTCTCCCTGCTTTTCGGCGGCTTGTGCGCGGGCGGCGAGCAGGCGCAATTCGGATTGGGCGATTTGCAGCGATTTCGTGCTTTGCTCCAGCGCGCTTCTTTTTTCCGCCAGGACACGCATGGCATGCTGCGTTTTACCGGCAGGCGTGGCCTGCGGCCAGTCGGCGGGGCGGTCTGGCCAGGGGCTGTGGTCCAGGGTGGCGGTGATGTCCTTCAGCATGGCTTCTAGGGCGAATTTTTCCTGTTCCAGCGCGTCGATGCGCGCGGCCTGCTGCTGGCGGGTTTCGCCGTCGGCAAGGGCGGCGCCCAGGCGCTGTAACTGCTGCTCCATGCGGTCGCGTTCGCCGCGCACGGCTTCCAGTGCGCCCACAATGGCGGCGGCGTGCCGGGGCGGCGGCGGAGCGGCGGCGGCAACGGGAGGCGGGAGCGGATCCTGTGGCGCCTGATTTTGCGGGACGGCATAGGGTTTCACCGCTATTTCACCGAGTTCGATGCCCGCTCGCGCCAGCGCCTTGCGCAGGATTTCCATATCCTTGTTGCGCTCGGTGGCATCAAGCAAGGCGATGGGGCGGCAGCTTTCCATGTCGGGGCGCGGGTAATGGTGGAGATCAACGCGCAGCGCCCAGCCCTCTTCCAGTTCTTCCCAGTCCTGCACGGTGGCCAGGCGTGCGCCTTCCTTGCCGGGAAGGCGGCATTTCGCCGCCCAGTCGGCAACGATGTTCCAGATCTTTTGCCGTTTGGTCGGCGTGGCGAGTTCTTCGGTCGAGAAAGCCAGATCGTAGCTGGTGTACTGAAGGTTGCGCCCGCTTTCACGGATCGGCCAAACATCCTTGATCTCGCTGTTGGCACGGCTCAGCGCGCCGCGCAGGGCGTTTTTCAGCGGGGTCGGCGCCAGCCCGCGCCGCTTCAGTTCCGCCAGCACGCTATCCAGGTCGGCGCCGACAAAGCTGGGTTCACCCGCTACGCTGAAATGCTGGAGCAGGTAGCGCCGCGCCAGCGCGTCGCGCAGACTGTCGCGTTGCGCCAGCAGGGATTCCACCTCGAATTGCACCAGGTGATCCTGAACTTCATTGGCGTAGTCGGCAGCCACTTTTCCTGAAGGGGAGACGCTATGGCGCTGCCCATCCGGGGTAAAGAGGTGCAGTTCCTGTTTCTGACAGAGAGGGTAAGCGGCGCTTTGTTGCTGGAAGTAAGGCGTTCCCATGGGTTTTATCACTTGTCCGGCGCAGTTTGCATTGGTAGCCGAATGTCCTTGGCGGGGCATTTCGAGTAAAATTGCGACCTTGAATTATATTCCAGAAAGCGAGAAGAAAACTTGGCTTCCCTCAGTTACCGCGATGCCGGGGTGGATATCGATGCCGGCGACCAGTTGGTGGAGAACATCAAGCCTTACGCCAAACGTACCATGCGCCCGGAAGTGCTTGGCGATATCGGCGGCTTCGGCGCGCTGGTGGAGATTTCCAAGAAATACAAAAACCCGGTGCTGGTGTCCGGCACCGATGGCGTCGGCACCAAGCTGAAACTCGCCTTCATGCTCAACCGGCACGATACGGTGGGCATCGACCTGGTGGCGATGAGCGTCAACGACATCCTGGTGCAGGGTGCCGAACCCTTGTATTTTCTAGATTATTTCGCCTGCGGCAAGCTCGACGTGGCGGTTGCCACCGACGTCATCAAGGGCATCGCAGCCGGGTGCGAGCAGGCCGGTTGCGCGCTGATCGGCGGTGAGACCGCAGAAATGCCCGGCATGTACCCGGCGGGCGAATACGATCTGGCCGGTTTTGCCGTCGGCGTCGTGGAAAAGGACCAGGTCATCACCGGCAAGACCATCCAGCCCGGCGACGTGGTGCTGGGCCTGGCCTCCAGCGGCGCGCATTCCAACGGTTATTCGCTGATCCGCAAGATCATCGAGCGTTCCGGCATCGATCTGAATGCGGATTTCCATGGGCGCACGCTGGCGGATGTGGTGCTGGCGCCGACGCGCATTTACGTCAAGCCCCTGCTGGCGTTGATGGCCTGCCTGCCGGTAAAGGGCATGGCGCACATCACCGGCGGCGGCCTGCTGGAGAACATTCCGCGCGTGCTACCGGAAAACCTGACTGCCGTGCTGCAAAAAGACAGCTGGACGATGCCGCCGCTATTTTCCTGGATGCAGCAGGAGGGTGGCGTGCTGGATACGGAAATGCACCGCACCTTCAACTGCGGCATCGGCATGGCGGTGATCGTTTCCGCCGCCGATGCCGATGCCGCCATGCGCCAGCTCGAAGCCGCCGGCGAAACGGTATGGCGCATCGGCAGCATCGCGCAACGCCAGGAAGGGCAGGCGCAGACGGTGGTGCTGTGAAAAACATCGTCATCCTGATTTCCGGGCGCGGCAGCAATATGCAGGCGATTCTGGAAGCGGGTCTGCCGCTCAACGTGGCGGCCGTCATCTGCAACAAGGCGGAGGCCAAGGGGCTGGAAATCGCTCGCCAGCACGGGGTAGCCACGCAGGTGCTGAACCACCGCGATTATCCCGACCGCGAGTCCTTCGACCGCGCGCTGGCCGCGCTCATCGATTCACACCACGCCGACCTAGTGGTGCTGGCTGGCTTCATGCGCATCCTCTCGCCGTGGTTCGTCGAGCATTACCGTAATCGCCTGATCAACATCCATCCTTCCTTGTTACCGTCTTTCACCGGCCTTGATACCCATGCGCGCGCCTTGGCCGAAGGGGTGAAAATCCACGGCTGCACCGTGCATTTCGTTACCAACGAGCTGGATCGCGGCCCCATCGTGGTCCAGGCCGCCGTGCCGGTGTATCCAGACGACAGCGAAGAAACCCTGGCGGCGCGCGTGCTGACGCAGGAGCACCAGATTTACCCTGCGGCACTGCGCTGGTTTGCCGAGGACCGCCTGGAAATCCGTGCCTGCGGCACGGTGGCCCTTAGTGGCGC
Source organism: uncultured Sulfuricella sp. (assembly GCA_964527565.1). Classification (GTDB taxonomy): domain Bacteria; phylum Pseudomonadota; class Gammaproteobacteria; order Burkholderiales; family Sulfuricellaceae; genus JAGXQV01. Next base: position 22,656 of record CAZGOY010000037.1, on the reverse strand, counting down.
GGCGTTATCCTCGGAAGCGTTGCGCTCGCCGTGGTGAGAGGCGTCGCGCTCCTTGCGGTTTTTTTTCTGCTGCCGTTTCCGCTATGGGCGGCACCACCGCAGGCTGTCGATGCCACTTATCGCCTGACGCGGATGGGGCAACCCTTCGGCGCGGCGCAGGAAACCTTCCGGCGCGAGGGCGGGCAGTATCGCATCGAAAGCGTGACCAGTGCGGTGGGGATCTTCGCACTGTTCGCCAAGGGCAAGATACGGTTGCACAGCTACGGTGACATCACGGCTCAGGGCTTGCGCCCGCTGCATTTCGAGCACCATCGCGGCGATGATCCGGGAAAACGCATCGTGGCCGATTTCGATTGGGAAAAGCGCATGCTGATTCACCGGTACGACGGCAAGCGCGAATCCGTCGAATTGCCGCCCAACACCCAGGACCGCATCAGTCTGTTGTACCAGTTCATGTTCCAGCCGCCTAGTGGGGCGGGGGTGGACCTAGTGATGAGCAACGGCAGGCAGGTCGGCCGCTATCTGTACAAGGTGGTTGGCGAGGAAACACTGACTACGCCCGCCGGTACTTTCGAGACCGTGCACTTGAGCAAGCAGCAGGACGGGCGGCGCGACGGCACGGAAGTCTGGCTGGCGAGGGGACAGCACTATTTTCCGGTGCGCATCGTGCTCGATGAAAAGGATGGCGCAACGCTGGAGCAGGAACTGGTCGCGGTGACCTTTACCAAATAAGGCGGGGCAGAGCATTACTGTGGTTTTGCTGAGATGCGACAACAGGCGGGTGTAAAGACGCGGTTGGGCTACCCTGGATATTTATGAACATCACGTTGTGATGTGGTGATTGAGCATGATGTTGTGATCTATGTCCCTCCGAAGGCTGTTCCGCATTTCAATCCAGAAAAAGAATTACGGGGGCGGGTTATTAGCGTAGTAATTGGGCCAAGGCTGCAAATTGCCCCGAACAAACACAAAAATGGCGTAAATTTTATCTGTTTTACATCAATCTGTTAACAGGCGTTTCTTGAGGGCAGCAATTATAGAAAGCATTCCCATTGGGCAGGCATTGTTGAAAGTTCATTCCGTTGGACTTGAAATGACTTGGAGAAAGTAATGGCCTACGTTTACCTCATTCGACACGCAATGGAGCCCCGATTTAAGATCGGCAAATCTAAGCATCCCATCAAGCGATCCAGCGCGTTCAGAGAAAGTCTGGATTATGATAATTCTCTACAAATACGAGTGGGTGGGCGTGCCCTTGGTCTCGAAAAGGGGCTCCATGCTTTGTTTGATAATTTTCGACTACCGCCAGTCTCCGATTGTGATGGAGCCACGGAGTGGTTTCGTCTTGAATGCTGGGATCAGTGTCTATTATTTCTGAAACAACATCAGGATTTGATTGGTGCTGTACCCGAGCCAATCCCAATGCCCACACCGAAAGAGTTTATTGTTCTGACTGGTGAAGAGAGGACTGAATACAAGCGAAGGAACCAGGAAATCAAGTGTATGAAAAACCTTCGGGAAAACCTTGCAAGAGTTGAACTGTGGGAAAAGTTTCCGCAATGGCTTGCTGCCCAGGAAATTGCGGCGGAAAAGATCAGCAAGTATGGCAATCTCGATATTTCGATTCCAGGAATTTCTTTTGAAGAGGCCCGTTTGTTGAAAAGTTCCAAAATCGGCTGGTCTGGTTTGGTAATCGAAAACAGTGCTTGGGCGTGCGGTGTTGTGGGCATGGAGTGGTGTGAAGATGGACAGATACTTACGATAATGCTATCGCAGCTACCCACTGGTGCAATCGAGCAGATGCATGACAACGACATTGATCCGATACTTCAGGCGCGTATTCAGATAATGCAAAACTGGATTGCCCGACGCACGGGTCGCGCAAAAATGCCATGTGTATAACGATTGGAGTACGAACCTTTGGTACAGGTTGGAGCGAGCGGCAAACCCAAAACGTAACACCTTGTTCAGTCCGCGCTCGCGTCGCTTCCACCGGTTTGTTGGGGGCTCCCCCCAGCTTATGCGCCTTTCTGGACTCCAGTAACCACACTATGAACCGCATATGCTGAAGTTCGAATGGGACGATGCCAAGGCGCAAGCCAATCTCGTCAAGCACGGTGTATCCTTCGAAGAAGCCGCCTCAGTATTCGGCGATCCCTTGGCACTGACATTCCCCGACCCGGATCATTCGATCGGCGAGAAACGCGGGCTGACTTTCGGTGTCTCACAAACGGAGCGGCTGCTTGTGGTCGTGCATACCGAGCGTGGCCGCTCAATTCGCATCATTTCCGCCAGAAAGGCGACCCGATATGAACGAGGAATCTATGAACAAGGTTGAAGAGGACGTGCGCATCGAATACCGGCGTGAAGACTTGGATGAGGGTGTGCGAGGCAAGTATTTCGCGCGCTACGCGAAGGGGACGAATCTCGTCCTGCTCGACGAGCGTGTTGCTGAAGCGTTTCCGACAGCCGAGGCTGTCAACGAGGCGCTTCTTGGCTTGCTTGCCCTTGCCAGCAAGGCAGCGTGCGTAACAGGGCGTTCCAGCGGGCGCGTTAAAGCGCGTCGCTGAACTTGGAGGCTGGTGCTTCTGTTGAACAACAAAAGGATTGAAAGCCTTTCACCCGATTTCGGCCAGCTTGGGCCTTCCTTCCGGCGTCTGCTGGGCGCGCTGGCCGTTTCGCTCGCTGCGCATCTCGGCTTGCTGGCCAGCGTGCCTTCCCCGGTAACGCAACGTCCGGCACCGGTGATGATCGAGGCGCGGCTGGAGCAGGCGGCATCTCCGCCACCCGTGGCGCTGCCCCAGCCCAAGCCGCGTCCCCGGCCACGGGCACGACAGGAACCGCCTCCCGCGCCGCCGGACGTACCCATCGGCACGGGGCAGGTGGCGGAACCCGTGCTTATGCCGGAAGCGCCACAGCCTGAAGCGGAACCGGCAGCACCGGAAGTGCCACCGGCGGCATTGCCTGCCGAGCCTGTGCCAGAACCTGAGCCGCAGCAAGTCGCCGTGCCTGCGTTGCCGGAGCGCGCGCAACTGCGATATGTCCTGTTCAAGGGAAGCGATGGCCTTAACGTGGGCAACGTCATACAGGTCTGGCAAAGCGACGGCCAGCATTACACGCTGACCAGCAGCGCCGAGGCGAGCGGCCTGTTTACCCTGTTCATGTCCGGCAAGCACGAACAGGTCAGCCGCGGGAAGATCGTGGCGGGCGGCCTGCAACCCGAATCGTATTTGCTGCAACGCGGCAGCGCGGATCGACGCGATGAGGCGCGTTTCGACTGGGCGGCGCAAACCCTGCACATGACCAGCCGGGGGCAGCAAAGCACGGTGCCGCTGGCGCCGGGGACGCTTGACCTGCTGAGTTTTACCTGGCAGTTCGCCTTTTCCCTGCCGGAGACGGGTGAAGTGCCCGTGGTCCTGACCAACGGCAGGAAATTGAGTCATTACCGTTACACCCTCCTCGCCGAAGAAGTGCTCGACACCCCGCTGGGCAAGCTGAAAACCGTGCATCTGAGCAAGTTGCGTCAGCCGGGGGAGGAAGGCACGGAAATCTGGTTGGGGATGGATTATCATTACTTGCCGGTAAAAATCCGGCAAATCGACAAGAAAGGCGATACAGCGGAACAGGTCATCACCGAAATCCGCTACGACTGAATCCCATGGAACTTACTCAATACCGACTCGGCCACCTGGTTCACGCACTGGGCGAGGTGCTGACCTTCAACTATCCGGCGGACGGCGTTTTGAGCCGCTATTTTCGCCATCATCGCGAGCTGGGCATGGCGGATCGCGCCTTCATCGCCGATACGGTGTATATGGCGCTACGCCGCAAGCGCCTGCTCGACCGGGTGGTCGAACCGTTGCCTTCGCCGCGCCGTTACGCGCTGGCAGCGCTGGCGCGCTTGCAGGGCCTGAATTTGCGCGAACTGCGCCCGTTTCTGGAGGAAGAGGAAAACACCTGGCTGGAGCAGGCCAAGGGGGTGGCACTCGACGATTTGCCGCTCGGCTGGCGCGCCGATCTGCCGGATTGGCTGGTGACGCGCATGCAGGAATTCCTCAGCGAGGAGGAAATCCTCGCCTTGGCGCGCGGCATGCAGCAGGCGGCGCCGCTGGATTTGCGCATCAACAACTTTTCCGACAGCCGCGAAGAAGTGATGAAAACGCTGGCATCGAGCGGCATCGAAGCCAGCCCGACGCCCTATTCGCCGCTCGGCCTGCGCGTCAAGGGCAAACCGGCGCTCAACCGCCATGCGCTGTTCCTCAAGGGGAAAATCGAGGTGCAGGACGAGGGCAGCCAGTTGATCGGCCTGCTGGTCGCACCGCGGCGCGGCGAAATGGTGGCGGACTTCTGCGCTGGGGCGGGCGGCAAAACCTTGTTGCTGGGTGCGCTGATGCAGTCGCAGGGCCGGGTGTATGCCTTCGATGTCTCGGAAAAGCGCCTCGCCCAGTTGAAGCCGCGCCTCAAGCGCTCCGGTTTGAGCAATCTCCAGCCGCAATTGATCGCCAACGAAAACGACATCAAGATCAAACGTCTGGCAGGCAAGCTCGACCGCGTGCTGGTGGACGCGCCGTGCAGCGGCTTGGGCACCTTGCGCCGCAATCCCGATTTGAAATGGCGCCAGCAGCCCGCGGACATCGAGGAGTTGACCGCCAAGCAGACCGCCATCCTGGCTGCCGCCGCGCGCCTGGTGAAGGCGGGCGGGCGGCTGGTGTACGCCACGTGCAGCATTTTGCCCGAGGAGAACGAGCAGGTGGTCGAGGCTTTCCTTGCCGCCCACCCGGAATTCGTGCTGCGCGATTGCAGTGAATTGCTGGCCCAGCAGCAGGTGGCGCTGGATACCGGCAAATATCTGCGCCTGTTGCCGCATATTCACGGCACCGACGGTTTCTTCGCGGCGGTGATGGAACGGTGCAAAAGCTGAAATACTGGCAGCGCGCCGGGTTGTTATGCGCTGGGCTGCTGTGGGCGCAGGCAGCGGCAGCCTTCCAGCCTTCTGCGCTGCCCGGCAACGCGCCGCTGGCCGCCACCGGCACCGTGCAGGTGGCCTTCACGCCCGGCGACGATGCCGCCGGGCTGATCGTGCAGGCCATCGGCCAAGCGCGCAGGCAGGTGCTGGTGCAGGCCTACAGCTTTACCCACCGGAATATCGCGCGGGCGCTGGTCGATGCGCATCGGCGCGGGATCGACGTGCAGGTGCTGGCCGACCCGGAGCAGGCGCGGCGCATGGAACGCGGCATGATTGGTTTTCTTGCCGAGGGCGGGGTGCCGGTTTTTTTCGACGAAGCGCACGCCAGCGCGCACGACAAGGTGATGGTGATCGACGCGGAAACGGCCCATGCCGTGGTCATCACCGGTTCCTTTAACTTCACCCAAGCCGCACAGCACCGCAATGCCGAAAATCTGCTGCTGTTGCGCGGCAATCCGCCGCTGACGGCGGCCTATCTGCGCAACTGGCGCAAACACCGCGAGCACGCCGTGCCGCTACGCGGCAAGTGACGAGAATCGATCCATGGACAACCCCGCCCGAATTCATACCCTGCTGATGGACCTGTTTGAAGGGCTGGATCAGCCCACCCTGCTGTGGCAGGCGCTGGTCTTGCTATTCGGCCTGTTGAGTGCCTGGGCGCTGAACAACTTGATCCGCAAACGCATGCCGGAAGCGGAAGGTGCCTGGAAATTGGGTATCGGCGGCGTGACGCGCGTCGTTTTCCCCTTGGTGGCGCTGCTGGCGGTGCTGGCGGGCAGGGCGCTACTCAAGCAGTGGGACAGCGGTCCAGTCAGTTTGCTGAACGTCGCCGTGCCCTTGCTCGCTTCATTGGCGCTGATCCGGCTGGCGGTCTATCTCCTGCGCCATGCGTTTCCCCCCAGTGCCTGGATTTCCGCTTCGGAGCGTCTCATCGCCGGTATCGTGTGGGTGGGGCTGGCGTTGCACCTTACCGGTTTTCTGCCGAGCATTATCGAGGCGCTCGATGATTTCGGCTTTCATATCGGCAAACAGCGTATTTCCCTGCTGATGGTTCTGGCCGGGCTGTTTTCGGTCGCCATTACCCTGCTGGTGGCGCAGTGGCTGGGAAAAAGCCTAGAACGCCGGGTGATGCGTGTCGAGCATATCGACATGAACCTGCGCGTGGTGCTGGCCAAACTGATTCGCGCCCTGCTGTTGCTGCTCGGCGTGCTGGTGGCGCTACCCGCCGTGGGGATCGACCTCACCGTGCTGTCAGTATTCGGCGGCGCGCTGGGGGTGGGCATCGGCCTGGGCCTGCAGAAGATTGCCAGCAATTATGTCAGCGGCTTCATCATCCTGCTCGACCGCTCCATCCACCTGGGCGACATCCTCACCGTCGATAACCGCTACGGCAGCGTTTCCCGCTTGACCGGGCGCTACATGGTGCTGAAAAGCATGGACGGCACCGAAGCCATCATTCCCAACGAAACCCTGGTCAGCACCACCGTGCTCAACCATTCCTACAGCAACCGCGAGATGCGCGTGACGCTTGGCGTTCAGGTGGATTACAAGACCGATGTCGAACACGCCATGACGTTGCTGGTCGATGTGGCGCGCGGTCATCCGCGCGTGTTGCCGGAGCCGCCGCCCAAGGCATTCCTGAAAAATTTCGCCGACAGCGGCATCGACCTGGAGTTGGGTTTCTGGATCGACGATCCCGAGGAAGGCCAGCTCAATCTCAAATCCGACCTGAATCTGGCGATCTGGCAGGCGTTCCGCCGTGAAAACATCCAGATTCCCTACCCGCAACGCGAAGTGAGGATACTCGGGGAAAACGGCTGACTCAGTGTTTTCGGTCGTCGAGCAACGCCACCGAATCGAACTGGCTCTGGTTCAGTTCGTGGCGCCGTTTCACCAGATACATGCTACCGCTGACGAACAGGCCGAACAGGGTGATGACGGTGTAGATCTGGAAATTCAGATAGATCAGCAGCGCATATAGGCCGGTCATCAGCAGGATGGAGAGGTTCTCATTGAAGTTTTGCACGGCGATGGAGTGTCCGGCACCCATCAGGATGTGACCGCGATGCTGGAGCAGCGCATTCATCGGCACGACGAAGAAACCTGACAAGCCCCCGATGATGACCAGCAGCACCATGGCCACAGTCATGTTATCGACGAAATTCATGGCAATGACGATCAACCCCATGGCGATGCCCAGCGGGATCACCTTGACCGACTGGCGCATCGAGATCATTTTCGCCGCCAGCGCGGCACCCACCGCCACGCCGACCGCCACCACGCCCTGCAACATGCTGGCCTTGGAAAGATCGAGGTGGAGCGCGGCTTCCGCCCACTTGATGACAATGAATTGCAAGGTGGCGCCCGCACCCCAGAACAGCGTGGTGACCGCCAGCGAAATCTGTCCCAGCTTGTCGCGCCACAACAGTTTCAGGCTGTGGTTGAAGTCGTGCAGGAGATAGAGCGGATTCTTTTTCAGCATGCGGTGATCGACGCCGGTATCGGGGATGTACAGGTTGAACGCCGCAGCAATGACATAAATCGCGCCGATGATGGCGATGCTCATCTCTGCGACGCTGTCGATGCCGGTATCGATCAGCGGAAAATCCAGGGCCAGCAGCGCCTGCGAAACATCCTGCTTCACCAGTATCCCCCCGACGACGGTGCCGAGGATGATGGCGGTGACGGTCAGACCCTCGATCCAGCCGTTGGCCACCACCAGCAGGCGGTGCGGCAGGAGTTCCGTGAGAATGCCGTACTTGGCGGGCGAGTAGGCGGCGGCGCCCAGGCCGACCACGGCATAAGCCAGCAAGGGGTGCGCACCCGCGAACATCATCAGGCAGCCGACAATCTTGATAGTGTTGCTGATGAGCATCACCCGCCCCTTGGGCATGGAGTCGGCGAATGCGCCGACAAAGGCCGCCAGCGCGACGTAAGAAACCGTGAAGAAGAGCTTCAGCAGCGGCTCGTATTCCTGCGGCGCCTGCATGTCGCGCAGGGCGAAAATGGCAACGATCAGCAGCGCGTTGTCCGCCAGGGCGGAGAAAAATTGCGCTGTCAGAATGGTGTAGAAACCGCGGTTCATCAGGAGGGGGGCTGGTGGAGAAGGGTTGTTTGGCCAGCCGCTTTATAACACGAAATCCGGGATTCCTGCCACGGCGATTTTTGCTACACTTACGGGCTGATTTGTGGTTGAATATAAATAAAATTGATCGACATCATTGGGTAAATTATGGCTGACCGGCGCCTTCAGGTTTTCTACACCGTTGCAAAACAACTCAGCTTCACCAAGGCGGCGGAACTGCTGTTCATGACCCAACCCGCCGTGACTTTTCAGGTCAAGCAACTCGAAGAGCATTTCAATACGCGCCTCTTTGAGCGCAGCCATAGCAAGATTACGCTCACGCCCGCCGGACGTCTGGCGATGGAATACGCCGAACGCATTCTGAACCTGACCAGCGAAATGGAAACCCGGCTCATGGAAATGACCGGCGAGGTTAGTGGTGTGCTGCTGATCGGCGCCAGCACCACCATTGCCGAATACATGTTGCCGCGCCTGCTGGGTGACTTCAAAACCAAGTATCCCCAAGTGCAGACGCGCCTGACGGTGGCCAATTCCGAGACAGTCGAATCCAAGGTGGCCGACCACACCCTGGACATCGGGCTGATTGAAGCGCCTTCGCATCATCCTAGCCTGGAAGCGCAGATTTGCTGCGAGGATGAGTTGGTGGCCATCTGCGCCCCGCAGCACGATCTGGCCAAATTGCCCATGGCCACGCCCGAGCAATTGGCGACCCTGCCCTACATCAGCCGCGAGGCGGGTTCCGGCACGCGCGAGGTGGTGGATGATTTCTTCCGCCGTTCCGGCTTCAATCCCGACGATTTGCACATCGTCATGGAATTGGGCAGCCCGGAAGCCCTGAAAGGCGCGGTTGAAGCCGGTCTGGGCATCGCCATCGTTTCGTGCGCCACCATCCTCAAGGAACTCAAGCTGGGTGATCTGGTGGCGGTGCCGCTCCAGCCCCGCCTGATGCGACCGCTTTCCCTGGTTTACGCCCACGAAAAATTCCGTTCCAAGCTGCTGCAATCCTTCCTCGATTTCGCAGCTGCCGGGCTTAAACCCACCAATGTCACAGGCGGTGCATTGACCGAAACCAAGAGAGTGTGATTTAATCGCGCCTTCTTGAAGTTTGGGCGGTTAGCTCAGCGGTAGAGCACTGCCTTCACACGGCAGGGGTCACTGGTTCGATCCCAGTACCGCCCACCAAACTTTCTCAATAAAAACCGGCGGTTAGCCGGTTTTTCTTTTTGCACTATTGCTATCCATTTTGCACTTTTTGTCACCCTCCGGGTGACAAATGGGTGACAAGAGTGACAAGCAGGCAGGGCTAATGCCCTACAAATCGCCTTAAATAGCTCAAAATAAACTGCTTGACACTTCTGCCGGTCCGCTGATAGAGTTTTACCAAAGTGGTAGCTCGCCATGCGCGTTGCGCAAAATGCAGCCTTTCAAAAATGCCTTCGGGCACCCGGCATGCCGGGGTTCGCGGAACGCCTTCCTCATCTGGTGAGGGCACGGCTCCAAAAGTTCGTCTTCCCTCTGAATGACAAGATCACCACCGCGGCGCTAATTTTTGGCGCTGGCGTCGCGCTTGGCTGACCTTTTTCTGAAACGCCTGTCCACTCATTTCATTCGCGACAGCACCGCGCCTGGCGGCCTCCAGGAACGCGCCTCAACTAAAAGTTGAGGTTCATCATGGACTTGAATCCTGTTCAGCCGCCTGCATTGTGGACGGTAGACGACCTTTCTGCTTTTCTGCGCAGAACAAAAAGCAGCATTTACAGTGACTCGCGGCGCAATCCGGCCAGTTTGCCGCCGGGTTTCAAAATCCCCGGTGCACAGCGCTGGCTGTGGCACCCTGGCCGGGTGCTTGAGTGGCTTGAAGCCATCGCCGTGCCGGCGGTGCCTGCCACCGTGTCGCCGGCACAGGCTGAAGAGAAGAAGCCACTGCGGCGAGGACGGCCGACCAAGGCTGAACAGCTGGCGCGAGCGGCGGGAGGTGCAGCATGAGCCGCTTCCGCTCGATTTCAGACAACTTCTGGGAAGATCCGGCCCACGCCAGCCTCACCACTGAAGAAAAATTCACTCTAGCTTTTTTGCTAACAAATTCAAAGACTTCAACGACAGGTTTGTATCGAGTTGTCTGGCGCGTATTGGGCGCGGGGCTCGGCTGGACGCAAGAACAGATGGTTGCGGCAATCGCAAACCTTGATAAAAAACAAGAGGTTGTCTTTGACGAAAAATCTGGGTGGCTGTGGATTTTGTGCTGGTGGCGGCACAACTCACTGCGCGGTGCGTTCACCGGCAATCTAAAAAAGAACGCCATTAAAGAAATCTCGCAAGTGCCTGATTCATTGAAAGAAAATGTTTGGCAATGGCTTTCAGATAATGACGAAGACGGGGCTCTCGAGGGGCTTCGAAGCCCCTCGGGAGGGGCTCCCGACGCCCTCCCCTCAAACCCAACCCCAATTCCAATTCCAACCCCAACCCCAACCCCACCGGCGGGGGTGGGGGGTGATGGGCGGGGGTGGGGGGTTGACGAGCTTCTTGAAGCGACGATCGAAGCGAGGTCAAAAACCGCGGATCCGGTAAAACAAAAGTCGGGCTGGGAAAAATGGGCAAGGTCAAAGGCGGCCGCGGGCGATTTCTCGCCGCTTGAACAAGGCCGGCAACTTTTGACCGCGCGCAAGGCAAGCAAAGAGGCCGAAGAGCGGATCGAGGCGGCGCGGGCCAAGCCCTTGCCCTGCGACGAAGCCGCCTTTGCGGCGGGCGCCGAGGTGGTGGCACGCGCTCGGCAAAAGCGGGATGCGGCATGATGTCCTCGGGGGCGGCATGCCGCCCCTGAAGGCTAAAACCTCAGCGGCAGTGCCACACCAACACCAGCACCGAAATCGTTCCCGCTTGTTTGCACGTTACCAGTAACAACCACACTACCAACCTGGGCTGCAAGCACCACAGAAACAGCAGAACGTCCTGCAAACGTTCCAAAGCCAACACCAAGGGCATTCCCGCCGGATTTGATTGCAGAGGCCACGGCGTGGCTTCCAGCAATGCCGGCAGCAATGCCAGAACGATACTCTTCCTCCAGCCCGCCAATCCTGCCAGAAATGCTGTTTTCAAAGGCGCGCATTTCCGCCTTGGCGCGATCAGCGGTCAAGTCCACATAGGCTTTTGTGGCTGCATCATTTGAAAAAACCGGCGAAGCCACATCAACCAGCTGGCGACCGCCAATAGAGACGCTGTTGTCCCTGGTGGCGACAGTGTCAGCACCCAGAGCAACGCTGTTTGCACCACGCGCCTCAGCACGAGCGCCCAGGGCAACCCCTTTTTCTCCAGTGGACTTTGCATAATCCCCGATTGCCGTGGTGTTGAGTCCCACAGCCTGCGCCTGCGCTCCGATGGCAACACTGGAGACAGCGCGAGCGCCATCACCGATAGCAACGCTGATTCCAGAGTCGGCGCGGGCGTTTCGCCCCAGAGCAACCGCACCAGGTACAGCTGCAACGGATCCAGCAGCGAGGGCGATACTGCTTGAAGACAGCGATGTGTCAAGGCGCAAGGCGATGGTGTTAGCAGATGTTGCCGTGGCTTGGGCGACCTCAGCCTTGCTTTCACCCCTTGCCGCAGTTATCTGGGCTGCCTCAGCCTTGCCGTCCGCCACAGCGGCCGCAGATATGGCAGTGCTTGCAATGGATCCCACCTCAACTGCTTTTGCATCAGCAACAGATGCAGCTGTCCTGGCAGCATCCGCAGTTGACTGCGCGTTGCTCGCCGCAGTCGAGGCGCTCGATGCCGTGGCATGCGCCTGGTCGGCGCGAGTCTGGGCGGCGCTTGCAGCACTGGCCGCATTATCTGCTTTTCCTTCTGCACGGGTTGCAACTGTCTGAGCCCCCGATGCCGCAGCCACGGCAGCATCAGCCAAAGCCTGGGCATTCCCAGCGGCAGCAGCCGCGCTCGATGCGGAGGAGTGCGCCTGGTCAGCCGTGCTTTGAGCTGAGGTTGCAGCAGCCTGAGCTCCAGAGGCCGCTGCGCTGGCTGCATCCGCGGTTCCCTGCGCGCTGGCAGCCGCTGCGCGTGCCGTTGCATCGGCTCCACTGGCCCCGGCGATGGCGGCATTCAGCTGGTTCAGGGTAACAGCGTCTGTGCCGGCAGTGCCGGCAGCCACATTGCTGATGGTGCGTTCACCACCAGCGTAGCCAACAGCACACAAATGAAAACCTCAGAAAAACTCATCCATTCCATTCTGGCAATCGCCGCAACGCTGCTGGTCATCTACTCGGTGGACTCGCGTGCCAACCCCGGCAACTCGGCCGGCGCAGGCCGTACCGTCGAATCAGGAGCCAGCGACAAGATCAACCGCGAGAAGAGCATTAGCCAGGACAAGAGCAGCGGCAGCAAGGCCACGAGCTCAAGCAGCCGCGAGTCCGCGCAGGAGAAGAGCAAGGAAAGCAAGGCCAGCAAGAGCAAAAAGCAGGAACAGGCTCAGAAGCAGGATTTGAGCGTGAAAATTCCGGCCAACAATATTTTCATATCGGAATGGATTGCTTTTTTTGAGGGGGGGGAGCGGAAGCTGGACCTGGATATGAAAGAACAACTTGCATCGGCGCGAACTTTTTTTTCGGTGTGTTTGCCGCTGACGGGGATCGATTCCACTTTCCCTGTTTTGCAGGCTAACGGAAGCACAGTTGGAAAACATTTGCTTGGTGAGAAGGCGCGGGTGGCGGATATTATGGGTAGGAGGGGGTGGCGGGCCTCCGCTCTCGAAGGGGCGCTACATCCGCCGACTGATGAAGGTTTGGAGCGCGGTAATTTAGTCTCATACATTATATGTCGGCAGATGGCGCATGTCGTGATGAGCAAGGCGGCGGAGGCAGTTGAAATGGTCATTCAGGATGGGCGTGTCAAAGTAACATCGGAAGACGAATTGCGCCGCCTGATCAGGAAAGCATACGAGACTGTTGCTGACAATCGTGATTTGTGGAACATGGCGATGGCTTTTTCTTTCTCAACCCCGGAAAACAGGGTGCGGCGGTGCGCGCCATTCCTCGGCTATTACTGGGATGTGAAAGGTCATGACATGGATTGCGGGAATTTTCGGGTGCAAGGCGATACCGTTTACATTAACGGCATCCCCACGCTGAGCGTTGAAGCAATCAACGGTCGAAAATTCGAGATTGCGCTGAGCATTTCAGATGGCGACACACAGACGGCATCGGTGGATGAGAGCGAGAGCAGCAAGGCCAGCACATCCAGGAAGACCAGCGCCAGCCGCGAGAGCTATTCCGACAACAAGAAATCTGCCAACATGAAGGCCAGCAAGTCCAGCGATACCAGTCAGAGCAGCAAGACAAGCCGCGACAGTAAGGCGGACGTGCAGGCATCGCCGCAACAGTAACAATCACCAACAGGAAGAAGAACCCGCTTCGGCGGGTTTTTTTCGGCCAGCGTTTCGCCTGGTTGGAATATATTTGCAGGGACAGCATTCGCCGCCCCGTTTACTCCAAGGAGGTTGTATGTTGATGGCTTTACTCGTTGCACCCGCTTTGCTTGCAATAATTCCGGCGGTGCTGCCGCTTGCCCCGCTTTTGCTCATTTTGTAAGGAGATATGCCCATGTTGTTTTCAAAAATTATCTGCGGCGCCATTCTTGCAGCCGCTACCACGGCGGCAGTCGCCGTGGATGAAAGTGATGCCGCAGCTGCGTCGTATGGATCCATCACCCTGTTCGTTGATGGAAAGGTCACAAACATTCCTGATTCGCCTGTCCGCAACATCATCATGCGCAGAGAGGACGGGCGGCTGCTGGATATCGTGCCGACGGAATGTAAAAATTTTGACGCTGAGAAATTGGCGAAGAGCAAAGGTGAAAACGACCCTGGCGTGAAGTTTGTGCGTGATGCGATCAAGCAGAACCGTGCCGTGTTGCGAGATATGTTCATGGTCTGCTTCGCGAAACGTGATTTGCCTCTCAAGAATCTGCCCTTGGATTATTATTCTGGCGGGCCCGAGTCGGCGGAGTACATGACTGTATCGTCTGCAAATCCAGACATGTTTTCGTTTGGCGGTTATGACTACCATTTCCTTGGGCTGGAAAAGAAAATGTTCATCATTATTGCTGGACATGAAAAACTGATTAACCGAGGAAAAAAATAACCCTGCAGCCAGCCCACTGAACCCGCTCCGGCGGGTTTTTTTTCGGCCAGCGTTTCGCGCCCGGTGGATAAATGATTGTGCGAAATCACGCACATAACCACAGGAGAAAGCACATGAAAAAAATCAAACTTGCCCTCGCTGTCGCCTTGGTGGCGGCAGCGTCCACGCCCGCGGCACATGCTGGCGCATTTTCCGACCTGGTCGACACGGTAAGCAAAGCAGTCGGCTGGAACAGCTCGCAGGAAATGGTGCGCATGACGCACGAGCCGCTTGATGGCGCTGGCCATGCTGCCGCAGCTGGTGAGACGGGCATAAACATCACCATCCGTGAAATCAGCAACTACTGCACCCTTGCCGGCGGCGAGACAACAACGACCCATCTTCCGCCGGAGGGCGGCTTTCAGCGCTACGACATGACTTGCTCAGTCAAAGGCAAGCCGCCTGTTGTCGTCCAGGCGAGCCAGTCCGGCGGTTTTTTTGCCGCGACCATTCAGCCTGTCTCCGCCGCCCCCGCCATTTGCGAGCACGGCGGCATGGAAAGCGTTTTTGTGAAGGAATCGGGCGACGAGTCGATCCGCATCTGCATGAAAGCCGGCAAACCGGCTGCGCTGGTTTATTCCAGTTTTTCTGGCGGGGTTTTCCATGTCATCGCAAAGGAATAATCCCGAGGCCTGGGCGGAGGCCTTCTTGTCGTCGCTGCCGGCGGGCGAGCCTCCGCAGCTGACCGAGGCAGGCCTGGAGCGCCACCTGGAAAACAACTTTCCACTTCTGAGTGAACGTGCGCGTGCGCAAGGAATCACCATCGCCGAGCTGGTGCGCCGCACAATCAAAGACATCAACAGCGGAGGACTAAATTGAAACTTCCTGAAATCAAGCTGCCGGAGCGTGTCCGGCAGTTTTTGAGCAAAGAGCCGAACGAGTTTGACCAGCTGGCCCGCTGGTACTACCGGCATTTCTGCCGCATTGCCGGCCGAGAAGGCGAAGCTCTGGAAGCGGCGGCGATACTTGCGGCGCTGCTCAGCTTTCCCGCGGCGCTGCTGGCGGGCTTGCTGCTGATTTTTGCGGGCATGCTCAGCTTTGTCCTTTTGTTGAAATTCATTTTTTCGTGAGGTCAAAATGCATACCTTTTCCCTTCCACCCCTGCTGCCGCGCCACCGGCAGCGCTTGAGCAATCGTCGCGGCCTGGATGATGCGGAAGACCAGCCGCATGATGCGTCCAGGATTTCCGCTTCCACCGCGGCAACCACCCTGTTTGCCGCCAGTTCGTCAATCAACCGCGTCCTGGCGCGCTTTCCTCAGTTGCCGCCGGACGTTGCTGCTGTCCTGCGCAATTCCGCATCCAATGTCATGGCCGTTGCTGTCACGCTTGCCGATGGCAAGCTCGGGAAAGGGTGAAACATATCCACCCCCGGAAGTTATCCACCCCTGCTGCCGCAGGCATGGATAACTTCCCCATCGCTCTTGCGTGCTGGTTGGCCGCGGCGATGGCAAGGGGCGTGGATATGTTTGCCTCCTTTTTGAGCAGGCCAGTGACTGGCATTGCTGGCCGGCAAGAGGTGAAAGTCAATACCCTGGTTATCCACAGTTTTACTGAATAAGTCCATGGCGTGCGCCGCTTCGCGTCACCGTGCTTCTCTGGGTTCGCTGTTCGCTCATCCCGGCAAGCCGGGACTAAAGCCCGCCGAATCACTCACGCAAGGTCAACGGCATGGCGGCCGACCGTGCCGGACGGCCACCACCAGCCAATAACAGCAGGAGCGCCGGACGCTTCGCGACCAGCGATTGACTACCATTTTGGAAGATCATGGTGCCCGACCGTGCCGGACGAGCACCACCAGTCAACAACAGCAGAGAGCGCCGGACGCTTCGCGACCAGCGATTGACTGCCATCTGGAGAGCACTGCGTGCTCCATGTCGCTGCGCGACAGCGCGCGCAAGCGCGCGGTGTTGGGGGAAACGCGTTGTTGTGCTCCATCCCTTCCTTTCGTCCTGGGCGCGTTGTGTTTGCTCTTCGGAGCCGCCAAGTGCGTCAAGCACCGGGCAGGCGGTGAAAGGCGCAAGGCGTCACGCCAGGCGGCGGGGCTTTCGCGGCATATCCTCAGTCGCTGTGCTCCCTGCGGTATTCCACGTCCCCGAAACCCCGCCTGTCATGCCCCCTTGCTCACCGCCTAAACGCCCGGTGCTTGCCGCTCTTTTGTGAGGCGGCTCCGAAGAGCAAACACAACAGGACGAAAGGAAGGGACGAAACCATGAGCACAACAACCACCCCCAACACCAACACCGCGCCCCCCGCGAGGCTCACCAAAGAGCAAATTTTGAAGGCCAGGGCAAAACCATGACGATGGATCAATGGAAAAAGACCCACAAAGACTTTAAAGCATACATCGGCGGGCAACGCATGGTGTTGGCGATGACAAGCACAGGCACCAGCTTGGTACCGGTAACAATCGTTAAGGAGAAATGAAATGTACGTGCATCCCACAGCAAATGACGAAATGGCCAAGTTTTTCGGCGAACCAATCGATACCTACACCCGCGCTCAAGCCATCGAGGACGGGATTCTGGTGGATGTCACCGAAACCGCCAGGAAAGCCGGTTTTTCCTGTCCGGTGGCAATGACCAGGGCGGCCTGGGCGGATTGTGTCGAGTGGGCAGACCAAGACAGCAAGCGCCAAACCTATCAAGACGAATCAGGAAGGCTTTGGGACGTGATCTGGATGGCCAGCCTTGCCGCACGCCGCGGCGGCATGGAAAAGCTGTTCCAGTTCTATCGAGTGCCTCGTGGCGGTCGTGGGGTTCGCCCTCGCTTGGCCGCGCTCAAGATGGTGGCCGGACCGGGAGACAGCGGCGAGCTGGTTATTACCATTTTGATGCCGGGTGAGGATTGATGCGATTCCCCCCGCCTGGATTCGCCGGGCGGGGATATTTGAATAACAGGAAATAACGGAGAACGACATGCGGAACTGGAAAATGGACGGATGGGCAGACCGGGACTGGGACCGCCTTTGTGCGACTGCCGACGATCTGCGGGCCATCGCTGCGGAATTTGACCGCGCTGTCGGCGGTGGTGGTGGAGGCTTCGAACCGGTAGAGGTGGAGGAGTTCGCGGGTCGGCTTGCGGTTATCCAGGCACGGCTGGCAGATGTGGCCAATGGCTACGCCTAGACCCACTGCCTCAAATAAGTAAATTTTTAACCAAGGAGAAAAATCATGAATCTTGAAATCATCAAAGACATCGCTGCCGGCGACAAGCGCTACCTGTCCACCAGCCAGGCCTGCATGGTCGGGTTGGCGCTGTGCCGGCCCGACCTCATCGAGGGGGCGGGTTATACCGTGGTGGAGGCCTGGAAACGGATCGACGAAGAACAGCTGCGTGCCATCCTGGAATTCACGGGCGCTGGCCGACTGCTGCAAGATTAAACACATGGAGGCCATCATGAAAACAGACCAACTTTCAGACTTTGAAGCGTGGCTTCGCGAGTACCGCGATATCTATACCGAGATGCCCGACTTTGGCGCACGGCTGACAGACAAGGACCGCTTGGCGGACATCGACTCCGCCCTGACGTATCTTGCCGCATACCGCGAATCCATTGCTGAGCAACCCAGTGAAGAAGGAGAAACATCATGATCGGAAAAATCATACTGCTTGCTGCAGCGGCGCATGCCATCAATGTCGGGCCTGAAGGATTGCTCATGCTGTTGCCCGCGAAGGGCGCAGTCGGGCACATCGTCGCCTCGGCTATTCCCAAGCCTTCCGACCTGGGACAGATGATCAAGGACTCCACCAGGAGAGGGGCAACGAAGCAAAGCGCAGCGCTGGCAATCGCCGATATACCGCCGCTGCCGCCACTTGAGGCGGATCCACCGCACACGCACAAAATCCGAATACACTTTTAAGTCAATATCAGCTTGCAATCAATTAAGCATCATCATGAAGTGCATTGAAGATCAAAAGTGAAGAGAAGAAAGGAAGTCATCATGAAAGCAATCGTTCTTATTGCCGCAAATCTGGTTGGCATTTCCCTTGGGCTGTTCCTGGTACACCTTCAGTTGGCCTTTCCTCCGTCAGGAGTCGCGACTGGCAAGCCGGAGATTCTCTATTTGCTCGCGTTTTTTCTCTCGCCGTTCATTGGCTGGATGGTGGGGTTCCTTGCGACGATGGTTGCCGTCGACCGCCTTGCCGAAAATGTTACCCGCATAACCACCAATAATTCTGCCGGGAGGCTCTATGGGCATCATTGATTGGTTTGGTGAATTATTCCGCTCACCTGGAGGGATTGGGGCAGAATCCGGCATCAATATGGATATGGTCAGCGACGACAGCACCAACCTGAATGCAGATGATGATTGCCACGCATTTCCAGACATCAACCCTGCGAGCGGCTTGCCAATGCTGGATAACACCGGAATTGACGTAGCAGGCAACCCGTTCGGCACGGACCAGACCTGGACGGCCTTCGACGACAACTGAAATTTCGCGCGGCAGGGATAAATCTGTACGCGGCGCTTTGCCGCGCACACCATGAAAGGAAGTAAAGATGAGCGAGAAAGCAACTCCAGAGCAAACCACCCAGTTCATCAAGGAAATTGAGGCGCTCGATAAAGCCGCGGACAAGGACAGCAGCAAGTTCAGCGACTGGGAGTTAGCCTATGTGGACGAACAGGGCGACCGGGTAGAAGAGTTTGGCCAAAAAGTGTTCGTGTCCGTCAAGCAGGTCGAAACCACCCATAATATCTACCGAAAAATCATCCTCGGTGAGGATACGAGGCCGGCCAACGGCGAAGGCAAGCCCCTCAAGAAGCGCAACCGCGCCGCGAGCCGGCAAAGCGAGTGACATCCCCTCAGCACACCCCGCTACGGCGGGGTTTTTTTGAAGCCTTGCAATCCATCTTAATATCAAGATATAATCAAAACAACAGCTAAATGCATTGAAGATAATCGCAAGTGCGCTTGACTGATACGGCGAAGAAAGGCATAGAAATGATCATTTCAGTTTTGAACACCAAAGGCGGTGTGGGCAAAACCACGCTCTCCCTCAATCTGGCGGTGGCGCGTGCGCTGGCCGGGAGTGACGTCTGGCTGATCGACGGCGACCGGCAGGCCACAACCATGCAGGCAGTAGCGCAGCGTTCCCAGGCGGGGATTACGCCAGCGCTTTCCGTTGCCCACTACACCGACGGCCCGTTATTGCGCGCCCAGATCCAGCAGCAGAGGAACAAGTTCGACGACATTATCATTGATGCCGGCGGACGGGATTCAACCACGCTCCGGGCGGCTCTGATGTTGTCCGATGTAGTGCTCATTCCGTTCCAGCCAAGAAGCTTTGATGTCTGGGGTGTGGGTGACATGGCAAAACTTGTCACGGAGACCATGGGCATGCGCGACGGCCTGAAAGTCTATGCCGTTCTCAACAGCGCGGACCCGCGCGGCGTGGACAACCAGGAAGCCGCAAGCGCGATCGAGGAGCATGAGCATATCGAATACCTGGATGCGCCTATTGGGCGAAGGAAAGCCATCGCGGATGCGGCCGGGTCGGGGTATTCCGCGCTGGAATGGAAACCCAGGGACGGCAAGGCGGTAGAAGAGATAAACCGCTTGGTGGAACTTGTTTTCATTTCATGATGCAACCAGAGGGATATTAAATGGCAATCAAGAAAGCAGTAAAACCCAATCAAGACCCCGTGGCGGACTTCATCGCTGGGGCACCCGATGCACAGCCTGTTGAAGAAAAAAAGCGCGGGGTAATGCGCGGCAGGAAACAGCAGATCACGTTGACGTTACCGCCAACGCTTCTGCCCGAGATTGACCAGGCAGCGGAAGCGCTGGGGATATCGCGTGCCGCATGGATCACAATGACAATCTCCCGAGCCTTGGGGCGGGAGGGCTGACATTGAACGTCAGAACCATGCTGATAGTTTTTGAGGAAAAAACAAAATAGAAGAACGGTTGAAGCGTCTATTTGGCGTCCATTTGACGCTCACAAGCGGGAGAGGGTGTGGACGTTGCCGGGGGTGGCGTCCGTTTGAGGTTCATTTGACGCTCGCGGGCGGTAGGAAAGCGCACGGCAAGACGCCAATGGATTCCGTTACTGTGTAACGCACCTGTTAGCGGTAACGCCTGTTCACGCATGGTGCACGGTGCGTGTTTCGAAAGTCACATTGAGAACTTTCCGAATGGCCGTGAAAACGGCAGACAAGCTTTCCATCGTTGGGTTTCCCCGAGCGGAAAGCATGCGGTGAACACTCTTGCTGGGGCGATTGGTCGCCGCCGCGATTTGCTCAAATCCGACGGTTGCGTTGACGACGTCGCGCAGCAGAAGGCGTGCTGCTTCCGCTTCGCCATTCAGGAACATATCCGTTGCTTCTCTTAACAAGGCTTCGGCAAATGCCGGATCGGCCTTGATCCGGGCTTGAACTGTTTCCGTGGAATCTACAGTAAGCTGTCCCATGCTTTATCCTTTTATGCCTTTCTTCATCTCTGTCTTGCGTGCTTCATATTCGTCACGCAATTCTCTGGCGCGCTTGATGTCTGCTTTCTGACTGCCTTTTGTTCCGCCTCCCAGAAGCACAATCAATTTATCGCCGTCTTGGAGCAGGTAGATTCGGATGCCCGGCCCCCAGTCAATCCGGAATTCCTTGAGCGTTCCGTCAAGGGGTTTCACATTGCCAAGGCTTCCAGCCATCATTCTAGACCGTGCAGCAGCAACCTTTGCGGCATATTCGACCGTCAAATCGTTGAACCACTCTCTGTAGTGGTTTTTTCCGTCTGAGGCCAAATATTCTTCCACTTTGATCATGGTGCAGGGTAACTCATGGGTTACTTTGTGGCAAGATGCGTTAACCCAGCTTGCGGGCCAGGTCCTCCGCGCGTGGGTGATAGTACCGTTTAAGCATTCTCAGATCCTTGTGCCCGGTGACCGAAGCGAGCTCAATCAGGTTTGGTAATTTTTCTGCCAGGCGGCTGGTGGCTTCATGTCTCAGGTCATGGAAATGAAAATCCTCAATGCCGGCACGCTCACAGGTTCGCGAAAAGGCCTTTTTGAGCGCGTCTTCGGTGGTGGGGAATACTCTGTCATCAATTGACCGGGGTAGGTGCTCCAGCACGGCTATGGCGCGACTGGAGAGCGGGACGTTGCGTGATTCCCCGTTTTTGGTGTCAATGAGGCGTGCAACCCTTTTTTTCAGGTCGACAAACTCCCAGCGCAGATCCAGTAGCTCACCACGGCGCATGGCTGTTTCCAAGGCAAACGTGACGAGAGGGGCAATCCACGGGTTGCGGGTCGACAACCCTAATTCGGAAATCAGTTTTTTTTCCTCATCCGGTTCCAGTCGTCGTTCTCTGGCTTTTTCATGCTTTGGGCGTGTGATGAGCTCGATGGGGTTGTCGATATGTACCCCCCAGTTTTTGCGGGCATGATTGATGACGGCGGACAGGATGTTTAGTTCACGGTTTACGGTGGAACCTGTGACCGTTTTCAATCGATAGTCGCGCCATTCAGCCAGCAGCTTTGAATTCAGGGCGGCCAGCTTGTTGTTTACCAGGAACTTGTCACGCATGATGCAATTGATCCTGAGCGCTTCAACGGTTGCGCCTTTATGTTCGGGTGTTACCTCGTCACGGTAACGGGTCAGAATGTCATGGAGGGTGTTGCGTTCGGTTTCGGTTCGATCGACAAACACCCCGCGATCAATTTCCACCTCGATCATGCGCGACCATTTTTCCGCGTCAGCGCGATGAAGGAATGTTTTGGATTTGCAAATGCCGTCCCGTTTGACAATGGCCTGCCACTGCAATTCACCGCGTTTTCTGATCGTCGCCATAATTGCCCCTCGGGTGACAAATGAGTGACAACAATTCTAAAACACCTTTGTAATGCTTGCAAACATTGGATTTCTTTTAGCCTTCACACGGCAGGGGTCACTGGTTCGATCCCAGTACCGCCCACCAAACTTTCTCAATAGAAACCGGCGCTTAGCCGGTTTTTCTTTTTTGAGTGAGATCAAATAAAGTGGCTTGTTTCACCCGCGGGTGTCCCAAATTTGTCCCAAATTTTCCTTTTCTTTCCTTTTTTGCGTGTCACAGAATTGTCCCAGCTTGGTGCGCTGGTGTTAATAAAGAAAAACAAGTTAAAAGCGCGCGCGCGTTACGGTGTTGTGCATAGCAACACTGGCGCGGCTTTGCGCGGTGTTCGTGCAGCTAAAAACACGAAGTGAGTGCAGCTAAAAGCACGTGTCAATTCACAGTCAAGTGCAGCTAAAAGCACGTGTCAATTCACAGTCAAGTGCAGCTAAAAGCACGTGTCAATTCACAGACTTTCACCTGCACTATCGGACGCAGCGCTTCTGTTTTGCAAGCTTTCCAACGAGGTCGGCAACCTGCGCCTTAGCGGCCATCGGGGCGCGTGCGTAAAAGGTCACGGCTGTAAATCAGCGTGCAAAACTGACCAGGAATCCGGGGTGATCAGCGTCCAAAT
>CAZGOY010000036.1:0-34041 GCA_964527565.1 uncultured Sulfuricella sp. | reverse complement strand
GTGGAGGGTGATCTTGCCGTGCGCCCCGGCGCCGATGCCGAGATAGTCGCCGAAATGCCAGTAATTGAGATTGTGGAGGCAGCGGCGGTTTTTCTGCGCGAAGGCCGAGGTTTCGTAATGCAGGTAGTCGGCCTGCGCCAGTTCGGCCTCGATGGCCTCCTGCATGGCGGCGCAACTGTCGTCGTCGGGCAGTTGCGGGGGGCGCGCGTAAAACAGCGTGTTGGGTTCGATGGTGAGGTGGTAGGCGGAAATATGCGCCACGCCGTGGCCGACGGCGGCGCGGATGTCGCGCAGCGCCTCGTCCAGGCTCTGGCCGGGCAGGCCGTACATCAGGTCGAGGTTGACGTTGTCGAAATGGCGCAGCGCCAGCTCCACCGCGGCCCGCGCCTCGCGGCCGTCGTGGATGCGCCCCAGCGCTTGCAGGTGCGCCGCGTCGAAGCTCTGGATGCCCAGCGACAGGCGGTTGATGCCCGTCGCCTGGAATTCGGCGAACTTGCCCGCTTCCACCGTGCCGGGGTTGGCTTCCAGGGTGATTTCCGCGCCGGGCTCGATGGGCAGCAGTGCCCGTGCGCCGCACAGGATGTCGTCAAGCGCGCGCGGCGAGAGCAGGCTGGGCGTGCCGCCGCCGAAAAACACGCTGACCACCTTGCGCCCCCACACCAGCGGCAGCAGGAATTCCAGGTCGCGCAGCAGGGCCGCGGCGTATTCCCGCTCGGGGATGGCGCCGTGCGCCTCGTGCGAATTGAAATCGCAATAGGGGCACTTGCGCACGCACCACGGAATGTGGATGTAGAGGGAAAGCGGGGGGGGCTGCTGGAGCGGCCTCCCGGTCGCGACAGGCGGATTCGCGGTCGGGAGGCCGCTCCTACCGTTCACCTTTGAGCTTCTCCACCAAAATGGATAGCGCCTTGCCGCGATGGCTGATCCTGTTCTTCAGCTCCATGGAGATTTCCGCGCCGGTCTGGCCGTATTCCGGCAGCAGGAAATAGGGGTCATAGCCGAAGCCGCCGTCGCCGCGCGGGGTGTCGATGATCTCGCCATACATCGCCCCTTCGGCGATGATCGGCTGGGGGTCTTCCGGGTAGCGTACCAGCACCATCACGCAGTAATAGTGCGCCTTGCGGTCGGCATGGCCTTGCAGCAGTTCGATCAGTTTCTCGTTGTTGCGCTGGTCGGATTTCGGCTCGCCGGCGAAGCGCGCCGAATACACGCCGGGCGCGCCGTTGAGGGCATCGACGCAGATCCCCGAATCGTCGGCCAGCGCCGGCAGGCCGGAATGCGCCGAGGCGTGGCGCGCCTTGGTCAGGCAGTTTTCGATGAAGGTGCAGTACGGCTCTTCCGCCTCGGGAATGTTAAAAGCGGCCTGCGGCAGCACTTCGAAATCCAGCGGCGCGAGGATGGCGCCGATTTCACGCAGCTTGCCGGCATTATTTGAGGCGATGACGAGTTTTTTCATGGGAAAGAGCGGCTTATAAAAGAAAGGCGTTATTGTAGCAGAGCGCGGGAGGGGGCCGGAAAATTGCCGGGGCGGCGGATGTTGGCAATCTGCCCTGTCTTGCCCCGTGTCGCATCCTGTGTGATTATGTGCCCGACCAAAGCATGAATCTATCCGCCAATAAAATACCGCGCATTCCCGCCGCGCCGAAGGCCATACAGAAGGGATTTCCGCTTAAACACCTGCTGGGGCCGGAAGCGGTTGATTGCATGGCGCACAATATCCTGCTGGTGTATCCGCAGTTTGATGAAACGCTGTTTCGCCGGATGGCGCTGGATGGCCTGGAGCCGCTGGGCATCCTGGACCGCGCCCAACATCTGGCAGGAGCGCTTCGCCAACATCTGCCCAGGAAATACGCAACAGCCATAGAGATTCTCCTGGCATCCCTGACGCCGCCGCTGACGCGAACGGATGAGCTCGGGCTGGCGGGGCTTTTTTATCTGCCGCACGGGTGTTTTGTCGCCGAGTATGGTTTGGAAGCAAAAGAAAACGGCGGGGACGACCCGTTTGAAATTTCCATGCAGGCGCAGTATGCATTTACCAAACGGTTCAGCGCGGAGTATTCCATACGGCCCTTCCTGATTCTGCAACAAGAGCGCACCCTGACGCGGCTCATCGAATGGACATCCGATCCAGACCCCCACGTCCGGCGGCTTTGCTCGGAAGGCACGCGCCCCAGGTTGCCTTGGGCAAAGCGGATTCCCGCCTTCATCGCTAATCCCGAGCCGGTATTCCCTATCCTCGAAACACTGAAAGACGACTCTACCCTATACGTTCGTCGCAGCGTTGCAAACCATCTCGGCGATATTGCCAAAGATCACCCGGAAAAAGCATTTGAAATTTGCGGGCGCTGGCTGAACGGCGCATCCAGGGAAGTAAAATGGCTCATCCGCCATGCGCTTCGGCATCCTGCCAAAAAAGGGGATAAAACCGCGCTCCAGCTAAGAGCCGCCGCGAAATGACCCAATCCGCCTGAACCGGTCGGACGGATAGGCGGCCAGTTCGCCGCAAGTTTGACAGCCTCACAGGGTCAATCTTCCTGGTCTGCCGTGATAGAATGCTCTGATTTGCGGGAATCGCCTTTTACGGAGCGGACACGCATGCTGGGCAAGTTCATCAAAAACCTTATCGGCGCAACCAAGGCGCCAGACGGTCCTCCGCCGCCCATGGCGCAGGATGGCGCCGCGCCGCCCGTCATCCAGGCCAGCCGCGCGGTCGATACCGGGCACGTGGCGGACGGCAAGGTCGTAACCGACATCCTGGCAGTGGAGACCTCGGGCCAGTCGGCCAGCCAGGAAACCCTGCAACAGCGTTTTCTCGGGCGCCAACCCTTGCTGGATCGTGCGCAGCACGTGATGGCTTACGAGTTGCAATTGCGGCACACTGCCTCCGGCGATACCGAAGAACTGCGCAATCTGCACGCGCAGACCCTGGTCAAGTGCCTGATCGAACTCGACATCAGTCGCCTGGTCGGCGGCAAGGCGGCGCTGATTGCCCTGCCGTCCGCGCTGCTGGGCAACCCGCTGCTGTTGTCCCTGCCGCAGAAAGGGGTGGTGTTCTGTGTCGATTTCGAAGCGCGTCACGACGACAAGCTGGCGGCGCGTTGCCGCGAACTGAAGGCGCTGGGCTACCAGATCGCGCTCGACAACTTTACCCCGGAATCGGCCATCGAGCCCTTGCTTGGTTTGGCCCAGTACATCCGCATCGACGTGACCCGCTTCAATGCCATTGAGCTGGCGCGCATGGTCGACAAACTCCTGGAAAAGGCCCCGCAGGCCCACCTCATTGCCCGTCACGTCAATACGGAAATGGAGTTCGAGGCCTGCCATCGCCTGTTTTTCCACTATTTCCAGGGCTACTACTTCACCAAGCTCCAGCCTGCCGCGCCTTCCCGCGTGGACAGTGACCGCGTGCGCGTCATGGAACTGCTCAACATGGTCAAGAGCCGCGCCGAAATCGCCGACATCGAAGCGGTGTTCAAGCACGACGCGATGCTGTCGTACAAGCTGCTGCTCTACATGAACGCGCCGGTGAACGGGCTGGCGCAGAAAATCAATTCCATCGCGCACGCCATCATCATCCTGGGCTACGAGCAGCTTTACCGCTGGCTGACCCTGCTGCTCTTCACCAGCGGCAGCATCGACCCGCGCAGCAAGGCCTTGCTGAAAACCGCCCTGGTCAGGGCGCGGTTGGCCGAACTGCTCGGGCAGGAGCGTTTCAGCGCCAGGGAAAAGGACAGTCTGTTCATCGTCGGCGTGTTTTCCCTGCTCGACGTGCTGCTCAACATGCCCATGGCGCAGGCGGTGGAACGCCTGCATCTCGCGCAGCAGATCACCGAGGCGCTGACCCAGCACAGCGGGGTCTATGCGCCTTATCTGGACCTGGCGATTGCCTGCGAGGAGGCCGATGAAGAGGGGATTGCGCGCATCGCCGAGAGTTGCGGCTTCGATGCGAAGGCGGTCAACCAGGCCCATATCCAGGCGCTGCTGTGGGCGGAAGACATCGACTTGTAATCTCCGTTTTCATTGTATTTTTCCAGGAACGTCCCTCATGAATCTTCACGAATACCAAGCCAAACAGGTGTTGCGTAACTACGGCGTCGCCACGCCGCGCGGCGTCACCTTGAACGAAGCCGGACAGGCCGCCGCCGCCATTGCCGAACTGGGCGGCGCAGCCTGGGTGGTCAAGGCGCAAATCCACGCCGGCGGACGCGGCAAGGCAGGCGGCGTGCGTCTGGCGAAATCGCCTGCCGCCGTGCAGGAAGCGGTGGAAGCCTTGCTCGGCAAGAAGCTGGTGACCTACCAGAACGCGCCGGACGGCCAGATCGCTTCCACCTTGTTGCTCGAAGAAACACTGAACATCGCGCGCGAGTTGTATCTCAGCCTGACGGTGGACCGCGAATCGGAAAGTATCGTCGTCGTCGCTTCCGGCAGCGGCGGCATGGAAATCGAGGAAATCGCCCGCACCGCGCCGGAAAAAATCCTGCGCGAAACCTGCGACCCCGTCTGGGGGCTGCGCGACTTCCAGTGCCGCAACCTGGCTTTCGGGCTGAACCTGGAGGGCGGCCAGATCGCCGAGTTCGTCAAGCTGGCGAAGGGCTTGTACCGTCTGTTCATGGAAAACGACCTCTCGATGGTCGAAATCAACCCGCTGATCGTCACCGGCGACGGCCGCCTGGTGGCGTTGGACTGCAAGATCGGCGTGGACGACAACGCGCTGTACCGCCAGAAAACGCTGGCGCAGCTGCACGACACCACGCAGGTCGATGCCAAGGAAGTGGCCGCGCACGCCTACGACCTCAACTACATCGCGCTTTCCGGCAACATCGGCTGCATGGTCAACGGCGCCGGGCTGGCGATGGCGACCATGGACCTCATCAAGCTGCACGGCGGCCAGCCCGCCAACTTCCTCGACGTGGGCGGCGGCGCGACCGCAGAAACGGTGGCCAAGGCTTTCCAGATCATTCTTTCCGACAGCAACGTCCAGGCCATTCTGGTCAATATCTTCGGCGGCATCATGCGTTGCGACATCATCGCCGAAGGCATCATCGCGGCGGTGCGCGAAGTCGGCGTGAAAGTGCCGGTGATCGTGCGCCTGGAAGGCACCAACGTCGAATTGGGACAAAAAATGCTGGCCGAATCGGGCCTCGCGATCATTTCCGCCAACGATCTGACCGAAGCGGCCAAGCGCGCGGTGGCGGCGGTAAAGGGATAAGGACTAGAGACCAATCATGAGCATACTCGTCGACAAGAACACCCGCGTCATCTGCCAGGGCTTCACCGGCAAGCAGGGCACCTTCCATTCCGAACAGGCCATCGCCTACGGCACTCGCATGGTCGGCGGCGTCACGCCGGGCAAGGGCGGGCAGACCCACATCAATCTGCCGGTCTTCAACACCGTGCGCGACGCAGTGCGCGAAACGCAGGCCAACGCCACCATGATCTACGTGCCCCCGGCCTTTGCCGCGGATTCCATCATGGAAGCGGCGGATGCCGGCATCGAAGTCATCGTGTGCATCACCGAGGGCATTCCGGTGCTCGACATGATGCGCGTCAAGTCCGCCCTGAAGGGCAGCGGTGCGGTGCTGATCGGCCCCAACTGCCCCGGCATCATCACCCCCGGCGAATGCAAGATCGGCATCATGCCGGGCTTCATCCACCAGAAGGGCAAGGTCGGCATCGTCTCGCGCTCCGGCACGCTGACCTACGAGGCCGTCTATCAGACCACCAAGGCCGGGCTGGGGCAAAGCACCTGCGTGGGCATCGGCGGCGATCCCATCAAGGGGCTGGATTTCATCGACTGCCTGCAACGCTTCCAGGACGACCCGCAGACCGAGGCCATCATCCTGGTCGGCGAAATCGGCGGCACGCGCGAGGAAGCGGCGGCGGAATTCATCAAGACCCACGTCACCAAGCCGGTGGCCGCCTACATCGCCGGGCAGACCGCGCCCAAGGGCAAGCGCATGGGCCATGCCGGCGCCATCATCGCGGGCGGCAGCGGCCTAGCCGCCGACAAGATCAGCGCACTGGAAGCCGCCGGCGTGGTGGTTGCCGCCTCCCCTGCAGGCATGGGCGAGGCCATGCTGGCGGCGATTGCCAAGCGGAAAGCCAGAGCCTGAAAATTCAGCGCGGGGAATGGGTCTTTCCACGCATGCCGATTTTTTGGAAAGCCCGGCAAAATGCGCTCAATCTGGATATGAATTGTCAGGGAGTAGCCGAATGAGTGGCCCCGTCTTTCTCGACCGCGTGGTGTTGCGCAACTACAAGAGCATCGGTTACTGCGATGTCCGCCTTCACCCACTCACCTTTCTGGTCGGTGCCAATGGTTCGGGGAAAAGCAATTTTCTGGATGCCTTGCATCTGGTGCGTGACGCGCTGGCCTGCTCGCTCGACAACGCGCTAAACGAACGCGGCGGGTTGAATGAAGTTCGGCGGCGCTCCAGCGGCCATCCCACGCACTTCGGTATTCGCCTGGAATTCACGCTGGAAGATGGGCAACGCGGTCATTATGCCTTTAACGTTGGTGCGTTGGCAGGCCGTGGTTACGAAGTGCAGTCCGAAGAATGCGTTATCGGCGGCATTGGTAAGGGACCGTTTTTCCAGATTGAACGAGGAAAACTGAAGGCAAGCAGCGAGGCGATCTTCCCAGCGGTGACGGCAGACCGCCTGGCCTTGGTGGCGGTCTCGGGCTTGGCAGCGTTTCGCCCGGCGTTCGACGCGCTGACGGCAATGGGTTTTTATAACCTCAATCCAAAGCTGATGCGGGAATTGCAAAAACCGCAGGAAGGGCGCCTGCTCAAACCGGTCGGGGAGAATATAGCCAGCGTCATCGGGCATCTGGAACGGGTGGCTTCCGACAGGGTGGAAATCATTCAGGAATACCTTCAGACGGTCGTCCCCATGGTGCATGGGGTCGAAAGAAAACAGATCGGCCCGATGGAAACGCTGGAGTTCCGGCAGGATATGGCGGGGGCAAGGCACCCATGGCGCTTTCCAGCACAAAACATGTCCGATGGCACCTTGCGGGCACTTGGCGTGTTGACGGCGTTGTTTCAGGGAAACCGGGATTACGCGCCTTCACTGGTCGGCATCGAGGAGCCTGAAACTGCCCTTCATCCTGCGGCGAGCGCTGCGTTGCGCGAGGCGCTGGTACGCGCCGCGCGGGACACCCAAGTGATTGTTACCAGCCATAGCCCCGATCTTCTGGATGACCGTGGGTTGAGCGCGGATGGCCTGCTTGCCGTGGTTTCCGAGGGTGGTGAAACGCATATTGCGCCGCTGGACGGGGCTTCGCGGCTGGCAATGCGCGACCAGCTTTTTTCAGCGGGGGAGTTGTTACGCCTGAATCAGTTGGCGCCCGATCCGGCGGTCCTTGCCGAGCAGTCGCAAAACCAAATCGATTTGTTTGGTGAGGTTGAACCGTGACTGCGGTCGCCGTCATCGTGGAAGGAGATGGCGAGGTGGCGGCGCTACCGGTTTTGTTGCGGCGTATCGGTGAATGGCAAACACCGGATTGTTTCGTCCAGGTACTTCCCCCGATACGGGTTCATCGCGACAGATTCCTGAAGCGGGATGAAGAATTTCAACGGCATTTGTCTCTGGCGGCCGCCAAGTGTGGCGAGAATGGCTGGATTCTCGTGCTGTTGGATGCTGACGACGACTGCCCTGCTGAAGCGGGAATGCAAATTCTGGAGCGCGCCCGGAGATGTATTCCACACCGGCGGATATCCGTCGTTCTGGCGAACCGGGAATACGAGGCATGGTTCATCGCTGCCGCCGCATCGCTGCATGGGCAGCGGGGGTTTTCCTTTGATCCGGGGGAAACCATCGATGCAGAGCGCCCGCGGGATGCCAAAGGGTGGATGAAGGCGCGCATGACAGGCAACGCCTACGGGGAGACCACAGATCAACCGGCTTTTTCGGCGCGCATGGATTTGCAGCAGGCCTATGATCGCAGCCGCTCGTTTCGCAAGCTGTGCAAGGAGTGGGCTGCGCAGATGTCATTCTTGTGCCGCGCGTCAGGCGGCGTTATAAATGGATAACATTTGCTTGCAACAATTATGAGTAATTTGCCGCTGACGGCAATTCTTGCCGCCGCCAACCACCCCATCTCTCTCCGCATCCAGCGCCGCTTCCCTAATTTATAGCCTGCTTGCTCGTTGGCATGATCCCTGCTTCACCTGTTCACGAAAGCATCTCGTTAATTAGGGCTTGAATCATGGTCAGTCATCTCGACAGCGATTTCCGTTTCCTGCAAAAGGCCATGGATTTGCGCGCCTACCGCCAACAGGTGCTGGCGTCGAACATCGCCAACGCGGACACCCCCAATTACAAGGCGCGCGATTTCGATTTCGCCGGTGAACTGAAGCGTGCGGCTGACGGGCAGGAAAGCCGGATTCAGTTGCGAACCACTTCGTCGCGCCACTTGCTGCCGAAACAGGATAACCCGCTGGGTGTGGCGCTGGCCTACCGCAACCCCACCCAGCCGAGCATAGACGGCAATACGGTGGATATGAACATCGAACGCGGGCAGTTCACGGATAACGCCATCCACTACCAGTTCGTGGTGGACCGCGTATCCAGCAAGGTGAAGAGCCTGATGACCGCCATTCAAGGGCAGCAATAATGTCGCTTTCCAACGTATTCAATATCGCCGGGTCGGCCATGACCGCGCAGTCGCTGCGCCTCAACACCGTGGCCAGCAACATGGCCAACGCCGACAGCGTGACCAGTTCCAACGGAACGCCCTATCGGGCCAAGCAGGTGATCTTTTCCGCCGAGAACGTCGGTGCGGGCGCGCAAGGCGCAGTGGGTGTACGAGTGAAGTCGGTGATCGAAGACAACACGCCGCTCAAGCTGATGTACGACCCCAAGCACCCGTTGGCCGACGCCAAGGGGTATGTGGCAACACCCAACGTGAACGTGGTGGAGGAGATGATCAACATGCTTTCCGCCTCGCGTTCGTACCAGAACAACGTCGATATGGCGAGTACCGCCAAGACGCTGCTCCTGAAAACACTGACCATGGGTCAGTAATCATTGAGCCAAGGAGGCTGAAATGGCAAGCGTCTCGGAAGTACAGGCAATCGTCAATCCCAAGAGCACCGCCAGCACCAGCAACACGCAGGCGACGGAGGACCGTTTCCTCAAGCTGTTGGTCACGCAAATGAAAAACCAGGACCCGCTCAATCCGCTGGACAACGCCGAGGTGACATCGCAGATGGCGCAGTTGAGCACGGTTACCGGCATCGAAAAACTCAATACCGCCATGGCATCCATGGTCGAGAGTTTCGCCGCCAGCCAGTCCTTGCAGGCAGCCAACATGATCGGGCACGGCGTATTGGCGCCGGGATCGACATTGCAGATGCAGGATGGCATGGCGCTTGGCGGCGTCGACCTGGAAGAGGCCGCCGACAAGGTGACAGTGTCGATCAAGGATGCGGCGGGTACCGTGGTGCGCACCCTTGAACTGGGCGATCAAAGTGCTGGAACGGTATCTTTCCAGTGGGACGGCAAGTCCGCAAGCGGCGAGGTGCTGGAAAACGGGGAATACACTTTTTCCGTGAAAGCCATGCAGGGAACCGAAGAAGTGACAGCGGACAGATTGTCGCTGAATCTGGTAACCAGCGTCATGCTGGGCGCTACCGGCACTTCTCTGAACCTGTCGGACGGAACAAAACTGGACGCCACCAAGGTCACCCAGATTTTTTAACAGACAACCAGAACCAGCAGCGTAGGAGGCTATCATGAGTTTTCAACAAGGTCTGAGCGGCTTGAACGCCTCGTCGAAGAATCTCGACGTCATCGGCAACAACATCGCCAACGCATCCACGGTGGGCTTTAAAGGGTCGCAGGCACAATTTGCCGACGTCTATGCGGCCTCGCTGTCCGGCGCGGGCAGCAACTCCATCGGCATCGGCACCAAGCTGGCGGCGGTGGCGCAACAGTTCACCCAGGGCAACATCAGCACCACCAACAACCCGCTGGACGTGGCCATCAACGGCACCGGCCTGTTCCGCATGAGCAACAACGGCGCCATCAGCTACACCCGCAACGGCCAGTTCCAGATGAACCGGGACGGCAACATTGTCGGCAACACCGGCCTGCATCTCACCGGCTACCAGGCGCTGGACGACGGCACCATCACCGGCAACCTGGGCGACCTCAGGATCAACACGGCGGACATCGACCCCAACGCCTCGACGCGCATGGACATCACCGCCAATCTGGATGCGCGCAAGGCTGCGCCGATCACCCCCATGCCCGCAACCTTGACCGAAGTGGTGCCGAACACCACGCCGCCGACCTACGTGCCGCCGGATCCGTCCATGTACAACGACTCGACTTCGATCACCATTTACGACAGCCTGGGTAACGACCACGTGGCCACCTTGTATTTCGCCAAGGATGGTGCCGCTGCCAATACCTGGCACGCCTACATGACCGTGGATGGCGGCTACAACACCGGCGGCACGGTATTCCAGATGGATGACCTGGTATTCGACACCAACGGCAAAATGACCGCCCCCGCCGGTCCGCCGCTGGGCATAAATGGCACCCCGGTCCAACCCTGGAACGGCCAGACCGTGGATTGGGATACCACCCAGGAAGTTACCCACTATTTCGGCGGCATTACCCAGTTCGGCAGCAACTTCGGCGTCACTTCGCTGACCCAGGATGGTTTTGCTTCCGGTCGTCTGTCCGGTTTCAATATCGATGCAGAAGGCTTTATCCAGGGCCGTTATACCAATGGTCAAACCAAGACCATGGGGCAAATCGCCGTCGCCAACTTCACCAATCTACAGGGACTCAAGCCGCTGGGCGGCAACCAGTGGGTGGAATCGCCGGAATCCGGGCAGGCTGTGGTCGGCAAGCCGGGCAGCGGCAGCATGGGGGTGTTGCAATCTGCGGCAGTGGAAGACTCCAACACCGACCTGACCCAGGAACTGGTCGGCATGATTACCGCGCAGCGCGTCTATCAGGCCAATGCCCAGACCATCAAGACCCAGGATCAGGTGTTGCAGACCCTGGTGAACCTGCGCTAATCCGCTGAGAAGTAAGGCGTGAAAGCTAAGGAGACGTCGTGGACCGCATGATCTACATCGCCATGACCGGCGCCAAGCAGACGATGTTGCAGCAGGCCTCGATTTCGCACAATCTGGCCAATGTCTCGACCACCGCCTACAAGGCCGAAGCCAACGCCTTTCGCGCCTTGCCGGTGCATGGTGAAGGCGCCGCAACGCGCACCTTCGTCGTCGATTCGACGGTGGGCGCCGACCTGCGCGAAGGGCCGCTCCAGCAGACCGGACGCGATCTTGACGTGGCGGTGCAGGGCAAGGGCTGGATCGCGGTGCAGACCGAGGACGGCAGCGAGGCCTTTACCCGCAACGGCAGCCTGACGGTAGGGGTGAACGGCCAGTTGCAGACGCGCAGCGGCCAGGTGGTGGCAGGTGACGCCGGCCCCATCGCCATCCCGCCGGACGTGCGTATCACGATAGGTCGCGACGGCACCATTTCCATCATCCCGGACGGCACGCCCCTGACCACGGTGGCGGTCATCGGGCGCATCAAGCTGGTCAATCCGCCGGAAGCTGACTTGGTGAAAGGCACGGACGGTCTATTTCGCCGCCGCGACGGTGCGCCGGTGCAGGCCGATGCCAACGTGCGCGTGCAAAGCGGCGCGCTGGAAGGCAGCAACGTCAACGTGGTGGAATCAATGGTCGGCATGATCAACATGGCGCGCCAATATGAAATGCAGTTGAAACTGGTGCAGAACGCCGACGCCAACGCCCGGCAGGCCAGCCAGCTGCTGAACCTGAACGCATGAACCTTGCAATAACGAAAGCTAGGATAACGACATGATCCGCTCTCTCTGGATTTCCAAAACCGGCCTGGAAGCGCAACAGCTGCACATGGACGTGATTTCCAACAACATGGCCAACGTCGGTACCACCGGCTTCAAAAAGTCGCGCGCCATTTTCCAGGACCTGCTGTACCAGATCGAACGCCAGCCCGGCGCGCAGAACACCCAGCAATACCAGTTGCCTTCAGGCATGCAGATCGGCACCGGCGTCAACCCGGTCGCCACCGAGCGCATGCACTTGCAGGGCAACCTGGAAAAGACCGGGAACCCGCTGGACGTGGCGATCAACGGCAAGGGTTTCTTTCAGATACTGATGCCGGACGGCAGCACCGGCTACACCCGCGACGGCTCTTTCCAGTTGGATAACCAGGGACAACTGGTCACCGCCACCGGCTTTCCGGTGCAGCCTGCCATCACCATCCCGGCAGATGCCCAGACGGTAACCATCGGACGCGACGGCACGGTCTCGGTGACGCAGCCCGGCAATGCGGCCGCGCAACAGATCGGCGCCCTGCAACTGGCCAACTTCATCAATCCCGCCGGCCTGCAAAGCATGGGGGAAAATCTCTACCTGGAAACCGCCTCGTCCGGCGCACCGCAAGCCAACGTGCCGGGCACCAACGGGCTGGGGGTCATCAACCAGTCGTTCGTCGAAACCTCCAACGTCAACGTGGTGGAGGAACTGGTCAACATGATCCAGACGCAACGCTCCTACGAACTGAACTCCAAGGCCGTGCAGACTTCCGACCAGATGCTCCAGCGCCTGACGCAAATTTAACAGTGAGGCCCCAAAATGATTAGCCTGGTCAATCGCGATTACGCCGACAAGCAATTCCTCCGGTTTTCAACCGGCGAACCGTTCATCGCCAAGAACAGCGTGCTGGCACTGGCGTTATTCAGCCTGCTGGTGCTGTCGGGGTGCTCGACCGCGCCATCCACCAGCATCCAGCAGCCCATGACCGTGCGCCCGCAGCCCCAGCCCGCACCGCTGCTGGGTAACGGCGCCATTTACCAGACCGGAAGCCGCGGGCTGTCCCTGTTCGAAGACCGGCGCGCGCGTCATGTCGGCGATACCCTGGTCATCGCCATCAACGAGAAAAACTCGGCAAGCTCGCAATCGAACACCAGCGACAGCCACAGCGGCAGCAACAACCTAGCGCTGTCTGCCGGGCTGCTGGCGGTGACCAAGGGCGCGCTCAAGGGCCTGCAAGGCGAGAACTCGACGGAAACTTCAGTTGAGGGCAGCAGCAACAATGCCAGCAATGGCACCTTTACCGGCACCATCACGGTAACGGTGCTGGAAGTGCTGCCTAACGGCAACTTGCTGGTGAGTGGCGAAAAACAGGTGTCGGTGGGTGAAAAAACCGAATATCTGCGCCTCTCCGGCGTGGTCAACCCCAACAATATCAGCTCGACCAACAGCGTGAACTCGACGCAACTGGCGGATGCGCGCATCGAGTTCAAGAACAATAGCTATATCGATGGCGCGCGCCTGACCAGCGCGCTGGCGCGCTTTTTCCTCAGCGTGATGTTCTGAACGGAGCGGATAACATGAACCCGCTGAAAAAAATTCTTGCAACACTGCTCCTGGCCTGCCTACCCTGGGCAGCCGCCCAGGCCGACCGCATCAAGGACATTGCCAGCATCCAGGGCGTGCGCAGCAACCAGTTGGTCGGTTACGGCATCGTCGTCGGGCTGGACGGCAGCGGCGACCAGACCACGCAAACCCCCTTCACCGTGCAAAGCGTGGTCAGCATGCTGAGCCAATTGGGCGTCAACCTGCCGCCCGGCACCAACCTGCAACTCAAGAATGTGGCAGCGGTCACCGTCACGGCGTCTCTGCCGCCATTTGCCCGTCCGGGGCAAACCATCGACATCACGGTTTCCTCCATCGGCAACGCCAAGAGTTTGCGCGGCGGCACGCTGCTGATGGCGCCGCTGAAGGGCGCGGACGGCCAGGTTTACGCCATCGCGCAGGGCAACCTGCTGGTGGCGGGGTCGGGTGCGGCCGCCGGCGGCGCCAGCACCCAGACCAACCAGTTGAGCGTCGGACGCATCGCCAATGGCGCCACGGTCGAGCGCGCGGTAGACACCCCGCTGGGGCAGGGCGAATTCGTTTTCCTGGAACTCAACGGCAGCGATTTCACCACCGCGCAGCGCGTGGTGCAGGCCATCAACCAGGCCGTCGGCGCGAATACCGCCGCCGCGCAGGACGGGCGCGTGGTGCGCGTCAAGGCGCCGCGCGACAGCAACCAGCGCGTGGCCTTTCTCTCCACCGTGGAAAACCTGCCCATCACCCCCGGCGATTCCGCCGCCAAAGTGATCCTCAACGCCCGCACCGGTTCCATCGTCATGAACAAGTTGGTGATGGTGGATGCCTGCGCCATAGCGCACGGCAACCTCACCGTCACCATCTCCAACGAAACCGAAGTGAACCAGCCCGACCCGCTAACCCAGGGACAAACTGTGGTGGTGCAGCAACCCAAGGTGGAAATCCAGTCCGACAAGACCGGCTTGGTCACGTTGCCGCGCAGCACCTCGCTGGGCCAGGTGGTCAAGGCGCTCAACGCCGTCGGCGCCTCGCCGCAGGATTTGCTGGCGATATTGCAAGCGATGAAGACAGCGGGAGCGCTGCACGCCGAGCTGGAAATTATCTAGCCCGATCGTTTCATAAAAACGCCGCCACTCCGGTAGGAGGGGGCTTGCCCCCGAGATTTTCCGTACAGCGGCGAAAAAGTCAAAACCTCGGGGGCAAGCCCCCTCCCACGGGGTTGGGTGGCATTCATGAAATATCCGGGCTAGCGGCGCGCCAGAATATGTTCACAACCCGGAAACCGCAATCTCTGCCGGCTGCGGACAATACACCACCCGTCCGTCCGCCTGGCGATAGGCGGCCCACACGCGGTAATTCCCGGCAGGCAAGCGCCCGAAGTGCAGGGCTTTGGCGGCGCCCCGCGCCAGACCTTCATCGGCAAAAAATGCCACCTCGGCGAGATTCCCGTCCCAGGGATGCCAGCCCTGGCTGTCGTAACGCAGGTAACTGACGGCTCCCTCCCCATCCCGATATTCCGCCACGGCCAGATAGCTTTCCGCCAGGTCTTTCGCCATCACGCCCATGAGCAGCCCCAGGTCTTCCGCAGTGGTACCCGCCATCCGTTTTTCATAGCGCCCGCCATGCCGGTTAACCCCCAGGTAAAAGGTCGCACCGGCAACGCCTTCGCCCGTGTCCAGCCGGTGCCCGGCACAGGTCAGCGGCAACTGTTCGGCGTATGCGGGAACGGCTGTGCCGTAAATTTTCAGCCCCCATGAGCGCAACACCCCGCTATCCTGATTTTCATCGTCAACCACGCGCAGTTTCCAGCGCCCGGCGGAGAGTTCGCCAAGATGCAGCGCGTCTCCCATCTTCCAGTTGCGGAACCCCAGGGAACGGGCACCCTGAGGGAGATAGCGCGATGTCATCAGCCGTATCTCGGTCCCCGCAGGCGAAGTCAGGTATAGCGAAACGTCTCCCCAGTAGCTGTGTTCGATATCCACCGTCACTTCGACGAACTCGACGCGCATTTGCTCGCCGACCGCGATTTCATCGCTTAAGTCCTGCAACGCGTTGTCGGGAATGGCTCGTTCCACGTTCTTGTGGTATTGCGTAGCGGGATATTCGGCGGCGATGGGATCATGCCGACGGGCGGCAAGCGCAACTGCGCCAGCGGCATTGACGCGCCCGTAGCCATACTGCTCGCTGATCCAGTATCCGGCGGCATTGCGCCGCCAGCGGCGGTTGGCCGGGTCGTTTTGTGTCGCCGAAGCGGCCAGCAACTGGCGCACTTCGCGCCAGTTCAACGCGGGGTTGGCCGCCAGCACCAGCGCAGCCACCCCGGAAACCATCGGCGCGGCGGCGGAGGTGCCGCCGAAACCGTTGGTGTAATCGGCACTGGCCGCTTCTCCCGGCTGTTGGCCGTTGTTGTAGCCCAGCGCCCCGCTGCGGTCGGTAGAAAGAATATCGAGGCTGCCGCCGCTGGAGGGGGCGTTGAGCAGGATATTGGCGCCTTCCTCGGCATAGAAGGCGGCGCGCCCATGGTTGCCGGTGGCCGTGACGGCGATGACCTGGCGCGCATTGGCATAGCCGTCGAGATTGGAATTATCGCTGCTGCCGCCATTGCCGGCCGCCCATACCATGATGCGCCCCAGCCCGCCCCGGCCGCGACCAACCGCTTCCTGCAGGGCGGCGCGAGCCAGTTCGGAGGGGCCTTCAAACGCGCTGAAGGCATCGTCTTCCGGCCCCCAGCTGTTGTTGAGGATAGGGATGGCGTCCCAATCGTATCCGATGGCCTCAGCCACCGCCCCTTCATCCACCATTCCCTCCTCATCCAGGATGCGCAGGCCAACGAGACGCGCTGCGGGGGCGGTGCCGCTGCCGCCCAGCCCGTTGCCTCCCACAGCCGCCACCACGCCGCCCACCGCAGTACCGTGTTTGCCGGCAGTGGTGTCGCTACCCCCGCGAATGAAATCGCGGCTGATAGCGGCCAGCACATTGGCGGCCAGGTCGGGGTGGCGCAGTTCCAGGCCATCGTCCACCACCCCCACCGTGACGCCCGCGCCACGGCTGATGGCCCATGCGTCAAAAGCCCGGATGTCGGCATCGGGCAAACCGCCGCCCTGTCCGCTATTATTCAGATGCCATTGCAGGTCCAGTAAGGGGTCTGGCACTGAACGGGTCTTCATCGGTTTGCGCCACAGCGGTGCGGCGCAGGCGACACCTTCGTTCTCGAAAATCCTGTTGGCAACATCCAGCGCATCCAGGCGGCCCACGGCGCGAAAGCGGCGAACCTCCGCGCTTCCTCCCGGCTGCGGCTCCAATTCGTAGGTGCGCGCCAAATTCGCCACGCGCCCTTCCCCCCAGCTTGCGGGAATACACACAAACAGGCTATCCCCCAGTTCGCGAACCGGACCGCCGTCCACGCTGCGGAAGCGGCGCCCCTGTTGCAAGGCGCGGACGTTACCCGATGAGGATACGGCAGGCAGCAATACTTCCCGGCGGCCATTCTGATACCAGTAAGCGGCCTCCCCGGCGGCATCCACCGGAGCTGCGCCCATGACCGGCGCAGCCACAATCAGGAGCAGAACCTGCACAAGCGAGCGGCGATTCACTTGCCATCCGGTTTTTGCGCTTGCGGGTTGAAAAGATTGCCCAGCGTAGCTTTTGCCCTTTCGTGACCCTGCTCCGCCGCGCGGCGCATCCAGTCCAAGGAACG
The DNA here is from genome assembly GCA_964527565.1 of uncultured Sulfuricella sp. Taxonomy (GTDB): domain Bacteria; phylum Pseudomonadota; class Gammaproteobacteria; order Burkholderiales; family Sulfuricellaceae; genus JAGXQV01. The sequence goes on along the minus strand of CAZGOY010000036.1, from coordinate 16,935 downwards.
GCGCGAATCGCGCTCCACGCCCCAGCCTTTAGCATAAAGAACGCCCAGCATGTACTGCGAATCCGCGTCTCCTGCCGATGCCGCCTGGGAAAAGAGTTCCGCCGCCTTGGCGTAATCCTGCGGTACGCCGCGGCCATCATAATAGAGCCAGCCCAGCATGTAACGGGCCTGCAAATGACCGGCAATTGCCGCGCGCACCAGCCATTGACGCGCCAGATTATCGTCACGGGGCACACCGTCCCCCTTGCCGTAGCGCATGCCGAGCCGGAATTGCGCGTCGGGATCGGCAGGTTCCCCCTCGGCTAGCGGCACGGGCGCCAACGCAGGCGTTTCCGCAGCCATGGCCATCGGCGAGAAACTGTTCCAGATCAGTGCCACCAGAACCAGTACGGTAGCGGCAAGATACTTACCCATGAGATGAATTTTGATCATATTCGTCCTCTCGATCTATTGCTTCCGGTTTCCCCAAGACAGCGTCGTTGCCATAAAAAACCCCGCCAAGGCGGGGTTTTTATTGAAGCGCTGATGAAAATCACTTCGCGGGCAAGCGGGCGAAGTCAACGCCGTTTTCCACAGAACCCAAGCCGGTCCGACTACGAACGGCACTCGCCGAAGTAGCGGTGCTATAGGTATCGACTGGCAGCACGGTAATCTGGCCGCTGGAATCCACCATCAACTCGAACACAGTCCAGATGCTTCCGGAACCCCCGAGCGTAGTGCTGCTCGACGGGGTGAAGGTACGCTCGCTGGAGTTGCCCAGCAACAGGCGGACATTGGCCCCGGAGGTGGCGATGGTGTTGCTCCCGGAGTAATGGTGAATGGTGTAACGGTAGAGGCCGGCGCGCAAGGTGCTGGAACCGCTGGGCGGCGCGATGGTAACGGTTTCCGGGCCAAGACCGCTGGTATCGTCCACGTCCAGCCTAGTCACGCAACTGGTGGTATTCGTCGTGTCGCACTCGCGGGTTTTGCTGCTGAAATAAACGTGGTAGCGGTTGGTCGTATCGGTAGTGCCGGTAGAACTGGAGGTGGGCCCCGTCAGGTGTGAATCGAGATCGCGCGGGTTATCGCCCCAGGTAAGAATAATACGCACGCTATTGGCGGATATGGCGCCTGCGCCGCTGGTCGGATTGAGGGCGATACCGACGTTGGTGGCGGCGGTGCAGCTCAGCTCCACGACCTGGCTGGCGGTGGTATAGCCACTGGCGGACACGGTGACGGAGTTGGAACCCGCCACCAGACCGGTAAAGCTGGCGGTGCCGGTGGAACTGGACGTCGCCGGGCTGACGCCGACATTGGCCAAGGCGCCGCTGATGGCGTAACCGGTGTAGGCATCGGTCACTGCAACGTTCAGGCTGGCGCAACTGGAACTCTGCGTAACGGGACGCGCTCCGCTCAGTTCGGGGACGAAATGCAAGGAAGACAGGTCAAAGCGGAACGGCAGATTGTAGGTATAGGTAATAATCTGCGGACGTGAGGGATCGAAAGGATTTGCAACCTCGGCATTGATGCGGATGTTGTTGACTTCAATGGTGTACACCCCGGTGCCATAGGCCGTCGAGTTGGTGAAGTCGACCGGATCCGTCGCCGCCTGTGCGGCGCCGACATTGACGGCAAGCGCAGCCGCCAAGGCCACTTTGGAAAACCTGGAAAGCGGTGTTGTAAAGCTCATGGTAATACCCCCTAATTGATCGGTTTTTTTGAAAAAATATAAATCAACTGATTAGCACAATTTCCAGCCGCTGCACCCACCACCAGAATCATACCCCTGATTCCTTTTTATAAGCCCAGCCGCGCTCACATTAACGGTTACAATAAATATCTGGTTGACCCAGCCCTCAAATAAAATCCGCATCCGCCATCGTCATCGTCAACTGGCTATCCACCCAGGTTTTCTGGAGGCGCTCATCAAGCAGACGGAAAGTCGGCACGAATTCGTCGCTGAAAGCGCCTGCGGCAAAGCCCAGCGCCAGCCATGCCGGATATTGCGGATCACTGGTGCAGCACCAGGTTTCCAGAATCTCACCAGGAGTCCAGCCAGCCCAGCCGGACAATTGCGCCCAGAAATCGCGCAACAGAGGCTGGCCGGGCGGCAGCGCGGCATCCAGCAGCAACCAGCGTCCGCCGTCCTGCCGGAGAGCGGCGTACCCCATGGGATAGGGACGCAATGGCGACCAATAGGCGAACAGCCGCGCGCCGCGCCCGAGTTGGGCGCTGAAGCGCCAGGCGAGAAAGCGGCTGTCGCGGGCGACACACAGGCCGTAATGCTTGCGGCGCTCTTCCCACAAGCCGTCAAATCCCGGCTCGGTGCCGGTTACGGGCCGTATCCAGCCATGGGCCGCTGGCGGTTCACTGGGAAATGCAGCGAAACGGGTTGAAAGCAACTGCATGGTCTCCAGCCGGTGGTAACCCATGACCAGCCGGCCGAGCCGGTAATGGCGCGCCGAAGTATAGCCAAAGCCTATCGGTGGCGCCCAGCGGGCACGGGAGACATCCAGCAAGCCCTCCAGCGTGCGGTTGACGAGCGCAAACTGCCCAAGTCCCCGGCCACGCCAGGCTGGGTCCGTAAACGTGTCGCGGGTTTGCATGACGTAAACACGTTCCAGTCCGGGCAGGGCGCACTGCGCCTGGTGCATGGTGGTGCCGTAATGCGCCACGACTTCATTCGTGGCGGTGCGCGCCGTCCAACTCAATGCGCCGTCGGGACAATCGCGGTAGATGGCACGCCATTGGGCGACAGGCCGCCCGCGCCCGAAAACCCGGCTGAAGGCGAGGTGTAGTGCACGATCCTCCCCGGCAACGGTTTCGGCAAAGTCGAGCTCGTCCAGATTATTCGATACTGAGGATTTTGGTGCCATGTAAATAGTGTCGATAACGTGGTTCGTAACGCTCAGCGAGGAAATCGCCCCATTTGTCACGCATGATGCGCTTTTCCTGCTCCCACTGCATCGCTTCAGGGTGGCCGCGGGTACGCGACTCGTGATGCACCAGCACGGCATCGTTGGCCTGCACGATACGATAGCCGGCGGCACGCACCGCCAGACAATAGTCGATGTCGTTGTAATTCACCGCGAGACTCTCATCGAATCCGCCGCTCTCTTCGAACACCGAGCGCCGCGTCAGCAGGCATGCTCCGGTTACGGCGGAAACATTGCGCACCGGCACGGACAACTGGGCATCGCCGTCATCCTGGATGTTTGCGGCTACCCAATCGGTGTCGGTGCGCACCCCGTTATGCTGCAAGCCGCCATCGGGATAATTGAGCCGCGCGCCCACCGCCCCGACTCCCGGCAGAGCGAGGTAACGCGCCATGCGTGCCAACCAGTCCCCCTCCTGAATCTCGACATCGTCATTGAGGAACAGCACGTACTCCGCAGTAAGCCCTTTCATCGCATCGTTATTGAGCGCCGACCAGTTAAAGGGACGGTCGTCGCGCCGCACTTCGACCTTGTCGTGGTTATGGTATTCCTCGAACACGGCGCGCATTTCCGGCGTCTCGCATCGGTTGGCGATCACCCGGATGTAAATTTGCGGGTATTCGGTCTGTTCCAGCAGCCCCTTCAGGCAGAGCGCCAGTCCCTGCGCATTGCTGTGCGTCGGGATGATGACCGCGACGCTGGGAGTGCGCCCCAGCCAGTGGGCCGCGTATCCCGCCTTGGCGGGAAGCACCTTGACTTTTCCGGCAACGCCAAGCCGGGCAACGCCCCGCGCCAGAACACGCCGGCTGGCCTTGTCCGTCCAGGGCTTGGCATCCGGCCGGTAAGCCACCGACTCTCGGGTGGCCCGCCAGTCGTACAGCGGCTCGGCGATATGGACAACCTCATCGGAATGCAAGCGGTTCGCGAGCCGCAGCAGCAGATCCCAATCCTGGCTACCGTCAACGGCGCGGCCAAAGGCGCCGAGGCGCTGCAAGGCATCGCGCCGGACGACCGTCAGATGATTGACGAAATTGAAGGAGAGCAGTGTTTCTGGAGACCAGTCAGGCTTAAGGTAGACGTTTACAATCGCCCCGGCATGGTCAATGGTGCGGCTGTCCGTATAAAGCAAACGCGCCCGGGGCTGCCGGCAAATGGCAACGGCAACGGCCAATAGCGCATCGGAATCCAGGCGGTCATCGTGGTCGATGAAAGCGACGAACTCCCCCCGGCAGCGCCGCAAGCCGGCGCGCGTCGCTACGCTGATGCCGCCGTTTCGCGGCAGGTGCAGTACCTCCACGCGGTGGTCTTTGGCCGTCAGCTTTGAAAAATGATCCAGGGTTGCCAGGGTTTCGGCGCGCGTGGAACCATCATCGACCAGAATTAGTTGCCAATGGGGATAACTCTGTTCATGTACCGAAGTCAGCATTTCAGCGAGCAGGTCGGCGTCCGTGTTGAATACCGGGCAAACCAGAGAAATCACCCGGGCCGGCAAAGCTTGCCCGGCCAAGCGCCGGATTACCTGGCTTGGCGCGACCTGCATGCCGGTGGCGTCCGCCACTTCCTGCGCCAGCTGCCGTTCCTGCCTCTGCCGGCCGGCATCACCGCGTTGCGCGGCCACCTGCCGTTCGAGTTCGGCAATGCGCCCCCCCTGTTGGTCGGCCTCCTGTTGCGCCGCGGTGAGCCGCTGCTCGATAGTAAACAGGTCATCGACCTTAAGCCTGTGGAGAATCTTTTCCAGCACGGCACGGGCCCACTGCGTATATCCCTTGCGCTGGTGCAATTCAGCCAGCGGGTCCGCCGCATCCAGATCCATGTCAAACAGGCGATATTCGACGGTGACGGCATCCACCGAGGAAAAATGACACCCGCGCTGTTCCAGACGCGCCCAGAACTCCCAATCCTCGTAGGCTTCCAGGGTTTCATCAAAGCGTTCGCTGTTGAACACCCCGCGCCGCACCAGGGCGGCATGCAGCGCAATGGTATTGCGCAACAATAATTGACCGCTCTGATAAGCGGGCTGCAGCCAATCGATCTCGCGCAACCGCATCACCTTGCCTTGTTCCAGCCGGCAGGCCATTAACCGGCATGCGGCATAACAGACATCCAGCGCGGGGTTGGCGACAAATTCATCCAGCACCGTGCCGAAATGCTGCAAAAACACGATATCGTCTTCATCAAGGAAAGCGATGAAATCACCGCGCGCTGCATCTATGCCGCGATTGAGATTGACTGCACGCTGGGCTACCCCATCGACGCAACGAATATCGAGCATCGGGAAAGCGGAAAAATCGGGGGGCTGCTCACCGAACCACACCACGATCACTTCCAGCAGGTCATACAACTGAGCTGCCAAGCTGCGTAGCGCCTCTTCCAGCAAATGCTGGTAGCGTGCTCGGACAATCACGCTGACCAGGGGCCGCGGCGCAAAGAAGTTTTGCCAGGCGCCATCCCAGGGATAGAGCTGGAAACCTTCCGCAGCAGCAACGCCCCCTTGCAAGCCGCGCAATCCTGCCAGATGTTCGATATGACGCGAGTAATCGAAACTGGCCAGTTGGCTGGCGTGGCAGGACATGGCCTGCTGTTTTTGCAGCAACGCGCTACTGACATCCTGCAAGTGCGGCGTTACCGGCATCGGCGTTACCGTCTCATACAGCCACAACTGGCCTTGCCAATGCCCGCTTAATGCGTTGATAAATCCGCGGGTAACGGCACGATGATCCTGATGCGCTTCCCAGGGGACGGGCAGGAATAGGTGCAAGGGCCGGAAATCCGCCACGCAGCGGCGATAGCGAAGCGTGATATCGCCGGACAACGGCACGGCACCATCCGGGAAGCGCCAGAATTCGACATCACACTCCGCCACGCCGAGTTCTTTCAATCCGGCCAGGCACTCCCGTTCGCGCACGGCGGCGTCGGTGCCGAACGGCAACCCCAATCTGCCGTCACTCACCACGACCACCCGTATCGCTGCGCCGCTGGCCGCCGCCAACGCCAATGTGCCCCCGCAGCCCAATACCTCATCATCGGGATGGGGAGCGAAAACCAGCAGGCGATCGGCGGGACGCATCACCCCGTATGCTCTTTCGATTCAGGCATGGGAAAACCATTGCTGGCCAGCGGCGCCAAACGATTCAGGCACGCACGCGTTCCATCCGGCGCGCTCCATTCACGGGCCAGCAAGCCAAAGCGCAACACATCGTGTGGGCTCCCCTTGACCAGCGTTTCCTCGCGCAGCACGCCTTCGCACACACAGCCGATGCGTTCGAGCAGGCGCGCCACCGTCGTATTGGCGCTATCGACATGAAACACCAATTTGCGTAAACCCAGCTTGTCGAAGGCTCCTGCCATCGCCGCATGGAGCGCCTCCCACACGCAACGGGTGTGACGGCCACGGCGGAAATACAGGGAAAGCTCGGCCTTGCCGTGCAGTTGGGTGTCTATCGAGGTCAACATGACGGAACCGATAGCGACCCCGGTAGGAATGTGTTCAACAACCACTTCGATTTCAGGCTGCGACGCCATGCCTGCCAATATTGCGTGGCGCTGCCCCCACCATTGTTCAAAGTCCTGGGTGGCGGAAAGCGCTGGCTGATACCAGGCAAACCCCTCATCGGCAGACCAAGCGGAAAACAATGCGGCGTCCGGCGGCGTACAGGCACGCAACCGGATGCGGTTACCGAGGTAGATCAAGACCGTTTGAGTTAGCTACAGTAAGAAGAACCGTAAGCGCCGGAGCTGGCAGTACCCATTTTGATCTCGTCAAGTTCTGAAATACGCCATGCCGACGGAGAGGATGCCCCTGCGGGAACGACGATCGCCTGCATGTAGAACTTGCTTGCCGAAGTAAGACTGGAAAGGGAAGACAGGCTCACCGGAATCGTCACCGCCGCGCGCGTCGTACTGGGCGAAGAATTGGCAACTCCACTCATCCCCAGCAATACCAGGTTGGTTGCGCCAATGGTCGCCCGCGGGTTGAGAGAAACGTATCCGTTTTTATCACTGGAGGCAAAAATATAAACCGATTCACCTGAACTGACGCCTGTGACAACCACCGACATGGTGGTAGGCATGCTGTTGCTGCACAGCACGGCCGAGGCATAGCTGCTGGTTGAGCTGGAAGCATCCGAGGTCAGGGACAACAGGCTTAATTTATAGGCCTGCGGCAACTCGATGAGCGTCAACTGGCTGGATGTAATGTCTTGATAGGTGGGGGTGACATCCGCGCTGGCATCCCCTATCAGCATCGGCAGCGTGGCGACCTTACCCATCAAAAGCATCGAAGACGAAAATTTCTTGGTCTTGTTCATTGCGAATTCCCCTTATATTTTAAGTTTGCACAACCGTGTTCAAGTTGATATTCCTGCAAAATCCGCCCAAATGCCAACAGCCTTACTCAGAAAATCTGCTCTGGCAGGCGAACCAACGCACACGCTACCACACCGGTTGACCTCGCTCAAGGCGCCGGATATGGCAAGCATTTTGCTTAAGTTTTGAATTGCCATGATTAACACCGCCGACCTTTCAGGACGTTTCGCACTCGATGCGCAAAGCATCGACAAGTTGCGCCTGCAAGTTCGCCAGGACCCGCAGAAATCCCTGAAGGCTGTGGCGCAGCAGTTTGAAAGCCTGTTTCTCAACATGATGCTGAAGGGCATGCGCGAAGCCACGCCGGGAGACGATCTGTTCGATAGCGACCAGAGCCGCATGTATATCGAGATGTTTGACCGGCAAATGGCGCAGAAACTTTCCAGCGGCAAAGGCATCGGGCTGGCGGATATGCTGGTCAAGCAATTGTCGCGTTTGCCGGGAATGACCGGCGAAGCGGAAAATATTGCCGCCAGCGAAACGGAACCGGCGCAGCCCGTACCCATTAACCGTTCCCCCCTCCCCATCGAATTACGCGCACCCGCTCCCCTGCTGGAGCAGGCGCGTAACGCCGGTGCAGATCGCAAGGGTTTCGTCGAACGTATCTGGCCGCAGGCCGCGGCTGTGGGCGGGGAGATCGGTATCTCGCCGCACTTCCTGCTGGCGCAGGCGGCGCTGGAGAGCGGTTGGGGAAAAAGCGAGATTCGTGGCGCCGACGGCAAAAGCAGCCACAATCTCTTCGGCATCAAGGCCGGCGGCAACTGGCAAGGCGACGTGGTGGAAGCGACCACCACAGAGTTCGTCAACGGCAGCCCGCAAAAAGTCACCGCGCGCTTTCGCGCCTATGCCTCCTACGGCGAGGCTTTTCGCGACTACGCCAGCCTGTTGCGCGACAATCCCCGCTATGCCGCCGTGCTGGAAAATGGTCGTGACGCGGCCGGTTTCGCTACGGCCCTGCAACGCTCGGGCTATGCCACCGATCCGGGGTATGCCGACAAGCTGACCCGTATCCTCAACGGTACCACCTTGCGCGAAGCGCTGGCGGGCTGATCCCCTCTTTTGCGCCGCGCTCTCTGGCGCGGAAGTTGCTTCTATTCCATCAGGTCATTCACTTTCTGGAGCAAGCATCATGAGCTTTCAATCCTCATTAAGCGGCATCAACGCATCGGCAACGAAACTCGACGTCATCGGCGTGAACGTCGCCAATGCCCAGACGGTAGGCTTCAAAGAATCCAAAGCCCAGTTTGCCGATCTCTTCGCCAATAATATCGCGGGTGGTCAAGTGGGTACCGGGGCTGCCAACCTGACCCTGGCCCAGCAGTTTCAACAAGGCAATCTGGAAGCCAGTGCCAGTCCCCTCGACATCGCCATCAGCGGCAAGGGGTTTTTCCAGGTTATGCGCCCGGATGGCGCGCTGGTCTACAGCCGCAACGGTCAGTTTCACGTGGAAGGGGACAACCCGGAAGATACGGTGGGTTATCTGAAGACCATGGACGGCAGCAAGGTTATGGGCGCCAACGGACCCATTCAGATTGACATGACCCGCTATGCGGGCACCCTGCGCATCAGCCCGGAAGGGGTGATCCAGGGCAATGACGGCGTAACGCGCGGGCCGGACCGCGTGGTGCCGGACCCGGACAATGTCGGCCAAACCATCACCGTGCCCGGTGAACAGGTCTATCAGACGCTCGGCGTGCTGCAACTGCATACTTTTCGCAACATCAATGGGTTGGAAAACCGCGGCGACAACCAGTGGGGTGAGACTCCAGACTCGGGCGCACGGGTTTCCGGGGCGCCGGGAGCAGGGGTGCTGGGCCTGGTGCAATCGGGCATGACGGAAGCCTCCACCACCGACCTGAACGAAAACCTGGTGCGCATGATCATCGCGCAACGGGAATATCAGGGTAATTCACAGGCGCTGAAGATTCAGAACGACATGGATCTGAAACTGATCCGGGGTTAAACAGACGCTGACAAGACTCAAGTTTCGCGCCGGACGTCCGCTCTAATCTGAACGGACGTTGACGGCAGGGACGGCTCCGAAAAAGCAGGAGAAGCATCATGGGAACAAGTATTTTTGGCATAGGCATCAGCGGCTTGAACGCCGCCCAGGCGGGGTTGATTACGACCGGGCACAACATCAGCAACGCCAACACCCCCGGCTTTCACCGCCAGCAGATCGTGCAGATGACCAATCTTCCGCAGTTTACCGGAGTCGGCTTCTTGGGGCAGGGCGTGCAGGTTGATACGGTCAAGCGTATCTACAACGAGTTTCTCGACCGCCAGGTGATGGAAGCGCAGACAAAGGTCAGCTATTTCGAGTCCTACAGCGCGCAGGTGAAACAAATCGACAACCTGCTGGCGGACACGACATCGGGCCTGTCGCCGGCCTTGCAGGATTTTTTTGCGGCAGTGAACGATGTTGCCGCCACCCCGTCTTCCGTGCCGTCGCGCCAGTCGATGCTGAGTGGCGCCGAGGCTATGCTGACCCGCCTGCACGGCCTCAGCGAGCGCATGGAAGAAATGCGCGCCAGCGTCAACAGCCAGATACATAGCAGTGTGGAACTGATTAATTCCCAAGCGGAGCAGATCGCCTATCTGAATGATCGCATCGCCTACGCCACCAGTTCCAGCCCGGCCAAGCAACCGCCCAACGACCTGCTTGACCAGCGCGAACAACTGGTTGCCGACCTGAACAAGGAAATCAAGACTTCCATCGTCAAGCAGGACGATGGCAGCTACAACGTATTCATTGGTTCAGGACAGCCGCTGGTGGTGGGGATGCAGTCCATGAAACTGAGCGCGGTAGCATCGAACATGGACCCAGAAAGGCTCGAAGTCGGCTTGGCGGCGGGCGGCAGTGCCGTGACGCTGGGCGCGGGATTGTTGCAGGGCGGCACGTTGAGCGGCCTGCTGGCTTATCGCAGCGGCACTCTGGACATGGCGCAAAATGCCTTGGGGCGGGTGACCATCGGCTTGGCGCAGACGTTCAACGATCAGCACAAACTGGGGCAGGACCTCAACGACAACTTGGGCATTGATTTCTTCACCGTGCCGACGCCCAAGGTGATTACCAAGCAGGGCACGCCGCCAACCTTGACGGCAGCGGTTACCATCAGCGATGTCGGCAAACTGACGGTGGAAGACTACAACCTGCAACATGACGGCACCAACTGGCAATTGACCAAGGTCAGCAACGGCGCGGCGGTGACCATGGCCGGCTCGGGAACCGTAGCCGACCCCTTCGTGGCGGACGGCTTGAGTATCGTTATTGCAGGTCCTGCCCCGGCAGCCGGACAGGGTTTCCAGATTCAGCCGACGCGCAATGGCGCGCGTGACATTGAACTGGCGATCAGCGATACCTCGCTCATTGCGGCGGCGGCACCGGTACGCGCCAGCGCCACGCTGGCCGGCAACACCGGCACCGGCAAAATCAGCCAGCCGGTGGTGAACACCACGACGCCGGTCACCCCTGATCCGCTGCACCCCAGCACCGATCTGAATTTAAGGGAAGCGGTTACCATCACCTTCACCAGCGCCACCACCTTCGACGTGACCGGCGTGGGCACCGGCAACCCGGTAGGCGTGGTTTACACCGCCGGAGCGGACATCAGCTACAACGGCTGGACGCTGAACATCACCGGCTTGCCGGCGGCGGGCGACACGTTTGGCGTGGGATCCAACATCAACGGCGTTACCGACAACCGCAACGCGCTGCTGCTGGCCGGGCTGCAAACCAAGAATACGCTCGCCAACGGCACGGCCAGTTTTCAGGGCACCTACAGCCAGATGGTCAGCATGGTGGGCAACAAGGCCAACGAGGTGGAAGTCAACGGCAAGGCGCAAGCCAACCTGCTGAAGCAAGCCACCAATGCGCAGCAATCCATGTCCGGGGTGAATCTGGACGAGGAAGCCGCCAACCTGATCCGCTACCAGCAAGCCTATCAGGCTTCCGGAAAAATGATCCAGATCGCCAGCACCCTGTTCGATACCCTGATCAGTCTGGGCGGTAGGTAATTCCTGCCGGAACCAAGGAGAGTCATCATGAGAATCAGCACCAGTATGGTCTATAGCCAAGGCATCGGCGGCATCCAGAATCAGCAGGCCGACGTACTGAAGCTACAGCAGCAGGTTTCCACCGGGCGACGCATCCTGACACCGGCGGACGACCCGGTCGCTTCAGCCTCCATTCTCGAACTGACGCAGTCGATGAACGTCAACGAGCAAAACGGCGCCAACGCCAACGTGGCAAAAAACAAGCTGCAAATGGAAGAAAGCATCCTCACCGACGTCGGCACCCTGATCCAGGACGTAAAAACCCTGGCTGTGCAGGCCGGCAACACCATGCTGACGGATTCCGACCGTTTGATGCTGGCGACGGAACTGGAAAGCCGTTACCAAGCGCTGCTCGGCTTATCCAACAGCACGGATGAGGCGGGTCAATACCTGTTTTCCGGCTTCATGGGCAGGACCGCGCCGTTTTCCGAAATCACCCCCGGCAACGTGCAATACAACGGCGACCAGGGGCAACGCGAAATCCGCATCAACGCGCGGCGCCAAGTGGCGGTGAGCGATTCCGGCGCGGACATTTTCCAGCGCATCAAGAACGGCAATGGCGTCTTCGTCACACAAGCCGGCGCGGGCAATACGGGCACGGGGCTGGTCAGCCCCGGCAACGTGCTGGATAAGACCAAGTGGAACGCTGCGGCCAACAACAAGAGTTTCACGCTTAATTTCGATCTCGATAATACGCAGATCCCGCCGGTTACTACCTATGACATCGTCGACAACGTCACCGGCAATTCCCTGCTAACCGGCGCCCCGCCGGGAGCGGCGCCCTATCCGCGCACCTACACCAGCGGCACGGCCATCAGCCTGAAAAGCCAGGGGGCGGAACCGGCTTTCGATTTCGGCGCGGAAATCAGCATTGAGGGCGCCCCGGCAACCGGCGACAGCTTCACCGTCAACGCCAGCACCAACGAGGATATTTTCAAGACCCTGGCAAACATGCTGGACACCTTGAAAAACTCGCAAGGCGCCAACAAGAACTCGCAGATCACCAACGGCATCAATACCGCGCTGTCCAACCTCGACAACGCGCTGGAAAACGTACTGACGGTGCGCGCAGAAATCGGCGCGCGCCTGAAGGAAGTGGATTCCGTGCAGAACACGCGGGAAGACCTGACCATTCAGTACAAGGCGGCGATCTCCCACCTTCAGGATGTGGATTATGCCGAGGCCATCAGCAACCTGACCCTGAAGCAGATGCACCTCCAGGCGGCCCAGCAATCCTTTGCCAAGACCCAATCGCTGACGCTGTTCAACTACATCAGCTAATCCAGCAGCCGCGCTGATCCAACCTCCCGAAGGCAGGATCGGCGCTGCATCGCCCGGCGCCGTGCGATTTCGCGCAGCGTGCCAAACCACACGGCACAGTCACAAAACAAGCTGTTGTTTCTCATCGACTTTACGCATGGCACGCAACTTGCCATTGCATGAAGACGAGTCACGAATACCGTGATCCTATCAAGGGAAACGAAATGTTTTGATATCAGTGCGAGCAGGCGAGAAACAACAGCGGTTGCGAGATCCGCCTCGTTCATTTCTTCAGCGTTTCCTTAAAACGGCAAACGATCAACGTTGCGGCCTGTTGCTTTCAGTCGAGAACCAAGGAAACCAGGCCATCGGCCAGCTTGGGTTCGAACCAGGTCGATTTCGGCGGCATGACTTCGTTGGCGTCGGCCACCGCCATCTCGCCGCTATCCACGCGCCGCTCCAGCTCTTCCAGGCTGCGGATGCCGCCGATGAAATCGATGCGTTTGTCGCGGCGCGGGTCGCTGATGCCCAGCACCGGGGCAATCAGGTGATTCTGCAGCCTGCCCAGCAACACCGTCTCGGCGCTGGCCCCGTGATTCTTGCTCAGCGCCTCCCAAGCCTTGGGCTGCGACTCCTGCACCCAGGTAATGACATCCGCCGGGAACAAGGCGCGGGCGCGGTCATAATGCGGGGCATCCCCCTCGACGTATAGCCAGCCCTGAGCGGAAAGGGTGTCGCAGATTTCCGTCTCGAAGCTGATTTCCTTGTGCAGGTTCATCAGGAATCCATCATTTATAGGGCAGGCGTTCTTCGATCAAACCGGGCAGATTCTCGAACTCCGGGTCTTTGTGCACCAGTATCGCGCCCACTTCCAGCGCTGCGGCAGCAATCCAGGCATCGGCGAGCGAAAGCGGATGAGTGGCCTTGATGCTGGCCGCGCGCTCCAGCAGGGCGGGTGACTCATGCGACCAGATGATAGGCAAACCCAGACAGGCCGCATAAGCCTCGCGCCCTGCCGCCTCCCCCTCGTTTTTCCAGACGCGGTAAAGCACTTCCATCAGAGAGATAAAGCAAGCGTGGCAGGACGCGCCCCCCGTACCGGCATCCGCCAACAATGCCGCCACTCGCTCCGCGCCTGCCTCATCGCCGCGCAAGGTCAGCAAAGCAGAGGTATCCAGCAAATAAGCGCTCACGCCTCGCGCTGCCTGTCGGCTTTGCGGTCAGCCAGCAGCGCATCCGTCGCCCCTTTTTTTCCGCTGCCGCGAAAGGCGGCAATCGCATCCAGATAAGCCGATGTCTGCGTGGATTCCGCATCGCGTCCAGCCAAAGCGCGATACGCCTCATTCGACACGATAAACGCCACCGGGCGACCGCGCCGGGTAATCGTGACCGGCTCGCGCTGGGCGTTATCCAATAATTCACCGAAATGGTTCTGGGCTTCGACTGATGTAACGGTTCTCATGGCAGCGCTCCTCGAACTAGCTAATTTGTACATTGTATTCAGAAAGCGGACTTAAGCAACCAGGCGTCAACCTGGAGTCAATACACCGCATCGCGGCTGCCCACGTTCACCGGGATAATCTGCTCATCCTGAATCAGCAACTCAAGTGTGATGCGGTAAGAGAGGTTGATGGAAACCGAATGCAGGGTTTGCAGCTTGCCGCTCAGGGGATGCAAGCGCAACGAAGGATGGTAGGGGTTCAACTCAAGCAGTTGCAGGGTATTGAGATACTGTTTTTCCAGATCGGGATGGTTTTTTAGAAAACGCGCCGCGCGTTTTATATATTGCTCGGTAAAAATTAACCGATAGCTCATGCGGCGGACTTCGCCCGTGCCACATGCTGCTCCGGCGACTCCTGCACGAATCGCCCGGCCGCCAGATCGGCGCGGGTTTCCGCCAGCGCCGCCTCCAACTCGCATTCGCGCAAGTAGTGATACTGCGCGATGTCCATCACCACGAAACGATCCTTGCCGCGCACCGAGACTATCGCTTCGGAATGCTCGGCCAACATCGCCTCGATGGCAGCCACCCCCTTGGTTGCTGGATAACCACCAGAAAGTTATAAATTTTCCGGGATGGCTGTATTTGCTCTTGGTCGTCAGGGGTTCGGACTGTTTCGGTTTCGATTTGCCCGCGCAATCTTTTGATGTTCGGCAGCACCAGAGTGAAGCGGCGGTTCCAGAGCCGGGCATGATGGGCGCATATGTTGCGCAAGGGTGTGAGCGCATGCAGGACTTGTTCGAGTATCTCAACAGTGGGCATGCCGAGCGCCTTTGCCACTTCCTGTTTCGCCGAATTGTCGCCGGTGCTTTTAATCCAACGTGACAGCCCACCCAAACTCAAGGTTTCAACCACCGCCCAAATCGGCGGCAGATAGGGCGTATCGTATTTCTTACGATAATGCATCACAAAGGTTTCGTTGCTGTCGTGTAACTCTCCAGCCATTCTGGCAAGGTCTGAGACATGCTGCCATGGATTCTTGAACAGCGTTGCGTCCATGTGGGCATGGCTGCCGTGGCGCAGTGCCATTGCACCGGCCCAGCGCGTGCGCACGGAGACCTCGATCCGTTCAATAGCCTCCATGACCAGCAGCCGGAGCTTGCGGTCAAAAACGTAAAGATTAAGGATTTGGTCAAAGGAAGTGCCCGGTTGAAACCGATGAGTGCGGGGTTCTCCGTCATTGGACGGGATTTCAAATGGCAACCAGTATGCGCTTAAGCGGTAATAGCCAATGTGGGAGAGATAATGTTCGAGGCGGGCGGGCGCATCGCAAACCAAGCCTCTATCCAGTAATAGTTGTGCTTGGTCGGATATGGAGAGCGGAGGCTTGTTATATTGCATAACCAGCCCCGGAAAAAAGTAACCCCCCGGTTTGAGCGTCACGGCAGCGAACTGCCGGATAGGCTTGGGGGGTGTTGTTGCGGCGAATCTTACAGTTGCCAACCATTGACATCCAATAAAAAGAATTTATGGGCGTCGGTCTTTTATAGGCTATTCCGCTCATGCGCTCAGCCCCGCGATCATGGTCAGAATCCGGTCGGTGCATTGCTTCAAATCGGCATCAATTTCCGCCAGCGGGCGCGGTGGCTGGAACACGTAGAAATGCCGGTTGAACGGGATTTCATAGCCGACTTTGGTTTTGTCGTGGTCGATCCACGCATCCGGCGCATGGGGCAGCACTTCGCGCTGGAAGTAGCTTGCCACGTCTTCCGCCAGCGGCACGTTTTCGGTGTCGCGCAAACTGCTATCCGGCTGCGGCTTGCCCTTCAATTTGCCTTTTTCACCCAGCATGATCTTGCCCGTGGCATCTCGTAGCGGACGTTCCACGGTGATGGTGCGGTAGCCGAAATCTTCATTCCTGAAGATGCGCGAAATCGGCTTGCCGTCCTGCTCGGCTTCCACGAAGCTGCCAAACAGCCGGGTGACTTCGGCGATATGCTCGTCGCTCATTTCCTTGCGCTTGCTGCCCAAGCTTTTGCGCATCTTCTGCCAGAACGCGGAGGCGTCGATCAGTTGCACCCGTCCCTTGCGCTGCTCCGGCTTGCGGTTGGACAGCACCCACACATAGGTGCTGATGCCGGTGTTGTAGAACATATCGGTGGGCAGGCCGATGATGGCTTCCACCAAGTCGTTTTCCAGCACGTAGCGGCGGATTTCCGATTCGCCCGACCCGGCGCCGCCGGTAAACAGCGGGGAGCCATTGAGCACGATGCCGAAGCGGCTGCCGCCCTCCACGGCGGGGCGCATTTTCGAGATCAGGTGCAGCAGGAATAACAACGAGCCATCCGATACACGCGGCAGGCCGGGGCCAAAGCGCCCGTTGTAGCCCTGGCTCTCGTATTCCTTGCGGATTTCCTTCTCGACCTTCTTCCACTCCACGCCGAACGGCGGAGTCGTCCTCGATGAACAGCAGGTTGACCATCAGGCGGATGACTTCGCGGGGGGTGAAGTGCTCCCCGGCTGTCTCGTTGGAGATTTCGGCAAACTTGCGGATCAGTTCCTCGAACACCAGCCCCATCTGCGAATTGCTTACCGCTTCCGGGTGCAGGTCGATATTGGAGAATTTATCGGCAACCTGATAGAGCAGTCCCGCCTTGGTCAGGCGGTCTACCTGTGTGTAGAAGTCGAAGCGCTCGAAGATGTCCCGCACCGCCGGGGAGAATGCCTGGATGTAGGCATAGAGGTTTTCGCCGATGTGGTCCTGGTCGCCCATCAGCGTTTTCATATCCAGCGGGGAGGTGTTGTAGAAGCCCTGCCCGGCTTTGCGCAACAGGAACGGCTCAGGTGAGCCTGGTCACCAATCGCGATGTTCTTTGCTGCGCGGATGGTCAAATATCG
>CAZGOY010000035.1:0-36727 GCA_964527565.1 uncultured Sulfuricella sp. | reverse complement strand
TTTTGGCTCGGTCGGCCCAGATTTTTAGCTTAACTTAGCGACATGAGGGTCAGACCCCTTACTTCCTAGACCCCTTACTTCCTAGCATTATTGGATGAATGGCGTTATAGGGGCACCCCCCTAAATATTGACCTGGGTCAACGGAATTGGCATGTCGGGTACGCTCTGCACGGCGTTGCCCCGGATTTTTCATTAGAAAATTCAGCGCACTACGCGCTTTTCACATGCCAAACGGAAAAACTCGGGGGGATACCCTGAAGGGCACAAGAGCCCGGCTCCCGTGCTCACGCCCAGCAACAGGAACCGTCATATCTTGATGATGGTATCGCTATAGAGCGCCACCAGAGGATCATGGGTTATCAGGCGCATCGGCTCCACCAATGCTTGCGCGACAAGAATTCGGTCGAAGGGGTCTTGATGGTGTGCGGGCAACGCTTCTACGGCAGAGGCGTGTTCCGCCTCAACAGGCAAAAAACGGTAACCTGACTCACGGAAATAGCGCATCGCGTCCTGGCTGGAAACCGGCATGTCGCCTCGCCCCAGCGAATGTTTGATCGCAATTTCCCAGATATTCGCCGCACTGACCCAGACGGTTGTTTTGGGCGAGGCAATCAATTCGCGCGCTTTCTGCAACAATTTCGGGCTATCCGTGATTGCCCACAAAGCAACGTGCGTATCCAGCAGCAAATTCAAGATGGCACCCCGCCCATGAACAAGCACGCCACCTCGTCGCCATGCGCATCGATCGAATCGGGCACCTCGAACAAGCCCTTGGCTACGCCAAGGCGTTTTTCCAACGGCGCGGAATCCATCGGCACCAACCTGGCCGCAGGGCGGCCATTGCGCGCAATGACAATTTCACGTTCCCGCCCCTGCTCAATCGCATCAACCAAGCGAGACAGGGAGGACTTGGCTTGCAACATATTGACAGCCTGCATGGTCTTCTCCAGAAAATCATGCTTAGCCTAGTCTGGCTAAGATGATTGGTCAAGGGAACAAAGGGGAACAAAGGAGAACAAAGGGGTCAGACCCCTTACTTCTAGACCCCTTACTTCCTTCTTATGTTGGGTAAAACAGACGCCAGGCGGCGCGGCGACGCTACGCGGCTCGGCATGATATTGGCAATTATTGCCATGTCAAGCGGCTTCCAGCATGAAATCGACATGCACCTTGTCAAACGGGAAGACAACCAGGCCATCCGCCGTTTTCGAGAGAATTCCGCAGCCGAGCAGTGCCTGCACATCGCCCTGGACGGTTTTCGCATCGCATCCAACACGCTGCGCAACGTTGCGAATCGAGACCGGCCCGGCCCCGGTGATCGCTTTGAGAATGTCCCAACGTTTGGGCGTCAGCATCTGCCAAAGCAACGCTGGAGATTCGAAACTGATCAACGTGCCTGCCGGTTTGCCGGTTTCCATTGTGCGAACGAATCTGCGACTGATTTCTTCTCGGCTTGCCACACCCAGCACCAAAACAGTATTCATTTCAGCCCCTTCAAGATATCGACATCGCGCCAGAAATCGGCTATCAGCGCGGCTGGCGTGGTGAACGCATATGGCGTCTCAACTTCGCCAACGTGTTTATGATCGCCCTTTCCAGCCTCGTTGTCGTAGCGCAATACGCAAACATCTCGAACGACAAACGCAAGACTGTACTTAAGCGTGTGAAAGCTTCCCAGCACTGGCGACGACACCTTCCATATCCGTAATTCGGCAAAGGAGCCATCCCCCTGCGGAACACGTTCATCAAGTAGCTGCTGTGCTTTCATACGTGTTGGCCACAAAGGAAAAACAAGGAAAAAGCGTTAAGGTGTTGTGCCGGATTGCTTCACCATCGAAGATTATAGCTCGAATCCGGGAAAACGAAACTCTTGAAAAATCTCCATCGTTTTGAAAAAATTGATAAAAACGCAACGCCGCTTTGGCCTGGCCTGCCGGATGGCCGGTGGCGGCGAACGGGTTGCCCGGAACGAACACACCAGATACGAACACAAAGGGAACACAAAGGGGTCAGACCCCTTACTTCCTTACTTCGACCCCTTACTTCCTTGTGACCCCTTTTCACCTAAAATCATAGGCGGCGCATATCCTGGCAATGGGCTCAGGCGGCAGACGCGGAGAAGATTTCCCTGTTAATGGATGGCTGTTTCAGCGACCGCTGCCCCCATGTATTGCCGGCTTGGTTATAATTCCCGCCCATGCTGATCTGGTTCGTTGTCCTCTATCTGCTGGTTTCTATCGGCATTGGGCTGTTCGCCGCCACGCGCGTGCACAGCGCGCGCGATTTCGCCGTGGCCGGGCGCAGCTTGCCGTTGCCGGTGGTCACCGCCACGGTGTTCGCCACCTGGTTCGGCGCCGAAGCGGTGCTGGGCGTTTCCGCCACCTTCGTCAAGGAGGGGCTGCGCGGCGTGGTGGCCGATCCCTTCGGTGCGGCGTTTTGCCTGATCCTCGCCGGGCTGTTCTTCGCGCGCCGCCTGTATCGCCTGAACATGCTGACCATCGGCGATTTCTACCGGTGGCGCTACAACCGCCCGGTGGAAATCGTCACCACGCTGGCCATCGTCGCCTCCTATCTCGGCTGGGTGGGCGCGCAAATCAAGGCGCTCGGCCTGGTGTTCTTCATCGTCACCCAGGGCGCGATCAGCGAGGAAGCCGGCATGATGCTGGGGGCGGTGATCGTGCTGACCTACACCACCTTCGGCGGCATGTTCGCGGTGGCCTTTCTCGATTTCGTGCAGATGACGGCAATCATGGGCGGTATGCTCTACATCGCCTGGATCGTCTCCGGCATGACCGGCGGTGTCGGCACGGTGGTGGCGCACGCTGCCGCCGCCGGAAAGCTCGATTTCTTTCCCGAGGCCAGCTTTGCGGCCTGGATCCCTTTCATCGGCGCGCTGGTGACCATGATGCTCGGCTCCATCCCGCAGCAGGACGTGTTTCAGCGCATCACCTCGGCGAAGAACGAGCAGACCGCCGTGCGCGGTTCGGTGCTGGGCGGCTCGCTGTATTTGCTGTTCGCCTTCGTGCCGATGTACCTGGCTTATTCCGCCACGCTGGTCGATCCGGCCACCTTCGGGGCGCTGGTGGAAAGCGACTCGCAGCGCGTGCTGCCCACGCTGATTCTCACGCACATGCCGGTTTTTGCCCAGGTGGTGTTTTTCGGCGCGCTGCTCTCGGCCATCATGGGCTGTTCGGCGGCGACCCTGCTGGCGCCCTCGGTGTCCTTTTCCGAGAACATCGTGCGCGGCTTCATTCCCGGCATTTCCGACCAGCGTCTGCTGCGCGTGATGCGCATCACGCTGGTGTGCTTTACCGGGCTGGTGCTGGTCTACGCGCTCCATTCCGAGGCCAGCATCTTCCACATGGTGGAAAACGCCTACAAGGTCACGCTGGTGACGGCCTTCATTCCGCTGCTGGCCGGGCTGTACTGGCAGCGCGCCAACACCCAGGGCGCCTATTTCGCCATCGCTGCCGGACTGACCTCCTGGATCGTGCTGGAAGTATTGCAGCCGGATACCATCTGGCCGCCGCAACTGGTGGGTCTGCTGCTCGCCGCAGCCGGCATGGTGATCGGCTCGCTGCTGCCGCACCGGATCGGGCGCCCGACGCCGCTGGCGCCCGCACACACCGTCCTGCATCATCAAGCCGCCCATCCGCATGGCGGTGAGCACCCGCTGCACCATCCGAATGTCCACTCTGGTGAGCGCTGAACCCCGAATTATCTGGAGAACAGGGAAGTTGCGGCTTGTATCGCAAGCCAATACAATTCGGGCATGATCAAAGGTTTTCGCCACGCCGGCTTGCAGCGATTCTTCGAGAGTGGTTCGAAGGGCGGCATTCAACCACACCATGCGGCCCGGCTGTCGAGGCAGTTGGCGCGTCTCAATGCGTCAAGCACTCCGGGCGACATGGATTACCCTGGCTGGCGCCTGCATCCGCTTTCGGATGGGCATTGGTCGGTGTGGGTCAATGGCAATTGGCGCATGACATTCCTGTTTGATGGCGAAGATGCTGTCCTGGTGGATTACCGGGACTATCACTGAAAGGAAAAAACGGTGGCCCGAATGTTCAATCCTCCCCATCCCGGCGAATCATTACGCGAGGATGTTTTGCCCGCGCTGGGGTTGACCGTTACCGAGGCCGCCAGGCAACTCGACGTTTCGCGCGTAGCCCTGTCACGCGTGCTGAATGCGCATGCCGCCATTACGCCCGAGTTGGCGCGGCGGCTTTCGTTGTGGCTGGCAACGCCGCGTGGCGGTCCTTCCGCCGAAAGTTTCCTGCGTGAACAGGTTGCCTATGATTTGTGGCAACTTGAACAATCGTCACCTCCGCCCCCGGTCAAACCAGCATTTTCCAGAAATGCTGCGGAGAAAATAGTCGCTTCATGACCAAGCGTAAAAGTCCTCCCCCCAATAATAGCCACGGAAATCTCATGACCCATCCCTTTCTCGAACGCCTGCGCAGCCACGTCCTGCTGTGCGACGGCGGCACCGGCACCCTCATCCAGGCACGCGACTGGGATATTGAAAAAGATTTTCTCGGCCTGGAAAACTGTTCCGAGGTGCTGGTGCTGACGCGCCCCGATTTCATCGAGGACGTGCACCGCGCCTATTTCGCGGCGGGCGCGGATTGCGTCGAAACCAACACCTTCGGCGCCAACAAGGTGGTGCTGGCGGAATTCGGTCTTTCCGGCAAGACCTACGAAATCAGCCGCCGCGCCGCGGAAATTGCGCGCCGGCTGGCCGACGAATACGCCACACCCGCGTGGCCGCGCTTCGTGCTCGGCTCGGTGGGGCCGGGCACCAAGCTGGCGAGCCTCGGCCACCTCGATTACGACTCCCTGGAGGATTCCTATGCCGAGCAGGCGCGCGGCATGATCGACGGCGGCATTGACGCTTTCCTGCTGGAAACCAACCAGGATTTGCTGACCATCAAGGCGGCGGTGAATGGTTGCAAATTGGCGCGTAACGAAAAGGGGCGCGCAGATTTGCCGATCTTCGTCCAGGTCACTATCGAAACCACCGGTGCCATGCTGGTGGGCAGCGACATCCATGCGGCGATGGTGGCGCTCGACGCGCTCGACATCGACGGCATGGGCCTCAATTGCGCCACCGGCCCGGCGGAAATGGCCGAGCATGTGAAAGCCTTGGGCGAGCGCTGGCGCGGCTTCATCTCGGTGATGCCCAACGCCGGCCTGCCCATGCTGGTGGACGGCAAGACCGAGTACCCGCTAATTCCGCAGGAACTGGCCGATTGGCACCGGCGTTTCATCGAGGAAGACGGCATCAATCTGGTGGGCGGCTGCTGCGGCACCACCCCGGCGCATATCGCGGCGGTGCGCAAGATGCTGGATGCGCGTGCCGACAAGGCGCCGGTGGCGCGCACCCCGCAGTGGGAGCCGTCGGTGTCGTCGCTGTATTCCGCGGTAGCACTGCGTCAGGAAAACGCGGTTTTCGCCATCGGCGAGCGCTCCAACGCCAACGGCTCGAAAAAATTCCGCGACCTGCTCAATGCCGAGGATTGGGATGCGCTGGTGGCTATCGGCCGCGAGCAGGTCAAGGAAGGTTCGCACGCCCTCGACGTGTGCGTGGCCTACGTCGGGCGCCCGGAGGCCGCCGACATGACCGAGGTGGTGTCGCGCTATCGCGGCCAGGTGGCCGTGCCGCTGGTGATTGATTCCACCGAACTCGGGGTGATTGAAACGGCGCTGAAATTGATCGGCGGCAAGGCCATCATCAACTCGATCAATTTCGAGGACGGCGAAGAAAGGCCCGCGCAGGTTCTGCGCCTGGCGAAAAAGTTCGGCGCGGCGGTGGTCGCGCTCACCATCGACGAGCAGGGCATGGCGAAATCGGTGGACGACAAGCTGCGCATCGCTCACCGTCTCTATGATTTCGCCGTCAGGCAACATGGCCTTCCGGCCAGCGACCTGCTGTTCGACCCGCTCACCTTCACCATCTGCACCGGTGTCGAGGAAGACCGCAACCACGGCATCAACACCCTGGACGCCATCGAGCGCATCGCCCGCGAACTGCCGGAATGCCAGATCGTGCTGGGGCTGTCCAACATCAGCTTCGGCCTCAACGCCGCCGCGCGCCACGTATTGAATTCGGTGTTCCTCGCCCACGCGCAGAAGCGCGGCATGACCGCGGCGATCATCCATGTTTCGAAGATCATGCCGTTGCACAAGATCGACGAGGCCCACCGGCAGGCGGCGGAAGACCTGATTTTCAACCGCAGCCGCGCCGATCATGGGTTGAACAAGGAGTCAAACAAGGATTCGAACCCCGATCCCTTGCTGGCCTACGTCGACCTGTTCAAGGACGTCACCGTGGCGGCCACCGTCAAGGCTAGGCCGGCCAACATCGCGGAAGCCCTCAAGGCGCGCATCATCGACGGCGACAAGCAGGGGTTGTCCGCAGACCTCGACGAGGCGCTGAAAACCCACAAGCCGCTCGACGTCATCAACACCATCCTGCTCGACGGCATGAAGGTGGTGGGCGAGCTGTTCGGCAGCGGCGAGATGCAATTGCCCTTCGTGCTGCAAAGTGCTGAAACCATGAAAGCGGCGGTGGCCTATCTGGAGCCCTTCATGGAACGCGCCGAAGGTTCCAACAAGGGGGTCATGGTGCTGGCCACGGTGAAAGGCGACGTGCACGACATCGGCAAGAACCTGGTGGACATCATCCTCACCAACAACGGCTACAAGGTGGTCAACATCGGCATCAAGCAGCCGCTCGACGCCATCCTCAAGGCCGCGCACGAACATCACGCCGACGCCATCGGCATGTCCGGCCTGCTGGTGAAATCCACCGTCATCATGAAGGAAAACCTCGAAGCGATGCACAAGCTCGGCATGTCCACCCCGGTCATCCTCGGCGGCGCGGCGCTCACGCGCAAATACGTGGAAGCCGACTGTAGCGCGGTGTATCCCGGCGTGCACTACGCCAAGGATGCCTTCGCGGGGCTGCGTCTGATGGATCAGCTGATGGCGGGAAGATAGCGGTCGGCGGTCGCCTTGAGCGGGTGCGCTGTCTTACGGAACTTGAAAAACGCAGCTTGGTCCCAAGATCGTATCTATCGAAAAAATGGCTTGGGTCGATTATGGGCAATATCTCGAAGTGTCTTACGCCACAGCAGTTTGTGTCATGGCAACAAATGGCGAAACGGGTGCATACGCGCAATAGAAACGACTATTGCGAAGATTGCCTGCCCGAATATCAGCGCGAAATGATCCGGAAAAACCAATGCCGCCATCCCGAGGTGGTTTTTCGGGTGGATGAGGATGGCTTCGTGTCCGGTTACCGGAGCGCGGAACGCAAAGCAGCCTGAGCGCCTGTGAATAAATCTACTGCGCGGCCCGTTGCAGCGTTGCCCGGTGCTCGCTTTCGGTGCGTTGTCGGGCCGGACTGGCGCATGCTCAACCGGGAACGTTCGATGCAGCGGGTATCACCAGCAGCAACTCTGAATCATCCACCAACCGATAATGCGGACGCTTGCCGGACAAACACTCGCTGCTGTCCAGAATGATCTGCACGCCCTCGCCACGCTTGTCCATCATTGAACTACGGCTGGAAAGTGTGCGCTCGTTTTCGGGAACTTGGCATTTGGCCAGCAAACTGGTAATCGCTTCGTTTCTGGCGGCCTGCCGGTAGGGTAGGCTTTCCACGGTCATCGTGTTAGGAATAGCGCCCGGAGAGTAGAGTTCCAGGCGATCAGCAAACAGCCGCAAGCGGATTTTGGCCCCGTAAATGGAGTAATCGCGATGGGCAACGGCATTGACCAACGCCTCGAATACGGCGGTCAGGTCAAATTGGGGGAGGTCATGCCGCCCATCCTGCTTGCGGGCTGTCACCCGCATGTTTTTCCTGACGAAGTGACAAGCATCCAGAACTTGTTGATCCAGAGGGCCGGTAATGTCCTGGGCATCAATCTGATAAGCGTGATCTCCTTGCGGCAGCACTTTGGTTCCGCGATAGGCGACCGCCTGAATGAACGCATTGGGGAGCCAGAGGCGCGCATCCGTGTTTGCCATCAACAATCCGGCAATGGTGGGACGCATTATGCTGTCGGCATCCTTCCGTGCCATCGCCAGCTTGTCCAGCAGCACTTCGCGGCTGTCGCTTACCCTCGGACTGCCAAAACGTTGCCAGAGAGCCGGGGACAAATCATCAAGCGTGGCACCGGGAACAGGCTGTTCGTCAAAGCGGATGATGCGCACCTGACTGCGTTGCTGGAAGAGTCGAGCAAGGTAGTCGGGCGCCATTTCACGCTTGGCGCTACCGACGCGATGCCGGTAGCCGCCGGGGCTTTTGTGCACGAACAGGCTGCGCGGCACTTCGATTTTGATGACCGGCACCATCTCGCCGGTGCTGGAGGGCAGGCTCAGCCGTTCGATGATCGGCGCCAGCGGCGGCGTGATGGCGGTGACGCAAAGCTCACGCACGAATTCTTCCACGACATCCAGGCGTTCCACCGCAATACCTAATATTTCCCGCTCATCATCCACGCCCAGCAGGCAGATACCGCCATGGCTGTTGGCAAAAGCGGCCAGTTCGTCGGCCAGGGAGTCGCGGTGGGGAGCGGTGACCTTGTTGCCGGCAAAACGAACCTCTTTCAGTTCGAGGAAGGTGTCTTCGCCCAAGCGAATTTTCTCTATCAAACCAGCAGGATTGTCGAACATGCTTAAACCATCCTTCCCAGGCGCTGGTAACGGCGCTCAAAGGCATCCTTGCCCCCTTCCATCACCTTGCAAATCTCATCGCGCATGGCTTGGTTCTGCAACGATCCGCTTTGTGTGACGTAGCACTGGTGGTTGAAGTCCAGCGCATGAATCCACTCCGCATCGCCATTGACCACGATATTCGGGTTATGAGTCACGATGATGAGCTGCCGACGCTGCTTGTTGGCGCGAATTTGCTGGACGACCAGTTCGTAGATCAAGTGGTTGTCCAGGTCGTCCTCGGGTTGGTCGAGAACCAGCGGTTCGTCGCCGTGGGCGAGCAGGAAGGCCAGCATGGCGGCCGCCCGCTGACCGGCGGACGCCTGTCCGATCGACTGGAAGTCCCGTCCGTCGCCCTTGCGGCTGTATTCCACCCGCAAGCCGTCCTCGGGGAACCAGCACAGGATGCGGTCAATCAGGTCAGGCTGTTTGGCGGCCTCTCCAGACAGATATTTGTTGAACCATGCGCCCAATTCGTCCTCACCTTTGCAAGTCTTTGCCAAACGCATCTGTAGCTGCTCGATTCCGTCTTCAAATTGAGGGGTGTCGGGTTCGTCAGGCTTCTCAATCAACTCGGCGTCTAGCAGCAAGTCGGCAATCAGCCCCTTGGCTTGAGTATCGCCCTGCGCTTCGACATAGATGTCTTCCTTGAATTTGTCCGGCGTTCCCAGCATGTCGCGTAGTGAGCGCTCTGCCATTTGCGCATCGCGCCCATAAGGGATCAGGCGTATGCGCACGAAACGGTTATCCGCCAGGGTGCGTTGCAGGAAATCCTCCCTATTGGCGCTTATTGCCCGGCGCGCCTGCCATACGCCATCACGTTGCGCCTTGGCTTGCTCCTTCATGTCATCGAATTGTTTCTGGAGAGCGTCCAACTGCTTCCCCTCCATTTCCAGGCGCTGCTTTTCCTGCACCAGACGCCCGTACTCGCTGGGATCGCTGACCCCTTGAGTCAGCAAATCGGCTTTCAGCGTTTCATACGCCGCTTTGGCTTGGTTTGACTTGCCCTGCCAAGGGCTTCCGGCGAATTGTATTTTCAGCGCGGAATTTTGTTTCTCCAGCGCCTTGGCAACAGTTTCAACCCCCATTCTGGCTTGGGAGATGGCTTGTGCAAGGCTTTGTAGCATGGTCAACGCCTCTCTATCCTCTGCCGGGTCAAACAGGCCGTCCGGCAAATCCTCGGCAAGGAGGTCTTCCGCCACGGTGCGCAGGCGAGTGACAAGTTCCGTTGCCGAATCAAACTGCCGTTCCATTTCGCGGGTCTGGCGGCTGGTGCGCTGATAGGCCTTCAAAACCTCGGCGTGATGCGCTGCCTCGAAGCGGGCCAGTTTCCGCTGGATGTCTTGCAGGCTCAGGTTTAGCGCCTCACGCCCCTGCAACTTGCCGTCCAGTTCGCGCAATTTGGCGCGGGTCGCCAAAAAGCTGTGCCGGGCTTCCTTGAAAGCGGTTTTTGTAACGTCCATTTCCGCCGCTTCATCGATGACCTTCAACAATGCCTGGCGACCCTCATCGGTCAGCGCAGCGATCTGCCCCTGGCTGAACAGGCGCACCGGGAAGCGCTGCTCGGTGATGGCCTGGCTGGCGGAGACCTGCCACTGCGCGGCGCCATTGTCCCATTCCTCGACGACGGGGTTTTCACCGTCTGTCGGCCAGCGTAGGCGATGCCGGATGCCGTCGCGGCTTACTATCAGCGTAATCTGTGTGACCGCAAGCAATCCGCCTTTTTCATTGCGGCTTTTCTCCCCATTAACGAAACGATCGAATGTTTCGTATGCTTCGCTGCCTTCGACAAGCTCGTCTTTTCGTCGATACACTAGGCGCAGGCCATGGATCACCGTGGATTTTCCCGTGCCCCGCCCCCCCACCAGCGCGTTGAAGTAAGGGTTGAAGTTAAGAAGCGCGGGTTGATTGCCGCGCCCCATGAACCGGGCGTCGGTGATTTCGATGGACTCGATGAAGTGCTCCGGCTTGTCAAAGGGGAAAAACGGCTCGCCATCATCGCTACGCCGGATCGAAACCCCTTGCCCATCCAGCAAGGCGAGCCGCAGCCCCTCCAGCGAAGGGTGCGCCATCTTGACCCAGGTGTAGCGCGAGCCGGGCACGGCGGCGCCCTTAAATGAATGGCAATCCGATCCGATGACCTCCGCCCAGTTCAGCTTCGCTTGGCTGTATGCGGATGGTTTGGGTGTCGCCGGGTTCACCACCTCCATCGCCAAAATGCCGCTGTTGTCGAGCACTTGTTTCAAGGTGTGATGGTCGATCACAGACTGAAGCGCGCCTGCCGCCTTGAGTTGCAGCAATCCTTTTTTGTCGTCCGTGTGCGCCGGAATCGGAATCGCGCCGGCATCCAATACGGCCTGCACGACATCCCCCGCGCTCCGGCGTGTTACGCCATCGCTGTCCCCTTTGGTGCCACTGTAGTCAACTTTGCCCAACAAGGAATCAATGTCGCTGGTTGCGGCATCAGTAGCGAAGATCGCCAGCAAATGAAAGCCGCCATTGACCGAAATCTCCACGCCGGGGAACAGGTGCAACTCGCGGAACCCCGCCGGTGGGGCGGCCTGCATGGCGGTGTACGCGGCCTTCAATTTATCTACCCAGGCACCGCTGTTGTGATCGGTAATCGCGACACAGTCGATTTTGGCGGCCATGTACTTGAGCAGCCATGTTTCGGGTGTCAACTCATCCGCTGTGCCGATAGCGCGTTGCCATGCGTCCGTATCCATGGAGGCTGGCGTATGGGTATGAAAGTCGAACTTCCACCAACGCGCGCCGGGATGGTTCCAAAATTGCCGCGTGGTGGTCATGTCAGGCTCCCCCCGCATATTCGTTGCTTGCGGGGCTGTTCCCAGCACGACCATGTTGCGCGATCAGCACCTCAATCATCAAGGCAACGGAACGGCGTTCCCGTTCGGCTGCCATGCGCAGCAATGGTTTGATTTCCGCAGAGGTGCGAATAAAGAGTTTCTCTTCCTTCAAACGTGACATTTGATCTACCCAGTGATCTACCCAGCCCAGAAATGTAGCGTAAAAGTACTGCCTATTGCTGATAAAAGCTAGTAGCCAGTCACGTTGCATTTACGTGATATGGGAGGTCACTCCAGCGTGTCTACCTCGGCCCCCCCTCCGGTTTACGCAGGCGAAAGGGCGCGCAATGCAGCGCTGGAAAGGCATGGCTGGCGGTCTTCCCGGCATTGGGAATAAACGGCCTTAATCCGAGCGAGCATTCGATGCGTCCCGTTTCGGTTATGCCGATGCCGACCAAGCCGTGCAGGATGTCCGGCGGTTCGTCTTCCTCAAATGCGCGGGTCAGTTGCTCGTATAGCGCCGCTTCTCCGCCAAGTTGGCGTACCAGGCCCAGCCAGCGCAAACGCGTCTGGCGGTTGCCGTTGAACAGTTGGCAGGCATGCGCATACAGCGTGACGCGGGGCGGACGTTCCGGCGCCACGCTGTAGCTGATGCCGATGCGAAGCCGATCCAGTAGTTTTTCCTGCGGTTGTGCGGCGAGATAGGCAAGAGAATCGATAACGCAGGGAAGCAGCCGCCCCCTGCCGATTGCAGCATAGAGTCTGTGCAGCGCGGCCGGGCCGGGGCGCTCGACCTTGCAATAATATTCGGTTGCGCCGCCGGTTCCCGGCATGACGCCCAGCAGGCTCGGCGAGATTTCCTCCGCATCCGCAAGGCCGGGCACGGCGCCACGCAAGTGCTGCAATATCCGGGGGGAGGCTTGCGGCCCCACCTCCTGATAGACCTTGAAGCGATGCGCGCCCCGCTGGTGGCGGACACCCAGCCAGCACCCGAATTGCTGCGCGGGCTGGGCGGCCAGCATCGGCAGCAGCGGATGAATCTGGATGCCGAGTTTGCCGTCAAGCGCGTGGATAAGCCGCCACTTTTCCGCGACGATTGCCTGGGGCAATCCGGGGTCGGCGGTATAGCTGAGGTTGCTGGAACCGGAGCGGAAGGTAAATTCCAGCGGGTAACCACCAGGGGTCAGCAGGCTTGCGGCGGTAATGCCTCCGCTGTTCGTGGCGTTCGTCCAGGTGCGGCTGAGCGTTCCCAAAATGTGTCCGGCATGCAGGGCGCTTGCCGGACACATTTCTGCCGCCGTTTGCAACAGTGCGCTGATTTCGGGCGGTAATGCCCCGTTTTCGAAGAACACCGCTGGTATACCCGACCGCTTACGAAGCCGGGGTGGCGGGAATATTCAGGATCAAATCAGTCGCGCCTTTGGCGGATAGGCTTTGTAGCGGTTTTCCCGGCGTAACGTAGTTTGCTGTCCAATCATAGTCCACCGCGTTGCCATCCTGGATGCCGTAGGTCAGATATTTGCTGCCCTGTTCGCCCTTGTTCCAGGAAAAAGCTCTTTGCAGCGGCGTATTGCCGGGTTTGCCCGATGCGCTTCCCTGGGCGATGCGCAGATTGACCAGCACTTCGACACTTTCAAACGTCGCTGTACTCCAATCAATAGCCTCGGTGCTGATTTCCAGGGTGAAATAGCGTTGCGTCGGTGACACCATCACGCTCGGTTGGGTGTTTTCGAGCAGCGTGTCGGGAATGTCGATCTGCCCCGACGCCGTGTCTATGGCGGCTGTATAGACCAGCGGCTGGTCGCCGCTTAACAGCCCTTCAAAAGTGGCGCGGCCAAACAGATTCCCTTGGGCATCGGTATCCGGTGTAATGGTGAAAACGGCCGGGGAGTTCCTGGTCGGCTGGGTGCTGCCGCTGGGGGGGAGTGTTGGCGGCTGTTGATACCACATTTGCACTACGGCATCGAAAATCTGGTTGTCGCTGGCCTGCGCGCTCGGAACATAGATAATCAAATTGCAGGAATGGGCGGCGTTCGCCGCAGGGATGACTTGCAGAAAGCCGTTTTTCCCCTGCACCAGCGGCGCGACGTACTGCACGCTGCCGACGAACACGTATGTAACCTGATAGTTGTATCGGCTGCTGAGTGGTAGCGGGTAATAACTGACGATCTTTCCCTGTTGCGGCGCGTCAGATTTCAGGATTTTTATTTCCTGGTTGATGGCTGGGGCATTGCCGCCAATGTCCATATAGCTGAAGGCGATGTCGATCTCGGTGGGCAGGGTGCCCTGTGAGGCAAAGGCCTGGCTGGCGTCGAAGAGGACGGTCAGGATGCCCGCTTCCTCTACTTGCAGCGTGTAAGTGTTTGCGTCGATATTCGAAACCTTGCCGGAAACCGGTGCCATCGCCGTATCCGCGTAAGTCACGGTATATTCCAGCCCCCAGTTGGGCCCGGCTTGTTCGCTGTAGCCCGCAGTGAAGGTGTGGCTTTCGTTTCCGGTGAAGGTGTGGCTGGCATTCGCCTCCGGCAGTCCAGGGTAATTCACCGTAACCGTGACGTTTTTCACCAGCGCCTGAAGGGTGCTTCCATCGGGCAGCGTCGGCGCCGGGACGTTGTTCGAGCCGTTGTTGTCGGATGCGAAGGGCAGGAATGCCGATACCGTCATCAGTTGTTGCCGTTCGTTGACGGTGCTGACGAAATTCTCGACCTTCAGGCCGAGTGAAGGGAATGAGGGCAAGGCTGCTCGCGGCGCGATAAGCCAGTTAATGACCATGTTTTCGCAATAGGTGCTGGTGAAGCTGCTTACTTCACTGATGTTGAAGCTCCTGCTGCTGTGGATGCCCTGCAATTGAATGGTTTTTTGCACTTCCGCGCTAACCAGGTCCGCCAGCGTGCCATTCGCCCAATCCGCCACCGCTTGCTGCAAATCGGCCGACGGCTTTTGCGTGCCCCAGGTAATCACCACCTTGGACGAGGCGGATTCCTTCAACAGTTTTTGCACCGATCCCGGGCTGGTTTCATCTCCCCAGCTGTTGTACGAGGGTTGCGTGACCTGATATTGGTAGGCGATCGAGGAATCGAAGGATAGCTGTGCGGTGACTGCCGGCAGGCGTGCTGGAACCGAAAGATGGTACTCGACTTCGTAGCTTCCGCCGCTGGTCGTGAATGCCTGGGTAACGGTATCCAGCTGTTCCTTGCTCATCGGCAGTAGAAAACTGGCGGTATTGCTGCCAAAGCTCGACGCCGGTGCTGAGAAGGTCGTGGTGGCGCCGCCGCTGGCAAAATCGAAACAGGCCTTGCCGTCCGGATTGCAGTCCAGCGCCAGAAAGGAATATGGGGCTTTGGCACCGGGGAATTTCTGCGGAATCTGGGTTGTGATGCCTGCCTCGATCTCCGCCGGAACGGACAGCTCTATATCGAACCGGCAAAAACCGGCGCCATTGCTGGCATCATCGGTCTTATAGCGGGTGATCTGGAAGGAGGGTTGTCCGTTGCCGGTCAAAACGAACTGGGGGCGGGGAACAATATAGAAATTGCTTGGGTTGGTGTCGTCTCCGTAATAATCCCAGCAGTAGCCGGTGGCGTCCTGATAAGTGCCTTTGAGCGAAAAATTCAGCATGGTCTGTATCCTTAAATATGAGGTGGCGATGCGGTCGCGCGATGTCAGGCGTCTGGACCGTCCAGAGTTAATACGTTGGCGGCTTTCGGCGACACTTCCAAGGTTTGCCATTTGCCCGCGAAAATGCTTATTTCGTCCCACTGCGCCTGCGTCCGTCCCAGGTCGAATTGGTTGATTACGGTATAGATTGGCGCTTCTCCCTGAAGATCGGCGATGATGGCGGCAATCGCATTGCCGTCGTTATTCCAGCCGGTTATCGTGGCTTGCAGCGAGGCGATCAGGTCATCGAGTTCGTTGACGAGCGAGGAAAGCGAGGAAGATGCGGTTTCCAGTGCCACCAGTTGCGCGTTGAGCAGGGATATTTCCAGTTCGTATTCACCGGCTTTTTCTGCTTCTTCCAGGCGTTGGTCGATTGTTGACAATAGATCGTCAATGGCGAACGAGGCGCTGACGATAAAGATCAAGCCGATCGTCAGGCCCAGGATTTTTCCGGGCTTGCCGAGCTTTTTCCCGTATTTCATCGCATTCGAAGCCAGCGCCAGATCTTTCTCGGCATTGATTGTGTCGATATCAATGCGTTCACCTAGCTGATCAATCATGGTCTTGATTTTGTCCAGCGCGTTGCGCGCAGCTACCAGATTTTCCTTGTCGAGGGCTTCCAGTTGCTGAAAGCTCGCGTGTTTGTCTGAAAAGTTTGTGGCATCCGTTGCCTGGGCTGCCCTGATGCTTTGCAGAGCGGTCATCAGCTTGCCCAGTGAGGCGGTTTGCTGGTCGATGGAATCTTTCAGACCTTGAAACAAGTTTTGTAATTCCTCCCGGTCGGGAGTCGTCTGGCGCAGTTGCGCCAATATCAGCGGAATGGTGTTGTTCCACAGCGAAGCGTAGTTGATCGAAGCTTGGGGTATTGCCGTCAAGTGCGGCTGGATTTCGTTAAACCACTGCTCGCCGTCATTCTGGGCCGTTTTCAAAGCGCCCTTGATGTCGGCGAGAATTTGCTGCTGATTCGGCAGTTTTTCCTCCAGATCGTCGAAACTGACATCCTCGATATCCACATTGAGAACATTGTAGACCGACCCCTGGGCATCGATTCTGTCCCGGAATACCTGCGTGAGTTGTGCCTTGGCGGCTTCGACATCAAACGTCAACGTATGCATGTTTATGGTGTCCTTTCACTGGTTGTGCAACCTGGAAATATTTTGTTTTATGGAAAACGGGTAAGGTGAAAGGCCGTTCCGGCCCCGCACCTTGCCGGTCAGGCCGCTAGGCGGCTTTCTTGACTGCCATCGGTTGCAAGGTGAGCGTGACCGGCGGATTGGCAAACACCGCTTGGTCGAAGTCCTGCATCTGCTCCGCAAACGTCTGGAGTTGGCCCCACTGGGTCTGTGCGGTGTTCAGGTCCACCAGGCTCATGATGTCGCCGATATGCTTCTCCGAATCGTTCAGGTCGGTGACAACCGCCTCAAGCTTGGCCGAAAGGGTGGCCCAGGTGTCGAGAATGACCTGCACGCTTTCCATCGCCAACTGGGATTGGATGACCAGCGCGCTCAAGGCTTTTTCGGTGGTATTCAACGCCTGTACTTGAACGGTCAGCTCGTTCACTTCCAGTTGATCGAACGCCTTTTGCTGCTCGGCCTGCTGCTTTTTCTCGATGGAGGAAATCAGGTAGCCCGCCGAAACGCCGACCCCGATCATCCCCACCACCATACAGACAGCCCCGGCAACGAGGCCGACCCCGGTTTCGGCATTGGCCAAACCGATGGCGCCGCCGGCGATCAGTGCAACCGATACGCCGAGCGCGACCGCCTCGGCGGTAATCGCCTTGTTCAACGCGGAAATTGCATCGTCCAGCCCGGAAATCGCCGAGTTCAGGGCAGTGATGTTGGCTTCTTCGAACTGCTGGATGAGCGCGAATTGGTTATTCGCCGAACTGAAATTGCCGTGGTCGGACGTAACCTCCGTATTGAAAGTCTTCAGGTTGGCAATCTCGCTATTAAGGGCGGTCTGTTGCTCGCCGATTTTCTCAAGCAGGCCCTGGAACAATTGAGTAACCTCCGTGCGCTTGGCCGGATCGTCTTTGCTCAGCAAATCGGTAACCAGGGGAAGAATCAGCCCCATTTCCACCTGAAACTGCGAGTTGTAGTTGATGATCGCCTGCGGGATCGCGGTCAGGCTCGGCTGGATTTCGTTGCTCCAGAACTGGCCGTGCTCCTTGGCGGTCGTCAGATTGGCATTGACTTGCTGCAGGAGCACGGCAGGGTCGGTGGGCAATTTGCTCTGGATGTCTTTGGGGAGTGTTTTGAAATTGACGCCGGAGATATCGGTGCTTTGTAGTGCCGCCACATAACTGGCTACGTTGGCCTTGGCATTCAGATAGCCGGCGAGCTTGTTTTGCTGGTCGGCGACATTGGTTGCGAGTTGTACGGGCATATCTTTCTCCTCAGTAAGTTGAAGTTGCAAAAACTGCTCTGGGTTTACCGAATTGTTCTCATGAAAACCTTGCGGTCTTCACGAGGGTTCGATTCGTGGTTTTCTGGAGGGGCTGTTCATGCGCACACTTGATGGCGTCAGCCTCGCAACAAACGGCTTGCAAAATCGGCCAATTGCTGCCACTGCGCCTGTGCCGTTTTCAGATCGACCTGGGCGAGGATGCTGCCGTATTGAGAATCCTGCGCGTCGTTCAGGTCCTTGATAACCGCCTCGTTTTTTACCTTTAAGGTAGTCCAGGTATCAAGCACGCTTTGCAGCGCCTGCTGCGCCGCCTGGGAGTTGCCGCTCTGGTTCTCCAGAATCGCCTTGGCGAAGACCAGCGTGATGAGCGAGGGATCGGAGCCGACGCCAGCGACCTTGAGCGTGACATTCATGTCGATTTCCACGATCGCGATACAGGGCCCCAGCGCGTCGCAATCGAGAAAATGATCGCCGATGGCCGCATTCAATTGCTGTATCCACACTTCCCCGTTGGCGAATCGTGCGGTGACGTCGCCCAAATCGCTTGAGAGCGTGTCCTGGTCGGCCTTGATGTCTGAAGAATAGGCTTTGATTTTTTCCTGTAATAAATTCAGCGCGGCTTCTTGCGCGCTCATCGCCGTGCCGAGATTGCCGAACAGCGTGGAAATGCTTGAGCGTTGTTGTCCTGTTGGCCGACCGCCGCCGCTTTCGATTTCTTGCAAGGTGGTCAATATCTGGCTGCTTCTGGATTGGAATAGGGTGTTGAAATCGACAATCCCCTGGGGCGTGTCGGAAGTCACTCCCGGACAGATATTCCGAAGCCAGTTTTTGGCATGCCCCTGAGCGGCGGCAAGGTGGCCTTGGATCGGCACAAGCCAGTCGGGCGGGTTTTGCAGCCTGGGCACTGCCGATACCGTGGCTTGTGCGTATTTCGTGACCGCGGATGCGGCGGCGACATTGCTGCTCAGATTCTCTTTCGTCGTTTCCAGATCGGGTGTCAACATGATTTTTCCTGAATGAACGGTTGGGTAATTCCGGTAAGTGAAAGGTGTCGGTGATGACTCTAGCGCGGGATAACCGACTTGTGACCTAGTAGTGCTACTAGGTAGCCAGTCCAGTTTGATTTGCGTGATGCAGGGGCGCCCTCCGGGCCGCGAACCGCTGAATTCGCGACCAGGAGGGCGCCCCTGCGTGCCGTCATTTCAGGTTGGCAGACTACTGGTGGTACTGATAGGTCAATTCGGGACGCAAGACGGGCATGCTGCCGGTTTTCGCAATATGCCCAAGGAGAGCCTGTCCATGCGCGGCCCATTCCGCTGTTTCAGTAATACTATCGGCGTGCTCGCCCCGTCCAGGGAGCGTTTCCATTTGATTGCCGCCGTTCTCGATGAGCCTTGCGTGTGGCTCGACGAGCCGCCTGTCGGCGAGCTTGTCCCTCTGGTCGATATGTTCGTCATCGATTCGGAACAGTTGGCGGCGGATCCCGGCAGCGTCAGGAAATGGCGTGAGCTTTGCCGTCAATCCCTTGCCCCTGCACAAACCGGCGCGCTGGGGGGGGGGGCTTGTGAATGCGCCTGTGGACAAGTTGTCCCTCCCAAGGCGGGGCGCGTCATCATCTACCAGTGTTCCGAGCATCCCGACGCTGACAATCCCGCGCAAAACACGTAAGCTGGACGCCCAATTCAATCCCATGGCTGAAAAGTGGGAAATCCAGACGTTCCCGAAGGAACGCGCGCAAGGATAGGGGGGGATTCATGCATGAGAGGCTGTTTCACGCCCACGATCTGGTTGAAAACCGTGCGGCTTATATGGCGCTTTCGGATTTCGAACGTGTCTTGACCGCATCTTCGCTGGATACGCTGGGCCGGGAAATCCGCCGGGTGTCGCGCCATCTCGGCTTTGAATATTTTCTTTACGGCGTCCGCCATGTGCCCGCCGAAGGCGATGCCTGCCAGTTCATCCTGAGCGGTTATCCCACGCAGTGGATGGAGCGTTACCAGGCGGCGGGATACGCCGACATCGATCCGATCGTGGCGCATACCTACCGCTATGCCACGCCTCTGGTCTGGCAGGAGGGGATCTTCGATACCCCCGAGCGCAAGATTTTCATGGAAGAAGCGCGGGCCAGCGGCATCGGCAGCGGGTTCAGCGTTCCAATCGGTGGCCTGCCCAATGAAAT
Organism: uncultured Sulfuricella sp.; assembly: GCA_964527565.1. Lineage (GTDB taxonomy): Bacteria > Pseudomonadota > Gammaproteobacteria > Burkholderiales > Sulfuricellaceae > JAGXQV01. Next base: position 16,954 of record CAZGOY010000035.1, on the reverse strand, counting down.
TGCGCTCGCCAGCATTGCCAATCCGGAAACCGGCCTGGATGCCCAGGCACACAGCGCCCATCTGGCCGGCGCGCTTTACGTGCTGTCATCGTATATGCACGAGGCCATCCGGCGGCTGGTTTTTGCCCCATCCCAAAGTGCGGTCGAGCCGCCCCAGTTCACAGCGCGCGAGCTGGAATGCCTGCGCTGGTGGACCGGAGGCAAGATCGCCGCGCAGATCGCCGGGATCATGAAAATCTCCGAGTCGGGCGTCCACTTCCATCTGCAGAACGTCAAGCGCAAGCTGGGCGTGCGCAGCAAGCACCAGGCCATTGCCCGCGCGATTCTGCTGGGCATCGTGAACCCGTGAGGGTGCCGCAAGCTATTTTTCAACCTGTCATTTACTAGTAGTACTACTAGCTATCAGATAACAAAAAATCCTATTTCATGGTGGTCCCCTTGTTTTATTTTTTCAGGAGACCACCATGCAAGTCCTTGTTGCCCATTCCCGCAACGGAAATCTCGATCCCCACGATATCGACGGCATTCACCGCCTTCGCTACCAGGCCTTCCGCGAGCGCCTGCAATGGGATATTCCCACCATCAACGAGCGCGAACGCGATCACTACGACGATCTTCACCCCGTATTCGTCATCGTGCGCGAAGACCGGCAGGTGTTGGCGTGTTGCCGCCTGCTTCCGACCACCGGGCCGTACATGCTGAAGGATACTTTTCCCGAACTGCTGGCCGGAGGGAAAGCGCCGGTAGCAGGCGACGTGTGGGAAATCAGCCGCTTCGCCGTCACCAAGGAGGCACGCGCCGGCTTGCGCTTCACCGCGCTTCCCGCCGCCCTGATTCGCGAAACCGCGCGTTTTGCCCTGGCCAACGGCATACGGGAGTATGTCTTCGTCACCACCACCGGCTTCGAGCGCTTGCTGGTGCGCATGGGGGTGCATCTGGAACGGTTCGGGCCGCCATTGCAGATCGGTATCGAAAAAAGCGTCGCCATCCGGGTTTTCATGGATGAGCAAACGGTGCGCGCCACCCGCGCGGATGACGAAATCGACCCGTTCCTGCAAAAAGCCGCGTGATCCTCGCGGCCGGGGCGCGGCAACCGCCGCGTATTCAATCCTGTTGAGCTTGACGGCTTTCTTGCTAAACTGGACGGGTTGCGCGCGTTCGGGAAAATCCCGGCGCGCTGGACGCCGGCGCCATCGTCCCCGCGCCCATGCTCAACCATACGGACGACGAGCTGATCATGCTGGAAGCGCTGACTGGGCGTTACCCGCCGTTCTACGGCAAGGACGCCGTCTATTGAGCGGCGGCGGAATCGAATCACGGTTTCAACCCTATAACGGATAATATTCAGGAGAACCCCCATGCGTAGATTGATTGCCATATGGCTGCTGGCTTTGTCGCTGGGCGGCTGCGGCTACAACACCCTGCAATCCGGCGACGAGCAGATCAAGGCGAGTTGGTCGGAAGTGCTCAACCAGTACCAGCGCCGCGCCGACTTGGTGCCCAATCTGGTCAACGTGGTGAAGGGCTACGCCAGCCACGAAAAGGAAGTGCTGACCCAGGTGACGGACGCGCGCGCCAGGGTCGGCGCCATCCAGGCTGCCCCGGAACTGGTCAACGACGAACAGGCTTTCGCCAAATTTCAGGCCTCGCAGGGGGCGCTTTCCTCCGCGCTCTCGCGCCTGCTGCTGGTGGCGGAAAACTATCCGCAATTGAAGGCCGACGGGGTGTTCCGCGATTTGCAGGCGCAGCTCGAAGGCACCGAGAACCGCATCGCCGTGGCGCGCAACCGCTACATCAAGGCGGTGCAGGATTACAACGTGACGGTGCGCTCCTTCCCCTCCAACCTGACGGCGATGGCCTTCGGCCACAAGATCAAGCCGAATTTCGGCGTCGAGGATGAAAAGGCGATTTCCGTTGCGCCCAAAGTGGATTTCGCCAAATAGCGCCGGGAAGGGAGACCGCGTGATGCGTGGCCTGAACGCGCTGATTCTGTGGCTGTTCCTGGTCCCGGCCCTGGCCCTGTCCAGTGTTGCCGCCGCTGAAGTCGAAGTGCCGCCGCTCAAGTCGCGGGTCACCGATCTTACCGCCACGCTCGACGCATCCCAGCAAGCCAGCCTGGAGCAATCGCTGGCCGCGCTGGAAACCGGCAAGGGCAGCCAGCTTGCCGTTCTGCTGGTGCCCACCACCCAGCCGGAAAGCATCGAGCAATTCTCCATGCGCGTCGCCGAGAACTGGAAACTGGGGCGCAAAGGCACCGACGACGGCGTGCTGCTGGTGGTGGCGAAAAACGACCGCACCCTGCGCATCGAGGTCGGCTACGGGCTGGAAGGCGCCATTCCCGATGCAGTGGCCAAGCGCATCGTCAGCGAAATCATCACGCCGCAATTCCGTGAAGGGCGTTTTTTCGAAGGGTTGCAAGTCGGCGTGGCACACCTGTCCGCGCTGATCGGCGGGGAACCCCTGCCTTTGCCCGCAGACTCCGGGCAGGGGAGCGGCGACTGGTGGGGACTGGCGTTTATCGCGGCGGTATTTGGCGGCGGGCTGTTGCGCGCCATGTTCGGCACGCTGCCCGGCGCGCTGGTGGCCGCCGCCATCGGCGGAGGCGGGATGTGGGTGATCGCCGGGCAATGGGAACTGGCGCTTTTCTCCGCCGTCATCGTCTTCATCACTACCCTGGTGGGCAGCGGGGCCGGCACGGGCCGTTCCGGTGGCGGCTGGCGTAGCGGGGGAGGAAGCGGAGGCGGCTTCGGTGGGGGCTTTGGCGGCGGCGGGGGCGGATTTGGCGGCGGCGGCGCGTCGGGGAGGTGGTAACTTGAACTGGAAACGCATTTTTTGTCATCTCCTTTACCTGCCCCTCTCGGCCCGCCGCGCATTCCCGCCGCAGGCGCTGGACGCCATCGAGGAGGCCATCCGTGCCTGCGAGGAAACGCACCAGGGAGAAATCCGCTTTGCCGTGGAAGGAAGCCTCGGGCTGATGCCGCTGCTGCGCGGGCAGAGCGCCCGCCAGCGCGCGCTGGAAATCTTCTCGGCGTTGCGGGTGTGGGATACCGAACACAATAACGGCGTGCTGGTTTACCTGCTGCTGGCCGACCGCGATGTCGAAATCATCGCCGACCGCGGCGTGCATCGTCTTGTGGGGGATGCGGCTTGGGAAGCCGTGTGCCGCGACATGGAATGCGCATTCCGCGCGGGGCATTTCGAGGCGGGCGTGGTGAGCGGCATCCAGGCCATCGGCAGGCAACTGACCGTCAGCTACCCGGCCAGCGCCGTCCGCCCCAACGAATTGCCCGATCCGCCGGTAGTGCTTTAGTGCTGCGGTCATGGGCGGAACACAGGCTATTCTTGCTCCAGCGACCAAAAATATTTGACATGGGATAGCGGTTTTATAATATGCTATTCGACTAAATCGTTGGGCGTTTCGCTTGCTGTAATACCGCGATGATTTTTTGTATGCCGCTCCCGGGTCCGGTTTTTTCAGATTACGGCGAGCCGCTGAATTTCGCCGTCACTGTTAATTTATGGGAGAACACCATGGCAAAAGCCACTACTGAAAATTTTACCCCTGCCGCTGAAGCGGGCGCTGATGTGTTTGTAAGCGGATGGACGCGCGACCAGCAGGCGATGGCGCTGGTCAAAAGCTATATGCCGTGGTCGGCGGGTGCCGGGATTCTGCCGCTGCCTTTGGTTGACATGGTGGCGTTGACGGCTGTGGAGTTGCGCATGCTTTCCAAGCTCTCCGACATGTACGGCGTTCCCTTCATGGAAAATGGCGTGAAGAGCATCGTTTCCTCCCTGCTCGGGACGGTTGTCTCCACCAATGTCGGCGTCGCCCTGGGTTCGCTGGTGCGCGTCATTCCGGTGGTGGGGACGGTGGCTGGCATCTTCGCGGTGCCGAGCATGTATACGGCAGCAACCTATGCAATTGGTCGCGTATTCGTCACGCATTTCGAGGCGGGTGGCACTTTCCTCGATTTCGACCCGCAGAAGACCCGCGCCTACTTCGTCGCCGAGTTCGAAAAGGCCAAGGCCCAGCCCGACCTGGCCAAGGCAGCGTAACACTTTCCGCAGTCGCAACAAGCACCGGCCCGTGTTACGGGCCGGTGCTTGTGTTCGTGGCCGGTGCGCGGAAGTCGCGCGCACGCGGCACATGCGGCGAGAGTCAAGCCGTTTCAAAATCCCTTGAGAGTTTCATGCAACTTCGGCAATTTCATTTCCTGTGTGGATTCGCTGTCCTTTCCTGCCTGTTTTTCGCCGGCGTGGCGTTGACCTTCCCGGACGGCGCGCGGGCCGATGCCAAGGATCAACTTACCGGGCATGGCGGCATTCCGGTACCCCTGCAGCAGGTGATCCGCAAGGAACGTAAACGCGGACCGGTGTTCATCGCGATTCCGGTAGCCTATGTGTTCGGCCTCGGCACCGGCCATAGTCCGGCCTATTGCTCTCCGTCGATTCGCGCCACCAATTCATCCAATGCGCCCATCGAAGAGGTGATTTTCGGCATCGAATTTCACACTAAGTCCGGCCCGGCCGGGGGGAGTGTCACACGCCTTGCAGGCATCAAGGTGGGCCAACAGGACACGCATTATTTCTATCAGCTGACCGTTGCCGATTGCCGGGGGCTGGACGGCGTGGTGACGGTTTTGCGCTGCGTCTATTCGACGGGAGAAAGCTGCCTGGCAGACGTTCAGGCTGTCGCTTACGGCGCTGTTCCCCTGCGGATGAAACCCCGCTAGGGCTACTGATAACTTCGGAGAAATCGTCATGCTTCCCTTCATCCTTGCGTACCTGATTCTGTGCCTCATGGTGGCGATACTCGGATGGCGAACCCGTCTGGGTTTTTTTCGCTCTTTCCTGTTCAGCATCATGCTGACCCCGGTTCTCATCATGCTTTACCTGCTGATTTTCACCACGCTGGATGCGGAGGCGCGGGAAGAATAGGGCGCCAGCCCCGTTCCAGCCCCTGATCGCCGATGCGCCTCGTTGACCTGCTGCTTGGTGAAACCCGCACGTCCCTGCGCCGCCTGGGCATGATGGCGGCTGTGGCCGGCGCCAGCAACGCGGGGCTGCTGGCGGTGGTGAACCGCGCGGCCGAGCACATCAAGGACGGGCAGCCGCAACTGACCAGCATTATCTTGTTCCTGGTGCTGGTTTTCGCCTATGTTTATGCCCAGCGTTACGTGCTGCTGACCACTTCGGACGAGGTCGAGCGCCTGGTGCACCGCTACCGCGAAAGGCTGATCGACCGCCTGAAGCGCTGCGAATTGCAGGAAGTCGAGCACATCGGTCGCGGGCGCATCTATTCCGCCATCAGTTCGGATACCCAGACCATCTCGCAGACGGCGAGCGGCCTGGTCATGGGGGTGCAGGCCGCGCTGCTGATTGTCTTCGCCTGCATCTATCTGGCGACGATTTCCATGACTTCGCTGGTAATCTCTGCGGTTTTCCTGACCATTGCCGCGCGCATTTACCTGTACCGCATGCAGGAAGTCAACACCGCCCTGCACGAGGCTTCCGTGGAGGAAAGCCGCTTGCATGATCTGGTCAACGGCATGCTGGACGGTTTCAAGGAGATCAAGCTGTCCAGCCGACGCGCGGCGGCGGTGCTGGCCGACGTGGTGTCCGTTTCCAACCGCACGGCGGCTTGCCGCACCGGGGCGCAGCAGGCGCTGGGCGCCAATTTCATTTTTGCCCAGGTGGCTTTCCTGCTGCTTCTGGGAACGCTGGTGTTCTTGACGCCGATGTTCGGCGTGAGCTACTCGGGCACGGTCATGGAATCGATGACCACGGTGATTTTTCTCATCGGCCCGATTTCCGGCATAGTGGCGATCGTGCCGCAGATCACCGTCGCCAACACCGCAGCCGAAAACCTTTACAGCCTCGAACAATTGCTGAAAGCCAGCACGCGCGAAACCAATGGAGGCGAGCAGCAGGCCGCCGTCGCCGTGCCGCCGGTGCTCAAAACCCTGGAACTGCGCAAGGTGTTTTTCACCCATGCTTCCGACGACAGCCAGTTTGCCGTCGGGCCGGTCGATTTGACCATCCATGCCGGCGAAACGGTGTTCGTTACCGGGGGCAACGGTTCCGGCAAATCGACCCTCATCAAATTGATGACCGGCCTTTACACGCCGCTTTCGGGCGAACTGCTGGTGAACGACGTGCCGGTGACGGCGGGTAGCGCCCAGGCTTTCCGCGACCGCTTCTGTGCGGTGTTTTCCGATTTCCACCTGTTTCGCAAGTTTTACGGCATTCCCGCGCCGGAAGCCGGGGTTGCCGAAGCCTGGCTGGATGAAATGGAAATTGCCGACAAGACCGGAATCGCGCGCGACGGCTATGCCACCATCGACCTATCCACCGGCCAAAGAAAGCGTCTGGCGCTGGTCAGCGCCATGCTGGAAGACAAGCCCGTCATTATTCTGGACGAGTGGGCCGCCGACCAGGACCCGCATTTCCGGCGCAAGTTTTATGAGGTATTGCTGCCGCGCATGAAGGCGCAGGGGAAAACAATCATCGCCGTGACTCACGACGACCGCTATTTTCATATCGCGGACCGCCGCCTTCACGTAGAGGAAGGCCAGTTGCGCGACTTGACGGAGAAACCCGCGAATGGATGAAATGACCGCCCACGATTCGCCGCCTGACCCCAGCCCAGCCGACCCGCGCCCAGCCGGCGCGTTGCGCCGTGCTTACCATCATGTGCGCTATCGCCTGCACCACTATCGCCACGAACTGGTGATTTTCGCCCTGGTTTCGCTTCTCGCCGTGATCTTCATGCTGCCGCTGATCTACCACACCATTCCGGCGGGTCATGTCGGCGTGCTGTGGAAGCGTTTTAGCGGCGGGACGGTGATGGAAACGGTTTATGCCGAAGGCTACCGGCTGACTTTTCCCTGGGACACCCTGCACGTCTACGATGCCCGTCTGCAAATGGTGGAGCGGGAAGTTCAGGTGCTGTCGTCCGATGGCCTGCAAATCACCCTGGCCCTGGTGTGGCGTTTTCGCCTGATACCCAGTTCAGCCGCGCTGATTCACAAATTCATCGGGCCGGACTATGCCGAAACCCTGGTGGCGCCGACGGTAGGCGCGCGCGCGCGCGACGTGATCGCGGTGTATCCGCCGGACGAGATTTATACGGAGAGCCGACTGAAAATCCAGGACCAGATTCTTGAATCCGTCCGTTTTGAACACAAAAAGCGCTTCAGCCCTTTCGGCGGCAAAGTGGATTGGCTGGTGGTGGAGGATGTGCTGATCAAGGGCATGACCTTGCCGCCGGGCGTGCAGGAGGCCATCGTGCGCAAGAACTCGATGTTCCACGAAATGGAGGAATTCTCTTTCCGCGTGCAACGGGAGCAGAAAGAGGCCGAAAGAAAGCGCGTGGAAGCGGTGGGCATCCGCAATTTCCAGGAAATCGTCAGCAGCGGCATGTCGGATGCCTACTTGCGCTGGCGCGGCATCGAGGCCACCCTGGAACTGGCGAAATCCCCCAATGCCAAGGTGGTGGTGGTCGGCAATCCCAAGAATGGACTGCCGCTGATCCTCAATACGGATTCGAAGGACAGCATCGAGGCGCCGGGAAGCACAAGCCAGCCGAGGGCGCGCGAAGGGAAATAGCGTTGCTAATGGTATAGGCTTGTGGGAGCCGGACTCTTGTGCCCATACCCGACGGCCTTGCGGCCTGGGCACAAGAGCCGACAGGCTGTCGGGTACACCCGCGAGATTTTGACTTTGCGCCTGCCGAACGGAAAAGCTCGGGGGCAAGCCCCCTCCCACCGGTGCGGGGTTCGTGAACTTTTTGGGCAGGAAAGGGGATGGCGTAATGAGTGCGAGCAAGCAACCAGGATTGAGGCATCTTCCGGCGCTGGCGGGGTTTCTCCTGTTGGCGGGCTGCGGACAGCAGATGCCGCCGCCGTATGTGCCTCCGCCCGTCGAAGTGACCACGCTGACGGTCACACCGCGCGATGTGCCGGTCGCGCTGCAATACGTCGGCCAGAGCGAAAGCTCGCGCCAGGTGGAAATCCGCGCGCGCGTCGACGGCTACCTGCAGAAGAAGTTTTACACCGAAGGCGTGATCGTGCGCCAGGGCGCCCCCTTGTTCCAGATCGATCCGCGCCCCTTGCAGGTTGCCGCGGACAGTGCCGGCGCGGCGGTGCAGGACAAGGAAAACCAGGCCCGGAATGCGCGCCAGACGCTGGAGCGCCTGCAACTTCTGGTGGCGGAAAACGCCGTCAGCCGCAAGGACGCCGACGATGCGCTGGCCCTGGAAAAATCGGCGGAAGCCGGGCTGGCCGCGAGCCGCGCGGAGCAGGCGCGCGCCGGGATGAACCTGTCCTATGCGCACATCACCTCGCCGCTGACCGGCCTGGCAGGCCGCGCCAATCTGGCCGAAGGGTCTTACATCAATCCGGCGGCCAACGGATTGCTGACCACCATCGCCCAGATCGACCCGATCTGGGTCAATTTCAGCGTCTCGGAAAACGAATGGCTGCGTTTCGGCGACGAGGCGAAGCGGGGTACGCTGCGCTTGCCGCAGAACCTGGATTTCGACGTGGAAATGATCCTCTCGGACGGCGGCACCCTGCCCGCACACGGCAAGATCAACTTCGCTTCGCCCGCCATCGATACGCAGACCGGCACCTATGCCATCCGCGCCACGTTCCCGAATGCCGACCTGAGCGTGCGCCCCGGCCAGTTCGTGCGCGTGCGCCTGAACGGCGCGGTGCGCCCCGGCGCCATCCTGGTGCCGCAGCGCGCCGTCATGCAGGGGCAGACCGGCAAGTTCGTCTATGTCGTGAACCACAACAGCCAGGCTGAAAGCCGCCCGGTGGAAGTCGGCGACTGGCATGGCGATGAATGGTTCATCACCGCGGGACTCAAGGGCGGCGAACAGATCGTCGTCGGTGGTGTCGTCAAGGTGCAGCCGGGCGCGCAACTGAAAGTTGCCGCCGCAGCGGCCGCGGCGCCGGCTGCAACCGCAACCGCGAAATAACCGGGAGATTCCATGATCTCGCGCTTCTTCATCGACAGGCCGATCTTTGCGGCGGTCATCTCCATCCTCATCACGCTGGCCGGGCTGGCGGCGATGAAGAGCCTGCCCGTTGCCCAGTATCCCCAGATCACGCCGCCCGCAGTCTCGGTTTCGGCGGTCTATCCCGGCGCCAGCGCCGACACCGTGGCCTCCACCGTTGCCGCGCCGCTCGAACAGCAGATCAACGGCGCCGAAGGCATGACCACCATGACTTCGAGCAACTCCGCCAACGGCACCATGGGGCTGACGGTCAATTTCGAAATCGGCACCGACATCGACAAGGCGGCGGCGGACATCCAGAACCGCGTCAACCTGGCGTTGCCGCAGTTGCCCGCCGCCGTGCGCCAGGGCGGCGTCATGGTGACGAAATCGACCTCCAATATGCTGATGGTGATAGCCGTGCAGTCCCCGGACGGGCGCTACGACGACGTCTATACCAGCAACTACGCCAGCCTCAACATCCTCGACGAACTCAAGCGCGTGCCCGGCGCCGGCAAGGTCGAGATCATGGGGGCGCGCGACTACGCCATGCGCATCTGGCTGAAACCCGACCGCATGGCGCAACTCGGCATCACCAGCGACGACATCGCCGCCGCCGTCCGCGAGGAAAACGCCCAGGTTGCCGTCGGTCTGATCGGCGCGCCGCCGAACAAGGCGCCGGTCGAACTGACCTTTCCGGTGACCACGCGCGGTCGCCTGACCGATGCCAGGGAATTCGGCGAGATCGTGCTGCGCACCGGCAAGAACCAGGCGCGCGTGCGTCTGAAAGACGTGGCGCGCGTCGAACTGGGGTCGCAAAGTTACGACTTTCTCGGCACCCTGAACGGCAAGCCCACCACCCTGATTACCGTCTACCAGTCGCCGACGGCCAACGCGCTCGACCTGGCCAGGAACATCCGCGGGAAAATGGACGACCTGTCGCAGCGTTTTCCCGCCGGCATCAGCTATTCGCTGCCTTTCGACGCCACCCGCTTCGTCGAGGTGTCGATCGACGAAGTGATCCACACCTTCTTCGAGGCCCTGCTGCTGGTGCTGGTGGTGGTCTTCGTGTTCCTGCAAAGCTGGCGGGCCACGCTGATTCCGTTGCTGGCGGTGCCGGTATCCATTCTCGGCTCGTTTGCCGGCATGTATCTGCTCGGTTACAGCATCAACACGCTGACCCTGTTCGGCATGGTGCTGGCCATCGGCATCGTCGTCGATGACGCCATCGTGGTCATCGAGAACGTCGAGCGTCTCATGCACGAGGCCGCCCTGGACGCCAAGGAAGCGGCGCGGCGCGCCATGGACGAGGTGACCGGGCCGGTGGTTGCCATCGTCCTGGTGCTGTGCTCGGTGTTCGTTCCCGTGGCGTTCATGGGCGGCATGACCGGGCAGTTGTACAAGCAATTCGCCATCACCATCGCCATTTCGGTGGTCATCTCCGGGGTGGTGGCGCTGACCCTGACGCCGGCGCTGGCGGGAATCCTGCTCAAGCCCTCTCACGGCGAAAAGCGCGGGTTCTTCAAATGGTTCAACACCCGTTTCGAGAGCCTGACCGCGCGCTATGCCAACGGCACGCGCTTCCTGATGAAGCGGGCGGTGCTGGGCATCGCCATCTACGGCGTGGTCGCGCTCCTCACCCTGGGGTTGTTCCGGATCATGCCGACCAGCTTCGTGCCGCAAGAGGATCAGGGCTATTTGATCGCCGCCGCCTTCCTGCCGGATGGCGCCAGCCTCAGCCGCACCACCGCCGTGACGCGCGAGGTGGAGCAGGGCATGCTGAAACACCCGGCGGTGCGCGACGTGATTGCCTTCACCGGTTTCAGCATGCTGGAAGGTCAGGTGGTTTCGAATGCCGCCACCTATTTCGTCATGCTCAAGGACTGGGACGAGCGCAAGCGCCCCGAGCAGCATGCCATGGCGGTGCTCGGCGCGCTGTGGGGCGGTTTCGCGCAGATCAGCGAAGCCAGCGTCATCGCCTTCAACCCGCCGTCCATACCCGGCCTCGGCACGACGGGCGGCTTCGATTTCGTCATCCAGAACCGTGGCGAGGGCGGCGCCGCCGTGCTTGAAAACGCCACCCGCGATTTCATCGCCAAGGCCCAGGCGCGCCCGGAACTGGTCGGCCTGTCCACGCAGATGCGCAGCGCCTCGCCGCAACTCTACATCGACGTCGACCGGGAAAAGGCCAAGGCCCTGGGGGTTCCCCTGTCCAGCTTGTTCGGCAGCTTGCAGGCGCTGTTCGGCGCGGCCTACGTCGACGATTTCAGCAAGTTCGGCAAGATTTTCCGCGTCACCATGCAGGCGGAGCCGGAGTACCGCTCGCGCCCCGAGGACATCGAGAATGTTTTCGTGCGCGCCGCCAGCGGCAAGATGGTGCCGCTCAAGTCGCTGGCCAAGGTCAGTTATTCCAGCGGCCCGGCATCGGTGAGCCGTTTCAACGGCTTTCCTGCGGCAACCGTCAATGGTTACGCGAAGCCGGGCTTCAGTTCCGGGCAGGCGATGCAGGCGATGGAGGCGGTGGCGCGGGAAGCATTGCCGCCCGGCATGAGCTACCAGTGGAGCGGGCAGGCGCTGGAGGAAAAGAAGAGCGGCGGCAGTTCGATCGTGGTTTTCGGCGCGGGGCTGGTGATGATCTTCCTGATCCTCGCCGCCCAGTATGAAAAGTGGTCGCTGCCGTTCGGCGTCATGCTGGCGGTGCCTTTCGGCCTGTTCGGCGCCTATGCCGCTATCGCCCTGCGCGCCATCAGCAGCGACGTCTATTTCCAGATCGGCCTGCTGACCCTGATCGCGCTGTCGGCGAAAAACGCCATTCTCATCGTCGAGTTCGCCGTTCTCGAACGCGCCCAGGGACTGTCGCCCTTCGATGCCGCGCTCAAGGCGGCCAGGCTGCGCTTCCGCCCGATTCTGATGACCTCCTTCGCCTTCATGCTTGGCGTGGTGCCGCTGGTCTTCGCCAGCGGCGCCGGCGCGGGCAGCCGTCATTCCATCGGCACCGGCGTGCTCGGCGGCATGCTGGTGGCGACGGTGCTGGCGGTGTTCTTCGTGCCCCTGTTCTACGAAATGATCGAATCGTTCAGCGCGCGCCTGCGGCGGGGAAAACCCGTCCCCACGGCGGCCCCGGCGGTTTCTGAAAGGGGAGGGCGCTGACATGACACTGCGCGGCATGATTTCCGCCTTATTGGCGATGGCCCTCTCCGCTTGCGCGGTAACCGGAGAGGATTACGTCCGTCCGCCGGTCGAAGTGCCCGGCAGTTTCCGCCACGCCGCCGCCCAAACGGCCTCACCGGCGGTGCCGCTATCGTCGGCACGCTGGTGGGAGCAGTTCGGCGATCCCGTCATGACGGCGGCCATCGAATCCGCCCTGGAAAACAATCTCGACCTGCGCATCGCCACGGCCCGGCTGCTCGAATACCAGGCCGTGTACCGCGCCAGCGGCGCGCCCCTGTTTCCGCAACTTTCCGTGGGCGGTTCCTTCACGCATGCGCGCCAGGGGCGCAATCCGGCTACCGACACCTACCAGGCCGCAGTCGGCCTTTCCGGCGCCAGCGTTGCCTGGGAACTCGATTTCTGGGGGCGCATCCGTCGCCTGTCGGAGGCGGCCTACGCCGACTTTCTCGCTCAGGAGCAGGCACGGCAGGCGGTCGTCCTGACCCTGGTGAGCTCGGTGGCGACCAGTTACATCCAGTTGCGCGAGCTAGACAGCCGCCTGGAGGCCGCACGCCGCGCGCGCGCCTCCCGCGAGGAAGCGCAACGCCTGGCGAGCCTGCGTTACCAGGTCGGTTTCGTCTCGGAACTGGAATTGAAGCAGGCGAGCGCCGAATACCAGGGAACCCTCGCCAGCGTGCAGCAACTGGAACTGGCGGTGGCGCAGAAGGAAAACGAGCTGGGCCTGCTGCTTGGCCGCAATCCCGGCGCAATCAAGCGCGGGCGCAGCGTCGATGCGCTGGCCGCGCCCGCCATCCCATCCGGCTTGCCTTCGGAACTGCTGGCGCGGCGGCCGGACATCGTGCAGGCGGAAGAGACCCTGGTCGCCGCCAATGCGCGCGTCGGCGCGGCCCGCGCCAACCTGTTCCCCAGCATTTCGCTGACCGGCAGCTTCGGCGGCGCCAGCCCGCAACTCTCCGGGCTGTTTTCCGGCCCCAACCGCTTGTGGTCGTTCACTCCCGCGGTCAACCTGCCGATCTTCGACGCCGGCAGCCGCCAGGCGCAAGTGGAAGCTTCGGAGGCGCGGCGCGAGCAGGCGCTGGCCGCCTACCGCAAGGCCGTGCAGTCGGCTTTCCGCGATACCGAGGATGCGCTGGTCGCGGTGACCAAGGCCGACGAACAAAAAGCGACGCAGCTAAAACTGGTGGAGGAAGTGCGCCGCTACGCCCATCTCGCCAAATTGCGCTACGCCAACGGGGTGACCAGCCATCTGGAAGTGCTGGATTCCCAGCGCAACCTGTTCAACGCCGAACAGACCCTCGCCCAAGCGCAAAGCGCCGCGCTGATCGCGGGCGTCAATCTCTACAAGGCGCTGGGCGGGGACTGGGGGCTGGAGCCGGGCCGAAAACCTTCGAAGGATGCTTTGCCGGAATGAGAGATCATCCGGGGCGATCCATCCAGGCGGTATTCAGCATGAGCGAACAACTGAATCTATTCGACGATCTGTCCTTCTACGAAGGCGCGGATGTTGAATACAAAGCGGCCAAGGGTGGATTGCCCGGCGAGCTTTGGGAAACCTACAGCGCCTTTGCCAATTCTCAGGGTGGGGTGATCTGGCTGGGCATTTCCCAGAAATCGGGCCGACTCGACATTCACGGGGTGCCAAACCCGGAAAAGCTGGTCTCGGACTTCTGGAATACGGTGAACAACCGAGGCAAGGTGAATGTAAACTTGCTGACAAATGACAACGTGTCGATCATTTCTGTCACTGGACAGAAGAATGTTGTGCGCATCAATGTGCCGCGAGCGGACCGTCGACAAAAGCCGGTGTTTCTAGGAAGCGACCCATTCCGGGGTACGTTTCGCCGTAACTATGAGGGCGACTATCGCTGCACGGAGTCTGAGGTGCGGCGCATGTTCTCCGACCAGTCGGATGAACCTGCCGACAGTCGCATCCTGGAAGGATATTCTTTCGAGGATTTGCATCTTGAGTCGCTGCGGCAGTTTCGTAACCGGTTTGCATCGCGCACCTCCCACCCCTGGCTGGTCGAAGATGACAAGGGTCTGCTGGAAAAACTGGGGGGCTGGCGTCGCGAACGCGCGTCAAACCAAGAGGGGCTGACAGTCGCCGGTCTGTTGATGTTCGGGCGGGAACTGGCCATACGTGATCCGTCCGCCGTGCCGGGCTTTCAGCTTGATTACCGGGAGCATTACACCGACGACCCAGAGGTCCGTTGGACAGACCGATTGACCCTGGATGGAACTTGGGAAGGAAATCTGTTTCAGTTTTATCAGCAGGTGATGCTGAAATTATCTACCGGTCCTGGGGTGAGGCGCCCATTCCAGACCGATGTGGAGGGCTATCGCGTAACCGGCACTCCAGTCGTCGAAGCCTTGCAGGAGGCGCTCGTCAACGCCTTGATTCATGCCGACTATGCGGGTCAGGGCGGGATCGTCATCGACCGCTGGGTTGATCGTCTTGAGTTTTCAAATCCCGGCACTTTGTTGGTCTCGCGTGAGCAACTTCTGCGGGGCAGCGTGAGTGAATGCCGCAACAAGTCGCTGCAACTGATGTTCCAGATGCTTGGCGCCGGGGACAAGGCGGGTTCAGGAATAGACAAGATACGTTCAAGTTGGCTTTCCGAGCATTGGCAGTCGCCTAGTTTGAGCGAGCGGCACGGTCCAGACCGCGTTCTCCTGTACTTGCCGATGCTGTCAACGCTACCTGAAGAGGCCCTGGATTCTCTGAGAGGTCGATTTGGCGAACAGTTCGAGAACCTGACTCCCGATGAGGTCCATGCTGTCGTCACGGCTTGTGTTGAGGGGGCGGTAACCAATTCGCGGTTGCAGGACATGCTCACCCTTCATCGCTTCGACATTACAAGAATGTTGCGAGGTCTCGTCCATAAGGGGCTGCTGGTTTCGGATGGGGCAGGACGCGGCACACGTTATACGCTTCCCATCTCTGAGGGGGAAGCAGCCTCCCCCCTAAGCGAAGTAGCCTCCCCCCTAAGCGAAGTAGCCTCCCCCCTAAGCGAAGTAGCCTCCCCCCTAAATGAGAGCAGTGGCGATTTCCAAAGGGATGATGCTACTTTCACGTTAAAAGGCACGGACGAAACGCTGTGGCTTATCGGCGAACCGATACGAAATCAGCCGCGAGCAAAGCCGGAATTGATGAAGTCGACGATCCTTGAACTATGCCAATTTGGGTTTCTCAGCCTGCAGCAATTGGCAGCGATTCTTGGCCGACGATCTACCGAGAAACTGCGGGAAAACTATGTGAGCCCCCTTGTCAGCGAGGGCCATCTAGCACTCCGCTATCCTGATAATTTCAGTCATTCGGAACAGGCCTATCGCACCGTCCAGCCTGTTGCCGACCAGAATGAGAAAAAATCATGAGTGCGCCGCAATCCTATCCCCTCACCGCCACCCAGCGGGAAATCTGGTTCGACCAGCAGTTGCATGCCGGGGTGCCGCTGTACAATATCGGCTGTTATATCGAGTTCAAGGGGCGCATCGATCCCATACTGTTCGAACAGGCGGTGAACCTGCTGGTGCGCAAGCACGACGCCCTGCGCACGCGCCTGCTGGATGCGCGGGATGAGGACGGCCTGCCCGTGCAGACCTTCGCCGATGCCGGACAGTTTCACGTCGAAATTCCGGTAAGGGATTTTTCCGGCGCGCCCGACCCGCACGGCGCGGCGCTGGCGTGGATGCAGAAACGCTTCAGGGAACCGTTCGCGCTCGCCGGACCCGCCCTGTTCCACTACGAGCTGATCCGGCTGGCGGACGACCGCTATTACTGGTTGCAGCAATATCACCACCTGATTACCGATGGCTGGGGCGTGGCGCTACTCAGCGGCTCGCTGGCGGGTCTCTACACCCAGCTTGCCGCAGGCGAAGCACCGTCGCTCGACAGCCCATCCTACGCGGATTTCATCGCGGACGACCGCCGCTACATTGCGGCGGACAGCTTCGAGAAAAACCGCCAATACTGGCTGGCCCGCTATCCGGTGCCGCCGGAGCCGCTCTTTGTCCCGCGCCATCAGTTGGCGCCGCATGGCGATCCGGCGCAAAGCGGCCATGAAATCCTGGCGCTGCCCCGCACGCTTTACCAGCGGCTGGGACAATTGGCCAAACGGCACCAGGCCACCCTGTTTCATGTCCTGCTGGGTGCCCTGTACGTCTATTTCACCCGCACCGCGCAGCGCGACGACCTGGTGATCGGACTGCCGGTGCTCAATCGCGCCAACGCCCGCTTCCGGCACACCGCCGGCCTGTTCGTCGGCGTCAACGCGGCCCGCTTCGATTTCGGCAGGGAACTGACCTTTGCCGAATTGCTGCAACAGATCAATAAAACGCTGCGCAACAACTACCGCCACCAGCGTTTTCCAATCAGTGAAATCAACCGCGCGCTGGGCTTGAGCCAAAGCGGCTCGCGCCTGTTCGACATCGGCTTGTCCTATGAGAACCTGGAGGGCGACCTGTCCTTTGCGGGAAGCGGGATAGTTCCCCATCCGCTGCTCCACGGCTATGAACGCACACCGCTGATGATCTTCGTCCGCGAATTCCAGGAACAGCAGGACGTGAACCTGGATTTCGTGTTCAACCGCGCCTACTTCAGCGTGGACGAAATTCTGGCGCTCCAGGCCCGCCTGATGGTCGTATTGGAGGCCGTGCTGGAGCAAGACCAGGTACCGGTTCACGAATTGCCGCTGATGCCGGCGCCGGAGCGCGCGCAACTGATCGAGTGGAACGCCACGGCCTTCCCGGTACCGGATATTCCCGTGCACCAACTCTTCGAAG
>CAZGOY010000034.1:0-38313 GCA_964527565.1 uncultured Sulfuricella sp. | reverse complement strand
GTTGTCAGAATGCAAAATTATCTCACTATTGGGGGCAAGTCCGACAGGCTGCTAGGTTCTGAAACTGTGCGAATGGCCCCGATGCCGCAACGGAGAGCGGTATTCCAAGAGCGATGCCTTGAACGGGGGTGTTCAATTTTCCTTTTGCGACACCTGCTTCAAACAAAATCCAAGGGCGATTGATGCTGTGGGGAGTGAGCAGGCAAACAACATCGGAAGCAGTCTCCAGTTTCTTCATAATTTCTGGATACCACTCAATTCCGTATTCAATACCTTGGTTGCCTTTTTTGTCCGACGAACGGAAAGATTTCAGAACACCTGCGCTGACGCTGCTAATGAGTCGGCTAAATGCCTCAGCAATCTCAGCATCCCGCGAGTCATGACTGATAAACACAAGTGCATTTGCTCGGCGGCTACTTTGCTCAGAGGGTTGTTGCGGGTCGGTTTGTTTGTCCATACTGATGTCCTTTGGAAAGAAAGCTAACGACGCTATAGAAAAACCCGATTCTGAACCTCCTGATTCAGTCCAGCCAAATTTTTTTCGACAAGCCCGGCGGTCGAATGCGCCAATTCATCAAGAAATGACATCCGCCCCAATCCGCTCATATTTGTCTCCTGCCGCTTTGGGCATCCTCCGGGCAGCAATTCCCGGTTCCGCATCCCTTACGCCCCATAACCAGGGTGTGCCAGCTTCTCGATGTTGTGCATCAGCTTCGTAGGTCGGGCACGCTGTGCCCGACGCTTTTGGTCAGATTGGTGTGCATGGAATTTGTTGGGCACGGGGTGCCCAACCTACGCGGCTCGCTTTTTTGCGGGTCGTTCCCGCTCGCCTTTCGCGCTTTTTTGACAGGTTCCGCAACGCGGAACACAATGCGGGCATGATCCATTCGTTCACTTGTCTCGATACTGAGGCACTTTTCCGTAGCCAGCTTCGCAGGTCGGGCACGCTGTGACCGACGCTTTTGCTTGGCGTGGTCTGTACGGAATTTTGGGCATGGGATGCCCAAGCCACGCGGCCGCCCTGGGGGAAAAGCTCGCGGCCAGAGGCCGCTCCCACAGGGGCGCGGCTTTTTCATGTGATGAATATGACTGAACTACTCGATGAAATTCACCCCGGCGAAATCCTGTTGGAGCAAATTAAGGGGTCTGACCCCTTAATTCCTCCCCGAGTCCTGGAAAACCCGCGTGGATACACCATCTTAGGGATGTCGGCCATCTCTTTTCACCGTAGGATTTACCGGAAGAGCCAAATAAATTGGGGACCATCATGAAAAAACCGATCCAGGAATTCAACAAGTGGCTGCTCGCGGTGGTGAAACATCTCGGCCTGCTGGTGATCGCCATCGCCACGGTAGTTGCCATGGCGAGCGAGGTCATGGTCATGGTGCGGGCGATGCAGGTGACCTTGGTTGACCTGCTGTTGCTTTTCCTCTACCTGGAAGTGCTGGCGATGGTCGAGCTGTATTACAGCACCGGCAGGCTGCCGGTGCGCTTTCCGCTGTATATCGGCATGGTGGCGTTGGCGCGCTACCTGATCCTCGATATGAAGGCGATGGACGATTGGCGCATGTTGGCGGTTAGCGGTTCGATCCTGATGCTGACTCTGGCGGTGTTGCTGATCCGCTACGGTCATGTCCGTTACCCTTATCCCTGCGATGAAGCGAGCGGGGGTGCGCGGAAAGAGCAGGACGATCATTGCAACGACCCGGAGCCTGCCAGGAATGACATGAAGAAACCCGGAATATGACCAAAATACACAATCGGTTTTTATCTGGTTAACCTCGATCTGCGCCAGGAATCCACCCGCCACAGCGAGGCGGTGGCCGGGGAATTAAGGGGTCTGACCCCAAGGGGTCTGACCCCCATGGCACTACCTTAAGGCCAAAGGCGCGCGCGCAATGGCAATAAAAGGGGTCAGGGTCCCATGGCACTACCTTAAGCCGTCATTTTTCTTGATTGCCGGATGGCCGCCCGAGCCACATCACGGGGCTGAGTAAGCAGCGAATGATTTTTTGGTCGTCGTTTTACAGCGTGCGGTTCGACCCGTCCTGGGCGTGTCGGCAACGTAAGCACGCTGATTGCGTCGAGTAGCTTGCCTGTCATGGCCTTCACAGCAGAGCCGCCGCTAAAGCGCAAGTGTTGCTCGAAGGCCAGCAGAAGTTGCAGCGTCCCCTTGAAGCTTAGCGAGCGGGCCAGCACTTGCGCGCCAGCCGCCGCACGAGCCATCAATGCGCACACCAAGTTGTAGGCCAGCATGTAGGCGGCAATTTCCTTGTCAATCATCGATGGCGACTTGGTGCGCAGTATGTCCATCCCCATCTGCGCTTTGATCGAACGCAGATCTACTTCGACCTGCCAGCGACGGCTATACAGTTGGTCAATCTCCCCGGAACTCACCGTTTTCGAGTCGGTAAGAGTGGTGACCAGGATACGCCCAGCCACCTCGGTTTCGCGGAGCAACAGACGTTCGGGCATACGGGCATAGGTGTCGTGATCCATCCAGTCAGGCCGTTTTGGGCGTACCCATTCGACCAGGTGGTCGCGTCGCCCCAGACGCTTGCCACGCCGGAAATCAGTGATGCGGCGCTGGTGCTGCCGGGTGACCAGGTCAACCCCTCGCTCAACCAGCAAGGCTGCCGTGAAATAGTTGCAGTGATAGCGGTCTGCCAGTATCACGTCCCCAGCAGCAAGATGCGGCATTAACGTGCGAAACAAGGCTTGCTCTCCGGTATGCTTACCCCGGCACGGCCCGGTTGCCCAACGCAGCACCGCGCCCGTTGAGAGAGAAATCAACGCCACCAGCATCGCCAGCGGAAAACCCAGCCCCACTTTTTGCGCACCACTTTGCGGGTATGCCGATTGATTCTCCTCGGTATCGGGCATCGAGACTGTCGTGCCGTCCATCAATTTGACGGAGCGACCTCGCCATTTCCAGTCCAGCGGGCTGGCTCGCTCCAGTTCCTCGCCAACGCTTGTGCCAAGCCGACTGATCAGGTTCAAGGGCAGACGCTGACGCGCTTTGCAGTACGGGCCACTGCTCAGGGTGCAGCCACTTTCTCCACGCGCCGTTCGCACGCTCAAGTTACGTGCCACCGCATCTTGGCAGGCTCCGTCCGGGCTCAAGGCCTGCCCGACAAACAGGCCCAGCGTGGTCAGCGGCGGATAGATTCTCTGGCGAAAATTCCCGGCCTCTTCCTCCACCACCTTTCGCACAAATTCGGCGGGTAGCACCGAACCCAAAGCCTGTGTTGGCTGATCACCAAACTGACGCCGGAATTGTTCCACGCATCGCTGCAAGCGTTTTTTTGGTAGTATCCACCATGGCTGATCCTCCTTGTTATGAGACTGACTTTGACACCATGATCATAACAATTCGAGGCTCTCAGCCTTCATGTTTTTCGCGCTTCGCGCATACCCTTGGCGCTAAGGTAGTGCCATGGGGGTCTGACCCCTTAATTCTCTTACAGGTTTCCCGGAATTGTCGCCTCGTTACGATAAGCATGCTTGGCCTTGAGCGATCAGAATCGCCAATGGCGTACAGCTCGGATAGCACATTCATGCTTGTCGCCGAAAACCTGAAAATCAGAGAGGTCTATACAAGCTGGCTACGGGGAAAATTAAGGGAATGGTATGAGGAAAGCCCGGCTGAACATCGGGTTTCCGCAACGCTGCTTTTCATGGACGATGAAGTTCATCGCATGGCCGACCGCTTGGAAAGCCTGTTCACCCATTCGCTAGCCACGATGGCCATATACGGCTGGCTGGCACAGAATGAATACGCAGGCAGGCTCTCGGAATGGTTGGGGAGTGAATTTATCAAAGAACTGCCCGACCCGCTGATGCGCGCGATATGCCGCCATGCGCAATGGCTCTGCCGACTTGATGGTGATCGCAACCTTGTGCCGTTGCTGGCGCGCTTGTGCGAGATCAAGGCGACAACCAGGCCGGATAGAGATTTTCTCAGAAGCATGGGGGTCAGCAACAAGATGCTGACGAGATTTCGGAAAGTCCCAGTCAAAGCAGTAAAGGGCGTGGTGTCGCACCTGCCAGATGCACCTGACGGCGCAAAGCGCTACTTACGTCAGTGGGCTGACGTGCTGAAACTGGCCGACCTGTCCAAGCCTGATGCCAGCCTCAATTCCTGGAAACCCCATCCGTTGCTTCCTTCGTTATGCCAACTGCTGGCACATCTTGAGCGCCCGAGCCCTGGAAGTCAAAAAACTACAGGCCGCAAAGAGAACGCTTACGGCCAGTCCCGCTTGAATGCAGCGGTTAGGCAGCCAGAGCCACTTCAACAAAAGTACTTTTGGACGCAGGCTGTGGGATTTGAAGACCGTCGGCTCTCATATCTTCAAGATGAAACTGGATTGCTTCTTCAATAAGAGCAAGTGCTTCTGCTTCCGTTTCGCCAACGGCGATGCAGCCGGGCAAATCCGGGACAAAAGCGCCATAACTGGAAGAACCCTTTTCAATAACAACCATATAGCGCATGGAATTACTCCTTTAACCCAGCCTGTTTGAGCGCACTATTTAATGTGCCGGGAGGAACGTCTACGCTCGGTTTGCCCGCAACAGTAACGGTACCCGGTTTCGTGCTGTGATGTAATTGGCGATGGCTGCCGCGTTGTCGCTCGATGAACCAACCATCTTTTTCCAACAGCCGTAATAGCTCAGATACTTTCATGCGGAAATATTACGCCTGCAACTGAAAAATGCCTAACGTAGAAGTCACCGGCGCTGCGCGGCTTTATCGCGCAGCGTCCAGCGACCAAAGGGAGCGAGGTTGAGTGCCGGGTTGGGTCTCACGGCGTTGGGGACGCCTTGAGCGCCAAAAGAAGATACTCACCGACATGCTTTTCCGCGATGTCCTGTGCAGACGAAAGCTTGATGTGGCGGCGTAACTTGCCTTCGCCCTCAAGCACTTTGAATTTGTCGGGTGCCGTGCGCGAAAAAATTGCGCCACGGATTCGTGTTTTTCATCAACATGCCGCCGTGTGATTGAACCCAAATAATCCATTAGGACGCGAGATGACAACGAGGCGATTTGCGAGGCAGTTTGGTTGCTTGGGAGAAGCCCATAGCGGGTCTATGGGCGCCGAGCAAGCGGCCAAAATGACTGCAAAACGACCGTTGGCGCTCGCGTAGGCTCGAAGAGCCGCCTAATGGATTATTTGGGTTGAACTCCGAAACCAAACTTGGGGATGAGAGCAGCCCTTGTCCGGCTCATGCCGCCCCGCGCGTTTTTAAGACATTGACATTTTTCGCTGAAACCCTGCTAAAGTAATGGGCAAAAAAATCCACCCCCTTCCGCTAAGGGAGGGCTTTCGGCAAGGGGAATCGCAACATGTCGGAACTGTTTAAAAAAATCGACGAACGCTCCAAGTTGGCGGGCACCAACAAGCTGGAAATCCTGCTCTTCAGCCTGGGATTCGACCAGCGTAGCGGACGGCGCGAAACTTTCGGCGTCAATGTCTTCAAGGTGCGCGAAGTCATGCGCGTGCCGCCGATCACCGCCGCCCCGGAAATGCCCAATGCCGTCGAAGGCATGGTCAGCCTGCGCGGCCAACTGGTGCCGGTGGTCGATCTGGTGAAATACGTCGGCATCGAGCCCGAGGAAAAACCGCAGATCATGGTGGTCACCGAATATAACCAGCATATCCAGGGTTTTCTGGTGGAGGCGGTCGATACCATCATGCGCCTGGACTGGTCGGTGATGAGGGTGCCGCCCGACATGCTCAACATGCAGATGGGCGGCCTGGTCACCGCCGTCACTGAACTGGCCGACAAGCGCCTGGTAATGATGATCGACATGGAAAAAATCCTTTCCGAAACCACCCGCTACGACGACAGCAAGCAGTTCGAATTGATTCGCCCGGTGGAACAACCCCGCGACAAGACCTACACGGTGTTTTACGCCGACGATTCGGCCACCGCGCGCGGCCAGATACAGCGCACCATGGACGCCCTGGGCGTGCGCTCGGTGTTTGCCAACAACGGCAGGCAGGGTTGGGAAAGCCTGCAAAAAATCGCCGGGGAAGCCGAGTCCCGCGGCGAACTGGTCAATCAACACATCCAGTTGGTGCTTACCGACGTGGAAATGCCGGAAATGGATGGCTACGTGTTGACCAAGAACATCAAGAGCGACCCGCGTTTCGTCGGCATTCCCGTCCTGATGTATTCCTCGTTGAGTTCGGTGAATGAGCACATGGGGCGTGCCGTGGGCGTGGAAGCCTACGTCTCCAAACTGCAACCGCAGAAACTCGCCGACGCCATCACCCATTATCTCAAAATGGGCGAAAGCCCACCGCTGACGGCCTGAAGGGGCATTCTCCCCAATGACCGTCGCACCGGCCCTGCAACGCAACATTCCCTGGCTGCTGCTGGCGCTGGCATGGATCATCGTCCCGCATGTCGAACATCTGCCGCCGTGGATCACCGTGTTGTGCGTGGCATTGGGGGCGTGGCGCTGGGTAGCCGCAAGGCGTGGCCTGCCGCTGCCCAACAAGTGGCTGTTGCTGGCCCTGGCGCTCACCGCCGGGGCGGGCGTGCTGCTCACTTACCGCACCATTACCGGGCGCGATGCCGGCGTCGCCTTGCTGATCGTCATGCTGGCGCTCAAGCTGATGGAAATGCGTTCGGTGCGCGACGGCATCGTCATGATTTTTCTCGGGTACTTTCTGGTTATCACCAATTTCCTGTATTCGCAGAGCATTCTGATGGGTTTGTACATGCTGGTGGCGGTGCTGGCCATCACCGCCACCCTGATCGGGTTGAACCTGCCCGCCCCGACCCTGGCGCTCAAGCCGAAACTGCGCTTGGCTACCCTGTTGCTGGCGCAGGGATTGCCGGTGATGATTGTGCTCTTCGTACTCTTCCCGCGCGCGCAAAGTCCGCTATGGGGCGTCCCGGCACCGGCACAAAATGCCGTGACCGGCCTGAGCAACAGCATGTCGCCAGGCGACATCAGCAGCCTGGGGCTTTCCAGGGCGGTGGCCTTTCGCGCTGAATTCGTGGGCGCGGCCCCCGCTCCCGAATTGCGCTATTGGCGCGGCCCGGTATTCTGGCATTTCGACGGCCGCACCTGGAGCGCCGGTCCGCAGCGGCGCCCGGCTGCGGTGACGCTGTATGCCGAAGGCGAGCCGCTTACCTATACCATTACGCTTGAGCCGCATGACCAGCATTGGCTGTTCGCCCTGGATTTTCCGCTGACCCTGCCGCCTTCCAGCAGCATGAGCGACGATTTTCAGGTGCTCGCCGCCGCCCCCGCGCGTCAGCGCCTGCGCTATCAGATCACTTCTCAACCCAAATACCGGGTGGAAACCGAATTGCGCCCTGTGGCGCGCCGCCACGCCCTGCAACTGCCGTCCGACTTCAACCCGCAGGCACGGCAACTGGGGGAATCGTGGCGCGAGAACGCCCGCAACGGAAGGGAAATCGTCGATGCCGCGCTCGACATGTTTACCCGCGAGGCGTTTTTCTACACGCTATCGCCGCCGCCACTGGGCAGGCATGCGGTGGACGATTTTCTGTTCGGCTCTCGGCGCGGC
This sequence comes from uncultured Sulfuricella sp., assembly GCA_964527565.1. Lineage (GTDB taxonomy): Bacteria > Pseudomonadota > Gammaproteobacteria > Burkholderiales > Sulfuricellaceae > JAGXQV01. The sequence continues at coordinate 30,766 of CAZGOY010000034.1, read as the reverse complement.
TTTTGCGAGCACTATGCCGGCAGCTTCGTGTTTCTGATGCGCGCGGCCGGCGTTCCGGCACGCGTGGTCACCGGCTATCAGGGCGGTGAACACAACCCCATCGGCAACTACCTCATCGTGCGCCAGTCGGATGCCCACGCCTGGGCTGAAGTGTGGCTGGAAGACCAAGGCTGGGTGCGCATCGACCCCACCGCGCGCATCGCCCCGCAGCGCGTGACGGCGGAAGCCGGGCTGCTGGACGCGCTGCCCTCGGGCGAAGCGCTGCCGCTGTTTACGCGCCTGAACCCGGACTGGCTGCGGCAGTTGCGCTTCGGCATGGACCTGGTGAATTACAACTGGCACAAGTGGGTGTTGGGCTACAGCCACCGACGCCAGCATGAATTGCTTTCGCGCCTGGGCATGGGTCTGGAAAGCGCGCGCGGCATGATCTACGGCTTGCTGACAGGCATCGGGGGATTGATGCTGTTTTTTGCGGCGACGCTGCTGTGGCGCTTGCGCACCCGCCCGCAGGATCCGGCGGTGGCCGCCTACCGGCGTTTTTGCGCGCGCCTGGCACAGGCTGGGCTGGGGCGCCGCGCGGAAGAGGGGCCTGCCGCCCATGCCGCTCGCATCGTGCAACTGCGGCCTGATTTGGCGGGCAGCGTGGCGCGTATCAGCGATCTATACATCGCCCTGCGCTACCGTCCGAACGCCGCTCCGGGGCGTGACGAGCAATTGAGAAAGCTGAGGAAGCTGGTGTGGCTGTTCAGACCTTGAAGTGTTGCACCAGATCCTGCAGGCCGGTGGCCAACTCTTCCAGGTTGCGCGCGGCGGCCACGGACTGCTGATTCGCCCTGGCATTATCCTGTGCCATCCCCGCAATATCCCTGACGTTGTTGGCCACCTGCTCGCTGGTGGCGCGCTGTTCCTCGGAAGAAGAAACAATGCTCAACAATTCATACGTCACCGCCCGCACCGACTCGCCGGCCGTGGACAGCACGACCGCCGCATTTTCCAGCGCATCCTGGCTGCTGTTCAAGTGCTGCCGCCCTTCCTGAATGGAGGTTTCAACAATGCTGGACTGACGCGACAGCAATTGGGTCACCGTGTCGATTTCGTTGGCGGAACTGGCCGATTTTTCCGCCAGTTTCCTCACCTCGTCCGCCACCACGGCAAACCCTCGTCCCTGCTCGCCAGCGCGCGCTGCTTCGATGGCTGCGTTGAGGGCGAGCAGATTGGTCTGCTCGGCTATATCCTTGACCTGGCGCGTCATGGCGGTGATCTGGCTGGTGCTGCGCACGAATTCTTCGACCGAGGTGGCAATGCCGCTTACGGAATCCTCCACCTGGCTGATTTCGCCGAGCAGCACGGACAGGCTTTCGTTACCCTCGACCGACCGATCGAGGGTTTCCTGTGAATGGTGTTGCACCTGCCCCGTCGTCAGGGCAACGGATCCGATGCTGGCCGCCATTTCGCTCACCGCGGTCACGATCAGCGCGGACTTTTCACTCTGCTGCGTGGAACCATATGCCACCTGTTCGGCGCTGGCGGACAAGCCCTTGGCGGCTGATGAAACCTGGGAAGCCGACTCGCTGACATGGCGGATCAGATCGCGGAACTTGTCCATCATCTGGTTGAACACCATCGCAGCCTCGCCGATCTCGTCGCGACTTTGCACCGGCAGGCGGCGCGTCAGGTCGCCCTCGCCCTGAGCGATGTCGCGCAGACCGTTGGTCATGGACTCAAGCGGCCTGGTGACGAAGCGCGAGATAAACAGATAGATGAACAGCAGCAGGGGAATGCTCAAGCCAATCGCCACAAAGACGATGTGCAGGGTCAAATCGCGTACCGCCACGTTGGCCTTGTCGAGCGAAATGCGCATGCTCACCGCTCCCAGCACCGTGCCCTCGGGAACAATGTGGCACATCAGGCAATCCTTGCCGAGGTAGTTCTTCTGCGCCGTGGCCGGAATGATCGCGCGCAAGCTGGAACCGGAAGCGTCCTCCTGCTCCTGGAAAAATGGCTGGCCGCTTTGCAGCACCTGTTGCTCGACGGCATCGGTCTTGCTCTCTTCCGCAGCACCGGGACCATATTGCTTGGACACGCCTTCACCGCGGATCACGCGCAACTCCTTGATGTCGTCGGACTGGCGGATCTGGTCGAGATACACCGCGCGTTGCGCTACCGTGCCGGTAAGCATCATGCCGGTAAGGCTGGCCATGGTCATCTTGTGTACGCTTTTGGAGAAGTCGCGCGCCTGCCCGGCGGCAAACTCGCGCTGTTCGTGTGCCGCCCAGAAAATCAGGATCGCCCAGGCGATGAACAGCATCAGCCAGATCACCGCCACCAGGCGCACCCAGATTTTCAGATCATGGACTTTACTCATCAGCACCGCTCTCCATCAGGGAATAGAAAATTCGCAAATTGCTCAATTTTAGTTAGTTTCAGAACATCATAAAACAGCAGGATATTCCCATCCGGCCTAGTAGGCCAATATACGGTCAGGGTAGGGGATTCCCCTAGTGTGACCGCATAGACAGGATATTAAAGTCCTTTATCACTGGGGTCAAATCCGCTTTCTGCGGCCCTTGCAGGGATTCAGCCGGAAATTTCCACTGCCGTTCCCGCTGCGACGCGTTCAAACAGAGGCAGTAAATCGGCATTGTGCATGCGCACGCAACCTCGCGAAGCAGGTTCCCCCAGCGCCACCTCATCCGGCGTGCCATGAATATAGATATAGCGCCGCATGGTATCGACCTCGCCAAGGCGGTTCATGCCAAGCTCACACCCGGACAACCACAGGATGCGCGTCAATATCCAGTCGCGACCGGGATATTGCAACGCCAGCTCCGGCGTGTATATTTCACCGGTGGGCCGCCTTCTCACGAATACGCTGTTCAGCGGCTGCCCGTCACCAATCCTGGCGCGTACAACATGCTTTCCGCGCGGCGTGCAATAACTGCCGCATAGCTCCCCCGCGCCGTTGGCAGCCGTAGAAACCGGGCTAACCTGCACCAGCGCCCCAGCCTCGTCGAACAGGCGCAACGTCTGCCCAGGAATGCTGACTTCAATCCGCATGATTCTTCCTGCTACGCCGTTCGGCAAAAAAGGCGCTCAGCAGCGCACCGCCTTCCCCCGCCATCACTCCGGGAATGACAACGGCATGATAATTCAAGCGCGCCTCGCCGAACAGGTCTATCACGCTGCCGCATGCACCCGTCTTCAAATCGGCCGCGCCGTAGACCACCCGAGCGATGCGCGCATGGATGATCGCCCCGGCACACATGGCACAAGGTTCGATATTGACGTAAAGGGAGCAACCAGGCAGCCGGTAATTGCCGAGGCGCGCAGACGCATCCCGCAATGCCATGATTTCGGCATGTGCAGTCGGATCATGGCGCGATATGGGCGCGTTAAAGCCGCGCCCGACGATTTCCCCATCCTTGACCACCACCGCGCCAACCGGCACCTCGCCCGCCTCCCACGCCTGACGCGCCAGGGCAATTGCCGCGCGCATGTAATCCTCATCGTTCATCCTGCAATTCTAACCCGGATGGGATGGCTGCGCTCCAACAGCCCTCAAGGACCAACCAGCAAGATTTCCCATGCACACACTGTTATTGCGGGATTGACCGGCAAGAGCATCATGCGTACCATGCGACACTTTGCAAAACAGGGGAGTCGCCATGCGCAGAAAACTGGTCGCTGGAAACTGGAAAATGCACGGGAGCCTGTCCCAGAACAAGGCGCTGCTGGACGGCTTGCTGGCCGGGGCGGCGAGCTTGGGGGCGGTGGATTGCGCGGTATGCGTGCCATTCCCTTATCTGGCCCAAATACAGTCCCTGTTGCAGGGCGGCAAGATCGCCTGGGGCGCGCAGAATCTCAGTCAGCACGAAAAGGGTGCATTCACGGGCGAAGTGTCCGCTGCCATGCTGCTGGATTTCGGCTGTAAATATGCCATCGTCGGCCATTCCGAGCGCCGTGCGCTGTTCGGCGACGACGACATGACGGTGGCTGCCAAGTATGTTGCTGCACAGAAGGCCGGTTTGACGCCCATCCTGTGCGTCGGAGAAACCTTGCAGGAACGCGAGACCAATATCACCGAACAGGTGGTGGCGCGCCAACTGGATGCGGTCATACAAGCCGCAGGTGTGGAAAGTCTGAAACAGGCCATCGTGGCCTATGAGCCGGTATGGGCTATCGGCACCGGAAAAACCGCGTCGCCGGATCAGGCGCAAGCCGTTCATGCCTTTATCCGCGGCAAGATTGCCGCGCTTGACAAGGGAGTGGCGGACGGATTGGTGATCCAGTACGGGGGTAGCGTAAAAGGCGCGAATGCGGCAGAATTGTTCTCCATGCCGGATATTGACGGCGGTCTGATCGGCGGCGCCGCCCTTGATGCCAATGAGTTTTTGACGATCTGCCGCTCGGCGGGTTAGTGTTAGACATTTAGCTGGGAATTTATGGAAACGTTGCTTTGGGTGGTTCATGTGGCGGTAGCGCTGGGCGTTGTCGGTCTGGTGCTGATGCAGCACGGCAAGGGGGCGGACATGGGCGCCGCCTTTGGTAGTGGCGCGTCCGGCAGCTTGTTCGGATCAAGCGGTTCGGCCAACTTCCTGAGCCGCGCCACAGCGATATTGGCAACCGTCTTCTTCATCACCAGCATGGGGCTAACCTACCTCTCCGGGCAGAAAACCAAGCCGGTCGGGCTGATGGAGTCGCAGAAGACGGTGCTGCAACCGGCGGCGCCCGCAGCGAATACCACGCCTGACGTGCCGGTTCCGGCAGGAAAGTCAGGAGAAATACCGAAATAACAGCTTCTATACTCGGCGCACAAGCGATCGCCGCCTGAAATTAAGGCGATGTGTGCTGGGAATACGTAACATGCCGATGTGGTGAAATTGGTAGACACGCTATCTTGAGGGGGTAGTGGCGAAAGCCGTAGCAGTTCGAGTCTGCTCATCGGCACCATACAAGCAGCAAAAAAGCGGGTGCATTTGGTCTGGGGAGGGCCAGCGCACTCAACGACCGGGCCAGTAAAAAACACAGTCTCCATCATCTCGCGGGATCATTAAACCCATGCTGGAAAATTATTTTCCTATCCTGTTGTTCGTGTTCGTCGGCCTGGCTGTGGGGGTAGTGCCCATGGTGTTCGGCAAGCTGCTGGGACCAAGCCGCCCCGACGAAGCCAAGCTTTCTCCCTACGAATGTGGATTTGAAGCGTTTGAGCACGCGCGCATGAAATTCGACGTGCGCTACTATCTGGTTGCTATCCTGTTCATCCTGTTCGACCTGGAAATTGCCTTCCTGTTTCCTTGGGCAGTAGTGCTGGAAGAAATCGGCCTGTTTGGTTTTCTCGCCATGGTCGTGTTCCTCGGCATCCTGGTGGTGGGTTTTGTCTATGAGTGGATGAAAGGAGCCTTGGAATGGGAGTAAGTATTCAAGGCGTTTTCGAAAAAGGCTACGTCACCACCACCCTCGACACCGTTTTCAACTGGGCCAGTTGTGGCTCGCTGTGGCCGATGACCTTCGGCCTCGCGTGTTGCGCGGTGGAAATGATGCAGGCCGGCGCCTCGCGCTACGACCTCGACCGCTTCGGCATCGTGTTCCGCCCCAGCCCGCGCCAGTCCGACCTGATGATCGTCGCCGGCACCCTGACCAACAAGATGGCACCCGCCCTGCGCAAGGTTTACGACCAGATGGCCGAACCGCGCTGGGTGCTGTCAATGGGTTCCTGTGCCAACGGCGGCGGTTATTACCATTATTCTTATTCGGTGGTGCGCGGTTGCGACCGCATCGTGCCGGTCGACGTCTACGTGCCGGGCTGCCCGCCGACCGCCGAAGCGCTGCTCTACGGGTTGATGCAGATACAGAACAAGATCAGACGCACCCAAACCATCGCACGAACCTGATGCCATGAATGCCAAACTGGAAAAACTGACTATAAGTCTGCAAGCCGCGCTGGGCGACAAAATCGTCAAGTTGACGGAATGCGTCGGCGAGCTGACCATCGAGGTGAAAGCGACGGACTGGCTGGCGATAGCCCACGAACTGCGTGACCATCCTGATCTGCGCTTCGAGCAACTTACCGATCTGTGCGGCGTGGACTATAGCGAATACGGCTGCAGCGAAGCGGAAGGCGGTACCTGGGACGGCAAGCGTTTTGCCGCCGTGGCTCACCTGCTTTCCTATGCCAACAACCAGCGCTTGCGCGTGCGGGTATTCGCCGAGGACGACGAATACCCCATGCTGGATTCGGTAGTTGAAGTTTGGCCGATCGCCAACTGGAACGAACGCGAAGCCTTCGACCTGTTCGGCATTATTTTCACCGGGCATCCCGACCTGCGCCGCATCCTGTCGGACTACGGCTTCATCGGCCACCCGTTCCGCAAGGATTTTCCGCTGGTCGGCAACGTCGAAATGCGTTACGACCCGGAACAGCGCCGCGTGGTGTATCAGCCGGTAAGCATGGAAAACCGCGTGATGATTCCGCGCGTGATCCGCGAGGAGGGTTACGGTGCCTGAAATCCAGAATTACACTTTGAACTTCGGCCCCCAGCATCCGGCGGCGCACGGCGTATTGCGCTTGGTGCTGGAACTGGACGGCGAGGTGGTGCAGCGCGCCGACCCGCATATCGGCCTACTGCATCGCGCCACCGAGAAGCTCGCCGAGAACAAGATCTTCCTGCAGGCCATGCCCTACATGGATCGTCTCGACTATGTGTCGATGATGAGCAACGAACACGCCTACGTGATGGCGGTGGAGAAGCTGCTGGGCATCGAAGTACCGGTGCGCGCTCAGTACATCCGCGTGATGTTCGACGAGATCACCCGCATCCTCAACCACCTGCTGTGGCTGGGGGCGCACGGCCTGGACATCGGCGCCATGACGATGTTCCTCTACACTTTCCGCGAACGCGAAGACCTGATGGACGTCTACGAGGCGGTTTCCGGCGCGCGCCTGCATGCCGCTTACTACCGTCCCGGCGGCGTTTACCGCGATCTGCCCGATGTCATGCCGCAGTACGATGCGGCCAAGATGAAGGTGCACAGCGAAAAAGACGTGGCCGGGATGAACTTCAACCGCCACGGCTCGGTGCTGGACTTCATCGACGACTTTACCCAGCGCTTCCCCGGCTATGTCGACGAATACGAAACCCTGCTGACCGACAACCGCATCTGGAAACAGCGCACCGTCGGCATCGGCGTGGTTACCCCGGAGCGCGCCTTGGCGCTGGGCCTGACCGGACCGATGATCCGCGGCTCCGGCATCGAATGGGATCTGCGCAAGAAGCAGCCCTACGAAGTCTACGACAAGGTGGATTTCGACATTCCAGTCGGCGTCAACGGCGACTGTTATGACCGTTATCTGGTGCGCATGGAAGAAATGCGCCAGTCCAACCGCATCATCAAGCAATGCGTTGACTGGCTGCGCGTCAATCCCGGTCCGGTGATCAGCAACGACCACAAGGTTGCCCCGCCGTCACGCGCCGGAATGAAGGAAAACATGGAAGAGTTGATCCATCATTTCAAGCTCTTCACCGAGGGTTTCCACGTGCCGCCCGGCGAGGCCTATGCCGCCGTCGAGCACCCCAAGGGCGAATTCGGCATCTATCTGATTTCCGACGGCGCCAACAAGCCCTACCGCATGAAGATCCGCGCAGCGGGCTTCGCCCACATGGCCGCCATGGACGAGATGGCGCGCGGTCACATGATCGCCGATGTGGTGGCGCTGATGGGTACTTACGACATTGTGTTTGGAGAGATAGACCGATAATGCTCTCGACCGAATCGCTGAAAAGAATCGACCGCGAAGTCGCCAAATATCCGCCGCTGCAGAAGCAGTCTGCGACCATGTCGGCGCTGCGCATCGCCCAGGAAGAAAAAGGCTGGCTGGCTCCCGAGACCATCGAGTTCGTCGCCGGCTACCTGCAAATCCCCGCCATCGCGGCGTGGGAAGTGGCGACCTTCTACAACATGTACGAACTCAAGCCGGTCGGCAAATACAAGCTGACCGTCTGCACCAACCTGCCGTGCAGCCTGATGGGCGCGCAAAGCGTGGTCGAATACATCCAGGACAAGCTCGGCATCGGCTTCGGTGAAACCACGCCGGACGGCAAGTTCACCCTGAAGATGTCGGAGTGCATGGGTTCCTGCGGCGAGGGGCCGCTGCTCACCGTCAACAACCACAAGATGAAGGTGAAGCTGACGCCTCAGGTCATCGACGAAATCCTGGCGGGGCTGGAATAATCATGGCGGACATTAAAGGCTTGAACGAAGTCATTTTCCACAGCATCCACCTGCCGGAATCGTGGAAGCTGGAGAATTACCTCAAGGTCGGCGGCTACGACGCGCTAAAGAAGGTCATCGCCGAGAAAATGCCGGCCGAGGAGATCATCAACCAGGTCAAGATCAGCGCCCTGCGCGGCCGCGGCGGCGCGGGCTTCCCGACGGGGCTCAAGTGGAGCTTCATGCCGCGCCAGTTCCCCGGCGAAAAATACGTGGTGTGCAACACCGACGAGGGCGAACCGGGCACCTTCAAGGACAAGGACATCGTCCGCTACAACCCGCACCAGTTGATCGAAGGCATGATCATCGCCGGCTACACCCTGGGTGCGACGGCGGGCTACAACTACATCCACGGCGAAATCTTCGAGTGCTACGAGCGCTTCGAAGCCGCCCTGGAAGAAGCGCGTGCCGCCAACCTGCTGGGCAAGAACATCCTCGGCTCGGGCTGGGATTTCGATATCCACGCCCACCACGGCTACGGCGCCTACGTGTGCGGCGAGGAAACCGCGCTGCTCGAATCCATCGAGGGCAAGAAGGGCCAGCCGCGCTTCAAGCCGCCGTTCCCGGCGAGCTTCGGCCTCTATGGCAGGCCGACCACCATTAACAACACCGAGACGCTGTCGTCGATCCCCTATATTGTCAAGAATGGCGGACAGAAATTCCTGGAGTTGGGCAAGCCCAACAACGGCGGCACCAAGATCTTTTCCGTCTCCGGCCACGTCAACAAGCCGGGCAACTACGAAATCGGCATGGGCACCCCCTTCAAGGATTTGCTCGAAATGGCCGGCGGCGTGCGCAACGGCCACAAGCTGAAAGCGGTGATTCCCGGCGGTTCCTCGGTGCCGGTAGTGCCCGCCGAGATCATGATGGACGTGACCATGGACTACGATTCCATCGCCAAGGCCGGTTCCATGCTCGGCGCCGGCTCGGTGATCGTCATGGACGAGACGGTGTGCATGGTCAAGGCGCTGGAGCGTCTGTCCTACTTTTATTTCGAGGAATCCTGCGGCCAATGCACGCCGTGCCGCGAAGGCACAGGCTGGCTGTACCGGGTGGTGCATCGCATCGAGCACGGCCAGGGGCGCGATGAGGACCTCGCCCTGCTGGATTCGGTAGCGGGCAACATCATGGGGCGCACCATCTGCGCGCTGGGCGATGCGGCGGCCATGCCGGTGCAAGGCATGCTTAAAGCTTACCGCCACGAATTCGAACATCACATCAAGCACGGCAAGTGCCTGGTTTCCGGCGTCTAAAAATATGGCGAATATCGAAATTGACGGCAAGGCGCTGACCGTTCCCGACGGCAGCACGGTGATTGACGCCGCCGACGCGGCGGGCATCTACATTCCGCGCTTCTGTTACCACAGGAAACTGTCGGTCGCCGCCAACTGCCGCATGTGCTTGGTCGAAGTGGAAAAGGCGCCCAAGCCGCTGCCCGCCTGCGCCACGCCGGTAATGGAAGGCATGAAGGTGCAAACGCGCTCGACCAAAGCGCTGGCGGCACAAAAGGCGGTGATGGAGTTCATGCTCATCAATCATCCGCTCGACTGCCCGATCTGCGACCAGGGCGGCGAGTGCCAGTTACAGGACCTGGCGGTGGGTTACGGCAAGAGCGCATCGCGCTACCACGAAGAAAAGCGCGTGGTGTTCAACAAGAACCTCGGCCCCTTGATCTCCAGCGACATGACGCGCTGCATCCATTGCACCCGTTGCGTGCGTTTCGGCCAGGAAATCGGCGGCCTCATGGAAATGGGGCAGATCGGCCGCGGCGAGCATTCGGAAATCACCCCCTTCCTCGGCCACGCCATCGAATCCGAACTGTCCGGCAATATGATCGACCTGTGCCCGGTGGGCGCGCTCACCAGCTTGCCGTTCCGCTACCAGGCACGCTCCTGGGAGCTGCGCCGCGCGCCCTCGGTCAGCCCGCACGACGGCCTGGGCAGCAATATCGAAATCCACAGCAAGAACGGCAAGGTGGTGCGCGTGGTGCCGCGCGAAAACGACGCCATCAACGAATGCTGGCTGTCCGACCGCGAGCGTTTCGCCTACGAAGGGCTGAACGCGGAAGATCGCCTGACACGCCCGATGATCAAGCAGAATGAACAGTGGCGCGAATGCGACTGGCAATATGCGCTGGACTTTGCCGCCAGCGCAATCAAGGCCGTCAGGGACAAGCGCGGCGCGCCGGAAATCGGTGCGCTGGCCACCCCGCACGCCACTCTGGAAGAACTCCATCTGCTGCAAAAACTGACCCGTGCGCTGGGCAGCGACAACGTCGATTTCCGCCTGCGCCAGGCCGATTTCAGCGCCGACGCCAGCCGCCAGGGCGCGCCGTGGCTGGGCATGGCGATTGCCGACATTTCCGCGTTAAATAGCGTCCTGCTGGTGGGAACCAGCCTGCGTGCCGACCACCCGCTGCTGGCCTTGCGCCTGCGCCAAGCGGCGCGCCAGGGTGCTACCGTCAGCTTGGTCAACCCGTTTGACGACGACCTGCTGATGCCGGTCGCCGCCAAGGCCATCGTCGCGCCCGCCGACATGCCGCAGGCGCTCGAACAGATACGCCGCGCTCTGGCTGGCGAATCCGCCGATGCCAGCGGACAGGCCATCGCGGCCACGCTCAAGCAGGGCGAGCACAAGGCAGTGCTGCTCGGCAATCTGGCACAACAGCATCCGCAATACGCGCAACTGCACGCGCTGGCGCAGCAGATCGCCGAACTCTCCGGCGCCCGCCTGGGCTTCCTCGGCGAAGCCGCCAACAGCGTTGGGGGTTACCTCGCCCAGGCCGTGCCGCAATCCGGCGGCAAGCATGCCGCAGCCATGCTGGCCGCCGCGCCGAAGGCCATGATCCTGCTGGGCGTGGAACCGGAGCGCGATGCGCACAATACGGCACAGGCCGTCAATGCGTTGCGCGAAGCCGACGTGGTAGTGGCCTTGTGCGCCTACCGGAATGATGCCTTGCTGGATTGCGCCGACGTGCTGCTGCCCATCGCGCCGTTTTCCGAAACCTCAGGGACCTTTATCAGCACCGAAGGCCGCGCGCAGTCGTTCGCCGCCGCCGTGAAACCGCTGGGCGAAGCGCGTCCCGCCTGGAAGGTGTTGCGCGTGCTGGGCAACCTGCTCGAACTGGAAGGGTTCGCTTTCGAGAGCAGCGAACAGGTATACGCCGAGGCACTCGCCAGCGGCGTCGTCACAGTACAACTGAACAACACGCTAAAAGCCGCCAGTTCGGCGGCATCCGTCCCCGCTCAAGGCTTGCAGCGTATTGGTGACGTTTCAGCCTACCATGCCGATGCCATCGTGCGCCGCGCCAGCGCGCTACAGAAAACCCATGCCGCCGTTACCCGCGCAGTCATGCATGGCAATTTGCTGACCAAGCTGGGTGTCGCCGTCGGCGAACAAGTTAAAGCTTCCCAGAAGGGGGGCAGCGTCACCCTTCCGGCGGCACGCGACGACCGCCTGCCGGAAAATTGCGTGCGCATAGCCGTCGGCAGCTTGGAAGTGGCCGCACTGGGCGGATTGTTCGACGAAATCACGGTGGAAAGGGCGTAATCCGATGTTTGAAACCGTCATTCCCACGTTGCAAGGCTTGCTCGGGCCGCTGTGGCCGCTGGTGTGGAGCATGGCCAAAATCGTCGCCATCGTCGCACCGCTGATGTTGGGCGTGGCCTACCTCACCTATGCCGAACGCAAGATCATCGGCTACATGCAGGTGCGTATCGGCCCCAACCGCGTCGGACCGAAAGGCTGGTTGCAGCCCATCGCCGACGCACTCAAACTGATGACCAAGGAAATCATCATGCCCAGCGGCGCCAACAAGGCGCTGTTCATTCTCGGTCCGATTCTGGCGATTGCCCCGGCGTTGGCGGCGTGGGCGGTGGTGCCGTTCTCGCCGGAACTGGTGCTGGCCGATATCGACGCGAGCCTCCTGTACATCATGGGTATCACCTCGATGGGGGTGTATGGCATCGTGCTGGCGGGTTGGGCCTCCAACTCCAAATACGCTTTACTCGGCGGTATGCGCGCCGCTGCACAGATCGTCGCCTACGAAATCGCCATGGGCTTTGCCCTGGTCGGGGTGTTGATGGCGGCGCAAAGCCTGAATCTGGTGCAGATCGTTCAGGGACAACAGGGCGGCTTCCTCAACTGGTACTGGCTGCCGCTGTTCCCGCTGTTCATCGTCTACCTGATCGCCGGCGTGGCGGAAACCAACCGCGCGCCGTTCGACGTGGTGGAAGGCGAATCGGAAATCGTCGGTTTCCACGTGGAATACTCCGGCATGGCCTTTGCGGTGTTCTTCCTTGCCGAATACGCCAACATGATCCTGGTGGCCACGCTCACCAGCCTGATGTTCCTCGGCGGTTGGAACCCGCTGTTTGATGTTGCGCCCTTTACCTGGATACCCGGATTTTTCTGGCTGATCGGCAAAGTGTGTTTCGTGTTGTTCCTGTTCCTATGGTTCCGCGCCACCTTCCCGCGCTACCGCTACGACCAGATCATGCGCCTGGGCTGGAAAGTGCTGATTCCAGTAACGCTGGTGTGGATCCTGGTGGTCGGCGCCATGATGCAGACGCCTTACGGCTACCTGTTCCACTAAAGGCGGAGGCTAGAGATCATGGACCGTATCAAGAATTTCCTTTCAACCTTCCTGCTGGTGGAACTGCTCAAGGGCATGGCGCTGACCGGGCGCTACATGTTCGCGCGCAAGATCACCATTCAGTTCCCCGAGGAACGCACGCCGATGTCGGCGCGCTTCCGTGGCCTGCACGCCCTGCGCCGTTACCCCAATGGCGAGGAACGCTGCATCGCCTGCAAACTGTGCGAGACCGTGTGTCCGGCACTGGCGATTTCCATCGATCTCGCGCAGCGCGAGGACGGTTCGCGCCGCACCACGCGCTATGACATTGACCTGACCAAGTGCATTTTCTGCGGTTTCTGCGAGGAATCCTGCCCGGTCGATGCCATCGTCGAAACACGCATTTTCGATTATCACGGCGAATCGCGCGGCGACCTGCTCTACACCAAGGAAAAACTGCTGGCGGTGGGCGACAGGAACGAAGAGCAAATCGCCAGGGACAGGGCGGCAGACGCCAAATACCGTTAAAACTGTCACCGTTGAACGGGAACCGGACTAGACCATGAATATTGAAACACTGATTTTCTACTTTCTCGCCAGCATCCTGCTATTCGCCGGGCTGCGCGTGATTACCGCGCGCCATCCGGTGCATGCGGCGATGTTCCTGGTGTTGGCCTTCTTCACCGCCGCCGGACTGTGGCTGATGCTGGAGGCCGAGTTCCTGGCGATTGCGCTGGTGCTGGTTTATATCGGTGCGGTGATGGTGCTGTTCCTTTTCGTGGTGATGATGATGGACCTGGATTTCCGCCGTCTGCGCCATGGGTTCCGCGAGAGCTTGCCGCTGGCCGCGCTGGTGGGCGGCCTGATGGTGATGGAAATGGTGCTGGTGCTGTCGCGCAAGCGCTTTATCCCGGAATTCACCCAGCTTCAGCAGCGCCACGGCGCGGATTACAGCAACACCAAAGAACTCGGGCGCCTGCTTTATACCGATTATGTCTATCCCTTCGAATTGGCTGCGGTGGTATTGCTGATCGCCATCGTGGCGGCCATCGCCATCACCCTGCGCCGCCGCAAGAACACCAAGCACCAGGATCCGGGAGAGCAGGTCAAGGTGCGCCGCGCCGATCGCATCCGCATGGTTTCCATGCCGTCCGAGAAGGCTGGAGGCAAAGAATGAAAAACATGCAGATCACCCTAGCGGGAGCATTCCAATGGTAGGCCTGACCCATTACCTGATCCTCGGCGCCCTGTTGTTCACCCTCAGCGTGGTCGGGATTTTCCTCAACCGCCGCAACCTGATCGTGATCCTGATGGCTATCGAGCTGATGCTGCTGGCGGTGAACATGAACTTCGTCGCCTTTTCCCATTATCTGAACGATACGTCGGGTCAGGTGTTCGTCTTCTTCATCCTCACCGTGGCGGCAGCTGAATCGGCCATCGGCCTAGCGATTCTGGTCGCGTTGTTCCGCAACCTGCAGACCATCAACGTGGATGATCTGGACCAACTCAAGGGCTGAACATGACTGACATGCAAACACTCTACCTGCTGGTCCCGCTTGCTCCCCTCGCCGGCGCGCTGGTCGCCGGGCTGCTCGGGCGTGTCATCGGGCGCAGCGCAACGCACTGGGTCACCATTCTAGGAGTGGCGTTGTCCTTCGTGTTGTCGCTGCTGATCTTCCAGGACGTGCAGCAGGGCAACACCTTCAACGGCACGGTCTACACCTGGCTGACCATGGGCGATGTGCGCTTCGAGGTCGGCTTCCTGATCGACCAGCTCACCGTGCTGATGATGCTGGTGGTGACCTTCGTCTCCCTGATGGTGCACATCTATACCATCGGCTACATGGCGGAGGACCCCGGCTACCAGCGCTTCTTCGCCTATATTTCGCTGTTCACCTTCTCCATGTTGATGCTGGTGATGGCCAACAATTTCGTCCAGCTGTTTTTCGGCTGGGAAGCGGTGGGGCTGGTGTCTTATCTGCTGATCGGCTTCTGGTACACCCGGCCGACGGCGATCTACGCCAACCTCAAGGCGTTTCTGGTCAACCGCGTCGGCGACTTTGGCTTCCTGCTGGGCATCGGCCTGGTGCTGGCCTGGTTCGGCACCCTGGATTACGCGGCGGTGTTTGCCCAGGCGCCGGAAATGACCGGCAAAACCCTGACTTTCGTGGCGGACCGCGAATGGGCGACCGTCTCCGTCCTGACGGCTATTTGCGTCCTGCTGTTCGTCGGCGCGATGGGCAAGTCGGCGCAGTTCCCGCTACATGTGTGGCTGCCCGACTCGATGGAAGGCCCCACCCCGATTTCCGCCCTGATCCACGCCGCCACCATGGTGACGGCGGGCATCTTTATGGTGGCGCGCATGTCGCCGCTGTTCGAGCTCTCCGAAGCCGCACTGTCCTTCGTTATCGTCATCGGCGCCATCACTGCCCTGTTCATGGCGCTGATCGCCATCGTGCAGACCGACATCAAGCGCGTGGTTGCCTATTCCACCCTTTCGCAGTTGGGCTACATGACCGTGGCGCTGGGCGCCTCGGCTTATTCGGCGGCAATCTTTCACCTCATGACCCACGCCTTCTTCAAGGCGGTACTGTTCCTCGGCGCCGGTTCGGTGATCATCGCCATGCACCACGAGCAGGACATGCGGCGCATGGGCGGCCTCAAGAAATACATGCCGATCACCTATTTCACGGTACTCATCGGCGCCCTTGCCAATGCCGGTCTGCCGCCTTTCGCCGGTTTCTTCTCCAAGGATTCGATCATCGAGGCGGTCGGCCTGTCGGCGATTCCCGGCGCGGGCTTCGCCTATCTGGCGATACTTGCCGGCGTTTTCATCGGCGGCTTCTATTCCTTCCGTCTGGTGTTCTACACTTTCCACGGCGAGGAGCGCTTCCGCCATGTGCAGAATGACGCACACGGCCATCACGACGCTCACGGGCACCATCATGCTCCAGCCGAGCCACACGAGTCGCCCAAGGTCGTCACCGTGCCGCTGCTGTTGCTGGCGATCCCCTCGGTGGCGGCGGGTTGGCTGATCGGCCCCATCCTGTTCGGCGATTATTTCGGTACGGCGATTGTCATCTCCGCAGAGCACGGTGCCATGGCACACATGGCCGAAGCCTTCCATGGCGTTTTCGGCATGATGCTGCACGCGCTTTCCACCTTGCCTTTCTGGCTGGCGCTCTCCGGGGCGGCGACGGCCTGGTTCCTGTACATCCAGCGCCCCGAACTGCCTGCGCGCATCAAGGCCCGGCTCAGCCTGCCCGCCATGATCCTCGAAAGGAAATACGGCTTCGACGAATTCAACGACTGGTTTTTTGCCGGCGGCGCGCGCCTGTTGGGCCGTGGCCTGTGGAAGGGCGGCGACGTCATGGTGATCGACGGTTTCCTGGTAAACGGCACGGCACGCGTGGTAGGCTGGTGCTCGGCGTTGGTCCGTCACCTCCAGACCGGTTACATCTACCACTATGCGTTTGCCATGCTGATCGGCGTGCTCGCGTTGATGACGCTGTTCATCCGCGGTTGAAATCCATTTTGCGGCAAGTAAAGGTTTTCCATGACTGAAGGTTCGACATTGTTAAGCTGGGTGATCTGGCTGCCGATCGTGGCAGGCGTAGCCGTGCTGGCCACCGGTAACGACCGCAACGCGCCGCTGGCGCGCATCATTGCCCTGGCCGGGGCGATAGCTGGTTTCCTGGTCGCCGTTCCGTTGTATACCGGTTTCAACCTGAATACGGCGGACATGCAGTTCGTCGAGCACACCCCCTGGGTGGAAACCTTCAAGATCCACTACCACTTGGGCGTGGATGGCATTTCCGTGCTGTTCATCCTGCTCACCAGCTTCACCACCATTCTGGTGGTCCTGGCCGGCTGGAAGGTCATCGAGAAGCGCGTTGCCCAGTACATGGCCGCCTTCCTGGTGATGTCCGGCCTGATGAACGGCGTGTTCGCCGCACTCGACGCCATCCTTTTCTACGTGTTCTGGGAAGCCATGTTGATCCCGATGTTCCTCATCATCGGTATATGGGGCGGTCCCAACCGCGTGTACGCGGCCATCAAGTTCTTCCTCTACACCCTCACCGGCTCGCTGCTGATGCTGGTCGCGCTGATTTACCTGTACGCCAAGTCCGGCAGTTTCGCCATTCTCGACTGGCACGCCTTGCCGCTCTCGCTGGCCGAGCAGGTGCTGCTGTTCTTCGCCTTCTTCACCGCCTTTGCCGTCAAGGTACCGATGTGGCCGGTGCATACCTGGTTGCCGGACGCTCACGTCGAGGCGCCTACCGGCGGCTCGGTGGTGCTGGCTGCGATCATGCTGAAGGTCGGCGCCTACGGCTTCCTGCGCTTCTCCCTGCCGATTGCGCCGGACGGTAGTCACGCCCTGGCCGGATTCATGATTACCCTGTCGCTGGTCGCCGTGGTGTACATCGGCCTGGTGGCGCTGGTGCAGG
Source organism: uncultured Sulfuricella sp. (assembly GCA_964527565.1). Classification (GTDB taxonomy): domain Bacteria; phylum Pseudomonadota; class Gammaproteobacteria; order Burkholderiales; family Sulfuricellaceae; genus JAGXQV01. The sequence goes on along the minus strand of CAZGOY010000034.1, from coordinate 13,477 downwards.
GCGACATGAAAAAACTCATCGCCTATTCCTCGATCTCGCACATGGGCTTCGTCACCCTGGGTTTCTTCATGTTCAACGCGGCCGGCATGGAAGGCGCGCTGGTACAGATGATTTCCCACGGCTTCATTTCCGGCGCGCTGTTCCTCTGCGTGGGCGTGCTCTATGACCGCATGCACAGCCGCCAGATCGGCGATTACGGCGGCGTGGCCAACCGCATGCCGGTATTCGCTGCCTTCTTCATGCTATTTGCCATGGCCAATTCCGGCCTGCCGGGCACCTCGGGCTTCGTCGGCGAATTCATGGTCATCATGGGCGCGATCAAGGTCAACTTCTGGTATGCCTTCCTGGCCGCCACCACGCTGATCTTCGGTGCCGCCTACACCCTGTGGATGTTCAAGCGCGTGGTGTTCGGCGCGGTGACCAACGATCACGTGGATCAGCTCACCGACATCAACGGACGCGAAATTCTGGTGCTCGGCCTGCTGGCCGCGGCGGTGCTGGGCATGGGCTTGTACCCGCTGCCCTTCACTGAAGTGATGCACCACTCCGTCAACAACCTGTTGAGCCATGTGGCTCAGAGCAAACTGTAGAGGATTCCATGGCTTTCGCGATGCCCAACCTGACACCCGCGCTACCGGAAATCTTCGTTCTGGCAATGGCGTGCGTGGTACTGATGGCCGACCTGTTCAGCGGCAAAAACCGCTTCGTCGCCTATATGCTGACCCAGGTGACGCTGCTCGGCGCCGCCGTGCTTACGGTTAGTGCCAGCACCAGTGAGACCGTCTACACTTTCAACGGCATGTTTGTCGACGACGTGATGGCCGACGTACTCAAACTGATGACCTATATCGCCGTGTCGGCGATGCTGGTGTATTCGCGCGAGTACATGCAGTTGCGCGGTCTGTTCCGTGGCGAATTCTTCGCGCTGGTTCTGTTCGCCATGCTCGGCATGATGGTGATGATTTCCGCGCATCATTTCCTCACCCTCTACATGGGGCTGGAAATTCTCTCGCTATGCTTGTATTCGCTGGTGGCCCTGCAGCGCAATTCCGCCGTGGCGACCGAGGCGGCCATGAAATATTTCGTGCTCGGCGCGCTGGCCTCCGGCCTGCTGCTGTACGGCATGTCGATGATCTACGGCGCCACCGGACACCTCGACCTGGGCTCGATTGCACTGGCCATCCAGCATGGCGCGGGCAACCAGACCATCCTGGTGTTCGGCCTGGTGTTCCTGGTGGCGGGCATGGCCTTCAAGCTCGGCGTGGTGCCGTTCCACATGTGGATACCCGACGTCTACCAGGGCGCGCCGACCGCCGTCACCCTGTTCATCGGCAGTGCGCCGAAAATCGCCGCCTTCGCCTTCGTCATGCGCCTGCTCGGCGAAGGCCTGCCGAGCCTGCTCAACGACTGGCAGGGCATGTTGATGATCATGGCTCTGCTGTCCATGGCCATCGGTAACATCACCGCCATCGCGCAGGGCAACATCAAGCGCATGCTGGCCTATTCCACCATCTCCCATATGGGCTTCCTGCTGCTCGGCATACTGAGCGGCGACAACGGCGGCTACGGCGCCGCGATGTTCTACGTGCTGGTGTATGTGCTGATGAGTCTGGGCACTTTCGGCATGATCATGCTGCTGTCACGCCAGGGCTTCGAGGCGGAAAACCTGGAGGATTTCAAGGGGCTGAACCAGCGCAGCCCGTGGCATGCCTTCATCATGCTGCTCTTGATGTTCTCCATGGCCGGCGTGCCGCCCACGGTGGGCTTCTACGCCAAATTTTCGGTGCTCAACGCCGCGCTCTCTGCCGGATTCGTCTGGCTGGTGGTGGCTGCGGTGCTGTTCTCGGTGATCGGTGCTTTCTATTACCTGCGCATCGTCAAGCTGATGTATTTCGACGCACCGCAGGACGATAGCCGCATCCAGGCGCAGCCGGACATGAACCTGCTGCTCTCGATGAACGGCCTCGGCGTGCTGGCCCTGGGGCTTCTCCCCCAGCCGCTGATGGCGCTGTGCGCCTATAGCATCCAGCATTCCTTCTAGGAACCGCCATGCAGCCCATCATCATCCTGCTGCTGGCGTTCGTTGCCGCCAATCTGCCCTTCCTCTCCGAACGGCGCTTTCTCGTGTTGCCCAGCCCGCAGGGCAAAAAGTTCGGCTGGCGCCTGCTTGAACTGACCATCCTCTACTTCATCGTCGGCCTCATCGCCTGGCTGGTGGAACGCAATCTGGGCGGCGCACAACCCACCCGCTGGGAATTCTATGCCGTTACCGCCTGCCTGTTTCTGGTGTTCGCCTACCCCGGTTACGTTTACCGCTACTTCTGGCGGCACCGCTAAACGGATCAAACCCTCCAAACCTGCCGCAGTTTGAGAAACCGATTCCTGGCCCAAAAAACGATGGTTCCTGGACGCATCACCTTACCTCACGCCCTGAGGGCATCGTTCATAGCGGTTTTGCCGCGTGGCGGAACCGGCATAGGTCTTTATACCAAGCCGGACATCGCTATACTCTTGCAACCTCACAAGGAAGGGCATCGACCACATTATGTTTGGGGCGGCCTATAAGGTGCTAACGCTAGAGAAGTTGAAGGAGTTCTAAATCCCCCTCCCTCCTCTTGTAATCCGGTGCGCCATCGTCGCCGAAATAGAAACCGGGCAAACCTTGGTCAACGCCAACAAACAACTCATCGAACTCTTCGAAGCCAAGATCAATGCCGCCATTAACCGGGTGTGGGATGGATACGATGAATAACCCCCCTCAATCCCCCCTTGTCAGGGGGGAAGCGGAGGCCGGAACTGCCGTGCCCTCCCCTGACAAAAGATCATCGCAAGAACGGCTCTCTCCAAGCATCAAAGCGGAGACCGGAACTGCCACTCCCTTCCCTGACAAGGGGAGGGCCGGGGAGGGGTTAGGTTTTCCCTTCCTCCCCTACAAAAACCTGACCGAACTGGCCCGGAACAATCGGAAAAATCTGACGCCAGCAGAAAGCCTCATCTGGAACAAGGTGCTGCGTTCCCGTCAGCTTTCTGGCTACAAATTTCTGCGCCAAAAGCCGATTGGTGGCTACATCACCGATTTTTATTGTTCCGAACTCCGTCTGGTCATTGAGATCGATGGTGAGAGCCACGCCGAACATATTGAATACGATGCCGAACGCACCCGTTTTCTGGTTTCTCTTGGCCTGAACGTCATTCGCTATACCAACTTGGAAGTTCTCAATAATCTTGAGGGGGTTACAGACGATATGTCTGCGAAAATCAAGGCCACCATTACAGGAAATCGCTATGCGGGTCAGGGTGTGTCGTAAAGGCGCGTGAAGACGCATTGAACATACCGCTTCCAAAGCCGGTGCTGGCGGAACCGGCATGGGCCTTCATCTGTCAAACCGGCATCCATGGCGCCATGACGATGCGCAACCGCGATAACGGCGCCGTGCTCACCATCCGCCTGCCATTGGAATGACATGTTCTCCAATAAACCCCTTCGAGGAATATTTCTGGCTGCCATCATGAGCTTCCCGAACAGCGCTTGTGCGCAAGACAATCCGGCAGAAAATACCGTTGGGGGAGCGTCTCCCGCCAGTGCGCAACAGGATTTTGTCGTGCTCGGCATGGGCTGCTTCTGGGGGGCGGAAAAACGCATGTCCGAAATACCCGGCGTCATCGATGTCGAAAGCGGCTATGCCAACGGCGAAATCGAAGCACGCTATGAAGCGGTTCTCGCCCATGAAAAAGCCCTGCGCGCCGGGAAAACGGCCAAGCGCAACCATGCCGAAGTGGTGAAAGTCTCGTTCGACCCCACCAAAACCGATCTGGAAAAGGTGCTGATCCGCTTCTGGGAAAGCCACGACCCGACCCAGGGCGACCGCCAGGGAAACGATGTGGGAAGCAATTACCGCAGCGCCATTTACACGCGCGATGCGGCACAGGAACACATCGCGCGGGAAACCCTGACGGTTTACCAGCAAGCCCTCACGCAACGCGGATTCGGCAAGATCACCACCGAGATCGCCGCCTTGAAAAATTACCAGTACGCCGAGGATTACCACCAGGACTACCTGAAGAAAAACCCCGCCGGCTATTGCGGGCTGGGCGGCACCGGGGTGCGCTACCCCCAGGCAGGCAGGCCCGTGCAGGCGGATGCGCCGACAGCGCCGCAACTGGACGGCAAGGCGCTCGATTCCCAGCGCCAACTGGTGGTGTTCGAATCCGCAGATTGCGCCTATTGCAAGCTGTTCAAGGCGGACATTCTCGACCACTGGCAAGCGGCGGTCGGCGTGGCGAGATCGCTCAATCCCAACGCGCCGAACGGCTGGCAACTGGAAAAAGCCCTGTTCGCCACTCCCACCATCGTGCTGTTTGAACAAGGCCGAGAGGTCTCGCGCTATACCGGCTACAACGGTGAAAAATCCCGCTTCTGGCAATGGCTGGGATTCCGGCTGCTGACCCCGGAGCAGCGCAAGATCGCCTTCGAGCAGGGGACCGAGCGCCCCTTTACCGGTTCCAACCTGGATGAAAAACGCCCCGGCTTTTTCGTTGACCCGATTACCGGCGCGCCGCTGTTCCGCAGCGACAACAAGTTCGAAAGCGGCACCGGCTGGCCCAGTTTCTTCAGCCCGCTGGAAGGCGCCGTCACCCTGCACGAGGATGTGAGCCACGGCATGCGGCGCGTCGAGGTGCGTAGCGCCAGTTCCGGCATACACCTGGGCCACGTGTTCGACGATGGCCCGCCGCCGACCGGCAAACGCTATTGCATCAACGGCAACGTGCTCAAATTCGTGCCCGACGTGCCGCAGTAAGGATCAGCCGGGATTTGACACTTAAACGGCGGGGAGTACGCGGTTCTTCCCGGCCAGCTTGGCCTGGTACATGGCCGCGTCGGCGCGGGCAATGATGGCGTCTGGGGTTTCCGCGTCGGTGCGCAGCGCCACGCCGGCGCTGAATGTGATCAACAGACGTTCGTTGTTGTGCAGGAAGAAGCGCTTGGTGAGTTCGCGCTGTAGGCGGGTGATGACCTGAATGCCGCCATCCAGCGGCGTGTCCGGCATCATGATGACGAATTCCTCGCCGCCGTAGCGCGCCACTTCATCGGTGGGACGCATGATTTCACGGATGACCTTGGTGAGATGCACCAGAGCCGCATCACCGGTCTGGTGACCGTAGGTGTCGTTGAGTTTCTTGAAGTTGTCGATGTCCAGCAAGGCGATGCAGAAAGGGGCGCCGGTGCGGTCGTTGTGCGACAGCTCGCGGTGGAAGGCTTCCTCCATGCCGTGGCGGTTAAGCGCGCCGGTCAACTGGTCTTCGCGCACCTTTTCGCTGACCTGTTCCAGTTCGGCTTCGAGTTCGCGGACCTTGGTTTCGGCGGCCTCCACCTCGCGGCGTGCCTGTTCCAGCTCGTCGCGGGTGCGCTGGATGTCGGTCTGCATATTCTTGGTGTCGCGAAGGATGTCGGCGAGGATGGCGTTCATCTGGTTGATGTCCTCCGCCTGGCGCAGCTTGCCCGAATAATCCTCGATCTTGTCATGATAGCCGCCGGTGCTGTCGGACATCTCGCCCAGCCGGTCGACAAAGGTGGCAATCATGTTTTTCAGCGTGGTTTTGGCTTCGTCCAGGCTGTGCTTGAGCGTGCCCTGCTTGAACAGTACTTCCTTCAGGCCGCGCTCGGCATCGAAGAGCATGCGCGGGTTGAGGGGGTGAGAAATAATTTCCTGGACCACCGTGATCTGCCCGTGCAACCACTGGTCGCTGTCGAGCGACAGTTCCTGAATGTTATCGATCAGCAGGCGCAGCAGTTTGAAGAGTCCGTCGAGAATCACGGAGTCATCCTCGCCGCGCAATTCGAGCTGGAACCAGAATTTTTTCAGTTCCTTGCCCAGTTTCTCGATGGCGGCAGCGTCCTGTGCGGAGCGCGCCAGGGCGGCGAGGCGCCTGGTTTCTGCGAGCAGGTCGGGAAACTGCGTCAGGCGCGAGGCCAGCCCCTGCTCCAGAGCCTGCGCCACCAGTTCCAGAAAATTGCCTGCCGGTGCGCCGGATGTCGGCGTAAGGGGGTCGTTGTCACCGGCATCCGCGCTTTGGCCTGCCGGCATTGCCATCCAGCGGTGCACCAGCGCCTGAAGCTTTTCGTGCAACAGGGTGGCATCAGAGGAAAAGCTCGCCAGAATGCGCTCCAGTGCTTCTTTTTTGCGCGGCGCGGTGAGGCCGCTACGCTTGATTTCCCACTCCTTGAGCAGCTCGCGGATCAAGTTGGCCCATGGTACGTCGATGCCCTCCTGACGGCCCCGCAACGCGCTCGCCAAGCCCTGTTCGATGCCCTTCCAGTCGTGTTCCGCCAATGCGCGCTCCAGCCCGGACAGTTCGCGTGCCGTTGCCGGGCTGTCGGCCTGTACCTGATGCAGGGTCCTGCGCAATAGCTGTTCCAGGTTGTTTTCCTGAGGAGCGGAGATGCCGGCGATTTCGTTGTACAGCCTGAGATAATTGTCCGGTGTCGGCGTCAGGCGCTGGGCGGCGAGGTGCTTCAGGGTTTCGCGTGCGATCTCGGAAGGGTTGGACAAAATCGGCATGGCGGTAACCTGTGTGATCGGTAGGATTGGGGTGACGATAATAGCACTGGGGAAATGCCGCTTCAATCACGCGCGTCATTCGGTTAGAATCGGCTCACAATCATGCAATTCTCCTCCTTTTTCTTCCGATGTGCTGCGGCTTTGGCCGTGCTTGGCATTCTCTCTGCCGGGGCGTTGGCCGCTGCCATGGAAGACGGTGCTTCGCTGGGCAAGGTCGCGGAAGCCTTCGTGCTCGGCCAGACCGCCGGTTTACCGGGGCAGGTGAGCGTGACCGCCGGTGCGGTCGATACCCGCCTGCGCTTGCCGAAATGCGCCAATACAGAGGTTTTTTTGCCGCCGGGGGCGCGCCTGTGGGGCAATGCCACCGTCGGTATCCGCTGTAGCCAGCCGAGCGCGTGGACGATCTACCTCCCGGTCACCGTAAAGGTGACGGCGCCGCTGGCCAGCGCCGTCAAACCCCTGCCGCAAGGGCATGTGCTGACTGCCGCCGACATCGTCATGCAGCCCGGCGACTTGACGCAGTTTCCTCCCGGTGCCATCACCGACGCGCAACAGGTCGTCGGCAAGGTGCTGGCCAGCGGCATCTCCGCCGGTCAGGTGCTGCGCCCGGAACAATTGCGCACTCCGCAACTCGTCAAAACCGGCCAGAACGTGCGGCTGGTCGCCCAGGGGGATTCATTCCAGGTCAGCGCGGAGGGCAGGGCGCTCAACAATGCCGGCGCGGGGCAGAGCATTTCGGTGCGCACTGCCAGCGGCAAGGTGGTCAGCGGTGTGGTGCGCGCGGACGGCGCGGTGGAAGTGAATTTTTAACCCAGATTATCTATTTTTAGAATACGAGTTTCGGACGATACCCATGACTGCAAAAATTCTCGACGGCAAACACACAGCCGATACCTTGCTTCATTCGCTGCGCCAGCAGGTGGAAGCGCGCCGCGCCGCCGGCAAGCGCATTCCCGGTCTGGCGGTGATCCTGGTTGGCGACGACCCGGCCTCGTCCATCTATGTGCGCAACAAGCGCCGTTCCTGCGATATCGCCGGGGTGCACTCGGTCTCCATCGATCTGCCCGCCGCCACCACGCAGGCGGCGTTGCTGGAACGCATCGACCAGCTCAACGCCGATCCGGCCATCGACGGCATTCTCGTGCAACTGCCGCTGCCGCGCCATATCGAAGCCGATGCGGTTATCGAGCGCATCCGCCCGGACAAGGATGTCGATGGCTTTCACCCCTGCAACATCGGGCGCCTGGTGTTGCGCATGCCCACCCTGCGTCCGTGCACGCCATTCGGCGTGATGACCCTGCTGAAACTGACCGGTGAGGAATTGCGCGGCAAGCACGCGGTGGTGGTCGGTGCTTCCAATATCGTCGGGCGGCCGATGAGCCTGGAGTTGCTGCTCGCGGGCTGCACCGTCACCACCACGCACAGCGCCACGCGCGATCTGCCGTCCCTCATCGGCCAGGCCGAGGTGCTGGTGGCCGCCATCGGCAAGCCGAACTTCATCCAGGGGGAATGGCTGCGCGCGGGCGCCATCGTCATCGATGTCGGCATCAACCGCCTGCCCGACGGGAAAATCTGCGGCGACGTCGAATTCGAGAGCGCAGCGCAGCGCGCCTCGTGGATTACCCCGGTGCCCGGCGGCGTCGGCCCGATGACTGTCGCCACGCTGCTGGAGAACACCTTGAAGGCGGCTGAGTTGCACGATTGAAGCGGCCAGCGGGTTTATGGGTAATGTTAAGGGTAAGTATAGAGGGGGGGGGGGCACGCTAACGCTTATTCTCGAAAGGCCATGATATCAGCGCCACCTTGATTGAAATTCAGGAGCAGGCCAAGCAGATGGAGGCGCATGACCGCGCACGGCTTGCCGCGTAGTAGGAAAATCGCGGCTGCCGTTGCTCCTACGCCGGGGAGTGCGTCCTGATCCACTCGCCGAGCGCCGCGTTCATGCGCGATTGCCAGCCCTTGCCGGTGGCCTTGAAAGCGGCCAGCGTGGCATTGTCAATGCGTAGCGCGATCTGCGTCTTGCCCGACCCGGCGGGGCGCCCGCGCCGCTTCAGGTCGGCGTCAATGGCGGCCTGCATTTCCTCGGCGGTTGCCGGGCGGTCATCTTCGTCGATGCCGTCCCAGACGAAATATCCACCCGGCGGAGGGGTCTTCATCGCCTCCAGGATCATTTCGCGTTCAGTCTTCGGTATTTGCGATCCACTCATAAAAGCGCCTCGATTCTTCTTCACTCGCGGGTCTGAAACTGATGATGCGCGCCGCACCGTCCCTGCTGGTATGTACAACCATCAGCACGGCGAGCCGATTCATCACGTAGGAAAACGACTGCACGCGCATTTCGCCCTTGCGCGCCATCGGAACATCCAGCCGATAGCGCGAATCAAGCACTTCACAAGCCTGGGCGAAGTCCAGGCCATGCTTGGCCAGATTGGCCCGGCGCTTGGCTTCATCCCAGACCAATCGCGTTTCCATGCGAATAATTGTATATGCGGAAAATGGGAAGGGCAAGGATTGCTTGCTTCACGAATGATGACCTGGGCCAACGCAAAGCATTGCGCCCCGCTACGCGCCCACCCGCCTTTTCACCGCCCGGCGCGCCGCTTCCAGCATGATCTCCCGCACTTCCGGCGTGGCGGCGCGATAGCCACGTAACAGCTCGCCCTCGTCGGGCGGCGGTTCCTGCACGGCGGGAATTTCCACGGCTGGCGCGGCGGGATAGGTCTTGCCGGAATCGGTCAGCAGGTCGATGGGGCTGCGCCGGAAGGCGCGGGCGATGGATTCGAGGATGCTGACGGTGGGGTTTGATTCACCCCGGAGAATACGGCTGATATGGGATTGCCCAACCTGTGATGCACGTGCCAGGGCGGTCTGGGTCTTGAGGTTTTCAGAAGCCGCCATCCAGCGTTTCAGATTTTCCGTGACGATTTCATTGGTACGCATCATCCCGGTATTTATCCATAAAAAACTACCCCCATGGGGGTTGACTATCTACCCGGATATGGCTGCTGTCTTTTGCGGTGTTACCTGTGAAGTCAATGGAACGCCTTGCCCGATCGAAAACCACATTAAGGAGGCATCCAATGAGTAACGAAAAAAATAACATCAAAGCATTCTTCCCCGTTTTCGTCTATGGCACCCTCCGCCGGCGAGGGCAATTTCATTATTACCTGATCGACGTTGCCGATTTTGTCGGCGATTACCGCATCGACGGAACGCTGATGTGCACGGCGAGCGGTGGTGTTTATGTGCAGGAAGATGGCTCGGACAATTACACGGTCGGCGAACTCTATCGTGTGAGCTATGCCAGCCTGCAACGCATATTCCACCTGGAAAATGCCTCTGGGTCATTCCCCAAAGCCTACGAGCTGAGCGTTTCCCTGGTTCGTTCCCTGTCTGACACGAAAGTCAGCCTGCCCGCGCTATGGTTCAGTCTCAAGAAAGAAGTGCCGGCAAATACCCGCGATTATTTCGAGATCAAGACCCAGTCATTGCTCGATGAACTCAAAAAGGAACTGGTTGATGTGGACGCGATATTGTCGGCGGATGCCGTGAATGACTTTTTGCAGCGAAAAAATGGGATGCGCCTTACCCATCCGACCGAACCCCATCATCCCGCTTAACGCCCCGGAGGAACCATGCGTTTCCTGATGCTCCCACTTGCTTTCGTATTCGCCCATGCCGCTGTGGCCGCGCCCACCGGCCTGCTCAACGACACCGGCCAGGACGCCTGCTACGACGGCACCAATCTGGTTGCCTGCACGATAGCCAACAGCGGCGATGCCGCCCCTTACCCGCGTCAGGATGGCCGCTTTGGGCGCGACCGCGCGGGCATGGCCAAAACCGGCGGCGGCGCTGCGGGCTTCGACTACACCAAGGTGTGCTTCAATGGCGACCTGGAAGGCAGCGGCACCTGCACCGGCATACTCGTCGCCAACACCACCGCTGTGGCGACGGGCACGCCGACCACCGACTGGGCCTGCACCAAGGATAACGTTACCAACCTGATCTGGTCGCTGGAAAGCGGTTCCGGCGACTGGACGACCTACGCCAGCACCACGCTTCCCACCGTGACCAACGCCGCCACCCGTTGTGGCTACAACACCGGTTGGCGCTTGCCCACCCGGCGCGAACTGCTGTCCATCCTTCATCACGGCACCAGTTCCCCGGCCATCGACAGCGCATATTTTCCTGGAACGAGTAGTAGTTGGCACTGGAGCGCAGATAGCTATGCGCTTGGTACGGGCAACGTCTGGGTTGTCGATTTCGAAGGTAACGGCGCCACCTACACCGCCAATAAGACGGCTTTCGGCGATGTTCGGCTCGTAGCGGATTATGTGCCGCCCATTTGAAGGCTTCATCCATGACACACTACCGTCATTTACCCGTCGCGCCGATGTTGCCGCTTTCTCGCCGGAACGAGCTGCGAAGCAGCCTTTTCCGGCGGGGACACTCCTTGCGGGTGCAGTGGCCTACAGCGGCGGCGATGCGCTTCACAGGTGCCACGCCGATGTTGCCGCTTCAGTGACGCCCGGCGGAGTTGCCAGGAACGGCTTGCTCCGACTCCCAGCCCTTGCAGGCCAGGGCCACCGTGCGCGGCACCGGCCTTACGCCGGTGCGGTATTGGCTCACCGTGCGGCGCGACAGGCCGATGGCCGCCGCCGCCTGCGCCAGGCTCAGGCGGTGCGCGTCCTGCCAGCGGCGGAAGGCCACGTTGGCCGCCATACCGTCCTGCTCCAGTGCCAGCTCGACGACGCGATCCACATCCAGCGAGGCACCGCAGTCCCACTCCAGCGTCCAGCCGAAATCCGCTGCTTTAGCAGTGGCGAACTCATCGGGATTTTCCAGCGGCGCGAAAACGCTCAGGCGCTCGGCGAGGCCGTTCAGCGCGACGCGCACGGTGCGGCCATCGGAAAGCCCCACGGTCACGGACATGCCGGGCCCGGTGCTGACGGATACGATGCGGGCAGCTTGTTTTTTCATGATTCATCTCCTGCGCGGGTTGTTCATGCGAAGCCATTCGGCCTCGACGATCTCGGCATGGGCGACGACCCAGGCGCGGGCGGCGGTGACCACCGCGCGCGGCACACCGGCATTCACTACCTCACCCGCCAGGGTGACCGTCGCCTTGCCGTCGGGATGCAATACATGCGCGTGAATCGGCGGGTGCTCGTTGGCCTGCACCTTGACGATCCAGCCGTTGTCGCTGTGTATCTTGCCCATGTCTTTATGGTAGGGAGATTTCTTCCCTATGTAAAGCCGTTTCGTTCCAAGCTTACCCCTCTCTTGCCATCCATTCTTCGAGGTGTTTCATGACCGCCCTGCACCGTTATTGTTTCCTCCTGCTCATCCTTGCGCTGCTCGCCGCCGGGTCGGCCAGCGCCGCCTTCACCGACAACGCTGACGGCACTATCACCGACACGGTGACCGGCCTGATGTGGGACAAGTGCACTTGGGGGCAGAGCAACAATACCGATTGCAGCGGCGGCGCGGCCACCACCCACACCTGGGCACAGGCGCTGGGCGTGGCCGTCGCCGCCAATAGCGCAAACCACAAAGGCCGCAATGACTGGCGGCTGCCCAACATTAATGAACTGGAATCGTTGGTGAAGATCGACGCTTCCAGCCCGGCCATAGACGCCACGGCCTTTCCCAATACCGGGAGCAATTGGTATTGGAGTTCCACGAATTATGCGCTTGCTCCGGCCTACACCCTTGCTGTCAATTTCATCATTGGCCTCATCGACATCAAAAGTAAGACCGATACCAACTATGTTCGGCTTGTGCGTAGCGGACAGTCCTTTGCCTCTTTTGATTCCCAACCCGGCATCGCCTATTCCGCCGCCACCTTCAGCGAAGCGGCGGCGAACGACGGCAGCACCGCCACCAGCGTCACCCTGACCTTGAGCGGCGACACCTACGTGGCGGACGTGGTCAGCGCCAATCGCATCACCGCAAGCAATGTGTCCGCCGGCCTCGCGGCAAACTTCGTGCGCACCAGCGATACCGTGATCACCGCCACGCTGACCGGCAACGCCACCAACCACGCCAACGACAACGACATCAGCAACCTGACCTTTACCTTCGCGGATGGCGCGTTCACCACCACAGGAACCGCAGCGAACGTCAACGGCTACGCCAGGAACAATCTGATGGTCGATTTTGCTGATCCGGCGGTGGTGGCCTATTCCGTCGCCACCTTCAGCGAGGCGGGGGCCAACGACGGCAGCATCAGCACCAGCATCACCCTGACCCTGAGCGGCGACACCTATGTGGCGGACGTGGTCAGCGCCGGGCTCACCGCCAGCAATGTCCCCGCCGGCCTCACGGCAAACTTCGTGCGCACCAGCGATACCGTGATCACCGCCACGCTGACCGGCAACGCCACCAACCACGCCAACGCCAACGACATCGCCGACCTGACCTTCACCTTCGCAAATGGCGCCTTTACCACCACCGCGACCGCCGCGAACGTCACCAACTACGCCAAGGCCAACCTGGTGGTCGATTTCGCTGACCCCGACACCACCCCCGACGCCTATACCTTCACCGCCCAGACCGGCGCGGCACGCTCCACCGTAACGACATCCAACGCCATCACCGTGGCAGGCATCGACAGCGTGGCGGCGATTTCCATCAGCGGCGGCGAATACGAAATCAACACCAGCGGAACCTGGGCCAGCGGCGCGGGCACGGTCAATAACGGCGACACCGTCAAAGTGCGCCTCACCAGTTCCGCCAGCTACAGCAGCGCTGCCACGGCGACATTGACCATCGGCGGCGTGAACGGCACCTTCAGCGTCACCACCGAGGCGGCGCCTGCACCCGCCCCCAGCTACGACCCGCCGCCCCCGCCGCCCACCACCCTCACGCTCTCCGCCAACGGCAGCGGCACCCTCACCAGCAGCATCACCCAGGCC
>CAZGOY010000033.1:0-38757 GCA_964527565.1 uncultured Sulfuricella sp. | reverse complement strand
GGTCAAGGCCGAGGTCCTGGCAGGCAGCGGCGGATTGCCGGACAAAGACAACGAAGACGTACAAAAGGGGACAGATTTATTTATCCCGCCCATCCCGACGAAATGCCCTATGATTTGGAATACTTGAAGAGTGGAGGCATGACCAATAAAGGGGCCACATGACCAATAAAAAGGCCGGGCACGGTCTTCCAAGTTCGGCGCTGGTGGGACTGCGAAAGTAGCGCGACAGACTACAGATCGGACAAAAGAAGACAGCCCGTGGCGCGGCTCACCACCGTCAGTTGCGCCCCCTTGCCCCCGCGGGAGCGGGATTAGCTTTCCTGACTCCAGTCACATCGCCCAGGAGTTGGATTCCAGGCCTCTATGTCTTCCAGCGGGTAGTTATAGCGCAGGGCATACCCCACGCGGCGCAACTTACCCAACCAGGACCCGCGGATGCAGTTGTAGGGATTATTTGCGGTCTTCCCGCCATGAGGGGTTCCGAGCGACGGCAAATATAGGCGATGAAACTCGATCTGGGTAATGCCCCATTTCATGACAAATATGCGTCCGCCGAGATTGTGCTTGATGCGCCCCGTGCTCTTGCAGCCAAAATGGTAAAAACGGCTACCACCCACGATGCGGAAGTTGCGACAGCCTGCCACCCAGAACTTCATCAGCAGATCATCATCGCTGCTCATGCCGGGGCTGAATTCCAGGCTGTATCCCCCAACCATGTTCCACCACTTTTTATGCACCAGGGTTGGCTGGGATACGGCACCCTCGACATCGCCCCGCTGATCTGCCGCATAGCCTTGCAGAAAGCGGGATTCATCAAATTTGGCGGGATGTTCGCCAAAATCCTGTTTGATGATGCGCTTGCTCCCGCCGTTCTCCGGCTGAATCAGGGTGCCAAAAAATAATGCGAGGTCGGTATCCACGGAATCCGTGGCCGCGATGAAGGCCGTGTCCCAGTCGGGAGCGGCCACCATATCGTCGTTCATGTAGAGCACCCAGTCATGCCTGGCCTGTGCCACCAGATGGTTGACCGAAAGACAAACGCCAACATTCCTGGCGCTCCGGGTGTATTTGATGCCCTGAGACCTCACCCATTCCAGCGAGCCATCCGAACCTTCGTTCAGATGTACCAGTATCTCGTGCTCAAACCGGGAATGCTTTCGGATACTTTCGATACACAGCTTCAGATAGGGAAGATTATTCCAACTGGGGATGACGATGCTGATCACTTCACTGCCTCATCTTTCCACGCCGCGCCCAGGGGGCGATTGCTTGCAGCTGCCAGCAACACTGCCAGCGTTACGCCATAGAAGGTGGCAACCATTTTCATGTTGAACATTTCCTCGCTGATGCAGAAAACCGCAAAGCCCAGCACCAGGGCCACTCCCATTTTCGCAGCCCTGCGGTGGAAACCGGACCGTGAGTTTGCCACCTGGTAAAACATCCATAACGGGACAAGGAACAGCAACAGGAGCGATATCAAGCCAACCAAGCCAAATCGGGACAGGACAGCGAAATAATAGCTATGTGCCCCCCCCTTGCCAAATCCTGCTGCGGTTTCAGTAATTGCGCCGGAATGCACCATTTGATCCATCGCCAGGGCAAATCCATCCGCCCCCACCCCAAAGACCGGGTTTTGCAAAAACAGGCGGAAAGCTGCCTCCCAGAGTTGAAAACGTATGCCCAGCGAGGTATCCGGGGTTACGGAGGTCAAATCACTTATGGCGGCATTGACCCGGATTTGCACGATATCCAGCAGGTAATAGCTCAGAATCGTCCCTGAAACGATGAGTGCGGACGCCACGGCCAATCTGACGATGGCGCTGCGGTTGAATTTCGGCGACAGCAGAACCCCGGCAATCATCAAAACCGGTATGGCGATCCAGCCACCGCGCGCACCGGAAAGCAGGGAAACATAAAGTCCGGCAAACAGCCCCAGGATTTTGAGGATAACCAGGATGCGCCTGTCTTTCTGCATCCAGTTAATGCTCAGGGCGGACAGGAAGCCCAGCATGAGTGCCAGATCACCCAAATGAATGTGCGCTAAAAAATCTGTTTTTGCGTGAATTTTCTGGCCCGACATCCCGATGAGTGTTGCAATGACAATGGCCCCCGCCGGAAAACCATACTGCATCATTCCGAATACTTTGAGGTCAGCCTTTCTCAGCATGAGAAATATGGGAACGGACAAAAGGAAGCGGGCCGGTGAATCGAATGCGCTCGCGTCAACTTTCAAGTGATAAAGCTGGCTCGACGCGACACCAAGGAGCGTGGCGCTCATGGCGGCGCCAAAAAGCCAAGCATCGCGGTCCATGATTCGTTCGGCCTGCTTTCTCCATGTGCTGAACAACAGATACACGGACAGCAGAACCAGCAGGATGAAACTGGCGCCCATGCCGCCCTTGACGGTAAGCAGCAAGATGGGATAGGCAAACAGAAGTCCTTGAAGAACCAGAATTATGACGGGGTGATTTCTTTCATTCATGCTTGTTGAAGTATTCGGCATGTCATGCCAATGTGCGATAAATTGTCTCACATTCCCTCGCCACCACATCCCATCCGCGCTCAAAAAGCGGCGGCGCTTCCGCTCGCTCCAGTTGTTTCTCGACGGCATCGCGCCACTTCTCGACCGGATCATCCAGCGTCAGCACCTCCCCGGCGGCGTCCGTGACCCGTTCCGCAGCGCCGCAGGCATCCGACACCACTACCGGAACGCGCGCCGCCATGGCCTCCGAGATGACCATGCCGTAGGGCTCTGCTCGCGCCGGATGCAGCAACACATCAATTTCCTGAAAATATGCAGCGTCTTCGCGCCAGCCGAACAATCGGTATCCGCCCTGCCAGCCGATGAACAGGTGCCGAATACCGCTCTCCTCCGGTCCAATGACCCACAACTCGGCAGACGGACGTTTGCGATGCAATTGGGCCACGATCTCGACCGCCAGCGGCAACCCTTTGCGCTGCCACTCCTTGCCGACAAAACCGATAATGCCGCCGTCCCTGGGCACATCACGCGGCGTTCTGACAGTGCCCGGCAGCACGCCCGGCACGATGGGCGCTACGATCTTGTGCGCATACTCCGGGTAATAATGCGCCAATTGCTGCGCGATGACCGTGGAATTCGGAACAATGCGTTGCGCCACGCGCAACTCCCGCCGCTCCATGAAAAGCTGCATTGCCACGCGCAACGAGATTTTTTTCCACCAGGGCTTAGCGCGCACCGAGGCAAACGGCGGACCATGAAAAGTCGTAACATCATGTACGCCAACCCGTTCGTGGCTATGAATCAAGCAACCGGGATGGGGGTGCGTTCGCAGCCACTTTTCCACGCGACGGCTGAAGCGCCAGTAGTAAAGCCAGCGCGGCCGATAGATCATGGCGCCCAGTTCGTGCACCGTTACGCCTTGTGGTTTTTCGGCAGTGCAATATTCGCACAAAACCTGAATCTGATGGCCTTGCCTGGCAAGCGCGCACGTCGTTTCCCAGACATAGCGCTCCATGCCGCCAACCGGCCCGTAGCGTCTCACGATATGAATTATTTCCATCTTTCCTCTACAAGCCGCAGATCATCCATATAAAATGTGGCTGAACTTCACAGAATCAGATCGCCTTGTCGTGGTCGCAATCGTGTACCCATATGTTTTCCATCATCGTCCCCACATGGAACAACCTCGAACTGTTGCAGCTATGCCTGCGCAGCATTCAACGGAATTCGGCCTTTCCGCACCAAGTCATCGTGCACGTCAACGACGGCAGCGATGGTACGCTGGACTGGGTGCGCGGGAATGGCATTATACATAGCGCATCTTCCCAGAATGTTGGCATTTGTCTGGCGGTGAACGAAGCGGCGACGCATGCCACTCAGGATTACATCTTGTATCTCAACGACGACATGTATTGTTGTCCTGGCTGGGACACGGCGCTGGTCAACAAGCTCAAGCAACTGGACAGCGATCTTTTCATGCTTTCCGGCACCCTGATCGAGCCGCGCGACACCCGCAACCCTTGCGTCATCGTGCGCGATTACGGCAGCGATGTCGGTAATTTCGATGAAGTCAAACTACTTTCGGAACTACCGCAACTCCACAAACCCGATTGGTACGGCGCAACTTGGCCGCCCACGCTGGTAAGCCGTCGCTGGTGGTTCAAGGTGGGGGGATACAGTTCCGAATTTTCCCCAGGCATGAGCAGCGACAACGATTTTTCGATGAAGTTATGGCACGCGGGTTGTCGCATTTTTCTGGGCGTGGGCGATTCGCTGGTCTATCATTTTCAATGTAAATCCACCGGGAAAGTAATAAAAAACAACGGCGGCAAACAGTTCCTGCACAAATGGGGGATGCGCCAATCGGCATTCGACCGCTATTTTCTGAGACGCGGCTTGCCCGCGCAGGAAATGAAATTGACTGAACCGGCCATCACCCCCGAATTTCGTTGGCAGATGCTGCGTGGCAAATTGAAACGCGCCTTGTGGTAACGTGGTGTCTGCCGCAACAGGTATTTATCTTCAGCCACCAATCTGCCTGGCGGTTCCCCCATCAGACACCCGGTCAGCATGACGTGGCGGGAAAAATACTCATACCCAGAACCTGCGCGGCCTTGCGCAATCGGGTGTCGAAACAGGCGAAGCGCAATTCTTCTTCGGCTGCTTCCTGAAGCGTGCGTGCGGCGGCTAACTGAATGGCGTCGTAAGCACGCAGCGCGAAGGTGTCGGCATATTCACCGGCACGCTCTACCAGAAGCTGAGTCACTTCGACGATCATGTACTGCGCCCACTGCGCCCGCAGACGCTCCTGGGCCAATTCGAGGGGAACCGCGTCGGCGGGCGCTTCACGGGCGCGCCGGGCAAAGGCGGAAAAGGCTTCTACCCAGGCGATGCGGCACACTGCCAGCGCTGAAGCCGCGCCCGCTTCAGCGAGTACCTGCCGACTGTCGGCCTCATCGACGTAAAGCTTGACGAGAGCGGAGGTGTCGCAAAACAGGATCACCCCCTATCCTCCAGCACCATCACGCTGAGCGGCTTGCCGCCCGCAACGAGGGACAAGGGAGGTTCCAGCGCAGGCTTGCCGCCGCTCCAGGCCAAACGCCCTTCGACCAGCAGTCGCCCCACTCCGCTACCGGCCTGTCTGGGCAAGCCGAGAATACGCGCCACGGGGCGGCTGTGCGAGGTAACCTCAATGATTTCACCCGCCTGCGCACGTGCCAGCAGGCGGGACAATCCGGCTTTCAATTCACGAACGGCGACTTGCATTTCATATCTCCAGGCAAGATAAATGTGGGCACATTGTAGCCGAACAAAGTGTTATTGTGGTCGCGATACCTTCTCATACGCCGCCAGCAGGCGCTGGTGCAGGTCGCAGCCCGCCAGGCTCATACCCGGCGCGCCGATGCCGAAAAAGTGGCGCTCGCCGTCCAGCAGGGCTTGCGCCTGTTGCAGCGCGTCCGCGCCGTACAAGGCGCGCAAGGCTTCCCGGTAGCGGGCGCCGCCGTCCAGTTCGAGCAGGGTCTCCACGCAGCGATACACACGGCGGCGCGCTTCGTTGATCTGCCCGAAGTGGCGCACCCAGTCGCAGCCCTCGCGAATCGCCTCTTGGTCTCCGGCGGCCAGCGCCAGCAGGGTTTTCAGCTCGCCCAGGCGCAGGTCTTCCCACGGCGTGCCGGGATCGGGCGCCAGCCCCACCAGCCCGGCGACCGGGCGCTGCTCGTCCAGCCCCAGGTCGTTGAGCGTATCCAGCAGCCCGGCGCACTCTTCCCGGCCCAGTTGCGGCAGGCGCAGGATGGCGGAACGGACGGCGTTGCCGGCGCTGGTGTTTTCCCATTCCAGGTCGTCCAGCGGGTAGATTTCCGACATGCCGGGCACCAGGATGCGGCAGGCGTAGACGCCCAACTGGTCGAAATCGGCGATGTAGGCGTCGTGGCCGTCGGCGTGGACGCGCGCCAGCAGCCAGGCGTAATCCTCTTCGGTGGTGCTGCTGAAGTTCCAGTCATGGAAAGCGAAATCGGGCGTGTCGCCGAGGAAGTTCCAGCTCACCACGCCGCTGGAATCGACGAAATGGATTTCCAGATTGGGTGCGCTGGCGATTTCCTCCAGGTCGAAGCCCGGCTCGGGAAAGCCGCCCAGCGCATCCAGCCCGCGCCCCTGGAGCAGCTCGGTGAGCGCCCGCTCCAGGGCGATCTCGAAGCGCGGATGCGCGCCGAAGCTGGCGAAGCAGCCGTGATCCGCCGGGTTGAGGAGGGTCACGTTGATGACCGGGTAGCGTCCGCCCAGCGAGGCATCCTTGACCAGGATGCCGAAACCGGCGGCGCGCAGGGCGCGGATGTCTTCCGCCATGCGCGGCCAGCGGGCGATCACTTCGTCCGGCACGTCCGGCAGGCACAGCCCCTCGCCGATCACGCGGAACTTGACGTGGCGCTCGAAAATTTCCGCCAGCGCCTGGGTGCGCGCCTCGGCCGACGTATTGCCGGCGGACATGCCGTTGCTGACGTAGAGATTGCCGATGAGGTTGACCGGGAACCACACCGTGGCGCCGTCGCGTTGGCGCACATAAGGCAGGGCGCAGATGCCGCGCGCGGCGTTGCCGGAATTGGCGTCCACCAGCATGCCCGCGTGAACGCCGCCTTGCGGATTGTAGAATTGACGCAGTTCCGGTGTCAGCAGCCCCTTCGGCCAGGTCTTGCCCTTGCCCAGAGGGAACCATTTTTCCTGCGGGAAATGGACGGCTTCCCGGTTGGCAAGGGCTTCGCCCAGATAATAATGCGTCCAGAAATAGTGCGTGCTCATGCGCTCGAAGAATTCGCCCAAGGCGCTGGCGAGCGCCGCCTGGCGCGACGACCCCTTGCCGTTGGTGAACAGCAGCGGACAATCGCGCTCGGCGACGTGCACCGACCAGATGTTGGCCACCGGGTTCAGCCAGGAACGTTCCTCCACGCACAGGCCCAGCGCGGCGAGGCGGGATTGCAGGGTGGCGATGGTCGATTCGAGCGAGGCGTCCTTGCCGGGAATGAAACTTTCGGTGTGCATGGGAAGGGAATCCGGAAATTTTCCACCATTGTACGTGGCGCGGGCGCGCTATCCTACCCCGCCGGGCGGCGAGGCCGACGCCATCGCTTTTTAGCGCGGCATTTCCAAATCCGCGTGATGATCGCGCAGACCTACCCGTGCGGCAGGGTGCGCGCCACCACCCAGGCATCGGCCTCTTCCGCCCCCCGGCTGCGCACCGCCTGAGCCAGCGCGTCGAGCGAGGCGCCGCTGGTCATCACGTCGTCGATCAGCGCGATGCGCTTGCCGCGCAAATCGGCGTCGCACGCGAACGCGCCGCGCAGGTTGGCGGCGCGTTCCTTGAGCTTGAGCGCGGCTTGCGGCGGGGTATCCCGCACGCGGCGGCAGGCTTGCGCCGCCAGCGGCACCCTGAGGCGGCGCGACAGCGCGGCGGCGATTTCACGCGCTTGGTTGAAACCGCGCTCCTTCAGGCGGCGCGGGTGCAGCGGCATGGGGACGAGGAGGTCGGGCAGGCGTTGCGTGACAGCCAGCGCGGCCAGCGGCTCGGCCAGCAGGTCGAGCAGGGCGAGGTTGCCGCCGTACTTGTAGGCGTGAATCAGCGCATCGACGGGAAATGCGTAGCGGTAGGCCGCGAGCGTGCGTCCAAACGCGGGGGCGCGGCGCAGGCAACGCCCGCACTGCGCGCCCCCCGCCGTCGGCAGGGCGCATACCGGGCAGGCGGCAGCGGTGTGCCGGGGCAAATCGGCGCAGCACGGTGCGCACAGCAGGCCATCCGGTGCGCGGGCACCGCACAGGACGCAGGCGCGCGAAAAAATCCCGCGCACAAGTTTTGTGCAACCGTTTACAATCGAAGGCGTCAAGATTGACGGCATGGAGCAAATCCTTGATGATGGCGGCCATTTTACTGGGATAATTACCGTCTTTGACAAAAATCAGGGAGGGTTTCATGGACGTGAAGAAAGTCGAAAAAATCATCAGTGCCGGGCAATGCAAGTTCGCGGCGCGCATCTTCAACATCGGCAGCATCATCGCGGTGCTCTCGGTGGTGCTGGTACCGATCTGGATTGCCGGGTCGATCTTCACCTATGCCACCATCGCCCACCATCCCGATTCGCGCGTCGGCGAATACAACCGCTGGGCGGGTTACCGCTTTTACGGGCTGGTCGGCTCGCTGGTGGTGGTGCTCAACTTCACCGGCGAAATGAAGGAATTATTGGGCGGCACTTTCGCCATGTGGCTGACGGTTTACGTGGTCAGCGTGCTGGTGGTGGTGCCGCTGGGTTTGTGGGACATTTACCGCGCCGGGCAGGAAAGCTGGCGCGACATGACGGTGGAGCTGGAAGTTCATGAATGATTTGGCAGGCATGAGCAGGAACGAGGCGGGTAGCCGCCGTATCTGGAAAACGCAGGAAATCGAGGCGCTGTTCGCCCTGCCCTTCAACGATCTGCTGTATCGCGCGCAAGCCGTGCATCGCGAGCGTTTCGACGCCAATGCGGTACAGGTGAGCACCCTGCTGTCGATCAAGACCGGCGGCTGCTCGGAGGATTGCGGCTACTGCTCGCAGTCGGCGCATCACCATGCCGAGGTGGAAAAGGAAAAGCTGCTCGATCTCGACACCGTGCTGGCCCAGGCCGCCGCCGCCAGGGAACAGGGCGCCACGCGCTTCTGCATGGGCGCCGCCTGGCGCGGCCCGCAGCAAAAGGACCTGCAAGCCGTGCTCGACATGATCCGCGCGGTGAAGGCGCTGGGGCTGGAGACCTGCGTCACCCTGGGGCTGCTCAAGGAAGGCCAGGCCGAGCAACTGCGCGAAGCCGGGCTGGACTACTACAATCACAACCTCGATACCGCCGAGGAATTCTACGGCGAGATCGTCACCACCCACGACTATCAGGATCGCGTGGAAACCCTGTCGCGGGTGCGCAAGACCGGGATGAAGGTATGCAGCGGCGGCATCGTCGGCATGGGCGAAACGCGCGCCCACCGCGCCGCGCTGATCGCGCAGCTCGCCAACCTCGACCCGCCGCCGGAATCGGTGCCGATCAACATGCTGGTGCAGGTCGAAGGCACGCCGTTGGCCGGCATCGAAGACCTCGACCCGCTGGAATTCGTGCGCACCGTCGCCTGCGCGCGCATCACCATGCCGGGCAGCCTGGTACGCCTGTCCGCCGGGCGCCAGGCCATGAGCGACGAATTGCAGGCGCTGTGTTTTCTGGCGGGTGCCAATTCGATTTTCTACGGCGACAAGCTGCTCACCACCGGCAACGCCTCGACCAGCCACGATCTGGCCTTGTTCGAGCGTTTGGGCATCACGGTGATGGCGGCTTGATTTTTCCAACACGGAGCGCTACCTTCATACCATTCGCAACACCATTGGTATAACCGCCATGCATACCGTCAAAACAGCCATTTCCCTGGAAGCCTCCTTGCTGGATGCCGGCACTGCCTTGGCCAATGAGCTCCATATCAGCCGCAGCCGCCTAGTTGCACTGGCCATGGAAGAGTTCATCACGCGCCACCGCAACCACAAATTGCTGGAACAGCTTGATGCCGCCCATGCCGATACCCCCGATCCCTCCGAACTTGCCCTGAAACGCGCCATGCGCACCCGGCACCATCACGCACTCAAGGGTGAATGGTGATCCGGCAGGGCGATATTTACTGGGTTTACCTCGATGACCCCATCGGTTCGGAACCCGGCTACCTGCACCCGCATCTGGTCATTCAAAACAATCTGTTCAACGCCAGTCGCATCAGCACCGTGGTGGTGTGCGCCCTGACATCCAATCTAAAGCGTGCCGGTTCTCCCGGAAATGTGTTGCTCAACAAGGGTGAGGCCAATTTGCCCAAACAAAGCGTAGTCAACATTTCCCAGATTTTTACCATAGACAAAACACAGTTGGGCGAGAAAATTGGCGCGCTTTCCCTCCATCGCGTGCGAGAGATTCTGGAAGGTCTGACCTTGCTGCTGGAACCCCGCGAATTGGACTAACGTGCCCTTTTCCTCGCTTGCCGCCGAATTACAGACGCTCGAAAAAAATCGCCTGTCGCGCCGCCGCCAGACTGTCGAAAGCCCGGCGGGCGGACGCGTGATAGTGGATGGGCGCGAATTCCTGTCCTTTTGCAGCAACGATTACCTGGGGCTGGCCAATCACCCGGCATTGGTCGCGGCGCTGCAAGAGGGCGCCGCCCGGTTCGGCGTTGGCGCGGGCGCCTCGCACTTGGTCAGCGGCCACACCTGCGCGCACCAGCAACTGGAAGAAGAGCTGGCCGCCTTCACCTGCTTGCCGCGCGCGCTGCTGTTTTCCACCGGCTACATGGCCAACCTGGGCATCGTCACCGCATTGATGGGGCGCGACGACGAGATTTTCGCCGACAAGCTCAACCACGCCTCGCTCAACGACGCCGCCTTGCTGTCGCGCGCCAAACTGACGCGCTTCCCCCATCTCGACCTTGCAGCGCTGGAACGGCACCTCGCCGCATCGACAGCGCGCCGCAAGCTGGTGGCGGTGGACGCCGTGTTCAGCATGGACGGCGACATCGCCCCGCTGCCGCAACTGCTCGCCCTGTGCGAACGCTTCGATGCCTGGCTGCTGCTCGACGACGCGCACGGTTTCGGCGTGCTGGGCGAAATGGGGCGCGGCATCCTGGAACACTTCGGCGTCACTTCGCCGCGCATCATTTACATGGCCACGCTGGGCAAGGCGGCGGGCGTGGCTGGCGCCTTCGCGGCGGGTGAAAACACGCTCATCGAATGGCTGATCCAGCGCGCCCGCACCTACATTTACACTACTGCTCTGCCTGCGGCGCTGGCGCACGCGGTTTCGGCCAGCCTGCGCCTGATCGCAGCGGAAGGCTGGCGGCGTGCACGCCTCACCGAACTGGCCGCGACACTGCGCCAGCGACTGGACGCGCGCCATTGGCGCCTGTTGCCATCAAGCACGGCGATCCAGCCGCTCGTCATCGGCGGCAATGCCGAAACGCTGGCGGCCAGCGCGGCCTTGCGCGAACGCGGCATCTGGGTGCCGGCGATCCGCCCGCCCACCGTGCCCAAGGGGCAGGCGCGCCTGCGCATTTCGCTGTCGGCGGCGCACGAGCCCGCCGACGTGGAACGGCTGGCCGCAGCGCTGAACGAAATCGCCCCATGAGCGTACATGTAACAACCAGCGGGACGGGGGATGACCTGGTGCTGCTGCACGGCTGGGGCATGCACGGCGGCGTGTGGGATGCGGTGAAGCCCCTGCTCGCCGCGCGTTTCCGCCTGCACCTTGTCGATCTGCCCGGCCACGGCGCCAGTTCGCTAGTTACGCCCTATGCGCTGGAAAACCTGGCGCAGGAAATCGCGGCGGCCGTGCCGCCGCGGGCGCACTGGTGCGGCTGGTCGCTGGGCGGCCTGGTGGCGCTGGCAGCGGCCCGGCACCTTCCGCATCGCATCGGCAAGCTGGCGCTGGTGGCCGCCACGCCCTGCTTTGTCCAGCGCGACGACTGGCTCTGCGCGATGGCGCCGCCAACCCTGCGCGCATTCGCCGACAACCTGGAAAACGCTTACGAGGACACGCTGAAGCGCTTCCTGTCGCTGCAAGCGCGCGGTGACGAGGCTGCCAAGACCGTGCTGCGGGTATTGCGCGAGCACCTTTTCGCGCGCGGCCGCCCGCACCCGGCGGCGCTGCGCGGCGGCCTGGATATCCTGCTCTCCACCGATGCGCGCCCCTGGATGTTGGAGGTAACGCACCCCGTCCTGATCGTCCACGGCGAGCGCGACCACCTGGTGCCACTGCCTGCCGCCGCATGGCTGGCGCGCGCCCTGCCGGACGCCCGGCTGAACCGCTTCACGGACGCGGCGCATGCGCCCTTCCTGTCACACCCGCACGAATTCGCGGAAATCCTGGAAACTTTTTTGAATGAATAGCACCGCCCCCGATTCCCTCGACAAACGTGCGGTGCGTCGCGCCTTCGGCCGCGCGGCGGCCAGCTACGACGCGCACGCGGTCTTGCAGCGCGAAGTCTGCAACCGCATGGCCGAGCGTTTGCAGTTTCTCAAAACCACGCCGCGCCGTATTCTCGACGCGGGCTGCGGCACCGGCTACGGCAGCCGCCGCTTGCTGGCGCACTGGCCGGATGCGCGCCTGGTGGCGCTGGACATTGCCCCCGCCATGCTGGCGGCCGCGCGCGCGCAGCGCCCCGGCTGGCGGCACCGGCTGCCTGCCCTCTCCCGGATAGGCCAGCGCTTCGCACGCGAGCGCTTCGTGTGCGGCGACCTGGAAGCCCTGCCGCTGGCGGCAGGCTGCATCGACATGCTGTGGTCGAACCTGGCCGTGCAGTGGAGCAACGATCTCGACGGCACCTTTGCCGGTTTTCAGCGCGTGCTGGCGCCGGACGGCCTGCTGATGTTCAGCACCTTCGGCCCGGATACCCTGCGCGAATTGCGCGCGGCTTTCGCCGAACTTGACGACGCGCCCCACGTCAGCCGCTTCGCCGACATGCACGACATCGGCGATGCGCTGGTGCGCGCAGGCTTCGCCGCGCCGGTAATGGACCGCGACGTGCTGACCCTGACCTACGACGACCTGCCGTCGCTGATGCGCGACCTCAAGGGCCTCGGCGCGCACAACGCCACCGCCGGCCGCCGCCAGGGGCTGATGGGCAAAAGCGAATGGCGGCGCCTGCAAGACATCTACGAAACCTTCCGCCGCGACGGCAAACTGCCCGCCACCTACGAAGTGGTCTACGGCCACGCCTGGCGCGGGGAAAAGCCCGCCCCCACCCTGCCCGGCGGCGAGCAGATCATGCGTTTCACGCCACGATGAAATCCGCCTGTTTCGTCACCGGCACCCATCAGTCTGGCAAACTTCTGGCGACCTAACCTCAGTGCCGGAAAAAGTGCGCGTACTCGGAAGGCGAAACAACAGAACTGCTGGCTCGCGGATTATCCAGCAGCAGCCGGTCTCCGGTAACGAGGACACATGAAGAATCGTTGGCCAGAAGCGCCCATAGGTGGTCATCGCCTGGATCGGGTGCGGGATGGACGGCATCATTCGGCGGCTCACGCCAGATGGCATTGGCGACGATTTCCGTCAGTAATGTGTCAATTTGCGTTTCGGTAAGGCCGTGGGTGCGTCGTAATTTCGGACGCAGCAGGACAGCGCGGTATTCTTCGAGCAGCGCCGGGGAAAGTAGATAGGGTAAGCTGCCGCTCAGCATGGTATCGAGAATGACCGCCGTCGGGCTTGCGGCATCGCCGGTGATGAGCCCGGCAACCAGCACGTTGGTGTCGATGATGAACAAGCGCGACATCAGGCCTTGCGCGCCGCGCGTGTTTCCTTGCCTGCCAGATCCAGGGCTTCTTGATCGGATAGCTGCGAGCGGCTACGCGCCTGGGCAACCAGTTGCCGGGCGCTATCGATAGGCTTGATCCCCCGCAGGACAAGACTTTCCTCGATGATCTTGGTAATCGAGCGCCCCTGTCGCGCCGCAGTTTCTTTCAGTGCCCGATAAAGTGAATCTTCCAAAGTAATCGTCAGTCGGCTCATCAGCAGCTTCCTTCATGCGAAAGGTTACGAATTTCACCTTAACACCAACACACCAGAGCAGCAAGCAAGGAATTTCAGATTCAACGCAGCGGCGAGATGGTGTGCTGCATGGCATCCATTACCCCGCTGTTGTGCTGCGTTTGCAGGCAGCGCCGGTAGTCCGCGCTGCCCGGCGCATGGCCGAGCTGGCGGCATTGCGCGCCGAAATCCCGTTCCAGGCGCTCATTGCGTTGCGGGGCTGCCGCGCAGGCGGCCAGCGCAAGCACCAGCAGCCCAAGCCCGATGAATCCTGCGTTTTTCATCACGTTGCTTCCTGGGGGGATATGCGGCATCATGACCGCAAAGTCTGGAGGAATACTAACATGGTCATCCGTGAAATTCTGGCACTGAAAAAAAACCACGAAATCTTCCACATTGCCCCCGACCGCCTCGTCCACGATGCGGTGACGCTAATGGCGGATCACGACATCGGCTCGCTGGTGGTGATGGAGGGCAACGCCATGGTGGGGCTGCTCACCGACCACATCATCGTGCGCGGGCTGAGCAGGGCCAGCTGCAACCTGTGCAACACGCTGGTGCGCGACATCATGCTGCCCAACCCGGTCAGCGGGCATCTCGACGACACCGTCGACCAGGTGCGGCGCGTGATGACCGACAACCACATCAGCCATCTGCCGGTGGTGGACGACAAAGGCCTTGCCGGCATCATTTCCTTCTACGACGTGGCGAAAACCGCCATCAGCGAGGCGGAATTCGAAAACAAGCTGCTCAAGGGCTATATCAAAAACTGGCCGGAAGACTGATTCAGTCCTTGGGGCGGAGCGCCGATTTCGGACGAAACGCCCTGACCACGCCTTCGTTGGTTTCCAGGTAGGGCCCGCCGATCAGGTCGATGCAATACGGCACGGCGGCAAAAATGCCATCCAGCGTTTCCTTGATCGCCTTGGGCTGCCCCGGCAGGTTGACGATCAGGCATTGACCGCGCACCACCCCGACCTGGCGCGAGAGTATCGCCGTCGGCACGTATTTCAGACTCACCGCCCGCATCTGTTCGCCGAACCCCGGCAACACCTTGTCCGCCACCGCCAAAGTCGCTTCCGGCGTCACGTCGCGCGGCGCCGGGCCGGTGCCGCCGGTAGTCAGCACCAGGCAACAGCCTTGCTCGTCGGCCAGTTCGCGCAAGGCCGCCTCGATTTGCGGCTGCTCGTCGGGGATTAAGCGCGTCACCGCCTGCCAGGGCGTGGACAGGGCCGATTCCAGCCATTCCCGCAAGGCAGGAATGCCTTTGTCTTCATAAATTCCCTGGGTGGCGCGGTCACTGATGGTGACCAGGCCGATGATTGCTTGTTCTGTCATGTTTTTCTCATCCTGGCGTTAAATTGGGTGCATGAAAATCGGTTAGCTTCATGGCGAGCTCGGCTTGTCCGGCATTTGGCTGATCGCACTCAACAACAACCCGGCGGCGGCCAGCATGTCCGCCAGCAGCCGTTCATCGTGCTCCAGGTGACCCTCGTATTCGGCCAGATTGCGCCGCTCGTGCGCCTTGGCCAGCACCCGCCACTGCGCCGCAGACACGCCCAGCGTATGCGGCAACACCTGAAACACGAGGTAACGATTGTCCGAGCGGAAGCCCATGCGGCGCAACGCATACAGCGCCAGGGAATGCGCGGCGTTGTACCCCAGATCGAAACGACTGTCGAAGGAAAGGTCGGCGCGGCCCGCATCCGCCAGACGGCATTCCCCCGAGGCGCGCAAACCCGCCAGTTCACGGGCATTCGGCGGCTCGCGCTTGATCTGGCCGATGCGCGCCAGGTTTTCCAGTTCAGGCGAGGTCACCGGCGCTTCCGATCAGGAACAGGCGCGGCTGTCCGGCGATGCGCGCGGTAAAACTGTCCGCCTCGCCTCGCTTGCGCCGCCATTCGGCGGGCGTCATCAAGGTCGGGTTGATGGGACGCGCCAGTTGCGCCTCCGCCGTCTGCAAGGCTTCATACAGCGCGGCATAATCCAGTTCCTCGGCGATCACCAGCAGGTCGATGTCGCTGGCGGCGCGCTCCTCGCCGCGCGCCACCGAGCCGTAGACGAAGGCCGCCGCGATCTTCTCCGCCAGCGGCGCCAGCGCCTCCTGCAAGTGTAAGGCCAGGCCGACGCTCTTGCGGATCAGCCCGGCCAATTCGGCGAAAACCGGCGAAGCCGGATTGGCCTGGTAATACTTCTGGTTGCCCACCTTCTCCACCGTCACCAACCCGGTTTGCGCCAGGCGCGTCAGCAGCCGGTGTACCGCCCCGGTACCGGACCCGGCCAGACGGATCACCTCGCCGCTCTGAAAGCGCCGCCCCGGCTGCCCAAACAGCAACCCCAGCACGCGCTGCTGCACCGGCGTGAACAACACGTCGGCCAGCGATGCCGCCGCCAGGGGCAGAGCGGAAATCCCATTCTTCATTCCCATAACGGGAACAATCCTACCCAAATCGGGAACGACCGGCAAGGGCATCGCATTCATACCTCGGCCAGTTCATCGGCGAAATCTTCCGGCTCCGCCAACTCCGGCGCATCGACGGTCGCGCAGCACATCGTCGGCGATACCCCAGATGAAGGAAACGATTTTGTTGTGGGTAGCTTGATCCATAGTCTTTCAGATTATCTTTTTCCGCCGCAACTCGCCTTCTTCAGCACCCAGTCCATCGCCCACTGCGGCAGCACCCGCTTCAGCGCAGCGAACAGGTAGGTCGGAAAGGTGACGTAATAGCGCGCCTTGGGGCGCGCGCTTTCCAGAGCATGAACCAGTTTTTCCAGCACCGCCTCGGGCGGCAGGGTAAACGGTGCTGCCGGGCCGGGCTTTTTCAGGCGATGTTCCATGGCCAGGTATTTTTCCCGGTGCACGCTCTGTTCGGCGTCGATGTTGCGCTGGTAGGCGGCAAAGGCGTTGGCGCGGAAGCGGCTTTCGATTGGCCCCGGCTCGATCAGGCTGACGAAAATGCCGCTGCCCGTCAGTTCCAGCCGCAAAGTGTCGGTGATGCCCTCCAGGGCGAATTTGCTGGCGTTATAGGCTCCGCGGTAAGGCAAGGCGGCGAAACCCAGCACCGAGCTGTTCATGACGATGCGTCCGCCCCCCTGGGCGCGCATCACGGGTATCACACGATTGGTCAGTTCCAGGGTGCCGAACAGGTTGGTTTCGAATTGCTCGCGCAGCACTTCGCGGCGCAGGTCTTCCACCGCGCCCGGCTGGCCATAGGCGCCGTTGTTGAAGAGGGCGTAGAGTTGGCCGCCACTGTTTTCCAGCACGAATTCCAGCGCCCGACGGATCGAGGAGGAATCGCTCAAATCAAGCGGCAAGGATTGCAGGCCCTCTTCCTGCAATTTTCGTAGGTCTTCCTCGCGCCGCGCCGTGGCGAAAACCCGGTAGCCGCGCCGCGCCAGCCCACGCGCGGCGCATAGGCCAATGCCGCTGGAACAGCCGGTAATCAGGACGCTTTTCTGGCATGCCTTATGCTGGTTCATCTGACGAGAGCATTAAGTTTTTTCCCGCTGGGTCGTTATGTCTCTCACAACGCGGCATTTGTTCAAGGAGAAAGATCATGGGAAAAGATGACATGATTCGGCGCCTACTCAGAGAAGTAGAGTCCGATTTTTCCATAGCATTGCGTCTCGGGCGCATGGATCGCAGCCAGTTCAACCAGGCTATCAAAAGTGAAATGGCGCATCTGCGCGAGAAAAGCTACACCGAAATAGAAGAACTCTATTACACCGCCGCGGCCTGAAGCGCTTATTTGACCACTTTGAGTTGCGGTTTGCCGCGCGGCGGGGTGGAGGGCGCATCGCCTCCATCCTGCGCGTCTTGCGGCGGAGATTCCTTGGCGAAAGCCAGCCCTTTCCCGTTTTCGCGGGCATAAATCCCGATCACATTCGCCACCGGCACCTCGATCTGACGCGACACACCGCCAAAGCGCGCGGAAAACTCGATCAGGTCGTTGCCCATCTGCAAGTTGCGCGTGGCGCCCATGCCGATGTTGAGCACGATCTCGCCATCCTTCACGAATTCCACCGGCACCCGCGCCCAGCGGTC
Source organism: uncultured Sulfuricella sp. (assembly GCA_964527565.1). Taxonomy (GTDB): domain Bacteria; phylum Pseudomonadota; class Gammaproteobacteria; order Burkholderiales; family Sulfuricellaceae; genus JAGXQV01. The sequence goes on along the minus strand of CAZGOY010000033.1, from coordinate 21,169 downwards.
CACCGCCACCGCGAGATGGGGCGTGTAACCATTGTCCGCGCACCACTCATAAATGGCACGAATCAAATAGGGTTTGGTGGAAATTTCCTCTTCGCTCATGGATTCTCCCGCGCGGCTGGGGCCGTCTTATTTGCGCATGGCTTTTTCGGATGCCGTCATCGCCTCGATGAAGGCGGGGCGGACAAACAGGCGCTCGCCGTATTTCAGCAGGGATGCGGCCTGCTTGGGCAGGACGATGCCGTAATGGTCGAGCCGCCACAACAACGGGGCGATAGCCACGTCGAGCATGGAAAATTCGTCTCCCAGCATGAATTTCTGCTTGGCGAACAAAGGGGAAAGCTGCGACAGATTGTCGCGGATGGCGATGCGCGCCTTGTCGGCGGCCTTGGCGTTGCCGCCCTCCAGCACCTCGACGTGGTTGAACAACTCCTGCTCGAAACGGTGCAGGAACAGGCGGGTACGCCCGCGCATCACCGGGTCGGCAGGCATCAATTGCGGATGGGGAAAGCGTTCGTCGATATACTCGTTGATGATGTTGGCTTCGTGCAGGATCAGGTCGCGCTCCACCAGCACCGGCACCTTGTTGTAGGGGTTCATCACCGCCAGGTCCTCAGGTTTGCTGAGGACATCCACGTCGATGATCTGGAAATCCATACCCTTTTCGTAGAGCACGATGCGGCAACGTTGACTGAACGGGCAGGTGGTACCGGAATATAGGGTCATCATGTTTGAAACTCTCCTGTCGGGAAGGCAAACGGGGACGGGCTGTTCACCCGTCCCCGTCCGGGGTTGGCCAAGGCTGTATTACGGAAAGGTCAGTGCACGTCCTTCCAGTATTCCTTCTTCAGCATGTAGGACACCACGAACAGCCCCGCCAGCATCAGCAGGACGAAAATGCCGATGAGCGGACGCTTGGCCTTGACCGGCTCACCCATGAACACCAGATAGTTGACTAGGTCGCCGACCAGCGCATCGTATTCGGCCACCGGCAGCTTGCCCGGCTTTTCCAGCACCAGCTTCCCGGTGTGGTCATCCTTGCCCTCGTGTTTCAGCACCTGCTCGCCCTGCAACTCGTACAGCACGTGCGGCATGCCGACCTTGTCGAAAGCGGTGTTGTTCCAGCCGGTGGGGCGGCTGTCGTCACGGTAGAAACCGCGCAGATAGGTGTACAACCAGTTCGGGCCGCGCGAGCGGGCGATCACGGAAAGATCGGGCGGTGCTGCGCCGAACCACTGCTTGGCTTCCTTGGCGCTCATCGGCACCTTCATCAGGTCGCCGACCTTGGCACCGGTGAGGATCAGTTCATTCTTGATCTGTTCCTCGGTCAGGCCGATGTCCTGCAGGCGGTTGTAACGCATGTAGGCGGCACTGTGGCAATTCAGGCAGTAATTGACGAAAGTCTTGGCGCCGCGTTGCAGCGAAGCCTGGTCGCCCAGGTTCACCGGCGCCTTGTCGAGGTGGACGCTGCTGCCGGCGGCAAAGGCCACGGATGAGGCCAGCATGCCCAGCAGGAGCAGTCCCTTTTTGGCGATATTCAGCGTATTCATTATCCTGTTACCCTTTCCGGTTCCGGTTTGCATTTGGCGTTGTCCAGCTTGGTAAACCACGGCATCAGGAAGAAGAAGGCGAAGTAAACCAGGCTCAGAATCTGGGCGAACAGGGTGTAAAGCGGCGTTGCCGGTTGCACGCCCAGCCAGCCCAGGCCAACAAAGCTGATGATGAAGGCGGCCAGCGCGTACTTGTAAATCGGGCCGCGATAACGGATCGACTTGACCTGCCCCTTGTCCAGCCACGGCAGGAAGAACAGCACCATCACCGCTGCGCCCATGGCGATTACGCCCCACACCTGGGTGCCGGCGAACGAGGGCACGGCGCGCAGGATGGCGTAGAACGGCGTGAAGTACCAGACCGGTGCGATATGTTCCGGCGTCTTGAAGGGGTCGGCGGGGATGAAGTTGTTGTCTTCGATGAAGTAGCCGCCCATTTCCGGCGCGAAGAACACGATGGCAAAGAAAATCATCAGGAACACCACCACGCCGACGATGTCCTTCACCGTGTAATACGGGTGGAAGGGAATGCCGTCGAGCGGAATGTGGGTAACCGGGTCCTTGTTCTTCTTGATCTCGATGCCGTCCGGGTTGTTGGAGCCGACTTCATGCAGCGCAATCACGTGCGCCACCACCAGACCGGCCAGCACGAAGGGAATCGCGATGACGTGGAAGGCGAAGAAGCGGTTGAGGGTCGCGTCGGAAATCACGTAGTCGCCGCGAATCCACACCGACAGGTCAGGTCCGATCACCGGGATCGCGTTGAACAGGTTGACGATCACCTGCGCGCCCCAATAGGACATCTGACCCCAGGGAAGCAGGTAGCCGAAGAAGGCCTCCGCCATCAGCGCCAGATAGATCAGCATGCCGAGAATCCACAGCAGCTCGCGCGGCTTGCGGTAAGAACCGTACATCAGACCGCGGAACATGTGCAGGTAGACTACCACGAAGAACATCGAAGCGCCGGTCGAGTGCATGTAGCGGATGATCCAGCCGCCCGGCACGTCGCGCATGATGTATTCGACGGAGGCGAAGGCCATTTCGGCATCCGGCTTGTAGTTCATGGTCAGAACGATGCCGGTGACAATCTGCATGACCAGCACCAGCAAGGCCAGGGAACCGAAGAAATACCAGAAGTTAAAGTTCTTCGGCGCGTAGTATTCGGAAAGATGTTCCTTCCACAGCTTGGTCAGCGGGAAGCGTTCGTCCACCCACCCCAACAATTGAGTCAGTCCATTCATTTATCAGGCTCCCTTGCTATCTTCGCCGATCATCAGGCGAGTGTCGCTCATGTACTTGTGGGGGGGGACTTCCAGATTGGTCGGCGCAGGCACGTCCTTATAAACGCGTCCCGCCAGATCGAACTTGGAGCCATGGCACGGGCAGAAGAAGCCGCCCAGCCAGTCGCTGCCCATGTCGGGCGCACCCACGTCGTTGCGGTAAGTCGGCGAGCAACCCAGATGGGTGCAGATACCGACCAGAACGGAAATTTCCGGCTTGATCGAGCGACCGATGTTCTTGCAGTACTCCGGTTGCTGCGCGGCATCTGAATTCGGATCAGCCAGCTTGGGCTCAAGCGTGGTCAGGGAATCCATCATTTCCTTGGTGCGGTTGACCACCCACACCGGCTTGCCGCGCCATTCCACATTCAACAACATGCCCGGCTCAACCTTGCTGATATCGACCTCGACCGGCGCGCCGGCGGCCTTGGCGCGCTCGCTCGGAAACATGCTCAACACAAAGGGCACTGCTCCCACGACTGCCACAGCGCCACCAACTACGGAGGTTGCCGCAATCAGGAACCGCCGTTTGTTGCGATCCACTGTCTTTTCACTCATAACCTGATCCCCAATTGAAGGAAGCTTCAAAATACAAAACTCCGCGATTGTACAGAAAACACGAGCAGAATTTAACCCGTTAACCATAGAATCCTGAGTCTCCAGCATAAGAATAATTTATGGGAGGCGTTTGACCATTCAATTATTCCCGGCCTGATTTCTGTTTGAAATGCCGTTGTCTCAGCCTTTCAATCCAGGCAAAGCCTGCAAGGCATTGGCGCGGGTAGCGGCGGCGATTTCCGCTAGTGGCCGGTTTCGCGCACTGCGGAAAAGTTTGCACACGCCAGCGGCGGCACCCGCATCACATCAACCCCTGCACTGTGCGCGCTGCCATCTCACCACGGCCGACGTCGAACTTGGCGGCATCAGGATGGTAGTGGGTATCGACAAACACTGGCACGCCAGACGTGCTGCCGAGACCGAAACGCTTACACTGGAAAGTCCAATAGCAGTTCTTTGCCAAGCACTCGCGCACAGACTCCATGTGCAGCATGTTGCCGCCAGTGAATACCTTCAACTGAAGACAGCGCCTTCCATAAGGGTTCTCGCCATCTCGATTCTACCCGGACACGGTAAACACAATCGGTCAAAACGGGATTTCCCGAGAGCACCTTGGCAGCATAGTGCAAGCAGCGTGCACCGACGCGAGGTATCAAAATGTCGCCCCGTTGCGCCACCCAGCGTTCCGGCAATGAAAAATCTGGGGGATATACAGCCAACCCATTGGGGAAACGCTTGAAATCGGTGGTGTGGAAATAAGGCAGATTGTTGGTCACGCACTCTTTGTGAGTGAAAGCACCTCTTGCAATCTCAGCTCCCAGGTCACGGAGGGTAATGATGGAAGCCCCTCGCCTTTCCTTTACGGAATGAAAACTGTAATCCAAACGCACCCGCGCAAGCTTGGCGGGAATGATAACCTCTTGCGTCAGCTCGCCATTTTGCGAGGCTCCCACTAAGCGAATACCACTGACCGGTCTTGCCTGCTTACGCAGATAGAAAATGTGAGTACGCGCTTCTGTTCTGGAAAAGAACCGATCCGGCAACTGGATCACCCGATACAAGCCATGGCGTTCGTACAATGCCTGACGCAAATCCGCAAAGTTGCTATGGGTCGCCAAGCCATCCGGGACGATCACAGCCAGTTCACCACCAGTGCGAAGCAAGCGCAGATTTTGCGCAATAAAAACAATGTCTGTGGTTATTCTCTTGGCGGAAACGCAATCGAGTAGATCGGCGGCGCGCAGAATGTCGTGAACGTTCGGTAGATCAGCAGCAGGTAGATAAGGCGGGTTACAGACCGCCACGTCCGCTTGCCCCTCCGCCAAACCCAGCTTGGTTGGCAGGCGCATATGTAACGCATCCAGATGCCGACAGATCGCTTCGGGAAAACGCACGCGTGCTGTAGCGATGTGCTGCGGGTCAATGTCGGCAGCAAACAAACGTGCATCCTGCCAACGCGCCTGCGCCGCCCGCAGCAACTGACCGCTACCAACACCGATGTCCACCACGGTTTGCACCTGGTCGGTCAGCATGGCACTTACCAGCAAATGGCCTGCCGGTTGTGGGGTATAAAACTGCGCCCAGGCGTTCATACGTCCGGGAAACGGGAGAAGTCCCAGGAATAGACTGTCTGGACGCCGCTACAGCGGCGGGCACGCTGTTCCGAGAAATCATAAAGCAGGCGCACCCGCGCACGCTCCTCGTCGGACAATCCGAAGTAGAACCAAAGTACGCCCAGCAGCATAGGCTTGGGGCCAAGCGGCACGATGTCCAGCCAGCGCGCCTCTTCCAGTTGATTTTTCAGAAATTCCCGAACTGCTCCAGGCTCGCGCGCATTCAGCGAATGGATATGGTCGGGAAAACGTTTGCGAAAGGGTTCCAGCCAAGGCTGGCAGGCATTTAAAGCAATATCTACCCCACCGTCCACAAACGGGGGATCTCCAATCAGAAGATGCAGGTGGGCTTCATCCCAGTCGTAGCGCTGAATAAATTTCCAGGCACGTCCCTTATCGAAACCCAGCAAAACGATGTGCCTGCTATGGGTTCGGGTCTCCTCGGCGGTCAGGGCGACATAGCCCTTGGGTTGGCCGATGGGCAACGTGTCCTGCACCTCCAGAGAATCGGCCTGTATCTCGTGAAAATCGACCGGTGCCACGTACAGGCAAGCCAGCGTCGCAGGGTGGCAAGCACGCAAGGCGGGCAAGAGATACAACAGCGCATCAAAGCTTAAGTGAGTGGTATCCAGCAGGATGGCTGCGCCAGATGGAATTATTTTTGCGATAAGCGAGCCGAGTTCGTTCCAATTGGCCTCGTCCTCGGCCTCACCATGGGAAACCATGAATTGGTGTGGTGCGTCCGGGCGAGCGCGTTTCAGCGTCAGGCTTGCTATGCTGCCAAAATGCTCGGTGCTCCAACTCCGGCGTTCTTCAGTGCTTACACTTTCTCGCCCGCTGGTGATCAGCCAATCCCATTTGCCATGGGCGCGAATGGCAGCCTCGGCCTCGTCTGGACGATAGGCCATGCCCTGGTTCAAAGCAACGTCCCCTGTTTTTCGATGCTTGCCGTTTCCTCAAATTTGCGTTCGAACTGCTTGAATAATCTGCTCCAGGTTTTCTGATCTCCTCCAAACAGGTCAAAACACACGTCCGGTTTGAGGGTGAGTTTCTTTTTGCGCCGGGTAGAAAGGTTGAACAGTGGAGCAAACCAAGGAACCAGTTGCCAGTCGGTCAGACGTAAGTCTTCCAGACTTTTTTGCTTGGTGCCTTCCAGGCGCCGCAAAGCCCCTTCGTACCAGGCATCGTTAAGCCATTTCTCCAGTTGCTCGCGCCGCTCATCCTCGTCCAGTCCGGGAATCGCGAAGTGGTTGACCTCGGGTTCGCTCTGCTTCGGGCTCTTGTGCTTGGCCTCGAACAACCGCCCCAAGCGCTCAACCAAATTGTTCATCTCGCGCGGGGAATGATCGGCGGAACGCAGGTTCTCGCGGAAGATATTAGCCTGGCGACGAATGGCGGCGTTCTGCACTGCATAAGGGATGGGTAAAGTAGACGCTCCTGCCTCCAGCCACTCGGCAAAGATGGCATGGCAGAAATCCAGAAATACCCGAATGGTGTTGCCGGATAGCCCCACCAATTGATTGACCCCGGCATAGCGCTTGTCCTGATGGTAGAGGCGGCACAACCAATGCAGAGCCCCGCGACTGTAATTGTGGTACCACACGCTGGCATCTTTGTTCTGGCTGCGGAAGGCGGTCAACACCTTGTCCACGGGATTGCCCTGGTTGAGCAGGACAATAGCAGTAGCCTGGCGCAGGGGTTCTTGTTCCGTTTCCATCCAAGCCAGAATGTCGGCGGCGTGCTGGGGGAACTGCTTGTTCACCCACTCAATCAACGGTGGAGCGCGCTTGCCGCCCGCCAATAGGCGCGCTTCCTCCTCGGGCGAAAAGTCTTGCAGCATGTCCTCCAGCCTAGTCAATGCTTTCTCCCGGAAATAGGGAGTCTGTTCCAGATGGCGGTTGGCCACGGCTAGAACATAGGCTTTGAAGTCATTGAAGGCCATTTCTTCGTCCAGCGCGTGCTGGCGGTAATCGTGGGTCTCCTCGATCAATTGGCCGGGCGCCAGGGTTTCGCGGGTACGCAGGCCGCCGCTACGCATGAACAAGCGGTAGGTGACACCATCCTCGCGTCGGCTTTGCTTCAGTCTGGTGTTGACGATGCGTTGCTGATAATCGGCATAGTTCTCGTATTCGTCCACCAGCACCACGAAGTAATGTCCGTTGAAATGTCCGGCTCGACGCAGGCGCTCGGTGAGCAGTTTCATCAATGCGTTGGGTTGGGTGAAGACTGGGCGGTGTTGTGGGAAAGGGTTGTTGAGGTAGAAGCGGATGCGCTGGATATGGGTTTCAAGGAAATCCAGAAAGGCGGACAACCCCGGTGTAGGGATGTCGAATTGCCCGAATTCAGCATACAACGCGCGTAGCAGCTCGGATTCATTACACCATGACGCTATTCCGCTTTGATCGCTCAAGGCATTCAAAGCGTTCAGCGCCTTGCGCATGACCAAGATGTCAAAGAACTGGGCAAACAAATGATCGAAATCACCGCGTAATGCACTGTCGCCTTGACTAAAGCTGCGTAAGAAATCTGCATCTGGGCGCAGGTAAAGTCCAATGCGCGGAAAATCCTCCGGCTTGATGGGGCGCCCGGTAGCCAGATGTTCGGCCAGTTGTACTTCCAGCGAGAAACGCCGTGCCAGCATAGTCTTGCCAGAGCCGCGCGCCCCGGTCACCAGCAGGGGCATAAAATTATTCATGTCCTGCATGATAGTGCCCGCCGGGTCTACGAAATTCCGCCAGGTTTCCTCGGCGGTGATGTAGTCGCTGCGTATCAGCGCAAAGGGATTGTCCGGTTTATCCATGCGAGAGGGCATGGCTTCGGCAATCGGGTTATCCGTTTCGATCAAATCTCTGAGCGTCGAAATGCCACGCGTATAGTTGGTACTGTCGTTATATTCATCGGCCACTTGGCACAAGATTTTCTCGCGCAAGGCCAATTCCGCCTTATAAGGGAGTTCAACATTGAACCGCTCAAAATTGAATCCATATCCCTTGCATTCCTTAGCAATCTCGGAGATTCGTTCTTGTTTTTCCCGCGAACTTAGTTCAGGGTCAGGCGTGCCGACGAGAATTAACCGCTTGGAGCCATATTCTTCCACGACCTTCGGTTCCCTCAATACACAGAGAATACGGCTCGTGCCCTCAATATTCTGCCGGTTGTATCCTGTTACGCATACCACCGTTTCAGCCAAATCAAGAATGGTGATGTAAGACACATCCGACAATCCAGTTCGCGAGTCGATCAGCACATCGTTGAAACCAAGCCGCCGAAGCTCCGCCTTGAACAAGCGGAAGAAAGCTCCACCCTGTTGCTTATAGAAATCATCCCAATCCAGGCGTCCCAAACGCTGGGGATAGTCGGGTTTATCCACCTCGCCCGCCGGCATCAGCCACAGGCTGCCAGGCTCGGCTTGTTCCGCCTGATCGCGGCGCGGTTGCCAGCCTTCGCCAACACGCAGGTAGCGTTCCAGTGCAAGATGGTAAGGATCGTTGGTTTCCCCGGCGTTCAGTCGGGTTCGGTAGTCTAGGTAATCGGTCAACATATCCACCACCCCCGGCCCCGGCGAGGATAGCTGGAACAAGTCACTTTGATGCTGGCCGGGGGCTTCCAGATCCATATCCAGGATAAGCACCTTGCGCCCTTCGCGCGCCAGTACATAGGCCAGATTGGCAAGTGCCAGGCTGCGCCCAACGCCGCCCTTGTAGGAATAGAAAGCGATAAAGCGGGTATCGTTCATGCGACCGCCCGATAGGCGTCTGCCGTCAATGCTATCGCTCGCGCACGGGGACTGGCGGTTTGAATCGCTTGGGGGCGCAACTTCCCGCGCAACCACTCAGCAACAGACTCATGCGGCGCATTCCTGTCAAGCCAGGCACGCAGAACCGGGGACAGGTGTTCGGAGAGGACGGCAGACTGCTTGTTACTTGCCGAGATATTATATTCATCCAGTCCCTTGCTGATTTCCTTTTCAAGCGTGCATGGTTCTTGAGTTTGCTCTTTTTCCACGCCCACCAGTAGTTCAAGCAGTTCCATGCGCGGCAGACGCGGCAAACGGGATAGCGTGGCAAATAGGCGCTCCCAACATTCTGCCGGGATAGGAACGTGGCGGTTGTAACCCAAAAAGGCATAGACCACAGCAGCCATGGCGTAATGGTCGCCCTGTGTGGCTTCCAGGCTACGCAGGCTTGCGGCAATCTGCCGCTTCCAGAATTCGGCATTGCCCTTCTTGAGATTGAGGACAAGTAGAGTCAGCAGTGTGCCAGCAAGTCGGGCGGGCGGAACGTCATCTGCCGGAATGTCGGGCAAGAAGTCAAATAGGCTTTTTTTGCGTGGTATGCGCGACGGTTTGATTTCACCCATACGGAAAATAAACCGTGAAGCAAGATAGATGGGCAAACCTTCGTTGTTGGCAACCAGCGTCTTCATGGCAGTTGAAAGAGCCAGCCAAAAGGCATCATGTTCACCGCTTGGCAGGTCAAAAAAGCCATTCGCCAAGAGGTCATCTTCCTCAATGCCCATGTTCGGGTTTATCCCGCGTTCACCGCGCAGGATAGACAGGATTTCCTGTGTATTCATGGCCGTATCTCCTTGGCGCAGGCGACCCAGTAATCGGAACACAGCTTGTCCTCCCTCAGGTCACAATCACTCGTCATGCGCTGATCCCAGTAATCCACAACATCAAATGCCCCTGCCTGATTGGGAAGCACCCATTCTCGCAATGCAGGCAGACCGGTTTCCAAGCTGCGGGTCAGTCCCCATTCGGTTCGGTGCGGCGCCACGCACCAGAAAAAAACCAGTCCGCTATCCAACCAAGTAGATTTATGCACGAACTGCTTCACCTTCAAAGCAAGTGTGGTGACCGCATCATTTTTTTTCCACTCTTTCCCGCACAGGCCAAGTGCTTTGACCAATTCTCTGCAATCCACCCGTTCAGGCATCGGCAATGCCGGATTGCCGCCATCATCCCTCCAATCGCTCACAAACAGGATAAGTCTGTTCATTTTACGAAAAACCTCCGCCAGAAACTCCGGCGCTTGTTTCGTATGGGTAGCAGGATTGGAAAACAAGCGATTTCTGTCAATTGTGAAATACACAACCCGATCCGCAAAGTGAATTGGGGCACCCAAGCAGTATTGGGTTGAACTGAGGCGAACAGGCTTTCCCAGCAACTGGTCACAATCCCCGCTTTGCGTGATCGCTACCACTTCGCGCCGAACGAGATCTGGAGATTTCGAATAATTCCAGTACGCGAGCGCTTCCCGTAGCGTTTTTCGATCGTTCAGGTCATGATCCGTGTAGCTAGCCTCCCATTGCGCAATGCACATCCGCTCCACCTTTGATTATCACAACTTAATGCAATTACAAGTCCCTGCACCGCATAAACACATACCCGGCGCATTGTAACGTCGCATGAACTCGCCAACAACCATACTCCATGAGCAGCCAAGCGTCAGATAAGAATTTCCATCGGCGCGGTGATTTTGCCTCGCAGCCTGTCGCCCCCCGTAATCTGTGAAAACCTTCCCCACCGATTCTTGCTCAACCATCGTCGTTTCACCCTTCCAATCCGGGCAAAGCCTGCAAGGCATTGGCGCGGGTGGCGGCAGCAATTTCCGCTAGTGGCAGCCCGCGCAGGTCGGCCAGGCATTGGGCGATGCGCGGCAGGGTTTCCGGGCTGTTGTGCCCTCTACCGATAAATTCGGGCGGCATGTCGGGCGCATCGGTTTCCAGCACGATGGCTTCCAGCGGCAGGGTGGCGGCCAGCCTGCGCAGATTGAGGGCGCGCGGCCAGGTCATGGCGCCGCCGAAGCCGAGCTTGAAGCCCAGACCGATAAACGCTTCCGCCTGCTGGCGGCTGCCGTTGAAAGCGTGGGCGATGCCGCCCGGCGGGCGGATGCGTCGCAGGTGCTTGAGCACGGCATCCTGGGCGCGGCGCAGGTGCAACAGCACCGGCAGGCCCGCATCGCGGGCGATTTTCAATTGTTCGCTGAAAAAATATGCCTGCCGGTCCCGATCCTGGTCGGCGACAAAGAAGTCCAGCCCGATTTCACCCACGGCCAGCGGGCGTTGCCCTGCGATTTCCGCGCGCAGTACCTCCAGATCCGCAGGAACGGCGCCATTTACATACAAGGGGTGAATGCCCAGCGCTGGGAAACAGCCAGCTTGGTGACGGCAGGTTTCACGCACCGCGGAAAAATTGGCGCGTTCCACCGCCGGCACCACTATTACCTCGACTCCCGCCGCGCGCGCGCGCGCCGCTACCGCGTCGCGGTCGGCATCGAACTCGGCGGCGTCAAGGTGGCAATGGGTGTCGATGAACAGGAGGCTCATTATGGCACGCGCATCTCAGGCCACCCTGCCACGTCGCCAAGCCTTCTCCACCTCGATCACCAGGAAGATGCCCAGCCCCACCGCAACGATGCGCCCCCAGTCGGCCAGACCTATCGGCGCGGTGGCGAACAGGCGGTTCATCAGCGGTGCATAGGTGAACAGCAGTTGCAGCGCCGCCATCAACGCGATGCCGCTCCACAGCCAGGCGTTGGCGAAGAACTTGGCGAAACCGGCAGTGAGCGGCGTTTCGCTGATTGAGCGGCAGTTGAACAGGTAGAACAGCTCGCCCATCACGAAGACGTTGGCCGCCACGGTGCGCGCCTGCTCCACGCTACGGCCCGCATCCAGCGCCCAGACGAACAGGCCGTAAGCGCCGCCCAGCAGCATGACGCTCACCAGCAGCACGCGCCACATCAGCGCGCGCGTGAGAATCGGCGCTTCCAGATGGCGCGGCGGGCGCTGCATGACGTTGCGGTCGATCGGTTCGAACACCAGCATCAAGCCGAGCAGCACGGCGCTGGTCATGTTGATCCACAGGATTTGCAGCGGGGCGATCGGCAGGGTGACGCCCAGCACCACGGCGGCGAGAATCACCAAGCCCTTGCCGAAATGGGTCGGCAGTGTCCAGGTGATGAATTTCGCCAGGTTGTCGAAGACCCCGCGCCCTTCCTCCACCGCCGCCTCGATGGAAGCGAAATTGTCGTCGCTCAGCAGCATGTCGGCGGAATCCTTGGCCACCTCGGTGCCGGCGATACCCATGGCGATGCCGATGTCGGCCTGCTTCAAGGCCGGCGCGTCGTTGACGCCGTCGCCGGTCATCGCCACGACGTGCCCTTCCTCCTGCAAGGCGCGCACCAGGCGCAGCTTGTGCTCCGGTTCGACGCGCGCGAAGACGCTGCTGCGGCGCACTGCGGCGCGCAATTCCCCATCGGACAAAGCGGCAATCTGCGCGCCGGTGAGGGGCGGTGCGTCGTCCGCCTGCGTCAGCCCGAGTTGCCCGGCGATAGCAGCGGCAGTGACCGCGTGGTCGCCGGTAATCATCTTCACCTGGATGCCCGCTACGCGACAAGCAGCGATGGCGGCAACCGCCTCCGGGCGCGGCGGGTCGATCATGCCTTGCAGGCCGAGCAGCGTCAGATTGTTTTCCAAATGCTCGTGATCGAGGCGCTCACCGCTGTGTTTGATCCCCTTGGCCAGGGCCAGCACGCGCAGGCCGCGCGCCGACATGGCATGGGCCTGCGCTTCGACGGCCGCGCGGTCGAGCGGCAGAATTTCGCCGTCATTGCCGAGACTGTCGCGCGCGCGTTCGAGAATTTTTTCCAGCGCGCCCTTTACATAGAACACGCGCTCGCCGTCCGGCATGTCGTGCAGGGTGGCCATGAGCTGGTAGCGCGAATCAAAAGGGATTTCATCGCGGCGCGGAAAAGCCGCCTGCAAGCGCGCCGGGTCCAGCCCGCCCTTTTCCGCCGCCACCAGCAGCGCGCCCTCGGTAGGGTCGCCCGCCACCTCGCGTCCGTTACCGCCTTCCACCAGCAGGGCGTCGTTGCACAGGGCGCCGACCATCAGGCAGCCCAGCAGCGCGCCGCGCGGCGCCACCGTCTCGCCGTCGCGGCGGATTTCCCCGCGCGCATCGTAGCCTGCGCCGCTCACGCGGTAGCTTTCCCCGCCTGCCCAGATTTCCTGCACCGTCATCTGGTTTTCGGTAAGCGTGCCGCTCTTGTCGGAACAGATCACCGTCGCCCCGCCCAGGGTTTCCACCGACGGCAGCTTGCGGATGATGGCGCGGCGCCGCGCCATGCGCGAAACGCCGATGGCCAGGGTGATGGTGATGGCGGCCGACAATCCCTCGGGTATCGCGCCCACCGCCAGCGCCAGCGCCGCCATGAACATCGCCACCGCCGGTTCGCCGCGCCAGGTGCCGACAACGAAGGTGAAGGCCGCCAGCCCGAGGATCACGTACAGCATCAGGGCGCTGAGGCGCTCCATCTTGCGCGTGAGCGGCGTGGAAAGATCGGGGGCGGCGGCAATCATGCGCGAGACGCGCCCGGTTTCGCTGCGGTCGCCGGTCGCCGCGACGATACCCACGCCCTGCCCGGCGGTGACCAGCGTACCGGCGTAGGCCATGTTGGCACGCTCCGCCAGCACCGCATCGAGCTCCAGCACGGCGGTCTGCTTCTGCACCGGCAGCGCTTCCCCGGTGAGCGCGGCCTCGTCGATCATCAGTTCGCGCACACGAAACAGACGCAAATCCGCCGGAACCTTGTTGCCGGGCGCCAGCAGCACGATGTCGCCGGGCACCAGTTCTTCCGCCGGGAGCACGCTTTTCACGCCGTCGCGTACCACCGTCGCGCTGCTCGCCGCCATGCGCGCCAGCGCGGCGATGGCGTCCGCCGCGCGCGCCTCCCGGAGGTAGCCGATTGCCGCGTTGACCAGCGCCACGCCGAAGATCACCCCGGAATCCACCCATTCGCCAAGAAAGGCCGTCACCGTGCCGGAGGCGATCAGAATGTAGATCAGCGGCTGCTGGCATTGCTGCAGGAAACGCAGCCAGGCCGACGGGCCGGGCCGGGGCGTCAGCACGTTGGCGCCGAAGCGCTCGCGCCGCCGCGCCACCTTGGCCGATACCAGACCGTGCGTCAGGTCGGTTTTCAGGCGTTGCGCCACCTCTTCCGGGGTGCGGTTATGCCACGGACGTTTCGGTGCGCGCGTCACGGGCGCCGTCGGCGCTTCTAAATCTGTGCTCATGGCTTTAGCCCGAAGATTTCATAAATATTGACAAACCCTGTGGGAGCGGCCTCTTGTGCCCAAGCCGACAGGCTGTCGGGTATGGCCGCGAGATTTTGACTTTTTCTCAGGCGAACCAAAGAACTCGCGGGCAAGCCCGCTCCCACAGTACCCGGTGGATTTTTATGAAACATCCGTGTTCAGCTCCTCGATCAGCTTGCGTACCGGCGCGGGCAGCGCCGCGCCCAGGGCTTCCTGCAACGGCAGCCACAGCGCCCCCGCTTGACGGGCTTCGTAAGAAAAAGTGCGTACCCGCGCCAGTACGGGCGTAAAGCGCAGGCGAAAATGGGTGAAAACGTGACGCCGCGGCGGCAGGCACTCCAACCCGGCGAGTTCAACACCGAAGCGCGCCCGCGCGGCCTGCGCCGGGTCGTCGCCGGGAGCGATTTCCGGCAGGCTCCACAGCCCGCCCCAGACGCCCGACGGCGGGCGTTTTTCCAGAAGAATCTCACCCTTGCATAACAGCATCAGCAGCACGCTTTCCCTTTCCGGCAAGGCTGCGCGCACGCGGCGGGCAGGCAACTCTGCCGTGCGCCCGTCCCGTTTCGCCTGGCATTGCGCGTTCAGCGGACAATCGCCGCAACGCGGCTTGGCACGCGTGCAGATGGCAGCCCCCAAATCCATCAGGCCCTGGGTATACGCTTCGATGTCCGTGGCGGGCAAGAGTTTCTCCGCCAGCGCCCACAAGGCGTTTTCCACCTGCTTTTCGCCGGGATGGCCCTCGATGGCGAAATGGCGCGCCAGCACGCGCTTGACGTTGCCGTCGAGGATGGCGTGCCCTTGCCCGTAAGCGAAGACGCACACGGCGGCGGCAGTGGAGCGCCCGATGCCGGGCAATCCGCACACGGCGGCATGCTCGCGCGGGAAAATCCCGCCGTGATCCGCCAGCACGGCCTGGGCGGCGCGGTGCAGGTTGCGTGCCCGCGAGTAGTAGCCCAACCCGCTCCACAGAGCCAGCACCTCGTCCTCAGGCGCTGCCGCCAGCGTGCCGATGTCGGGAAAACGCGCCAGAAAGCGCCGGTAGTAGGGAATCACCGTCGCCACCTGGGTCTGCTGCAACATGATTTCGGAAACCCAGATCGCGTAGGGGTCGCACATTCCCTGCCAGGGCAGGTGGTGGCGCCCGTGCAGCTTCTGCCAGGCGATCAGGCGAGCGGCAAAATCCAGGCAGCCATTTTTCATGGCCGGAAGGCGGCGAACAGCGGCGCATCGAAAAGGCTGGTGCCGCTCCAGTGCCCTTCGCGCTCGCCTGCACCGCGCAAATAAAGGTTGACCGCCAGCTCCGTTGCCGGCCAGGCCATTTGTCCGGCGGCGATATCGAGACGCGCCGCGCCGCGATAGGTCATCGTCAAGCGTCCGTTCTTCCAGGCGTGGGTCACGGCCAGCGTGGACACTTCGGCTTGCGCGTTGCCATAGGGGCCGCTCAGGGCGGGGATTTCAAGCGCGATGTCACGGCCCGTTTCATCCTGCGTAAAAGTCGCCGCGAGGATGGCGTTTTCCGCACTGAAAGCGTCCGGGGTCAGGCGCAAGGCATCCGCCACCAGGCGCAGGTCGAATTTTTCCGTGTCGCGCATGCCCTTCACCGCCAGTGCCAGATCGCGCGTTTCGCCTCTGGGCTTGCTTTGCAGCGTAAAAGCCAGGCCGGATATTCCCAAGCCGCTGCCGTTGCCGCGCCAATCGACGGCGCCTTGCCCGATGCGCGCCCGCGCTTCGTCCAGGCGCAGGACGTGGGGGAGCCCGCCACGGGAGGCAAGACGCAATTCTGCCCGGCGCAGGCGGATGTCTTCCAGATCAAGGCGCACGGCATCGTTTTGCGCCAGCGCGAAAAGCGCGAACAAGCCCGCCGCGCCGCTGCGCAGGCCGTCCACCTCGACGCCGGTGACGCGCGGCATCCCGCCGCCGGGAAGCGGCAGCCAGGAAAAGTCGAAAGCCAGTTCGTCGAAGGCCAGCAGTTCCGCGCCGTCGCCACCGCGCAGGGCGCCGCGCCCCAGCGTGACGGCGGGACGGGGAAAAAGCGCCAGGCGCGGAGCCGTTTCCAGATGCAGTTGCAGCCCCGCTTTTTCCTGAATATGGCGCAGCAGATGGCGGGTCAACGCTTCGGCGTCGAGACGGTACCAGGCAAAAGCCAGCGCCCCCGCTCCCAGCAAAACGAGCGCGGCCAGCGGGACGAGAATTTTTTTCAACGATGCGAGCATGATTGACTCCGGTTTTCCAGCCCTGGATGATAACCGAGCGGGTAGCGCGCTCAAAACCCGCGCACCGGCGCGCCGGGCCTGCGGTTCTCAGCACTGCCTATTTGTGCTCTAATTCGCGCGATGAAATCCCCTTTTCGCACCATCGCCCTGATCGGCAAATACAACAGCCAGGAAATCGGCGATTCGCTGTCGCGTCTTGCCGATTTTCTCAAGCAACGCGGCCATGCCGTGCTGGTGGAAACACGCACCGCCGGGAACGCCCGCATTTACGGCCACCCCACCGCCACGCTCGACGAAATCGGGCGTCAGGCCGATCTGGCGGTGGTGCTGGGCGGCGACGGCACCCTGCTCAATATCGCCACCGCCCTGTTTTCCTACAATGTGCCGCTGGTCGGCATCAACCTCGGACGGCTGGGCTTTCTTGCCGACGTGGCGCTCGACACCATGCTGGAAACCATGGATGAAATGCTGAACGGCGACTATTCGAGCGAAGAACGCTTCCTCATCACCGTGACCGTGCGCCGCCAGGGAGAAAACATTTTCGAGGCGCACGCCTTCAACGATGCGGTGGTCAGCAAGGGCAGCACCGCGCGCCTGATCGAGCTGGAGGTGTTTGTCGACGGCCAGTTCGTCTACAGCCAGCGCTCGGACGGGCTGATCGTGTCTACCCCCACCGGCTCCACCGCCTACGCCCTGTCGGCCGGCGGGCCGATCCTGCACCCGACGCTGGAAGCGCTGGTGCTGGTGCCGATTTGCCCGCACACCCTGAGCAACCGCCCGATTGCGGTAAACAGCGAAAGTACCCTGGAAATCCTGCTGATTCACGCCGACGACGCGCGTTTGCACCTCGACGGCCAGCGCCATTTCGACCTGCGCGCCAGCGACTGGGTGATCGTGCGGCGCGCCCCGCAAACCGTCCGCCTGCTGCACCCCGACGGCCACAGTTATTACGATATGCTGCGCCAGAAACTGCATTGGGGAGAGAAACTCTAACATGCTGCTCTCCCTATCGCTGCGCGATTTCATCCTGGTCGACCGCCTGGAGGTGGAATTCGGCAAGGGTTTCACCGTGCTCACCGGAGAAACCGGCGCGGGCAAATCCATCCTTATCGACGCGCTCTCGCTGGCGCTGGGCGAACGCGGCGATGCCGGCGTGGTGCGTCCGGGAAGCGAGCGCGCCGAACTGGCCGCCGAATTCGACATCGGCAGCCTTGCGCAACTGCAAGCCTGGCTGGCGGAAAACGACCTGGCCGGCGACCCCGGCGTGTGCCTGCTGCGCCGCGTGATCGACGCGGGCGGGCGTTCGCGCGCTTTCGTCAACGGACGTTCCGCCACCTTGCAGCAATTGCGCGAAGCCGGGGAATTCCTGGTCGACATTCACGGCCAGCATGCCCACCAATCCCTGCTCAAGCCCAGTGCCCAGCGCGAACTGCTCGACGCCTACGGCGACCTGAGCGCGCGCGCGAAGGAAACCGCCATGGCCTGGCGCGAGTGGCAGCATTTGCGCCGCGAACTCCTGGAACACGAAAAAAACGCCGGCGCCCACGCCGAGGAGCGCGCCCTGCTGGAGCACCAGACGCGCGAACTGGCGGCGCTGGAATTCACCCCGGAAAACTGGTCCGAAGTGCAGGCCGAGCACGGGCGCCTGACCCATGCCGCCAGCCTGATGGAAGGCGCACAATTCGGCATGGAGACGCTCTCCGAGGGCGAAAGCGCCTGCCTGCCGCTGCTCAACGCGGTGCTCGCCCGCTTCAATAATCTGCGCGACTACGACCCGGCGTTGCAGGAAATCCTCGACACCCTGGAACCGGCGGAAGTGCAGTTGCGCGAAGCGGTGTACAGCCTGCGCCACTACCTGCAACGCCTCGACCTCGACCCGGAGCGCCTGGCGCACTGCGAGCAGCGCCTGCGCGACGTCCACGACAGCGCGCGCAAATTCCGCACCACGCCGGAATTCCTGCCCGGACTGCTGGCGGAAAAACAGGCGCGCCTGGAAAAGCTGCATGGCTTCGAGGGCAGCGGCGACCTGGCGCAACGGGAAGCCTCCCTGGAGCGGCGCTATCTCGACCTGGCGCAAGCCCTGAGCGGCGCGCGCCGGGAGGTTGCCCAACGGCTTGGCGCCGAAGTGAGCGCCTCCATGCAGACGCTGGCGATGGCGGGCGGCTGCTTCGAGATTGCCCTCGACCCGCTGCCGCAGGGCGCCGCGCACGGGCTGGAAGAGGTGGAATTCCGTGTAGCGGCCCACACCGGCAGCGCGCCCAAGCTGCTCGCCAAGGTGGCCTCCGGCGGCGAATTGTCGCGCATCAGCCTGGGCATTCAGGTCGCCACCGCCAGGGTATCGCTGACCCCGACCCTGATCTTCGACGAAGTGGATGTCGGCATCGGCGGCGGCGTGGCGGAAGTCGTCGGCAAACTGCTGCGCCAGTTGGGCAGCGAGCGGCAAGTGCTGTGCGTCACCCATCTGCCGCAAGTGGCGGCACAGGGCGACCAGCACTGGCAGGTCTCCAAGCGCACGCAAGACGGCCACACCCTGAGCCGCCTGTGCCTGCTCGACCGCATCGACCGCGTCGAGGAAATCGCCCGCATGCTGGGCGGCATGGAAGTGACCGAAACCACGCGCCGCCACGCCGCAGAAATGCTGCACTGCGAACCCGCGCCCGAAGCGGGCCGTTGATCGTGCTGCGCGCCGGACTGCTGGCCTTACTCTTTCTTTCCCTGCTGCCCCCGGCGGGCCATGTCGGGGCGGACGACACCCCGCCGCCCCAGGTCAAACCGGGCGCGGCCACGCCATCGGCGCAGGATGTCGAAGCGGCACAACTGCTGGCGGAGCAAGGCGACGCGGCGGCGCAAAATTATCTGGGCTTTCTTTATGCCACCGGGAAAGGGGTGAAAAAGGACGAAAAGGCCGCCTTCGGCTGGTTCCAGAAAGCCGCCGATCAAAACCATGCGGAGGCCACCGGCAATCTGGCGGTCTTGCATGAAAAAGGCCTGGGCGTCGCCAAAAACCTCAATACAGCGCTCACGCTCCACCGTCAGGCGGCCATGGCCGGCTACCCCCTGTCGATGAAACGCCTGGCCGCCCTTTATGAAACCGGCGCATTGGGGGAAGACCCCGACCCGCTCAAGGCGGAAATGTGGCGCAAGCGCTATCAGGACACCTTGAAACCCGCGCCTCCCGCAACGGGCAACCCGGCCCCCCGTCCGGCGGCGGAAAAATCCCCGGCACCGGTGCCGCCTGAAAAAACCGCCAACCTCGGCGAGGCCAAAACAGAAACAAAATCCCTTGACCCGCCCCGCCCGGCGGCGGCAGCTTCGACATTCCCACCGGCCCAGTCTCCCGGCCAGCCCGGAAAAACGGCGACGGCGGCGCCCGCGCCGTCCCCCGCCAAGCCTGCCGCAGCTGCGCGCCCTGCCGCCCGCCTTGCGGAAAAAATGCCGAAGCAAAGCGTTCCCGCGCCCGCTGCGCCAACTCAGCCGCCGGAAGCGGCGCCAGCCGCCACGGCAAAAACCCTTTATGCCGAAATCAGCGGAAAGGCCAGCGCGCCGGAGCTGACGAAATTGCTGCGCGGCATCGTCGATAAAGGCCTGCTGCCCAAAAACATGCAAATTGAACTGCTCAGCCCCGAGGCCGACAGCTACCACCTGCGCATCGGCCCCTTCCCCAACGATGGGGAAGCTGCGGCCCACGCGGAAAAAATTCGCTCAGCCATCCTCCCCTCCGCACCCGCGCCCACAGAACAGGAACACGAACTGGTGCCCGTGCCCCCCACACCGTCCGCGCCCGCTACGGGCACGCCCAGGACGACAGGCGTCCCGCCGACGCCTGTCGAGGATAAGCCGGCTGCCAAGGCTGCGCGCGGCCGCTTTTATTTCGTCAACATCAACGCCGTGAACACCTTCAAGGACAGCCTGTTTCTCGCCCAGGTACTGCTCACCAAACAACTTGTCCGGGAAGCGCACCGGGTAAAAATCGAGAACCTGGACGGGCAGATTTTTCAGGTCAGCGTCGGCCCGTTCCGTAACCCCGACGAAGCCCGCCAGGAAGCGCAGAAAATCAGCCAGCAGACCTTCCTCCAGTCCTCCGTGGCGGCATTCGAAAGAATCAGCGCGATTGAAGAGGGTGAGGGACAGCATTTCGTCCAGATCAACACGCACGGCAGCCTGGACAAGGCAGCAGCCATCACGCAGGCGCTGGCGAACAAAGCCTTCCTGACACCCGCGCTGACTGCTGAAATCGTCAATTTCGGTTCCGGCAATTACCGCGTGCGCCTCGGCCCCTACCGCGGATTGAGCGAGGCCAGCCTGAGCGCCGGGAAACTGAAGGTGCAATTCGATGCCACGCCCATCGTGCTCAACCTGGACCGCCTGGTGCCGGTGACCGGCAAGTAGGCTTGGCGGGCTGCCCCGTCAGTAACGCAATCAGCACGTTCACATCCAGCAAAGCCCTCATCAAACACCTTCCTGGTCGCGCAAATCGTTCACTTGGTCATTGGCGACCATCACCCCGTGCGCGGGGAAAGGGCGAAAGCCGCCCACCTGCTTCATGTCAGCGTCACCGGGCGAGCCCTGTTGCTGACGCCCGGTCAGCGCTTCCCTCGTCAGCCTCGAAATAATTTGGCCTGCCGAAACATGCTGCAACCGAGCCAATTCCTTGGCAACGGCAAGAATGTCATCCTCAATGTCGATGGTGGTGCGCATCGCCCGCCTCCCGGTTGATGATAATGCATCACGGTGCTATCACATCATGGCGCCGCCGCATGTGTCTTGCCGTGGAACAGGATATAGCGTTTAATCCAGTCCAGATAGGCTCGATCGGGTCGAGCTAACGGGATGTCGCCCGTTAGCCCTCCCACACCACCGGA
>CAZGOY010000032.1:0-38859 GCA_964527565.1 uncultured Sulfuricella sp. | reverse complement strand
GCAAGGACACCGTCAAGGCCAGCGCCGGTATGGATAATGTGCTTTCCCTCGGGGGAGGTATCGGTTATGCCGATATGGTCTTCAGCAAATCTTCCAACAATCTCATCCTCACGACCGGCACCAACGAGAGCATCATCTTCCAGAACTGGTATGCCGCCACAGCCAACCGCAGCGTGGCCACCCTCCAGGTGATCACCGAGGCCATGGCGGGTTATGACGTTAACTCAAGCGATCCTCTACTCAACAAAAAAGTGCAGGAATTCGACTTCAACGCATTGGTGAATGCCTTCGACGCCGAGAGAGTTGCGAATCCAACATTAGTCAGTTGGAGCCTGATAAATGCTTTGCCCGGCGCACATCTGGCTTCCAGCGAGACGACCGCACTGGGTGGCGACCTTGCCTACCGTTATGGAATGAATAGCGCCCTCACGGGAATTGGGCTGACTGCGGCACAGGATGTCCTGATTGATCCCCAGTTCGGCATCCAGGCGCAATTGCTCCGCCCCTGGTCAACCCTGAATAGTGGTGTGATGGAACTCATCTAGGCAGAGGAAGCGGCTGGCCCGGTTGTTATCGGATGGCCGCTTTGATGACTTTAACGAACGTTGATCTCCGCTGCCCGCACCTGCGCCGCAAGCTTGTCGAGCACGCCGTTGACGAATTTGTGGCCGTCGGTGCCGCCGAAGGATTTGGCCAGTTCCACTGCTTCGTTGATGACCACCCGGTAGGGAATTTCCGGGTGATGCTGCATCTCGAATGCCGCTAGGCGCAGGATGGCGTGTTCCACCGGGCTGAGCTCGATGATGGGGCGGTCGAGGTGCGGCTGGAGCAGCGCGTCGAGCGCCGCTGCCTGGGCGATGACCCCGCGCAGCAAGACGGAAAAATGTTGTTCATCAACGTTGGCGAAGGATTTTTCCTCGCGCAACTGCTTTTCGATGTCCGTGACATCGCCAGCCGCCAGCGCCCATTGGTACAGGCCCTGCACCACAAATTCGCGCGATTTGCGGCGGCTTTTGCGGGCGCCGCCCGTCGGCTTGCCGCTCATAGCTTTTTCAACAGGTTGGCCATTTCAATGGCGACCAGCGCGGCATCGCGGCCTTTTTCGCTCATGCGCACCAGCGCCTGGTCGTCGTTTTCGGTGGTCAGGATGGCGTTGGCGATGGGGATGCCGTTATCCAGCATGACGCGCGTGACGCCGCTGCCGGATTCGTTGGCCACCAGTTCGAAATGATAGGTTTCGCCGCGGATCACCGCACCCAGCGCGATCAGCGCATCGTAGCGGCCGCTTTTCGCCATCCTTTGCAGAACCAGCGGAATTTCCAGGGCGCCCGGCACGCTCGCCAGGTCGATGTCGCCATCCTTCACCCCCTGTTTTTTCAACTGGCAGGCGCAGGCCGACAGCAGTCCCTCGCACACGTCGATGTTGAAGCGGCTCATGACGATGCCGATCTTCAGCCCTTCGCCGTCGAGGTTCTTTTCAATTTCGCGGTAGTTGTTGCACTTTTCCATGTTCATTCCTTATTGGTTCCTTATTTGCCGTCCGGCGTCAGGTAGCCGGTCACTTCCAGGTCGAAACCCGCCATGCTCGGCATCTTGCGCGGCACGGCGAGCAGCTTCATGCGGGTCACGCCGATGTCGCGCAGGATTTGCGCGCCGATGCCGTAGTTACGCAAATCCACCTTGGCAGGCGCCTTGGGGGTGGTGCGCTGGATGCGCTCCATCAGGTCGGCGGCGGATTCGGTGCGGCGCATCAGCACGATGACGCCGCTGCCCGCCTCATGGATGGCGGCCATCGCCTGATGCACGCTGTAGGTATGCTCCAGCGAGGCGACATCGATGAAATCCAGCACGGATAGCGGCTCGTGCACGCGCACCAGGGTTTCCTCGCCGGGGCGGATTTCGCCCTTGACCAACGCGAGGTGCACTTCGTTGGCGGTCTTGTCGAGATAAGTGAGCAGGCGAAATTCGCCCTGGCAGGTCGCCACGCTACGCTCGGCAACGCGCTCCACCAGGCGCTCGTTCTCGCTGCGGTAATGGATCAGGTCGGCGATAGTGCCGATCTTGAGATTATGCTGCTTGGAGAATTCGATGAGATCCGGCAGGCGCGCCATTTCGCCGTCTTCCTTGATGATCTCGCAGATCACCGCCGCCGGCTCCACGCCGGCCAGTGCGGCCAGGTCGCAGCCCGCCTCGGTGTGTCCGGCGCGCACCAGCACGCCGCCGGACTGCGCCTTGAGCGGAAAAATGTGGCCGGGCTGATTGAGGTCGCTGGGCTTGGCATCCTTCTTCACCGCCGCCAGGATGGTCTTGGCGCGGTCGGAAGCGGAAATGCCGGTGGTGACGCCTTCCGCCGCCTCGATGGATACGGTGAAATTGGTGCCCAGCGCCAGCTTGTTGGCGGATACCATCAACGGCAGGTCGAGCTGGCGGCAGCGCGCTTCGGTGAGCGTCAGGCACACCAGGCCGCGCGCGTGGCGGATCATGAAATTGATGGCTTCCGGCGTGACGAATTCCGCCGCCATCACCAGATCGCCCTCGTTCTCGCGGTCTTCCTCGTCCACCAGGACGACCATTTTTCCTGCCTTGATGTCGGCGATGATTTCTTGGGTGGTGCTGATGTTCATGATGCGTTTTCCTGAAAGCTGTTGAGCCGGTCCACGTAGCGCGCCAGCAGGTCAACTTCCAGGTTGACCGGGCTGCCCGCCTTGAGGTGCTTGAGGGTGGTCTCCTGCAAGGTGTGCGGAATCAGATTGATGGTGAATTCGTCGTGTTCGACGGTGTTGACGGTCAGGCTGACGCCGTTGACCGCGATGGAACCCTTGTAGGCAATGTATTTGGCGATGGAGAGCGGCGCCTTGATGCGCAGCAGGAAACACTCGCCCACCGGATCGAACGCCACCACCGTGCCCACGCCGTCAACGTGGCCGCTGACCAGGTGGCCGCCGAGATGGTCGCCCATGCGCAAGGCCTTTTCCAGGTTGACCTCGCCGGGCTCGCCCAGTCCCGCCGTACAATTGAGCGTTTCGCGCGAGACGTCGAGCTGGTAGGTTTGGCCGCTTTTGTTGATGACGGTCAGGCACACGCCGTTATGGGCGATGCTGTCGCCGATGGCGACATCGCCCAAGTCCAGCCTGCCGCCGTCGACGGTCAAACGCACGCCCTGCTGCAATGGCTCGATATGGGTGATGTTGCCCACTGCCTGGATAATGCCGGTAAACATATTTATTGCTTCCTTTCTTTTATTCCAGCGGTACGGCGCGGATTCTCATGTCGCGCCCCACCATGGTGACATCCTTGATGCACAGCTCGCGACGCCCGGCCATGTCGCTCAAGCCCGGCAGGTCGAACATACTGCGCGCCTTGTCGCCGAGCAGCAGCGGCGCGAGATAAATCACCAGTTCATCGACCAGCCCGGCTTGCAGGAACGCGCCGCTCAGGGTGCGCCCAGCTTCCACCATGACTTCATTGATTTCGCGCTTGACCAGTTCGTCGAGCATGCGCCCCAGGTCTACGCGCCCCTTTTCAAGCGGCAAAATCAGCATTTGCGCGCCTGCATTCCACAGGGCATCCATCTTTTCGTGATCGTGGTTGCCGGTGACGATCAGCGTCTTGCCTTCCTTGAGTATCTTGGCCGTGGGCGGCATCGCCAGCTTGCTGTCGAGCACGATGCGTAGCGGCTGGCGCGTGGTTTCCACGGAACGCGCGTTCATGCGCGGGTCGTCCGCCAGCACCGTGCCGATGCCGGTGAGCACCGCGCAGGAACGGGCGCGCAGGCGGTGCGCATCGCGGCGCGCATCCTCGCCGGTGATCCACTGGCTCACCCCGTTGGCGAGCGCGGTCTTGCCGTCCAGGCTGGCCGCCGTCTTCAGGCGCACCCACGGGCGCCCGCAGGTCATGCGGTAGACAAAGCCGATATTCAGCTCGTGCGCCTGGCTTTCCAGCAGCCCCTGGTCCACGCGGATACCCGCCAGTTGCAGCATGGTGATGCCTTCCCCGGAAACCAGCGGATTGGGGTCGCGCATCGCCACCACCACGCGCGCCACCCCTGCCTCGATCAGGGCTTTGGCGCATGGCGGCGTGCGCCCGTAGTGGCTGCAAGGTTCCAGCGTGACGTAGACGGTGGCTCCCTGCGCCGCCGCCCCCGCCATGCGCAGGGCATGGATTTCCGCATGCGCTTCCCCGGCGCGCTCGTGCCAGCCTTCGCCCACCACCGCGCCATCACTGACAATGACGCAGCCGACGCGCGGGTTCGGGCTGGTGGTGTACAGGCCGCGCTCCGCCAGGCGCAGGGCGCGGGCCATGTGTTCGTGATCAGCGGCAGTAAACATGAGGGCACATTACAGGTCGCGGATCACGTCGCGGAAATCGTCGACATCCTGGAAGCTGCGATACACCGAGGCAAAGCGGATATAAGCCACCTTGTCCAGCTTGCGCAATTCAGTCATCACCATTTCCCCGATCTGGCGCGATGGAATTTCGCGTTCGCCGAGGCTGAGAATTTTCTGCTCGATATGCTGGATGGCGGCATCCACCAACTCCGTGGAGACCGGGCGCTTGTTGAGTGCGCGCATGAAGCTGGTGCGGATCTTGGCGTGATTGAAATCGGCGCGGCTGCCGTTCTGCTTGACCACCTGCGGCATGCGCAGCTCGGCGGTCTCATAGGTGGTAAAACGCTTATCGCACCCCGCGCAACGGCGGCGACGGCGTATGCTGTCGCCTTCCTCGTTGACGCGGGAATCGATCACCTGGGTATCGGTCGAGCCGCAAAAGGGGCACTTCATCGCTTCCCCTCGCCCTTATCCCCTTACGCGCCGTAGACCGGATACTTGGCGCACAGCGCCTGCACTTCTCCGGCAACCCGCGCCCGCACCGCTTCGTCGGCCGGCGCGTCGAGCACATCGGCGATCAGGCGGGCGAGCTGTTCCGCTTCGATCTCGCGGAACCCGCGCGTGGTCATCGCCGGGGTGCCGATGCGGATGCCGCTGGTGACGAAAGGCTTTTGCGGATCGTTGGGGATGGCGTTCTTGTTGACGGTGATGTGGGCGCGCCCCAGCGCGGCTTCGGCATCCTTGCCGGTGAGGCTCTTGGCTTGCAGGTCGACCAGAAACACGTGCGATTCGGTGCGCCCGGAAACGATGCGCAGGCCGCGCTCCTTCAGCACCTTGGCCATGACCTGGGCGTTTTCGATCACCTGCTCCTGATACAGCTTGAATTCCTTGCTCGCCGCTTCCTTGAAGGCTACCGCCTTGGCGGCAATGACGTGCATCAGCGGGCCGCCCTGAATGTTGGGAAAAATCGCCGAATTCAGCGCCTTCTCGTGCTCCAGGCTGGAAAGGATCAACCCGCCGCGCGGGCCGCGCAGGGTCTTGTGGGTGGTGCTGGTAACGAAATCGGCGATGCCTACCGGGTTGGGATACAGCCCCGCCGCCACCAGGCCGGCGTAGTGCGCCATATCCACGAACAGATAGGCGCCGACGCTGTCGGCGATCTTGCGGAAACGCTTCCAGTCGATCACCAGGGAATAAGCCGATGCGCCCGCCACGATCATCTTGGGCTTGTGCTCGTCCGCCAGACGCTGGACCTCGTCGTAATCAATCGCCTCGGTCTCGGGATGCAGGCCGTAGGTGATGGCATGGAACACCTTGCCGGAAAAATTCACCGCCGCGCCGTGGGTCAAATGCCCGCCGTGCGCCAGCGACATGCCGAGAATGGTATCGCCGGGCTTGAGCGCCGCCATGTAGACCGCCGCGTTGGCCTGCGAGCCGGAATGCGGCTGAACGTTGGCGTATTCCGCCCCGAACAGCGCCTTGGCGCGGTCGATGGCCAACTGCTCGGCAACATCCACATAGTCGCAGCCGCCGTAATAGCGCTTGCCGGGATAGCCTTCCGCATACTTGTTGGTGAGCACGGACCCTTGCGCTTCCATCACCGCCGGGCTGGTGTAGTTTTCCGAAGCGATCAACTCGATGTGATCTTCCTGGCGGCGCGACTCGTCCTGCATCGCGGCCCACAATTCGGGATCGTATTTCTCGATGGTCTGGCTTGAACTGAACATGGCGGAATCTTCAAGTGGAATAAAAGGCAAGATTCTAACATGCGGATGCGGGGAAATGGAGCGGGTGAAGGGAATCGAACCCTCGTATGCAGCTTGGGAAGCTGCCGTTCTACCATTGAACTACACCCGCACGGTGGTAGAATGCGCATTCTACTGATTTGGCCCCGACATTGAAAGGCCGGAGACTGAAAACCTCTTGAACACCGTCCGATTTACCGTCAACGGCGAACAACACGCCTTTGAAAACGCCCCCACCCTCACGCAACTGCTCGAACGCCTCGACCTGACCGGCAAGCGGCTGGCGGTCGAGCGCAACGGGGAAATCGTGCCGCGCAGCCGCCACGGCGAAACTTTGCTCGCCGATGGCGACAAGCTGGAAATCGTCGTCGCGGTCGGCGGCGGCTGATGCCCGGTGAGGCGTTAGGCGTGCGGGGGCCGTCGATGTGCGCCCCCGCACGCCTCACCCCTTACTCCTCACAGGTTTAACGACATGGATCAACTGACTATCGCCGGCACGGCCTATTCCTCCCGCTTGCTGGTCGGCACCGGAAAATACAAGGATTTCGACGAGACCCGCCGTGCGCTGGACGCCAGCGGCACACAGATCGTCACCGTGGCGGTGCGCCGCGTCAACATCGGCCAGAACGCGGGCGAAGCCAGCCTGCTCGATGCCGTGCCGCCCTCGCAATTCACCTACCTGCCCAACACCGCCGGCTGCTACACGGCGGACGATGCCATCCGCACCCTGCTTCTCGCGCGCGAACTGCTGGACGGCCACGACCTGGTCAAGCTGGAAGTGCTGGGCGACCCCAAGAGCCTCTACCCCAACGTGGTGGAAACCCTGAAAGCCGCGGAAATCCTGGTCAAGGACGGCTTCAAGGTAATGGTCTACACCTCCGATGACCCGATCATCGCCAGGCAACTGGAAGAAATCGGCTGCTGCGCGGTGATGCCGCTCGCCAGCCTGATCGGCTCCGGCATGGGCATCCTCAACCCGTGGAATTTGCAGATCATCATCGACAACGCCAAGGTGCCGGTGATCGTCGATGCGGGCGTGGGAACGGCCAGCGACGCCGCCATCGCCATGGAACTGGGCTGCGACGGCGTGCTCATGAACACCGCCATCGCCGGTGCGCAAAACCCGGTGCTGATGGCCTCCGCCATGAAAAAGGCGGTCGAGGCCGGGCGCGAAGCCTTCCTCGCCGGGCGCATGCCGAAGAAACTCTATTCCGCCAGCCCCAGTTCGCCGACCACCGGCATGATCGGCAAGTAAGCCCCCATTCCTCTCAAGCTACGCGCCATGACCGAACCGCACCCTCTTTACCGCCCGGTACGCAGCTTCGTGCTGCGTCCCGGACGGATCTCCAGCGGACAGACGCGCGCCCTGGAAACCCTGCTGCCGCGCTACGGCATCCCCTATCAGGAAACCCTGCTCGACCTCGACGCGGCATTCGCCCGCCACGCCCCGAAGATTCTCGAAATCGGCTTCGGCATGGGCGCCAGCACCGCCGAAATCGCCCAGGCGCAGCCCGAAAACGACTACCTCGGCATCGAAGTCCACCCGCCCGGCGTCGGCAGTCTGCTGAAACTGATCGACGAACAGGGCCTCACCAACCTGCGCATCGTCCAGCACGACGCCGTCGAAGTATTGCGCCACATGATCCCCGACGCCGCGCTCGACGGCGTGCACATCTTCTTCCCCGATCCCTGGCCGAAAAAGCGCCACCACAAGCGCCGCCTGATCCAGCCGGAACTGGTCGCCGCCCTGTGCCGCAAGCTCAAGCCCGGCGGCTACCTGCACGCCGCCACCGACTGGCAGGAATACGCCGAACACATCCTCTCCGTGCTCGGCGCGGAACCCCTGCTGGAAAACACCGCCGCAGATTACGCCCCGCGCCCCGCCTGGCGCCCGCTCACCAAATTCGAGCAACGCGGTCTGAACCTGGGGCACGGCGTGTGGGATCTGGTGTTCCGGCGCCGCGCGGGCTAGCGCTGGCCTGGCGCTGCTAACACTCGCCGGGCGCGCAAGCCACTTCCTTTTTAACGCCGGTGACGATGAAACAGTATCGCCTGACCGAGCCGCGCCAATCATCAAAATCGGTATCCCCTTTAATCAGCATCAGTGGCATCCAGAACTTTTCCCGATATGTACTGCGCTTCATTTCCTGATACGAATCGGCAACGGATGAATTCGCATTTTCCCTAAGCCCATAGCTGGCGTTGATGATAAATATGCGGTTCTCCAGCAGGCTGAAAACATCCAGGGGACTCGGCACCATATTAACCGGCACGATGGGATTCAACGTGCCGCTGTAATAGGCCGTTGGGCCATGCTCGGCATAGGAATACCAAGATGCCGGCTTGAATCCGTTCACGCTGGGAATGTCTCCACCATGAAACCAGGTTTCATTCGTGATGGGGTCAAAAAGCCAAACGAAGACATCCCCTTTGAGGAAATGGTGCGCGGGTGAAATTGCCAAGTTGTGCCTTAACACCAACTTTCTGATGTCAAGAATCCATTCCATGCTATTCACGCAAAATTCCGCAGGCGCACTATAGTTGTACGTGGCGTTCCCGCTTCCTGAGACCACCGGGTTATCGGCGGCGACGGCCCCCGTACTGAAGGCGAACAAAGCGGCCAGCAATCCGGCAAAAAATGCCCGCGCTCCCGCCGGTGTCCGGTAAAAGGTATGGAGCGTGTTCATTGGAATGCTCTCCAGTCCGGTCTTTGGCAAGTCAGCGTTCATTGTTGGTGCCCTCCTGGAGGGGGGCGGAAACTGGCCCGACGACAACATCCGCAAAATTATCGGAATAATCTTCAGTTCTGACGCCGGTGACGATGAAGCAATAGCGCGTATAAGCGCCGCGCACATCGGCGGCAGAAGCCGTTACGAGCGGTGTTGAAATGCGGTTTCTTTGCTCGCTTCCCAGCATTTCCCGATAGGAGTCGGCTACGGTGGCGTTCGCATTTTCCCTAAGCCCGTAACTGATGGTAATCCGCCCTCCCTCCAGGCTGGAAAGGTCCAGCGGCCTCGACACCACATTCACCGGAATGAGGGGATTCAGCACCCCGCTATAGTAGGCAACCGGGCCACTCTCGGCATGCGAATGCCACGATGCGGGCTTAAATCCGAGCGCATAGAAGGTTTCCCCGCTGCTGAACCAGGTGGCCCCCGGAAAATCCGGATGCGAAAAGGAAACGAAAATATCCCCCACAAGGAAATGGTGCCCGGTTGGGATTTCCAGAATGTGCCTGAGCGTCCATTTACCGGCATCGGCACTGGTTTCCCGCCCCATCACGCAATATTCCGCAGGGGTGCTGTAGTTGGACGTGGTCACGTTCAGGTTGTCCCAAGTACCGTCGGCAGCGAGCGCACCGGAGCAAGGTAGCAACCAGTACGTCACGAATCCCATCAACAAGGCGCGCATATTCGCCAGAAATCGGCAGGTGGTGTTGGCTGTTTTCATCATCATTTTCCTCTTTGCATGTCGACCTTTGATCTGGGGGGGGCTAACGACACGCATGAACTGCTCGATATAGCGGGGCGCCCCGTGGAACTCAACAAGATAGCTATTCGGGAATGTGCGTTTTGATTCGTGGACTAAACCTCATTACCTTATTGAACTGACTGAGGAAATGTCTCGATTTCTCCAAATATACATTCGCCGGGTACGCAGCCTGTTATCGTCTTTACGCCTGTGACGGTAAAGCAATACAACTCGAAGCTCCCACGAATTTGATTTGCAGAAGACGTGAAAATGGCGCCTACCAACCTTTCACGTATCACCCCATCGGAATAGAGGTGGGTTTTCATTTCCTGATAAGCGTCGGCAACGGTTGAGTTCGCGTTTTCCCTGAGTCCGTAGCCGATGGTGATCTTCCCGCCCTCCAGACTGGAAAGGTCCATGGGTTTCGACACCACGTTTACCGGTATCACCGGATTCAGCACGCCACTGTAAACCGCCGTCACGCCGTGTTCGGCATATGAGAGCCAGGATGCGGGCTTGAATCCGGCTGCGCTCGGCGTTTCGCCACTGCTGAACCATGTGGCACCCGGCATGCTGGGATGTGTAAATGAAACAAAAACGTCCCCATTGCGAAAATGGTGGATGGCAGGGATTTCCAGGTTGTACCTCAACACCCATTTGTTGGCTTCGTAACTCAACTCCCTTGCACTGACGCAGTATTCCGCAGGCGCACTAAAATTCGATGTGGTCTGGGAGCCTACGTAAGTGTAAGGCGGCAAGATAGGGTCAGCGGATAGCGCACTGGAGCGATGGACGAAAAAACATGCCACGAACCCAATAATCAAAACGCGCATGCCCGCTAGGGGACGACAAGTTGTGTTGGTTGTTTTCATCGTCATTTTCCTTTTCTTTACATATTGATCTTTGACCAAGGGGGCGCCAACGATACGTACAAACTGCTTAACATTGGCGCCCCGCTCTCTTACTGTTTGTTATTCAAGGCAGGACGGGGATCGTGATCCGCCCGATGGAATAACCTGCGCTCGTGTATAGGGGTGTTGCCGCGGCCTGCGCCCAGACCCAACTACTGGCATTCGCGACGGAAACCCCTGGAACGGCCTGCTTGATTGCAGCGTACAACCCGGCAACATGCGGTGCCGCCATGGATGTTCCTGCTGCGGCCCCCACACTTCCCCCCAGATTTGCCGACACGATTCCGGTGGGGGGACTGTCCGTGCTGTTGGAGCCGCCCGGCGCGAAGACGATAAGATCAACTCCGGTTGCTGGGTCCAGGCCTGATCCGACATGTGCAGGGTGAATGGTATTGGTGTAGCCGGGAACACCATTCTGATCGGCAAGCGAGGCGGCCACCTTGATCACCTTCGGGGCGCAGGCCGGCCAGGATATGGCATCAGTACTGCCGCTGTTGCCGGTTGCTGCAACCACAGGAACCCTCAGTGAATTAAGTAAGAATACCCGGTCAGCAAAAGCTCTATTTGAAAAAGGCTGACATATGTGGTGTGGCACAGGATCACCCACTATGCTCATGCTAACCGTTACTTCCGCTCCAGTGGGTGGAGTTGCGCTCAGTAATGCGGTTAGTGCTGCAACAAGGTCATCTTCAGCAGCGCGCCGCCCAACATACGCTCCAGACGTGGTTCTAAGCTCCGAAAAAACCTGGGCGGCAATTATCGATGCGCCGGGCGCCATGCCCGACAGCCCGCGCCCGCTGTTCCAGCCCAGAGCTGCGTTCCAGCCCGCTTTTCCCGCAGCGATTCCCGCGACATGGGTGCCGTGATAGCACTCCAGGTCATACCACGGGCCGCAATTGCCGGCAGAACCGGGCAGCCCTATTGGGCTATCCCCCGTTGCGGGGTTGGCACTGGGGCATAAGGAGTAGGCAATCCCGGTCTGAGTAATGCCTTGAATATCTTTGTATAGTAACTGGGTGCCGTTTGGCGAATTAAAACACGATTCGATTGTGACCTTTCCGCTGATGAAGGGGTGAGTGGTTTCGAAGCCGTTATCGAGGATCATGATGGTTTGCCCCGCGCCGGTAAGGCCTTTGGCCCAGGCGTTATGCATGCCGACATAGCGCATGCTGTCCCGGATCGTCGTGGGGTTGGCGATGTAGGTGATCCCGCCGGTCGATACGCCCTTGATGAGGGAAATCCGTTGAAGGCGCGGGTCCGGTTCCCTGGTGATCCGTTCCAGGGCGGTGGCGGACAAGCGGAACGTGGCGCTGGCGATGCCCTCGAAATCCTGGGCCAGTTTCACGTCCTCGGCACTCAGCGAGGAGAAAATATCCGTGAACGCTTCGCGGATGGCCTTGACCTGCGCTTGCCATGCCTTGACCGGCAACTTGCCTTTCATCGGGGAATAGACCGACGGGCGCCGCAGGTCTATGGTCACATCCGCGTAGCCGAATTGGCGCGCCACATCCAGCACCTCCGGCTCGATCTGGAACGGCATTGCCCCCGCATCGCCCGCCAGCCGTAGCCCGCGCACGTTGTCGTGCTCCCGCAGCGCAAACAGCCCTTCCTTGTCGATGCGCAAGGTGTGCGCGGGGCCTTCGGATTGGGGTGACGCCGGCAAGGTATTCAGCGTGCCGCGCGAAGGCAGCGAGGAACGCAATGCCGGATAGATCGCCTGCACTTCCGAGCGCTGTGCCGCCGTGGGCTTGTGGACGACTGCGGCATTGCGTCCGATGTCGAAGTCGAGGTTTTCCAGGTTCAAGGTGATTTCAACGTCGGCAAAGCCATTGCGCTCGATTTCAGCGGATATTCTTGCGACGCGGCCATCGTCATCGTATATCCCGGAGCGCATTCCCCCGGTCGGATCAAGACCGAACGCGCGTACATCGCTGTTGACGGCCAGGCGCTTAAGCCCTTCTTCGGTGACGTATACCCCCATCTGGCCCAATCCGTTTTTCCACGAACCGGTTCTCAAAGCGCCCTGGCCGAGATCGGCGAATACTGCCGCTTCCTTGGCGGAGAGGCGGCCTTTCAATGCCGCCGACTGCTTGTCCGGGGCGCCCAATGGAATATCGACATTCAGGTCGATGATGACACGGACATATTGCTTTTCCCCGGCAAGACGCTGCAAGGCGGCGTATTCCTGGGCGTCGTGATTGGCCGAATATGCCGGTATGCTCAAACCACCCAAAACAAGTGCTGCAATCAAACTGCTGGCTGTATGCATGCGAAACATTGTTTTCTCCTTTTGGATAATGTTGCTCTGGACTGCGGTAGCGACGACTTCCACGGATGATTTGAAATCAAGCTGTTCCACTGATGTGGACGGCAATGTCTCGCGGCAACGCGAAAATCAGGGCCAGCCTAACCCGAACCGGGCGTGTCGGGTACTAGTAGTGCTATAGGTTTACGCGGATGGGGAAATGTGCTAGGGGGGGGGGCGATGCCGTTCGCATGGTTCGGCGAACGGCATCGCCGTTGGTTTGCCGGTTTACGCCGCCACGGCGAGTTCGATCTTGTGGTTCGGGAGCATGGAGTCAATAAAGCCGGGAGCCGTCCACCGCCAGGCAACACAGGGTTGATGGCGTTGGCCAAATTTCTCCTCCTAGCATTCGCCGGGCGCACAGGCCACTTCCTTTTTGACGCCGGTGACGATGAAACAATATCGCTTGAACGAACCCCGCACATCATCGGGAGAAGATGATGATGCAACGGGAACTCCCGCCCGATTACTCCGGCTCCTGCTGTTTTTCATTTCCTGATAGGAATCGGCGACGGAAGAATTCGCGTTTTCCCTAAGCCCGTAGCTGATGACGACCCGCCCGCCATCCAGGCTGGAAATGTTTAGTGGCCGCGACACCACGTTTACCTGCATGAGGGGATGCAATATCCCGCTGTAATAGGCGACCGGGCCCTGCCCGGCAAGCGAATGCCAGGATGCGGGTTTATACCCGTTCGCACTCGGCGTCTCTCCGCTGCTGAACCAGGAATCGGACCAGTCTCGGGGAACAAATGAAACAAAAATATCGCCCCTGAGAAAATGGTGCTCAGGCTGAATTTCCAGGGTGTCCCTATATGTCCACTTACTGGTGTCGGCGCTTGTTTCCCATCCCATGACGCAAAACTCCGCAGGCGCACTATAGCTGTACGTGGCGCTCCCGCTTCCTGAAATCACCGGGTTATCGGCGGCGACGGCCCCCGTGCTGAAGGCGAACAACCCGGCCAGCAATCCGGCAAAAAATGCCCGCGATCCCGCCGACGTCCGGTAAAAGGTATGGGGCGTGTTCATTGGAATGCTCTCCAGTCTGGTCTTTGGATCGATGGCTGCCCCAGCAAGGGCAGCCCGCCCACGAAATGACGGCTTCGGAAAATCAACGCTCATTGTTGGCCCCCTCCTGGCGAGAGGCAGAAACGGGCCCTGCTAAACCTACCAAAAGACTATCGGAATAATCTTCAGTTCTGACGCCGGTGACGATGAAGCAATAGCGCGTATAAGCGCCGCGCACATCGGCGGCAGAAGCCGTTACGAGCGGTGTTGAAATGCGGTTTCTTTGCTCGCTTCCCAGCATTTCCCGATAGGAGTCGGCTACGGTGGCGTTCGCATTTTCCCTAAGCCCGTAACTGATGGTAATCCGCCCTCCCTCCAGGCTGGAAAGGTCCAGCGGCCTCGACACCACATTCACCGGAATGAGGGGATTCAGCACCCCGCTATAGTAGGCAACCGGGCCACTCTCGGCATGCGAATGCCACGATGCGGGCTTAAATCCGAGCGCATAGAAGGTTTCCCCGCTGCTGAACCAGGTGGCTCCCGGAAAATCCGGATGCGAAAAGGAAACGAAAATATCCCCCGTAAGAAAATGGTGCCCGGTTGGGATTTCCAGGATGTGCCTGAGCGTCCATTTACCGGCATCGGCACTCGTTTCCCGCCCCATGACGCAATATTCCGCAGGGGCGCTGTAGTTGGACGTGGTCACGTCCAGGTGATCCCAAGTGTCTTCGGCAGCGAGCGCACCTGAGCAAGGCAGTAACCAATACGCCACGAATCCCATCAACAGGGCGCGCATGCCCGCCAGAAACCGGCAAACTGTGTTGGCTGTTTTCATCATGTTCTTCCTCATATATCGATCTTTGATAAAGGAGTTCAACCAGCTCCGTCGGGCATCCGCTCATCAATGGGTAAGGTCTGTTTTGACGCAGGATTAGTTAGTTCTGTAGACACATTCTCCCGGTGCGCAGCCAATCATTTCTTTAACCCCGGTGACGATAAAACAGAACAGCTTATAGTCGCCTAAGACCCTAGAGGACGTTACAACGCGGTACACGACATCACGATTTCCGTTGCGTTTCATTTCCTGATAAGCATCGGCAATAGTTGAGTTCGCATTTTCCCTGAGACCATAGCTGATGGTGACCAATCCTCCTTCCAGACTGGAAATGTCCGTTGGCTTTGTCATGACATTCACCGATATGACGGGATTCAATACCCCGCTATAAATGGACACCGCTCCATGCTCGGCATAGTTGAACCACGATGCGGACTCGAATCCGGCTGCACTCGGAGTTTCTCCGCTGCTGAACCATACGACACCCGGCATGCTGGGGTGAGAAAATGAAACAAAAACATCCCCGGTGCGGAAATGGAGGTCGGCAGGAATTTTCAGGTTATACCTGAACGTCCATTTGCTGCTGTCAAAAGATGATTCACTCGCAAGGACACAATATTCCGCAGGAGCACTAAAATTCGTCGTGGTCTGGGTATGCACGTAGGGGTAGGTTGTGCTGATAGGTAAGGATTCAGCAGATACGGGGCTGGAGCAGTAAATGAGAAAAATCGTTGCGCACCAAACAAATAATTTCCGTGGTGCAGCTAGTATCCGACAAGCTATGTTGGCTGCTTTCATTGTTTTTCTCTCCTTAAAATCATCTTCATCACCCCCCAACAATGTGCGCCAAAGGCACGACGAAGTTGGGGGGGGCTAGCTTTCTAAAGTTGGGGCATTGTGATACGTCCGACAACATAGTCTTTCCAGCCATCAAGAGCAGAGGCATCATGTACGCTGATATTGTTTGCTTTCGCCTGCGCCCATACCCAGCTACTGATGTTTGCCACTGTGGCTCCCGGCACAGCTTGCTTGATTGCTGCATAAAGCCCGGAGACATGTGGCGCCGCCATGGATGTTCCTGCTGCGGCCCCCACACTTCCCCCCAGATTTGCCGACACGATTCCAGAGGGCGGATTGGCCACATCAACACCACCGCCCGGAGCAAAAACGTAAAGCTCGGATTCGTTTGCGGGGTCATAACCGCCTCCGGAAAACATGGGGTTGATGGTGTTGGTATAGTTGGGATAACTATTGTTCTGGTCGGCAGGCGAGGCGAACACCTTGATTACCCTTGGGGCGCAGGCAGGCCAGGATATGGCATTTCTCATACCGTTGTTACCGGCGCCTGCAATTACAGGAACCCTCAGTGAGTAAAGTGAGGCAACCAGGAGGTTAAAAGTCGAATTGCTAACTTTGCAAAGGTCGTAAGGTCTGGGAGGACTACCTAGGCTTAAATTGACCGTCACTTCCGCTCCGGTGGGTGGCGTTGCACTTACCAATGCGGATAATGCTGCAACAAGGTCATCGTCAGCAGCGTAGCGCCCGACATATGCACCAGTTGTGCTTCTAAGCTCCGAAAAAACCTGGGCGGCGATTATCGATGCGCCGGGCGCCATACCCGACAGCCCGCGCCCGCTGTTCCAGCCCAGAGCCGCATTCCAGCCCGCCTTTCCCGCAGCGATTCCCGCGACATGCGTGCCGTGGTAGCAGCTCGGGTCATACCACGATCCGCAATTAACTGCGGATCCGGGCAACCCTATCGGGCTATCCCCCGTTGCGGCATTGGCACTGGGGCACAAAGAGTTGAGCACCCCGTATTGCGGATTACCTTGAGCATCCAAGTATTGTATAGGGGCGCCGTTTGGCGAATTGAAACATGACTCGATTGTGAATTTTCCGCTAATAAAGGGGTGAGTGGTTTCAAAGCCATTATCTAGGATCATGATGGACTGCCCCGCGCCGGTAAATCCATTGACCCAGGCATTATGCATGCCGACATGGCGCATGCTGTCCCTGATTATCGTCGGATTCGAGATGGGCGTGATGTTGGTGGACGACACTATGTTGATAAGTGAAATCCGCTGTATGCGTGGATCTGGTCTTTGGGCAATCTGTTCCAGAGCAGAGGCGGACAAGCGGAACGTGGCGCTGGCGATGCCCTCGAAATCCTGGGCCAGTTTCACGTCCTCGGCACTCAGCGAGGAAAAAATATCCGTGAATGTTGCACGGATGGTCTTGGCCTGCATCTGCCATGCCTTGGCCGGTAGCTTTCCTTTCATCGGGGAATACAACGATGGACGTCTCAGATCCACAGCCACATCGGCATATCCAGCTTGTCGCGCCAAGGCCAACACGTCGGGCTCCATTTGAAATGCTGTCGCATCGACATCGTTTAGCAAGCGCAATCCACGGATATTGTCATGCTCCCTCAGCGCAAACAGCCCTTCCTTGTCGATGCGCAAGGTGTGCGCGGGGCCTTCGGATTGGGGTGACGCCGGCAAGGTATTCAGCGTGCCGCGCGAAGGCAGCGAGGAACGCAATGCCGGATAGATCGCCTGCACTTCCGAGCGCTGTGCCGCCGTGGGCTTGTGGACGACTGCGGCATTGCGTCCGATGTCGAAGTCGAGGTTTTCCAGGTTCAAGGTGATTTCAACGTCGGCAAAGCCATTGCGCTCGATTTCAGCGGATATTCTTGCGACGCGGCCATCGTCATCGTATATCCCGGAGCGCATTCCCCCGGTCGGATCAAGACCGAACGCGCGTACATCGCTGTTGACGGCCAGGCGCTTAAGCCCTTCTTCGGTGACGTATACCCCCATCTGGCCCAATCCGTTTTTCCACGAACCGGTTCTCAAAGCGCCCTGGCCGAGATCGGCGAATACTGCCGCTTCCTTGGCGGAGAGGCGGCCTTTCAATGCCGCCGACTGCTTGTCCGGGGCGCCCAATGGAATATCGACATTCAGATCGATGATGACACGGACATATTGCTTTTCCCCGGCTAGACGCTGCAAGGCGGCGTATTCCTGGGCGTCGTGATTGGCTGAATATGCAGGTATGCTCAATCCACAAAAAACAAGTGCTGCAATAAAACTGCTGGCTGTATGCATGCGAAACATGGCTTCCCCCTTTTGAATGATGCGATTCTGCTTCGGTGGCGAACGATTTCCACGGATGATTTGAAATCAGGCCGTTCCACTGGTGTGGACAGCAATGTCTCGCGGCAACGCGAAAATCGAAAACCAGCCTAACCCGAACCGGGCGTGTCGGGTACTAGTAGTGCTACAGGTGTACACGGATGCCAAAGTGTGCTAGCGAGGCGAGAAACTGCCGGTTCCGCAAGCTCAAGCCCGGCGGCTACCTGCCATGCCGCCTCTTGGGAAGAAGAATAGTCCACCGTTCACCGCTACACACCATCGTCACAGAGGGAGTGAAAAGTCGGCGCTGGCGGGACATTACTACTTTGCGCTAACATTTGATGGCCGAGCGAATTGTGTTTTTCAGCGCCTAAAGGTATGATGGCGCCCTTCGGAGAGATGGCCGAGTGGTCGAAGGTACTCCCCTGCTAAGGGAGCGTAGGGTTTATAGCCTTACCGAGGGTTCGAATCCCTCTCTCTCCGCCAATTGTTAGGCGGGACATTTTCAGATACAATGCCGCCTTCGATTAAAGCGCCCGTAGCTCAGCTGGATAGAGTACTTGGCTACGAACCAAGGGGTCGGGAGTTCGAATCTCTCCGGGCGCGCCATATAAAACAGGGGCTTACAGAAATGTAAGCCCTTTTGATTTATGCGGAGGTTACGCCGACGTTACATGAATCGCCACGTAACCCCGCTTGCAAATCAGAATTTCACCAGCACTTCTTCATCCAGCAGCATGTACTGGCAGGCGAGCCGGTATTTAGGCGGCACGTCGTTGAGTTCCATGTGTTCGATTTCTTCCTTGGTCAGTTTGCCGTTGAGCACCAGGACGGTTTTTTCCTTTTCCGTCAAATGCACGCCCTTGGGCTTGCCGCTGCCCAGCACCGTCACTTCGACGACGCACGAGCCGCATTCCCCATTCTCGCATTCGTAGTGGATCGGCACCTTGTGCTCCTGGGCAACGGACAGCAAGGTGCGGCGGTCGCCGGCGACCGCGTAGACGGTGAGGTCTTTTTTCATCGCCGGGGATGAAAAGGTAATATTTGCCATATTTAACTCCGTGAGGGGTGAGGGATGAGGAGAGCGGCGAAAGTAGCGGGGTTTCCCCCTCTCGCCGCCCTTCTCACCGCCGTTAACGCACGATTTCGAAGCTGACGCCGCCCTTGTTCTTGTCGAGCTCGTCGAAGATCTTGTCGAGCACCTTGACCAGCACGTTCAGGCCGCCCTGGTAGCCCCAGATCGGATAACGGTGATGGTGGTGGCGGTCGAAGACCGGGAAGCCGATGCGGATCAACGGCACGCCGGTATCCGCTTCGAGCACCTTGCCGTGGGTGTTGCCGATGAGGAAATCGGCCGGTTCGGTGGCCAGCAACGAGCGCATGTGCCACAGGTCCTTGCCCGGATAGAGCTTGGCTTCCTTGCCGAACGGCGAGCCGTCGAGCAAGCCCTGCATCTTTTCTTCCCAGCCCTTGGGCGCGCTGCTGCACAGGATGTGCGTCGGCTCGGCGCCGATTTCCAGCAGGAAGGCAGTCAGGCCGTAGACCATGTCGGCGTCGCCGAACAGCGCGAATTTCTTGCCGTGCAGGTAGGCCTGCGAATCGGCCAGGGCGTCGACCAAGCGGCCGCGTTCCAGTTCGAGTTCCGCCGGGATCGGCTTGCCGGTGATGCGCGACACTTCCATGAGGAAGGCGTCGGTGCCGGTGATGCCGACCGGGCAGTGCAGGCTGACGGTTTCCTGGCCCTTGCTTTGTGCGTATTCCAGCGACTTGGCGACCGAGAAGCCTTGCAGGGCGACGGTGGCCTTGGCGTTGATGGCGTTGGCGGCGTCTTCCAGCTTGGTGCCGCCATCGAACATTTCGAAATGGCCGTTGGTGGGCATGTCGAACACGTCGCTGGGGTCGGAGAGGAGCGTGTAATCCACCCCCATGATGCCCAGCATGCGCTTCAGTTCGCGGTTGTTGCCGACGCAGTAGCCGTCGAAGCCGCCCATGATGTTGACGCTGTTGTTGGCCTTGCGCTCCTTGCCTTCCCAGAAGTTGGTGAGGATGCCCTTCATCATGTTGTCGTAGCCGGTGACGTGGCTGCCGACGAACGACGGGGTGTGGGCGAACGGCACGCGGTAGTCCTCGGGAATGGCGCCCTTGGTCTTGGCGGTCTTGATGAAGCTGTCCAGGTCGTCGCCGATCACTTCCGCCATGCAGCTGGTGGAAACCGCGATCATCTTCGGCTTGTACAGCGCGTAGGTGTTGGCCAGGCCGTCCACCATGTTGTTGAGGCCGCCGAACACCGCCGCGTCTTCGGTCATCGAATCCGACACGGCGGAGCAGGGCTCCTTGAAATGGCGGTTGAAGTGGCTGCGGAAGTAGGCGATGCAGCCCTGCGAGCCGTGGCAGTAGGGCATGGTGCCCTCGAAACCGGAGGCGCACAGCACCGCGCCGAGCGGCTGGCAAGCCTTGGCCGGGTTGATGGTCAACGCTTCGCGCTTGAAATTGAGTTCGCGGTATTCCCAGCTTTTGGTCCAATCCGTGATTTCCTGGATTTTCGCAGCCGGGTAGGCTTCCTCGAACTCCTTCTTGCCTTCGCGGGAAGCCATGTATTCGGGCTGCGCGAAGAGCGCGTTATGGTCGAGAATGTTTTCGACATTCTGAGGCATGATCTTTCTCCTTTTAAATCCGTGAGGGGGCAGGCGCTTATTTCTTCCAAGGGGCCTGGGTCATCTTCCACACCGGGCTGTTGATGGCCATGTCCATGTCGCGGGCGAAAATAGCAAAGCCGTCGTAGCCGTGGTACGGACCGGAATAGTCCCAGGAGTGCATCTGGCGGAAGGGAATGCCCATCTTCTGGAAGACGTACTTTTCCTTGATGCCGGAGCCGACCAAGTCGGGCTGGATTTTTTCGGCGAATTTTTCCAGTTCGAAACCGGAAGCGTCATCGTAAATCAGCGTGCCGTCCTTCACGTAGTGCGCGGTGCGCTGGTAGTCGTCGCCGTGGGCGAACTCGTAACCGGCGCCGACCACTTCCATGCCCAGATCCTCATAGGCACCCACGGTGTGGCGCGGACGCAGGCCGCCGACGTAGAGCATCACGGTTTTCTTGTCGAGACGCGGCTTGTACTTGGCGATCACGGCATCGACCATCGGCTGGTACTTGGCGATGACCTTCTCGGCGTTTTCCTTGATGGTGTCGTCGAAATGGGCCGCGATGGCACGCAGGGATTCGGCGATCTTGCTCGGGCCGAAGAAATTGTATTCCATCCAGGGAATCCCGTACTTCTCTTCCATGTGGCGCGAGATGTAGTTCATCGAGCGGTAGCAGTGCAGGAGATTCAACTTGACCTTGGGGGTCTTGAGCATCTCCTGGAGCGTGCCGTCGCCGGACCACTGGGCCACCACGCGCAGGCCGATTTCTTCCAGCAGGATGCGCGAAGACCAGGCGTCGCCGCCGATGTTGTAGTCGCCGATGATGGCCACGTCGTAGGGACCGGACTCATGGGTGGCTTCGCCCTTGTCGAGCACCCAGTCGCGCACCATGTCGTTGGCGATGTGGTGGCCCAGCGATTGCGATACCCCACGGAAACCCTCGCAGCGCACCGGCACGATGGTCTTGCCGCATTCCTTGGCCTTTTTCTTGGAGACCGCCTCGATGTCGTCGCCGATCAGGCCAATCGGGCATTCCGACATGATGGAAATGCCGCGCGACAGCGGGAACAGCTTGTTGACCTCGTCGATCAACTTGTCCAGCTTCTTGTCGCCGCCGAAGACGATGTCCTTCTCCTGGAAGTCGGAAGTGATCTGCATCGCCACCCAGTTGTCCACGCCGGGCGTGCCGCCGGCGTAGTTGCGGCGCGTGCCCCACGAATACTGGCCGCAGCCGACCGGGCCGTGGCTGATGTGCACCATGTCCTTGATCGGGCCCCACACCACGCCCTTGGCGCCGGCGTAGGCGCAGCCGCGGATGGTCATCACGCCGGGCAGCGACTTGATGTTGGATTTCACGCCGCAATCGGGCTTGCCTTCCTCGTACACGTTGAGGTGCTTGGCACGCTTCTTCGCCGCTTTTTCCGGGTAAACCGACAGAACTTCCTGGATCAGCTCGCGGTTCCGGGTCTTAACGTCTGTTGTCATGATTGACTCCTGATAATTTGGTAGGGTAGGCACGTATTGGTGCCCACGCGGAAACAATCCGCGATCCTGGTGGGCACAAAAAGCGTGCCCACCCTGCATATTTCCCGCCTGCGTTACGCCGCTGCGGCAGCCTTGCCGATAATGGATTCGTCTTCCTTCTGCATGATGCCGAATTCGAGCAGCAAGTCTTCCAGCTCTTCCATGGTAATGGGGGTGGGAATCGTGCCGTTGCCGGCATTGGCGTGGATCTTGCCGGCCAGTTGGCGGTATTCCTCGGCCTGCTTGGATTCGGGATCGTATTCCAGCACCGTCATGCGGCGCAGTTCGGCGTGCTGCACCACGTTGTCGCGGGGGACGAAGTGGATCAGCTTGGAACCCAGGCGCTTGGCCAGCGCATCGGCCAGTTCCCATTCCTTGTCGGTCTGGCGCTCGTTGCAGATCAGCCCGCCCAAGCGCACGCCGCCGGCGTTGGCGTACTTGAGAATGCCCTTGGAAATGTTGTTGGCGGCATACATGGCCATCATCTCGCCGGACATCACGATGTAGATTTCCTGCGCCTTGTTCTCGCGAATCGGCATGGCGAAACCGCCGCACACCACGTCGCCCAGCACATCGTAGGAAACGTAGTCCACACCGTCGTA
Organism: uncultured Sulfuricella sp.; assembly: GCA_964527565.1. Taxonomy (GTDB): domain Bacteria; phylum Pseudomonadota; class Gammaproteobacteria; order Burkholderiales; family Sulfuricellaceae; genus JAGXQV01. The sequence goes on along the minus strand of CAZGOY010000032.1, from coordinate 16,359 downwards.
GGCACCGTTCTCTTCGAGGAAGTTGATGGCGGTGATCACCCCGCGACCGGCGCAACCCACGCCCGGCTCCGGGCCGCCGGATTCGACGCAGCGGATGTCGCGATAACCGACGCGCAGCACGTCTTCCAGCTCCAGGTCCTCCACGCTACCGGCTTCGGCGGCCAGCGACAGCACGGTATCTTGCGCCTTGGCGTGGAGAATCAGGCGGGTGGAGTCGGCCTTGGGGTCGCAACCGACGATGAGGATTTTCTGCCCCATCTCGGCCAGCGCGGCCAAGGTGTTTTGCGAAGTGGTGGACTTGCCGATGCCGCCCTTGCCGTAAAAGGCGATTTGTCTGAGTGCGCTCATTGCTTGCTCCTTTTTGAAAAATTGACTGAAATTTGTTCGGACCTGATTGCCCGGTAAGCAGCCAATTGCAACGACTGTGCCAACCCTGAGTTTTTCTCATAACACGATGTAATTATTGTGAAATTACAATTTCACCTGGAGATGGACGGTTTGTCGCAAACACGACAACTTCGGACATTCGTGTCTGGAAGAGCGCACGCGCACACCCCCCATAGCACCCATGGCTTGTACTGCGGCGCCTTGTTTACAAATATCTTTTTGTGTTTTTTTAACGCAGGCACGAACTTTGCATTCACCCCTTCCGTCATGAATAACTCTGCGAATGTCGCCAAGCACCACAGCACCAACCTGGTGGGAATTCCCACCGGCCTGCTGGCAAGCACGGCGTTCAACGAGCACCCTCAGGAACTGGCGATCAACGGCGTGCGCCAGATGAACCGCCCGTTCTTTGAAATGCTGGAACGCACGCAGCGCGCCGCTGAAGCCGGCGAGTTGTTCGGCAACTACATGAACCTGCTGTTCGGGCTGGACGGCACTGCACTGGAAGGCGATGAAGGTGCCAAGCGGCGCTTCCGCTCCAGCTACCTGCGCTTGCTGCAAGGCTGGGGTTTCGACTCCAACGGGCCGGAGGGCGCGGTACTCAAGGGCTGGGTGGAAAGCCGTTTCGGCCTGCTGCCGACGTTTCACAAGGAGCCGTTGCGGCGCTTTCCCGCACCCGCGTGGATCACTTATGTCGAGGAAAAAATGTCGAGCCGTTTCCACAACAACAGCATCAGCCTGCAACTCGACCTGCTCTACGAATTCTGCCAGTGGATGCTGGCGCGCCGGCTGATGCCGGGCAGAAAGCATGTCACGCTGTTTCGCGGGGTCAACAATTTCGACGAACACCAGGTCATAGAACGCATCGACAAGCGAACGGTAGTAGTCAAGCAAAACAATTTGGTGTCCTTCACCTCCGAGCGCCTGCGCGCCGACGAATTCGGCGACACCATTCTCGAAGCCCAGGTGCCGCTGGTGAAAATTCTGTTCTTCAACGAGCTGCTGGCGCGCAATCCGCTCAAGGGCGAAGGCGAATACCTGGTGATTGGCGGCGATTACCGGGTGAAGGCTGGTTACTGGTGATCGGTGACGAGTGCCGGATGGCGGGATTTTTCCTCCATCCGGCACCCATGACCCATTACCTCAACAAAAAGGAGTTACCCATGTCCGACTTTGCATCCACCCCGCTGGCCAAGCTGGAAGCGCACCTGCTCTCCCCCATTGTCAAGGGCCCCACCAAGGTCTCTGGACGCTTTGCCTTTCGCGGCGAATTCGCCCTCAAGCTGGCGCCGACCCTCGCCGGCGAAAAGCGCCCGCCGGAAGTCAAGGCCGACCAGGTCATCATCGTCACGGAAGGAGACAAGATCACTTTCTTTTCTTGCCACGTCGCCTCGCTCGCCCACCTGGAACTGGTCATGGCATGCCTCGGCCAGGACATGAGCGCCGCCGGCCACTACTACCTGTTCGCCGGCAACCTGGACATTTCCAAAAAATACCGTATCGAGATGGACGGCATTCCCTTCAACGTATTGCCGCTCGACGAAGCCACGGTGTACAACGAATTGCTCGACCTGTTCTACCTGGAAAAGAGCGATCTCAAGAAAATGAGCGGTGAGGAAAAGATCGACGCCATTGTCAACGCCGCCATGGCTTTCAACGGCAAATTCCCCGCCATCTCCTTCACCCAGGCCGTGGCGGAAATGGGGCCGGTTAAGGTGGCGGAAAATCGTCCGGTATAAGCCGCCCTCCCGAGAGCAGATGATGGCTTCCCTCCACGACCGCGCACTGGGCGCCTACCTCGGCCTTGCCGTGGGCGACGCCCTGGGCGCCACGGTGGAGTTCCTCACCGCGCGTGAAATCAAGGCGCAATTCGGCATCCACAAGGACATCAGCGGCGGCGGCTGGCTGCGCCTCAAGCCCGGCCAGGTGACCGACGATACCGAGATGTCGCTGTACCTGGGACAGGCAATCCTCGACAGCGGCGGCTGGAATCTGGTCGCCATTGCCGACGCCTTCTCCGCCTGGCTCAAATCCAAACCGGTGGACGTCGGCGCCACCTGCCGGCGCGGCATCCGCCGCTACATGCTGCAAGGTACGCTGACCACGCCTTTGTCCGACACCGACGGCGGCAACGGCGCGGCCATGCGCAACCTCCCGGTGGCACTGTATACGCTGGGCGACATCAACGCCTTCGAGCAGTGCACGCTGGAGCAAGCGCACATCACCCATCATCACGAATTTTCCGATGTCGGCACGCTGACGCTGGGGCGCATGGCGCAAACCCTGATCCTCGGCGGCGGAGTGAAGGAGTGCCGCCCGCACGCCAGCCGCCTGGTCGAAGCGCACCGCCAGTTCAAGTTCGACCCTTACCCCAAGCGCGCCTCGGGCTACATCGTGGATACCGTGCAAACCGTGCTGTATCACTTTTTCTTTACCGACAATTTCGAGGATTGCCTGGTCGAAACCGTCAATCGCGGCGAGGACGCCGACACCACCGGCGCACTGGCCGGCATGCTGGCCGGTGCGCTATACGGCGCGCAAGCCATCCCGAAACGCTGGCTGGACAAGCTCTATCCCGAAACCGTCGAAAAAATCCGTCACCAGACCACGGCATTGCTGGCGCTTTCGCCATGCATGCAAAATCAACCTTAACTTGCCAGGAATAAGCCATGCCCAAACCTAGAAAACACGTCTTCGTCTGTACCCAGAACCGTGGCCCCGGCCATCCGCGCGGCTCCTGCCAGCAAAACAACTGTGGCGAGATCACCGACGAATTCATGCTTGAATTCCAGCAACGCGACCTGCACCGCGACTACGCGCTGACTTTCACCGGCTGCATCGGTCCGTGCGGCAACGGCCCCAGCGTGCTGGTCTACCCGGAAGGAATCATGTACGGAAAAGTCACGCGCCAGGATGTGAAGGCCATCATCGAGGAACACCTGCTGGGCGACCAGCCGGTGGAACGCCTAAAGGTGCCGGCGGACATCTGGTGAAGACGACAGTCGAGCGCTGTCATTACTGCAACAAGGGGAACGACTCCGTAAGATTAGCTGAGGCTCTGGCACAGTGAACTGTGCCAAACAGAGAAAAAACGCAGAAAGACCGAGAAATAAAAAACCGGCCAGAAGGCCGGTATTTATTGGTGCCGGGAGCCGGAATCGAACCGGCACGCCATTGCTGGCGCGGGATTTTGAGTCCCGTGCGTCTACCAGTTCCGCCATCCCGGCACGGGGAGTGCGGATTATTCCCTAAAACACGGTTTGCGGCAAGCACTACAGCGGTTATCATGGCGCCTCTCATGCGTACCGACGATTTCGATTTCGATCTTCCCCCAGAACTGATCGCCCAGCTCCCCGCGCCGGAGCGCGCCGCCAGCCGCCTGCTGCATCTGGACGGCAGCGACGGCGCCTTGCGCGACACGCTGTTTTGCGAGCTGCCGCAACACCTGCGCGCCGGCGACCTGCTGGTTTTCAACGATACGCGCGTCATCAAGGCGCGCCTGTTCGGCGTGAAGGACAGCGGCGGCAAAATCGAGGCGCTGGTGGAGCGGGTGCTGGGCGAGCGTGAGGCGCTGGTCTTCATCCGCGCCAGCCACGCGCCCAAGCCCGGCTCGCGCCTGCTGCTGGCGGAAGCGATTCATGCCGTGGTGGAAGAACGGCAGGACGATCTCTACCGCCTGCGCTTTGAAAACCCGGAAACGGTGTTCGAACTGCTGGAGCGCCACGGCAGACTGCCGCTGCCCCCCTACATCGACCACGCGCCGGACGCGCACGACGAATCGCGCTACCAGACGGTCTATGCGCGCCATCCCGGCGCGGTGGCCGCACCCACGGCGGGGCTGCATTTCGACCAGCCCATGCTCGACAGGCTGGCGCAAATGGGCGTGTCTTCCGCGCGCGTCACCCTGCACGTTGGCGCCGGCACGTTTCAGCCGGTGCGCGTGGAACACATCGCCGAACACCGCATGCACAGCGAATGCTATACGGTGCCGCAGGAAACAGTCGATGCCGTCAAGCAGGCCAGAGCCGTTGGCGGGCGCGTGATGGCGGTGGGCACCACCTCTCTGCGCGCGCTGGAGGCGGCGGCCGGCGGCGGCGAACTGCGCGCCGGGCAGGGCGAAACCGACATTTTCATCACCCCCGGTTACCGCTTCCGCGTGGTCGAACGCCTGCTCACCAATTTCCACCTGCCGCGCTCCACCCTGCTGATGCTGGTGTCGGCCTTCGCCGGAACGGAAAATATCCGCCGCGCCTACCGCCACGCGGTGGAAAACCGCTACCGTTTTTTCAGCTACGGCGACGCCATGCTGATCGAACGGCAGGAACCCGTCGGCGGGAATTGAACGGCAGGGTTGAGGGTTAAGCCCATAGCCGCCATAATCAACGCCTTCTGGCAGATCATTCGCCGTTGCGCGGAGAATAAAGCATGGCACCTTACATCTACTGGTTTCTGGCGGGGCTGGTGCTGCTCGGCCTGGAAATGGTCAGCGGCACCTTTTACCTGCTGGTGCTGGCGGTGGCGCTGGGCATCGGCGGGCTGGCGGCGCTCGCCGGGCTGGACCTTCCCCTGCAACTGACCCTGGCCGCGCTGGCCGGGGTTACCGGCACCGCGCTGCTGCGCAGGACACGCCGCGGACGCGCCACGACAGAAGCGCAGCAGAACCTCGACATCGGCCAGCCGGTGCAGGTACTCACCTGGCGCGAAGACGGCACGGCACGAGTGCATTACCGTGGCGCGGAGTGGGACGCGCAGGCCGAATCCGCCGCCACGCCACACGAAGCCACGCTGTACATCAAGGCGCTACACGGCGCCACGCTGATACTCTCGCACCACAAACCTTCACAAGAGGAATAATCATGGAAATCGCACTGTTCATTCTCATCGCCGCCGTTATTTTCGTCGCCAAGGCGGTCAAGGTCGTTCCCCAGCAGCATGCCTGGGTGGTGGAGCGCCTGGGACGCTTTCACGCCTCGCTCTCGCCGGGGCTGAATATCGTCGTCCCCTTCATCGACCGCGTCGCCTACAAACACCTGCTCAAGGAAATCCCGCTGGATGTGCCCAGCCAGGTGTGCATCACCAAGGACAATACCCAGTTACAGGTGGATGGCATCCTCTATTTTCAGGTCACTGATCCGCGTCTGGCCTCCTACGGCGCCAGCGATTACGTCATGGCCATCACCCAGTTGGCTCAGACCACGCTGCGTTCAGTCATCGGCAAGATGGAGCTGGACAAGACCTTCGAGGAACGCGACGACATCAATCGCGCCGTGGTGGCTGCGCTCGACGAAGCCGCCGCCAATTGGGGGGTAAAGGTGCTGCGCTATGAAATCAAGGATCTGACGCCGCCCAAGGACATCCTCCACGCCATGCAGGCGCAGATCACCGCCGAGCGCGAAAAGCGCGCGCTGATCGCCGCGTCCGAAGGCCGCAAGCAGGAGCAGATCAACATCGCCACCGGCGAACGCGAGGCTTCCATCCAGCGTTCGGAAGGCGAACGCCAGGCCGCCATCAACCAGGCGCAGGGCGAGGCGGCGGCCATCATGGCGGTGGCCGAAGCCAGCGCCGAGGCCATCCGCAAGATCGCCGAATCGATCCAGGCACCAGGCGGCATGGATGCCGTGAACCTGAAAGTAGCGGAAAAATACGTTGAGGCCTTCGCCGGCGTCGCCAAGGAAGGCAACACCCTGATCCTGCCCGGCAACCTCAGCGAGATGGGCAGCATGGTGGCGGCGGCGATGAGCATCATGAAACAGCACAAGCCGTGAGCGGTGACCCGCAGCAGGACGGCGAACTGGCGCTCGCCCACGCCGAAATCCGCGAACTGCGCAATGCCGTGCAGGCGTTGCGCGCCGAACTGGAGCTGAAACAGGCAGGCCAGGAAAACGCCGTCCAGGCGGCCATTTCCGCTGCCAGCCAGGAAATCGCCCAGCTCAAGGCCACCGCTGCCGCCCTGCGCGACGCGCTGGAACTGGCGCATATCGAGCGGGAAAGCGCCGTGCAGAAGGCCGCAGCGCTCGCCCAGGATGACATCGCGCAATTAAAAGCCACTGCCGCGGCCCTGCGCGAGCAACTGGAACTGGCGCGACTGGAAAGGGAGAACGCGGTGCAGGCCGAACGCCAGGCGGCGAGCGGCGAAATCGCGCAACTGAAGGCCACCATACAGGCCATGCGCGAACGGATGGAAGCCCCGGCGGGCATGGCAGGATAAGGCATGGCGTCGGCAAACATCCCTTCATCCGGTGCCCTGGCCGCGCAGAAGCGCCAACTGCGCGAGGCCACCCTGCTGCTCGACATCTCCCGGCGCATCGCGGCGCAGGAGTCGCTGGACGGCATTCTCCATACTCTGGTGGAAATCACCACCAATGAACTCGGCACCGAGCGCAGCACCCTGTTCCTCAACGATCCCGATACCGGCGAACTCTATTCGCGCATGGCGCAGGGCAACATCCAGCGCGAGATCCGCATCCTTAACACCAGCGGCATCGCGGGCTACGTCTTCACCACCGGGGAAGGGCTGATCATTCCCGACGCCTACGCCGACCCGCGCTTCAACCGCAGCGTCGATGAACAGACCGGTTTCGTCACGCGCAACATCCTGTGCGTGCCGATCCGCACCGCAAAGGGCGAAATCATCGGGGCTGCGCAAAGCCTGAACCGCCGGAAAGGCCATTTCAGCAAAGCCGATCTGGCGCTCTTCGAAGCCATGACCAGCCAGGGCACGCTGGCGCTGCAAAGCGCGCAATTCATCGAACGCATGCAGCGCGTGCGCGCCCAGGAGATGGAATTCATCAACGTAGTGTCGGAAGCCACTGCCGACATCAAGCTCGGTTCGCTGCTGCAAAAGGTGATGGGCGAGGCCACGCGCATGTTGAACGCCGAACGCTCCACCCTGTTTCTCAACGACGAGAAGAAAAATGAATTGTGGTCGGAAGTGGGACAGGGGCTGGAAGCCATGCAACTGCGCCTGCCCAATCATCTGGGCATCGCCGGGGCGGTGTTCACCTCGGGCAAGACCATCAACATTCCCTACGCCTACGCCGACCTGCGCTTCAACCCGGCGTTCGACCGGAAAACCGGCTTTTTCACCCGCTCCATCCTGTGCGTGCCGGTGGTCAACAAAGCGGGCAAGGTCATCGGCGTGACGCAGGTGCTCAACAAGCGCGGCGGCCCCTTCACCAACGAGGACGAGGCGCGCCTGCGGGCCTTCACCGCGCAGGTGTCGATCGCCCTGGAAAACGCCAAGCTGTTCGCCGACGTGCAGAACATGAAGAACTACAACGAGGCGATGCTGGAATCCATGTCCAACGGCCTCATCACCCTGGACGAGGCGGAAAACATCGCCACCTGCAACGCCGCCGGGCTGCACCTGTTCAAGGTGAGCGAAGCGCAGATCGTCGGCCAGGCGGCACGCGAATTCTTCGGCGGCGCCAATCAATGGGTGCTGGAAAAATTGCAGCGCGTGGCCGAAACCCGGCAAGCGGAAATCAGCATGGACGCCGGACTGGAAGCGGCGGGAGAAAAGCTTTCCGTCAACCTGACCGTACTGCCGCTGCAGAACGCCGACGGCAAGCGCATGGGATCGATGCTGGTGATCGAGGACATCAGCAGCGAGAAACGCCTGAAATCCACCATGTCGCGCTACATGGACCCCGGCATTGCCGACCGCCTGGTGGCGAGCGGCGCGGAAATCCTCGGCGGCCAGAGCGTGGCGTGTACCGTAATGTTTTCCGACGTGCGCGGCTTCACCACGCTGACCGAACAACTCGGCGCGCAGGCCACAGTATCCCTGCTCAACGAATATTTCACCCTGATGGTCGATTGCATCCAGAAAGAAGAAGGGATGCTCGACAAATTCATCGGCGACGCCATCATGGCCGCCTTTGGCATCCCGGTCGCTCACGACGACGACGAGGACCGCGCGGTGCGTGCCGCCATCGCCATGATCCGCGCGCTGTTTGCCTGGAACCAGTCACGCATTTCGGAAGGCAAGCCGCCCCTGGACATCGGCGTGGGTCTCAACACCGACACGGTGGTGTCAGGGAATATCGGCTCCAAGAAGCGCATGGACTTCACCATCATCGGCGACGGCGTCAATCTCGCCTCGCGCCTGGAATCCGCCTGCAAGCAGTACGGCACGCGCATCCTGGCAAGCGAATTCACCTGGCGGAAACTCCGGGGCACCTACCGCAGCCGCGAAATCGACCTGGTGCAGGTCAAGGGCAAGACCCAGCCGGTGGCGATCCACGAAATCCTCGACTACCACACGGAAGAAACCTTCCCCGGCATCATCGACGCCCTGCCGCGCTTTGGCAACGGCATCACCCTGTACCGGAGGCAAAGCTGGCAGGACGCCATCCGCGAATTCGAGGCGGTGCTGGCCTGCCACCCGGCGGACAAGCCGTCACAGCTCTACGTCGAACGCTGCCGCCACTTCATGGAAACCCCGCCGCCGCCGGACTGGAACGGGGTGTGGGTGATGGAGTCGAAGTAGGCTGTTCCGTCGAATTTCGGCCTACAGTTACATTTTCTTATCTGTGGCAATCAGTCCCAAGCGCCGCTTGGCCTTTGGCGACAGCCCCTCTATCAGGGCGGCCAGGGTGGTGGCGAGGTCGGGGTCCAGCGTGAGACGGCGCGCCTCGCGGGTTTCGGCGGGGGTATCCAGATCGTCCAGCCAGTCGCGCAGCAGTTGGTTCAGCGACTGCATCCCGGCATCGAAGCGGGCACCGAACAGACGCTGCCATTCGCCGAGCAAGTCGCGCAACAGTCCATGCGGGACACCCATGTCGATCATGTCGATCCATAAAGCGCGCAAAGCGGCTTCGGCGGGGCATTCGGGGCGCGCCGCCAACCCCTGCAACAAATCGCACCCCAGCGCGAAAGCGGCGGCTTCGCCTTGCGACCGCACCCTGTCGTAGATGGCGTCACCCAATTGCTGGATGGCTTTAACCGAATCATCCCCGATCTTGCCGATTTCGCTGTCCAGCAAGCTCCAAGCAGCTTCGGCACCGGTTTGTCCGGCGGTGATGCGGGCCATTTGGCCGAGGTTCCAGGCTGCGCGGCTAAGGTGGTCTTGCGCCAGCCTTTCCTCAAAGGCTAGTTTGTGCTCAGCGAGAGCTTGTGCGAAATTACCCAGCGCGCTTTGGCACCACGCCATTCTTCCCAAATTCCAGCTTGCCGCTTGAGGTTGCTCGGCTTCGAAACGCTCGGCACGGGCGATAGCATGGATTTGATAGGCTTCGGAATAAAGTCCTTGCTGCTCCAGGCCAATACCTTTGTATTCATGTATCTCAGCTCGTTGCGCCAAAGGAAACGCCGCCAAGCTCGGCTCTACCAGCCCGGTAATTTCCAGCAGGATTTCAGGGAGTGTACCGGCACCAGACAGCTTGCGGAACGCTTCGATGCAGGTTTCCAGTGAAGCTGTGGCCCGTTCCACTTGCTGGGATTCTAGCCAAGACAGCGCGGAGCGCGCTGCCCAATCAGCAGCAGTAGCCAAGAAGTCCTTGTAGCGATCTTTCCCAAGCACCGCATTCCGGGATATGTCATCTAATGAAACCGTGCAGGGATAGGTTCTGCCCAGCTCTATCATGGCTCGCAGAATAGTAATGTCTTTTGGGTGCTCTTCTCCTAGTGTTTCAAACTTCGTCATTTCATCCTGAAAACCCTTGGCCAATTCAGCCCACTGAAATTCGCTGGTTTGCGGACTCAATAAATTGAGCAGGATAAAAAATTTCTCGGCAGGACAAAGGGAGAGAGAATTTTCCAGCAAAGGCACCAACTCGGCGCCTTCCACTTTACCCCGAACGGCAGCCCGTGCCAAAGCACTCGCCTGCTCGATAGCCTTACGTAAGCACTGATCGTTAGGGTAGCGACGAACAATTTCCTTGAGATGAGCCATGCTATCGGAACGTCTTGGTATCGCCAAGATCGCATCCCATTCTGTCCATCCCTCCCCCAGCGCACAGAGCTTGTCGGTTGCGCTTTCAGTGGCGGACAGCAACTTGATGTCTATCATCCGTTCCTTCAGCGCCAGTTCTACCAGAGTGCGCGCTTCGTGCTCATGCCCATCGGCGGCGCAGCGGTTGGCAAAGCGCCATTTGTCTTGGAAGGCCAGCGTATCAGCGAGCAGTTCCGCCATCAACGCCAGTTTGCTACGCTGGCCGGGGCTGATTGAGCGCATCCGGTAGAACTGCACGAATAACCGATCCAGCACCCGGTATTGCTTGGTTTTTTGTCCCGGCTGGCGGGTTTCGCTGACGTACCCCTGGTCGACCAGCCACATGAAGGCGCGTGAGATGTCGTTCTGGCGTGCGCCGGTGCGTTCGGCAATTTCGGTTTGCGAGGCAGGTTCGCCGCCGCGCACTAGGGCATCAAAGAGCTTACGGGTGTTGAGCGGGATGCGTTCGATCAGGTTGCGGTAGTAGTCGCTCATTTTTTCGATGGCGGCATCCAGGTCTTCGGCGGCCTCCAAGGGATCGCTGTCGTCCAGCAGCGCGCCGGCCAGGACAGCGGCAGCGCGGGCGTTGCCGCCGGTATAGCGGCTGTAGGCGTCGATGCGCGCCAATTGCTGGTTGGTGGGTTCCTTGTTGCTGCGCTGGGCGCGGCGCACCAGATAGTCGCGGTGGTCGCCGGCATCCCAGCGCGGGATCGGGTGGTGTTCGAACTGACGGAACAGGCGCTGGTTGTAGTTTTCGTCGAAATCACCCTGCACCGCCGTGGCGCACAGCATAATGCGCGGCTCGTTGCTCATCAGGTGGCGCAGGCGCGAATTGTCGGTTTCATCGCTGAAGGCTTGCGCCAGCAGTTGGTCGAAATTTTCCACCCCGATGACCAGCAGGGGTTCGCTAAAAGCCTTGAGCAATTCGGCCAACGCGCTTTCCCACGCCTGGTTCTGGTCGGGTACACGCCACGCCGGTGAGGTGCCGGTAGCGCCTTGTTCGACATTCAACATGCGCTGCACTTCCGCCAGAAATTCATGCGGCGTGTAGATGTTGCGATGTTCTTCCGGCAGCAGGACAAAGCGTGCCTGCGCTCCTACCGCAGACTGGAAACTGGTCTGCACCAGGCGCAGGAAGAACGATTTACCGGCGCCGCGTGTGCCGGTCAGCAGCCAATGGTTGAATAGGCCGGGATGCGCCAACCGCTGGTTGACGGCCTTGAAGAATTGCGCCAACAATTCTTCGCGCCCGGTGCTGAGCATCTGCACCGTTTCGTCGTCCATTTCGCGCGGGTTGAACCACGGGATATGCGCGCCGCGTTTCATGCTATTCCCCGATTGGCGCGCCACCACTGGCGGATTAAGTTGAGGCTGAAGCGCCATTTGAAATCCTCGCCCTCGGTGAGGAAGTTGTCGTATTCGAGTTTCAGCAACACCTTGCGGTATCCGGCGGGCAGGCTGCTACCGTCAATGCGGCTGCCGTCGCTGTCGGCGCGGGCGATGGTGTCGAGAATCCGGTCGGCGGTAATTTGTTCTTCCGGCGTATAGTTTTTCGTCAGGCGCTCGTCGAATTGTTGCAGGAACGCCCGTCGGATGGCGGGCAGGATGTCTTGTTGCAATGCGGTCACGCACTCGTCGCTATCCCGGCAGACATGCAGGTGGTTCACGGCGATGCGCAGGAACTCGGGAACATAGTCGGGCAGGGTGTCCAGAGTGTGCTGCAAGACCGCCGCGTCGCTGGCCGGGCGAGCGGCGAGGAACTCGGCCAGATATTTTGCTGCTTCATCGCGCGTAAATGGGGGAACCGCCTGGCGTGACAAGCCGCCGAGTACGGTGTGCGGGATGTCGTGCAGCGAAAGCAGGTTCTCGAAGCTGATCGAACCGGCAATAATCAGGCACAACCCGGCATCGCGCAAACTGCGCAGGCTTGCCAGCATGATGATGATTTCCTTGGGTGTTACACCTTCTCGCAGCAGGTTTTCCAGCATGAAAGGCAATTCATCGATGCCGATCACCGGCAATTTCTGCGGGTCGTGCATGGCGAGAACTGCGGCGACCTGTTCGGCCAAGGGTTGCCAGTAGCGCAGCAGTTGCTCTTCCGGGGGTGCCAGTTCGATTTCCATCACCTCTGGAACCCTGACAGTGCGGATTTGCCCGCGCACCCATTTCATCAAGCCGTCTGGAAGGCGCGCCACGCCTGCCATGGCTTCATCCAGCTTTTCGCCAACGCTGGTCGGCGCTTCCCGCAACAGGGTTTCCAGCAGTTGCTGATAAAAATGCGGCAAGCTGTTTTGCGACTCCACGAGCATATGACCGACGGCGTTGCCCGCCTCTGCATGGCTGCACAGGGCGGCCTTGAGTACCTCGCTTTTGCCGGTGCGGCGTATCCCCGTTAGCAGGACGCTTTGCCCTTGCGTCCAGCAGTGCAGGATGCGGGCAATTTCAGTTTCACGAAAGCGGAAATTGGGGTTGTGGAGCCGGGAGTGAATTGGGCGATATTTCATTTTGAATGTCATATGAATTTAATGTCATATGACTGTACGATTTGTTTTTATGCAAAGCAAGGAGCGGATGATGAAGACGCCGCAGATTCGCTCCAAGTGTCAATCTTGCTGTAATTCGCCTGCGAGTGGTACGCGAGCGAATTCTAGGCAGTGCTGGCCTGCCACCCGGCGGACAAACCGTCACAACTCTACGTAGAACGCTGCCGCCATTTCATGGAAACCCCGCCGCCGCAGGATTGGAACGGGGCGTGGGTGATGGAGTCGAAGTAGGCCTCGGCGGGATTATTCCTCGTCGTCGAGAATCGACAGATAGGCCAGGATGTTGCGGATTTCCTCCGGCTTGAGCTGATTCAGCACATCCTGGGTTTTGTCCTTGAGGTCCTCGTCGTGGATACGCTCGCCCTTGACGAAAAGATCGACCTGGCGGTTCAGGTACTGGGTGTATTGTCCGGCAAGCATCGGCATCTTCTTCTTGCCCTGCCCCTTCGCGCCGTGGCAGGAGGCGCATTCCTTGCGGTAAATCGCGGCACCGGCTTCGACGTCGCCTTCCGAGCGCGGCACGTTGAACACTTTGTCCATGGCCAGCAGGCGCACCAGTGCGTCCTCGTCCTCCCTGAACACCGGCACCTTGGTATCCAGCTTGAGCTGGGAAACGTAGGCGGCGATATGCACCACGTCCTCGTCCGAAAGTTCGCGGTCCTTGGTATAGGGGAACATCGGCAGATTGACGCGCTTGCGTTCCTTGAACTTCATCAACTGGTCATACAGATACTCGTAGGTCATCCCGGCGATGCGCGGGTATTCGCCCTTCTTGCCGCCCTGCCCCAAGGGGCCGTGGCACGCAGCGCACACGCCGTTGATCTGCTGGCCGGTATCCATATCGACCTTGAGGCCGGGCGGCAGGGCGGGAGTCGGGCCTTCCGGTTCGGGCTTCGGCGCTGCGGCAACGGCCACTGCCGCCGGGGGGGCAGATTTCGCGGCGACAGTCGTTGCGGCAGGACGCGCAGCAGCCTTTTTCGCCGGCTTGCCCTCCTTGTCGGCGGTGAATGCCGCCGTAGAAATTCCCAACATCACCACCCCTGCCAGCAGGGAAATACGCTTGAACCTTTTCATCGAGACACACCCACCAATAAATTGACACACGTCAGCAAAGCCGCATTTTACTTGATCGACCAAGCGCCACCAAGCACAGTGACCCGCCGTTTTCCGGGAAGTTTCATTTCTCGTTGACGAGGTGCAGGGGGGGAGCGCTGCCGTCCTTGGCCCGGCCGGGGTAGACGGTAAGATGGGGAAAGGGAATTTCAATGCCAAGGCGGTCAAATTCCTTCTTCAGGCGCAACAGGAAGGCGCGCTTTACCGTCCACTGCTGGAGCGGCTGCACCTTGAAGCGGGCGCGAATCACCACTGCGGAATCGGCCCATTGGTCGACACCGGCGATTTCAATCTCTTCCAGAATCAGAGGGCCCAGCACCTCATCCGCGCGCATACGCGCCGCGACCGCGCGCATCACGTCGAACACCGCCTCAATGTCCTCGCGGTAGGCGACGCCGATATCCATCACCGCGAAGGCAAAGCCGCGGCTGCGGTTGGTGACGGTAGTGACGGCACCGTTGGGAATAAAGTGGACATTGCCTTCATAGTCGCGCAAGCGGATGTAGCGCAACGTCAGCTCTTCGACCAAACCGCCCTTGCCGGCCACTTCCACCACGTCACCCTGATGGATCTGGTTTTCCACCAGCAGGAAAAGACCGGTGAAAAAATCCCGGATCAGGCTTTGCGCGCCGAAACCGATGGCGATGCCGATCACCCCGGCCGATGCCAGGATGGGCGCGATGGAAATACCGAGTTCCGTCAGAACCAGCATGCCGGTAACCAGGGTGATGGCGACGGCGACGACATAGCGCAGGACGCGCCCCAGCGTCTCCAGGCGTTTCAACTGTTCGGGATCGTCAGTGCGCTTCTGCAATTGCAGGCGCAGCAGCGGTATCAATTTGCGCGACAACGACAGCATGGCCCAGGAAATCACCAGGATCACGCCGATGCGCACCAGTACGCGCGCCAGTTCGCCCCAGTGGCCGGATTCCTTCAGCAGAACGGAAAGCGTATCCATGTGTTGCCCTTCAGAGTGTGCGGGCCAGTGGCCGCATTTGCAGATGGTAGAACATCTGGAGGTAGCGGGCGGTTTCCTCGCGCTCCAGATTACTGACAAACTTCCAGAAGCCGTAGATGCGCGATAGCGTCATCATCCGCTCGGCGTAGCGGCGCCAGGTATAGCGCGCCTCCACACGCGCCAACGCCCCCTGGGAAAGATGCTCCCAAAGCACCGGATCGGCAGCGCTGTTTTCCAGGAAATCGGTGATGGCGGCGGCGGCGGCACTGCCGTCGTTGGGGTCGATGTGAAAACCGGAAACGCCGTGCTGGATGATTTCCAGCGGCCCGCCATGGCGCGTGGCGAAAACCGGCAAGCCGGAAGCCATCGCCTCGATCAGGGTCAAGCCGAAGGCTTCGAACAGCGCTGGCTGCACGAAGGCGCCGCGCAGGTCGGCCACCGTCCGGTAAATTTCGCCGGCCAGCGCCTTGTCCAGGCGTGTACCCAGCCAGCGCATGTTGCCGTCCAGGGCGTGGCGGTCCATCAGCCCGTGCATGCGCAGAATCTGCTCACGTTCCTCGGCGTCGCCCGAAGCGCCGGGGTCAACGTGACCGCCGATCACCAGCAGGTTGGCGCGTTCGCGCAGGCGCTCGCAAGCGCCGAACCAGTCCGCCAGTCCGGTCATATTCTTAATGCGGTCGAAACGCGCCAAGGTAAAGAGCAGCGGCTTGCCGGGATCGGAAAAATGGCCGCGCCAGGGCACGCCGGGGTCTTCTCCGAACAGCAGGCGTTCGATATCCGCTTGCAGCGAGCGCAGGCGGCGCCCCTCGTCCAGATAAGAAAAGTAAATACGCTCGTCGGCACCCGGCGAAACGATGTTGAACTTGGGGTCGAAGGGATCGATACCCTGCACCACGCGATATAGCCCCGGCAAGGTGAAGGCCTGATAGCTTTCGTACTGGCCGATGGTCTGCGCGGTGCCGGCAATTTCCTGGTAGGTGCTGGTGATAATGAAATCCGCGCTGTTCATGGCAATCAGGTCGGCGGTGTACTTGCGTATTCCAGTAGTGTTGATCAGCTAGTCCAACGACGTGAACGCTCAGAACGGTATTTATGACTACTGGGAGCAACGACCACGATGAGGCGGCCGATGGTGCCGGCTGCAATGACCGCTCTTCGGCCATTGCAGCCGGCCGCAGTTGCATCCGCCAGTAGCCGCGAAGTGGCATCAGCGGCCACAGACTCGCAAAATTGTGTCGAACCGTCCATTTCGTGGAAAATACGGCCATGACACCCGTACAATTCATTACGCTGGATCAGCTGGAAAATCACATTGCTGGCGGAGGATGCTGGAAGGATCGGTTACCCGATTTGCTCGCGGCGCTCGCAACGCTAGCAGCCTGTCGGACTTGCCCCCAATAGTGAGATAATTTTGCATTCTGACA
>CAZGOY010000031.1:0-40534 GCA_964527565.1 uncultured Sulfuricella sp. | reverse complement strand
GCACCGCGCATCAAAAAACCGTCTGCCGAAATGGCGAAGTCCGACAGGCTGCTAGCATTTTGACATACTGGAGCATTTTTCCACAGACAAGATGCGATCTGTCGCCTGTCATCTGAGGCTGGCTATTAGGTGTAGAAGTCGCGACCCGATCTGACAGTTCCCCGTTTTGACGGCGCCTGATTGTCAGATCAAATTCAGGTTGGTGACTTTCTCGTTCCACGCCTCCTTTCCAGCGATCAGGGTTTGCAGAGGCGTGCGTCCGCAGCACATTTTACCCTGGTGTAGGTCAAAGGGACCAGGGTCATTTAACTGGCTCCTGACCCTCAACCCACCGAGGGCGCAACAACCCAAAACCCCCGTCGCTCACCAGGCTACGGGGGTTTTGCCGCCTACGGTGCCGTCCTGCCAGCGCCGACTTATTCTTCCTTTTCCCCCTTGAATTTCGCAACAGAAGTGTTTAGTGTTCGCATCATGAACTCGAAACAGATGAGGAAATGGCTGGAGTAACAAGGCGCACGCTTCGCGCCGGGCAAAGGCTCGCATCTGAAAGTTTTCCTGAATGGCCGCCAGTCTGCCCTACCCATGCACGGCACTGCGGAATTGGGCAAAGGGCTGGAAGCCGCGATCAAGCGTCAGCTTGGCTTGAAGTGAGAGGTGTGACCATGTTTGATTACCCCGTAATCCTGACCCCCGACACGGGTACCGTGCTGGTGACTTTCCCGGATGTGCCCGAGGCTATCACCTTCGGCATGGATGAGGACGAAGCACTGTTGCAGGCCGTGGATGCGCTGGAAACCGGCCTGTCGTTTTATGTTGAGGCACGCAAGCCGCTTCCCGTGCCGTCTCCCGCTGCGGGCCGTCCCACGGTGTGCCCTTCCGCGCTGGAATGCGCCAAGCTTGGGGTGTATCAGGCGATGACCGAACAGGGGTTACGCAAGACCGATCTGGCCCGCCGCCTGGGTTGGCATCTGCCGCAGGTGGACCGACTGTTCGACCTCTCCCATGCCTCACGCTTCGACCAGATCGAAGCAGCTGCCCGCGCGCTGGGGCGGCATATCGAGGTGCGCGTGACGTAGCCCCTCAACCCACCGAGGGCGCAGCAAGCCGAAACCCCAAAAAACGCGGGAGCGGGAAATGTGCCTAGCCCCTTTTACTGAAAAACGGGCAGCATGAAATCCACTCGTTGGAAGACGAAAAACCGAGGGAACCTCACTTTAGCCATGATTAGCCAACAACTCACCACTGAAGCAATGGCACTTCCGCTTTCGGAGCGAGTGATGCTCGCCCAAGAGTTGTGGCAGAGCATCGGCGCCGATTTGTCCAATACCGACGAACAAAAGGCTGTGCATGATGCCATTCGACGCGATCAAGAGCTTTCCACCGGCACCGTCGTGGGTCGCACTCATGAGGAGGTCATGCAGGCTGCGCGGCGCGCTATCGGGTGCGCCTGATTTACTGCAGGGATTGCGCGAGCTGAAGAAAAAGCGGGATTGGCGATAATTGTTGCCGGGTGCTAGGATGCCCCTATCGGGAATGCATGACGAGAAAGCCACATGAAACCCACCCGCAAGACTGCCAATACCGAGAACCATGCCGAATTCGCCGCTTGGCGCGAGGAGCAGATTCGCCTTGGCCTGGCTGATATCGAGGCCGGCCAACTGCTTGATGATGCGGAATTGCAGCGTCATTTCGACGCCCGCTTCAGACAACATGCCAACCGCAGGGAAAAACAGGCAGCTTGATTGGTCACGGCGTGCGCTGGCCGACCTCGACCGCATCTACGATTACTATCTCGCTGCGGCCCCTTTTCCCGTTGCAGAACAGGCAATCGAAACAATCACATCACAAGCGCGGCGTATTGCCCGTCTGGGGCTGGTACATCGCCCTGGGCCAGCCGGTACGCGCGAGGCGGTGGTCTCCCGATTTCCCTATACAATCATCTATCGCATTGAAGCAGAACGGGTTCGGGTCGCGCGTGTATTGCACCAAGCGCGTGCCTATTTTAACCGTTGAGGAATACGAATGAATCCCCCCGCCACGCCACAACGGCTTGCCGCGCAAGCATTACGGACAAGGCGAAGATGGCTGTCCGTGCTGTTCTGGCTGGCCGCCGGAGGCATGGTCATGACCGGCGGATTGATCCTTTTCCAGGTATGGCAACTGTCTGGATTCGAGAATGCTTTTCCCTTGGCCGCTGCCGTCTGGCTGGGTATCGGCCTGTCCCTGTCCGGCGTGGCGCTCCTCCTGCGTGCGCTGCTCTCTTGGCGCCGCGCGGAAGCGGCATTTGACGCCGAAGCGGCGGCATTGACGGCGCGCCGGGAGCCGCTTCCCTGCCAGGTGGAAATTCCGGAGTGCCAAAAGCGTCAGGCGAAAAACCCGCTTCCCCTGCTGATACTTCACCAGCACGCAGGCGACTTTACCGAATCACGCCGGGAAGTGGCGGCGCTCGACAGTTTCAGCATCCCGCCGCGCGCGGGGGGCGAAGGACTGCTTTGGCCGGATGCCGGAAACTTGCGGCTGGCGCTGCTCGGACGCAAGCTGCTGGTCACCCGGACCGTCACGGCGGAATCCTTGCGCATGCAACTGGCGCGTAGCACCGGATTCATCAAGCTTGCGGTGATGACCGGCAGCCTGCTTGTCACCGGTTTGATGACGGGATTCACCGGCCTGGAAACGCTTGAACTCCAGGAACGGCTGCAAAACGCCCAAGCCAGCCAGCGCTGGCCGGGCGCTTCCGGCGTGGTGCTGGCCTCCGAAACGCGCGCGACAACCGTTACGCGCGGCAAGCGACAGGTTGCCGCGTATCGCGCCTTCATCCTCTATTCCTATACCGTCAACGGAAAATCGTTTGAAGGACAAAGGCTGCACTTTGCCTACGAAGCGGATGAGCAGAAGCAATTGTCCGACGACATCGTCCGGCGTTTCCCTGCGGGTTCCGCCGTCACGGTGTACCATCACCCCCGCCAGCCGCGCCTGTCCGCCCTCGAACCCGGCCACGCCGAAACCTTGCAGAAACGGGTTGACGACCGCACCGTCCTGCTTTTTCTCATCCCCTCGCTGCTGCTGGTAGTGGGTGGCATGCTCACCCTGATCCTGCCGCTGGCCATGGCCGCCCTCGAATCCCGCTGCCAGGACGCGTTCCTGAAAATTGCGCCAAAATGCTGAATTTTTCTTGCCCTCCCGCTCCTTTTGCAATAAATTCGCCCCTACTGAAAAAAGGGTAATAAAAGTATGAAACTCAACAACAAGATCAACTGGTTCTTCATCGCGCTCGCCACCGTCACCATTACCATCCTGCTGGTCGTCAGCCTGCTGTCCTTCCGGCACTTCTCCATCCAGTCGACGCAGGAGCACATCCGCACCTCCGCTGAAATCGTGCGCGTCAGCCTGACCGAGGCAATGATCAACGGCGTGATCGACAAGCGCGGCCAGTTCCTCTCGCGCCTGGCCGAGGTGCAGGGTTTGAAAACAGCGCGCGTGGTACGCGGTCCGCTGGTGGAACAACAGTTTGGCAAGGGATTGCAGCAGGAACAGGCCGCCGACGAGTTGGAACAGCAAGTGCTGAAAAGCGGCCAGCCTTTCTATGAGGTGGTCGAGGTGAACGGGGATACCGTCTTCCGTGGCACTATCCCCTTCGCCGCCACCAATGCCGGCAACCCCAACTGCCTGCAATGCCATCAGGTTCCGCAAGGCTCGGTGCTGGGTGCGGTGACGCTGACCATGTCGATTTCGCAACTGCGCAGCAACGCCCTGCTGACCATCGGCTTCGTGGTGGGGGCAGTGGCGCTGTCGATCCTGGTCGCCATGCTGTTCCTGCGCCGTTTGCTGATGCCCCTGTCGGTCACTGCCAACGATGTGGAAAACGCCGTGCAGCGCGCCATCCACGGTGACTTCCGCGCCCATATCGCGCGCCGCACCAACGACGAAATCGGCCAGATCGCCGAAGACCTCAACCGCCTCATGCTGTTCCTCCACGACGGCCTGACCACCATGGGCAACAATGTCGCGCAACTCATCAAGCACGCGCCGGCTTCCGGCTACAATCTGCTGACCACCACGGTGGAAATGGTCGAAGGCCTCATCAAGGCCGCGCATTTCAAGCAGGCCATCGAGGAAGACGAAACCCGTGCCGAAATCTACCGGCGCCTGTCGATCCTGATGCGCGACGATTTTTCCTTCAGCCAGTATTCGATTTACGAGGTCGGCACCAACAACAACCAGATGATCCCGGTCATCGTCGATGGCGAAGAGAATGCCAGCTGCCGCTGGTGCGACCCGGAAATCCTGATGCGCTCGGGTGCCTGCCGCGCGCGCCGCACCGGCCATCTCATCAACTCGGTGGAAACCCCCGGCATCTGCAATGCCTTCATGCCGCCCAGCGAATGCGGGCCGATGAGCCACATCTGCATCCCCATCATCCAGTCCGGTACGGTCGGCAGCATCCTCCAGGTAGTCGGCAGCGAGGACGAGAAAAACCTGATGCAGATGTACATCCCCTTCATCAACATCTACCTGCGCGAAACCGCGCCGGTGCTGGAAGCCAAGCGCCTGATGGACACCCTGCGCGAATCCAACCTGCGCGACGCCATGACCGGGCTGCACAACCGCCGCTTCCTGGAAGAATACGTCCAGACCCTGGTGGCAGCCAGCCAGCGCCGCAAATCGCAGCTATCCATCCTCATGCTCGACCTCGATTACTTCAAGATGGTCAACGACAAGCATGGGCACGATGCCGGCGACGCCGTGCTGAAGGCGCTCTCCAAGGTGCTGATGCAGGCGGTGCGCGCTTCCGACCTGGTGATCCGCTACGGCGGCGAGGAATTCCTCATCATTCTGCAGGACACCACCGGCCAGGATGCCGACAATGTGGCGGAAAAAATCCGCGCCGCGGTGGCGGAACTGAAGGTGCAGGTCAGCGGCACCGTGCTGCAAAAAACCATTTCCATCGGCATCTCCGAATTCCCCACCGACAGCGACACCTTCTGGCAGGCCGTCAAGTACGCCGACGTGGCGCTCTACCGCGCCAAGGAAGACGGCCGCAACCGCGTGGTGCGCTTCAACAAGGACATGTGGGCGGACAACAAGGAAATTTATTGATGGGCTGCCCCTAAATATGGGGGGACACTGGTAGAAAAGGAGCGGGCAGATGCCCGCTCTTTTATTTCGCCCGCCATCTGCAATAAGGTGGATTTATTACACTTTTTTTGACAAAAAAAATACAAGACCTGCCGGATTTCAGCCTATAATTCCGCCCCGACGCCCCCTCCCCTCTTCCACGCGCATGGAGAACAAACTGATGAAGACCGGCACAAGCATCAGCATCAAAACCCGCCTGCTGGCGATCATGGTCGCCGCCCTGACCGGCATGGTCATCATTGCCGCCTACGTCCTGCAAAGCGAAAGAGCCACCATGCTCGAAGACCGCAAGGTCAAAACCCGTCATCTGGTCGAGGCGGCGCATGGCGTGCTGTCCCATTATCAGGACATGGCCAGGCACGGCATGATGACGGAGGAAGAAGCCAAGAAATCCGTACTGTCCGCAATCAAGGCGCTGCGTTACGACAACAAGGAATATTTCTGGATCAACGATCTGGGCGCGCCGGTGCCGAAGATGGTGATGCACCCGACCGTACCGGCGCTGGACGGCAATGTGCTGGATGCCGAAAAATTCAACTGCGCCACCTCCATGCAGGAAGGCATCGACGGGCCGGTCGTCCGCACCAACGGCAAGAAAAACCTCTTCGTTGCCTTCAACGAAGTGTCCGTCAAGGCAGGGCACGGTTTCGTCACCTACGACTGGCCCAAACCCGTGCCCGGCGGCGGCGTAACCAAGGAGCTTTTTGAAAAACTGTCCTACGTCAAAAAATTCGACGGCTGGAACTGGGTGATCGGCAGCGGCATTTATCTGGATGACGTGGATGCGGTTTTCTGGAATCACGCGGCATGGTCGATCGGCATCATCGCCGTGATCGCCACGCTGATCGGCATCTTCCTGGCAATGGTGATCCGCGGCATCACGCGCCCTTTGGGCGAACTGGAAAAAGCCATGGCCACCATCCAGTCCACCCACGATCTGTCGCAGCGCGTCGGCGTTTCCTCGGGGGATGAAATCGGCCGCATCGGGCAATCCTTCAACCAGATGATCGCCAGCTTCCAGGACATCATCCAGCGGGTGGTTTCCAACTCGCGCGGCGTCATGCAGGCGGCGGCCCGGCTTTCCGAATCCTCGCACCGCGTAGCGCTCAGTTCGCAAACGCAAAGCGATGCGGCATCCGCGATGGCAGCCGCCGTGGAAGAGGTGACAACCAGCATCGAGCATGTCGCCGACAGTTCCCAGGAAACCAACAACATTGCCCGCAAAGCGGGCGAACTGGCTTCCCAGGGCGGGGAAGTGGTACATGGCGCCGCCGCAGAAATGAGCAAAATTGCCGATTCGGTCACGCATTCCTCGCATTTCATCATGGAACTGGGAGAGCATTCCAAGCAGATTTCAGCCATTGTCAGCGTCATCAAGGATATTGCCGACCAGACCAATCTGCTGGCGCTCAACGCCGCCATTGAAGCGGCACGCGCCGGCGAGCAGGGGCGCGGTTTCGCGGTGGTAGCGGACGAAGTGAGGAAGCTGGCTGAACGCACCACCCGCTCGACCGAGGAAATTACCGGCATGATCGGCAGCATCCAGAACGGAACCCAGCAGGCAGTAGCCAGCATGCAGGAAGGCAGCTCACGGGTAAACGATGGCGTGAACATGGCCAACCGCGCCGGCGAATCGATGATCCAGATCCACGATGGCGCAAGGCAAGTGATCGCCGCCGTCAGCGATATTTCGACCGCCCTGCGCGAGCAGAGCGCCGCCAGCAACCAGGTGGCGCAAAACGTGGAAAAAATTGCGCGCATGACCGAAGAAAACAGCGTAGCCGCGCACGAAATCGCCGCACAGTCGCAACAACTGGAAAGTCTGGCGCAATCGCTGGAAGAAGCGGTCAGCCGCTTCCACGCCTAGCAGTGTCAACCTGAAACGACGGCTCGTAGGAGCGACCTCCTGGTCGCGAATTCAGCGGTTCGCGACCGGGAGGTCGCTCCTACATCACGTAAATCTAACGCAATGCCGTCGTGACAACCAGCAGGCGCCCGCCATCGGAAATTCATTAGCCACGGCGACGATTAGATGGTATTTTTCCGGTCGTAACTCCGGCCTCGCCAGTAAAGCCTCGCGCCTGCGGAAGCCGGGTCTGTAGCCGATCCGAAAAGAAACCATGCCGATTGCGAGAAAATTCAAAAATATTAAGCTGTTGCCCTGTCTTTCCTGCTGGGAGCACGTATGAACCTGCGCGTCGAGGAGATTTCTGACGGCGTGTGCCGCGTTCTGCCCGCAGGAGAAATGACGATCTATCACGCCGCAGAAATGAAAGCGCCATTGCTGGCCTGCATCGCACGCTGCCGCGAGGTGGAAATCAATCTGTCCGAAGTTACCGAGATGGATACCGCCGGTTTCCAGTTGCTGGTGCTGGCCAAGCGCGAGGCTGTCAACGCGGGCCAGCGCCTCTCCCTGGTGGCACACAGCCCGGCAACGCTGGAAGTGCTGGACCTGTTCAACATGGCGAGCTATTTCGGCGACCCGGTGGTCATTTCCGGGCAAACCGGGTGATGAGCGCTATGGACAAGGAGATGGAACAAGCCCTGCAAACCTTCCTGGAAGAAAGCCGGGAACTGCTCCAAGCCATGGAGGAAGGGCTGCTCAACCTGGAATCCACGCCGGACGACCGGGAAGCCATCGGCGCGGTATTTCGCGCCGCGCACACCATCAAGGGTTCGTCGGGGCTGTTCGGCCTGGACGCCATTGTCGCCTTCACCCACGTCACCGAAAACCTGCTGGACAAGGTGCGCGGCAACGAAATCGCCATCGACAGCGACCTGATCGCCTTGTTGCTCACCGCGGGCGATCATATCGCCACCCTGGTCGATCAGGTTGCGCAAAATAACACGGTGCCGGACGAGCCCACGCAGCGGGCCGGGGAAAATCTGCTGGCGCAGATGCGCACCCTTCTTTCCCCCACCGCCAAGGCCGCCAAGACGGCCAGCATGCCAACGGAACATGAAACACCGCTGCAATCCTGCGGCGGCGGACTGGTGGGCAGCGACAACTGGCACATTTCCCTGCGCTTCGGTCACGACGTGCTGAAAAACGGCATGGACCCGCTGTCGTTCTTCCGTTACCTGGGCACCCTCGGCAAGATCGTCACCCTCACCACCCTGCCCGACGCCATGCCACCGGCTGAAAGTATGGATGCGGAATCCTGTTACCTGGGTTTCGAGATCGATTTCAAGAGCGAGGCCGACAAGAGCGCCATCGAAGAGGTTTTCGAGTTTGTGCGCGATGACTGCAATCTGCGAATCCTGCCGCCGCACAGCCGCATCGAGGAATTCATCCGTCTGATGAACGAATTGCCCGAGGACAAAGTGCGCCTGGGCGAGATACTGGTCAACAGCGGCGTGCTGACAAGCCAGGAATGCGAAAACATGCTGCTGTGCCAGTCCATGCGCGTGGCGGCGGCAGAAGACGCGCCGCCCGATGCAGAAACGTCCGCCGTGCCGCCGCTGGGTGAACTCCTGATACAGGAGGGCATGGTGCAAAAGGAACTGGTCGACGCCGCGCTGGAAAAACAAAAGCAGGTGCGCGAAAACAAGGCACAGGAAAGCAAGTACATCCGCGTCCATGCCGACCGCCTGGACGAACTCATCAACCTGGTCGGCGAACTGGTCATTACCGGCGCGGCGGCGGGCTTGCAGGCCAAAAAGTTGCGCAATGCGGGACTGCTGGAAACGACCTCGACCATGACGCGCCTGGTCGAGGAAATCCGCGACGGCGCGCTGCAACTGCGCATGGTGCAAATCGGCGAAACCTTCAGCCGCTTCCAGCGTGTGGTGCGCGATGTCGGCAAGGAACTGGGCAAGGACATCGCGCTGGTGGTCAGCGGCGCGGAAACCGAACTGGACAAATCGGTGGTGGAAAAAATCGGCGACCCGCTCATGCACCTGATCCGCAACAGCATGGATCACGGCATCGAGCCCGCCGAACTGCGCGCCCAGCGCGGCAAACCGGCCAAAGGCACGGTGCGCCTGGACGCCCGCCACGAATCCGGCAGCATCGTCATCGAGGTAGCCGACGACGGCGGCGGGCTGAAACGCGAGCGCATTTTCGCCAAGGCGCTGGAAAAGGGTCTGGTGACGGCCAACCAGGTGATGAGCGACCAGGAAGTCTTCGGTCTGATTTTCGAAGCCGGATTTTCCACCGCCGATGCAGTCACCAACCTGTCCGGGCGCGGTGTCGGCATGGACGTGGTGCGGCGCAACATCGAGGCCCTGCGCGGCACAGTGGAAATCGACAGCCGGGAACTGGTCGGCACCACCATGCGCATCCGCCTGCCGCTGACGCTGGCGATCATCGACGGTTTCATGATGGGGGTGGGCGGCGAAACCTACATCGCCCCGCTCGACATGGTCATGGAATGCATCGAGCTGAGTGCCGGAGAGCGCAAGGAGACGCGCAGCCACGGCTTCATCAACCTGCGCGGCGCGGTGCTGCCGCTGATCTGCCTGCGCGAGCATTTCCGCATCCGCGGCCAGTCTGGAAAACGCGAAAACATCGTGGTGGTGCAGTATGCCGGACAGCGGGCGGGACTGGTGGTGGACGAGCTAATGGGCGAATTCCAGACCGTTATCAAGCCGCTGGGCAAGCTCTTCGGCAACCTGAAAGGCATTGGTGGCTCGACCATCCTCGGCAGCGGCGAGGTGGCGCTGATCCTCGACGTGCCGGCGCTGGTACAGGGCGCCGCAAGTATGGAAGCACGCCAGATCGCACACACGCAGACGGCGCTGTTACATTGAACCCAAAGATTGATTTGACCGAACCATATTTCGTAGCAGAGGTGAAAAAATGAGAACCAATATGCCGGTAACCGGTGTGGAACGCGATTTCAGGGATGGCGAGACCATCGTTTCCAAGACCGACCTGAAGGGCGTAATCACCTACGTCAATCCCTATTTCTGCGAAATGAGCGGCTACAGCGCACAGGAATCGGTGGGGCAGCCGCACAACTTCATCCGCCACCCGGACATGCCGCCGGAAGCCTTCGCCGACTTGTGGGAGACGCTGAAAAAAGGCAAGCCGTGGACCGGCCTGGTGAAAAACCGTTGCAAGAACGGCGACCACTACTGGGTGGAAGCCAACGTCACGCCGATCCGCGAAAACGGCCAAGCGGTAGGCTACCTCTCGGTGCGCAGCAAGCCCACGCGCACCCATGTCGAGGCGGCGGCGCGCGTCTACCAGGAAATCAACGAAGGCAAGGGCCGCCACAAGATTCGCGAAGGACGGGTGGTCAATTTCAACCCGCTGAACTGGCTCAACCCTTTCCGCAACGTCAGCATCCTGGGGCAATTGATCTTCGTGATGCTCACCCTGTCGCTGTTCCTTGCCGGCATCGGCTACCTGGGGATGAGCGGCATGAGCGGCACCAATGACAAGCTGGGAGAGGTCTATCATTCCCGGCTCCTGCCCGCCGAACAAGTGGCACGCATCGACGGCCTGATGCGCGAAAACCAGGCGCAGCTGCTGCTGGCCATCATGCACGACCCGCGCAAGCCGGAAAGCAAGCTGCACGACCACCCCATCAGCCTGCATCTGGACCGCGTCGAAGCGAACATCGCCACCATTAGCGACATCTGGAAAAACTACAGCAGCAGAAACCTCTCCGCCGAGGAAAAACAGCTCGCCGACCGTTTCGCCGAAAACCGCAGCAAATTCGTCAAGGAGGGGCTCAAGCCGGCCGTGGAACTGCTGCGCCAGGCCAATTACAACGAGGCGCCGGTTCACATCATCAAGGTGGTCAACCCCACCTACGCCGTGGCCAACAAGGATGTCGCCACGCTGATGCAATTCCACCAGGATCAGGCCAAGCAGGAATTCGAGGCATCGCAGCAGCATTATCAGGAACTGCGCCAGATCACGATTTACTGGGTGGCCGGCGGCATCCTCATGGCCAGCCTGATCGGACTGCTGCTGATCCGCGCCATTGCCGTGCCGCTACGCGCGGCGGTGGGCTATTTCGACAAGATTTCTCAGGGCTACTACGACAATCGCATCGCGGTGAAAAACGAAGACGAGATCGGCAAGGTGCTCAACGCCTTGCGCTCCATGCAGATCAAGCTGGGCTTCGACATCAACGACGCGCGGCGGCGCGCCGACGAGTCGGCGCGCATCACCAATGCGCTGGACAACGCCTCCACCGGCATCATGATCGCCGACAACGATCTCAACATCATCTACGTCAACAAGTCGGTACAGGGTATGCTGAAACGCGCCGAAACCGCCATCCGCACCGAACTGCCGGCCTTCAGCGCCGATAACCTGCTCGGCGCCAACATCGACGATTTCCACAAAAATCCGGCCCATCAGCGCCAGTTGCTGAAATCCTTCAACGCCACCTACAAGGCCGCCATCAAGATCGGCGGGCATACCTTCCGGCTGGCCGCCAACCCGGTGTTCAACGCGCAGGGGCAGCGTCTGGGCGCCTCGGTGGAATGGATAGACGCCACCGAAGAAGTGAAGACC
The DNA here is from genome assembly GCA_964527565.1 of uncultured Sulfuricella sp. Lineage (GTDB taxonomy): Bacteria > Pseudomonadota > Gammaproteobacteria > Burkholderiales > Sulfuricellaceae > JAGXQV01. The sequence continues at coordinate 28,923 of CAZGOY010000031.1, read as the reverse complement.
GAGGACGAAATCAAGTCCATCGTACAATCGGCGGTAGACGGCGACCTGTCGCGGCGCATCGCCATGGAAGGCAAGGACGGTTTCATGAAGGTGCTGGGCGAAGGCATCAACGATCTCACGCGCGTGGCGGAAGAAGTCATCGGCGAAACCGTGCAGGTGATGGAAAGCGTGTCGCACGGCGACCTCACGCGCAGCATGCAGCGCGAGCAGCAGGGCATGTTCCAGCGCCTCAAGGAGGCCACCAACGGCACGGTGGCAAAACTTTCCGGAACCATCGCCGACGTGCGTAACGCGGCGGATGCGCTGTCCGGCGCCGCCGAGGAAATCAGCGCCACCTCGCAAAGTCTCTCGCAAAGCGCCAGCGAGCAAGCCGCCAGCGTCGAGGAAACCAGCGCTTCGATCGAAGAGATGTCGGCTTCGGTCAGCCAGAACGCGGGCAACGCCAAGATCACCGATGGCATGGCTTCCAAGGCGGCAAAGGAAGCCACCGAAGGCGGCGAGGCAGTCAAATCGACCGTCACCGCGATGAAGCAGATCGCCGCCAAGATCGGCATCATCGACGACATCGCCTACCAGACCAATCTGCTGGCGCTTAACGCGGCAATCGAAGCGGCGCGTGCCGGAGAACACGGCAAGGGCTTCGCAGTGGTGGCGGCGGAAGTGCGGAAACTCGCCGAACGCAGCCAGGTCGCGGCGCAGGAAATCTCCGAAGTGGCCGATTCCAGCGTGGAACTGGCGGAGCGCGCGGGCAGCCTGCTCGGCGAAATGGTGCCGTCGATCAACAAGACCTCCGACCTGGTACAGGAAATCGCCGCCGCTTCCGACGAGCAATCTTCCGGCATCGGCCAGATCAATTCCGCCATGGAGCAGCTCAATCAGACCACCCAGCAAAACGCCAGCGCATCGGAAGAACTCGCCGCTACCGCCGAGGAAATGAGCAGCCAGGCTGAAAAGCTGCAACAGATGATGGCGTTTTTCAAGCTCGATGTCGGCCTGATGCGCGAGCGTCCGGTTAGCATCGCTTCCCCGCTCGCCAGGCGGTCGACCAGCGCGTCGTCATCCGCATCGCTGCCGCCGAACGAACATGATTTCGTCCGCTTCTAGCCCGAATTATTCATGAATACCACCAAAACCTGTGGGAGCGGCCTTGGCCGCGAGATTTTGACTTTTTGCCTGCCGAACGAAAAAGCTCGGGGGCAAGCCCCCTCCTACCGGCAAGACCACATTTTTTTGAAACATTCGGGCTAGGAGCCGTCCATGGGAGCCATTGTCCGCGCGGCAGGAAACGCCGCCCCCGTCGCCGTCGAGGAAGAAAACCAGAACCAGTATCTGACCTTTGTGCTGGCAGGGGAAACTTTCGCCATCCCCATCCTGCGCATCAAGGAGATCATCGAGTTCGGCCAGCTCACCACGGTGCCGATGATGCCCGCCTTCATCCGCGGCGTCATCAACCTGCGCGGCAGCGTGGTGCCGGTGGTGGACCTGGCCGCGCGTTTCGGCAAGCAGGCCACGGCCACCACGCGGCGCACCTGCATCGTCATCATAGAAATCGAATCCACTGCGGAAAAACAGGATGTCGGCGTGATGGTGGACTCGGTCAACGAGGTTCTGGAAATCCCGGCGCGCGAGATCGAGCCGCCGCCCTCGTTCGGCGCCCGCATCCGCGCGGACTTCATCCAGGGCATGGGCAAGATCGCCGGCAAATTCGTCATCATCCTGGACGTCAACCGCGTGCTGTCGGTCGATGAAATGGCCGCGCTGGGCGGCGGGGCCGGAAATGTCGTCCCGGCCCTGCCGGGCGTGGCGCCCCAAACGGACTCGTGATGCATCCGTCATGAGCGCCCCTCCCCTCAGCGACCAAGAATTTACTCAATTCCAGAAACTGATCCACCACCTTGCCGGCATCTATTTGTCGCGGGAAAAAAAAGCCCTGGTGTGCGGGCGGCTGGCAAAGCGTCTGCAACAGCACGGGCTGGAGAATTACACGGATTATTTCAGGCTGCTCACCAGCGACCCGCAAGCCAGGGAATTACAGGTGGCGGTGGATTTGCTGACCACCAACGAGACCTATTTTTTCCGTGAACCCAAGCATTTCGCCTTTCTCAGGGAAAAGTTGTTGCCCGCGCACCGACCGGGGCGCAACTTCCGGGTGTGGAGCGCGGCCTGTTCCAGCGGCGAGGAGCCCTACAGCATCGCCATGACGCTGGCCGACTATTTTGGCGATGGCCCCTGGGAAATCGTGGCCTCGGACATCAGCACGCGCGTGCTGGAAAAGGCGCGCCACGGCCATTATCCTATGGAGCGTATCAACGGCATTTCGCGCGAGCACTTGTCACGCTACTGCCTGAAAGGCGTCGGCCCGCAACAGGGCACCCTGCTGGTGGAACGCAAACTGCGCAGCCGGGTTGCCTTCATGCACATCAACCTGAGCAAGGAACTGCCTGGCCTGGGAGAATTCGACCTGATCTGGCTACGCAACGTGATGATCTATTTCGACATGGAAACCAAGCGTCAGGTGGTGCGCCGCATGCTGCCCCTGCTGCGGCGCGGCGGCCACCTTATGGTCGGCCACTCGGAAACCCTGAACGGAGTGGACGCCACCCTGCGCACCGTGGCGCCGTCCATTTACCAGAAACCCTAGCCTGAATTTTGACAAACCCTGTGGGAGCGGCCTTGGCCGCGAGATTTTAACTTTTCCGCTACCGAACCCAAGAACTCGCGGGCAAGCCCGCTCCTACGGGTTGGGTGGTTTTTTTATGTAAAATCCGAGCTAAACACCTGCAAGTTAAGCCACCGCCATGAAAATGCCGTGCAGCCCGAATTCCGCTGAAATTTTCCTCCTGCCCGGAGAAATATTTTTTGCCGCCACCCACAACCGCATCCACACCGTGCTGGGATCATGCATCTCCATTTCCCTGTGGCACCCGGCTTTGCGCATGGGCGGCATGTGCCATTTCATGCTGCCCAGCCGGGGGGCACGGAGCGGCAATGGGCTGGACGGACGCTACGCCGACGAAGCCATTCAATTGCTGCTGTGCGAAATCGACAAGAGCCAAACCCGTCCTGCCGCCTACCAGGTCAAGATCTTCGGCGGCGGTAACATGTTCCACGCTTTCCAGGAAGGAAAGATTCTGGATGTGGCCAGGGACAACATCCAGGCGGCACGCGACTTGCTGAACCGCAACGGTTTCCTGATTCATGCCGAAGATGTGGGCGGAAACGGCCACCGCCGCATCATTTTCGACCTGTGCGACGGCAACGTGTGGGTAAGGCATGATCGCGCGGCGCTCCCTCCCGCCACCCGCAAACGGAAAAAGGAGTTGACGCTACCATGAACAAGATCAAGGTGATGGTGATAGATGATTCCGCCGTAGTGCGCCAGGTGGTGCAGTCGATACTCGACCGCGAGCCGGACATGGAGGTGATCGCTTCCGCCTCCGACCCGCTGTTCGCCATCGACAAGATGGCGCGGCACTGGCCGGACGTCATCCTCCTTGACATCGAGATGCCGCGCATGGACGGCATCACTTTCCTGAAAAAAATCATGCAGGAACACCCGACGCCGGTGGTCATCTGCTCTTCGCTCGCGGAACGGGGCGCGGCAGTGACGATGCAGGCACTGGAAGCCGGCGCTGTGGAAGTCATCACCAAACCGCGCAGCAACGTGCGCAATTTTCTCGAAGATGCCGCCAACGACCTGGTATCGGCGGTACGCGCCGCCGCCCAGTCCAACCTCAAACCGCTGAAACCGACTCCCGCCGTGCAGGCGGTGCTGCCCAAACTCAATGCCGACGTGATGCTCGCGGCCCCTGGAAAGCCGCCCGTCATTCATACCGAGCGCATCGTCGCCATCGGCACCTCCACCGGCGGCACCCAGGCGCTGGAAGCGGTGCTGACCGCCCTGCCCCGCGGCTGTCCCGGCATCGTCATCGTGCAACACATGCCGGAGAAATTCACCGCCTCTTTTGCCGCACGGCTCAACGAGTTATGCCAGATCGAAGTACGCGAGGCGAAAAACGACGACCGCGTGCTCCCCGGACGCGCGCTGATCGCGCCGGGCGGCGCGCACATGCTGCTCAAGCGCAACGGCGTCAGCTACCAGGTTGAGATCAAGGACGGTCCGCTGGTCAACCGCCACCGCCCCTCTGTGGACGTACTGTTCCGCTCGGTGGCGAAATTCGCCGGAAAAAACGCTACCGGCATCATCATGACCGGCATGGGCGACGACGGCGCGCGCGGACTCCGGGAAATGCGCGACAGCGGTGCCGCCACCTATGCCCAGGACGAAGAAAGCTGCGTGGTCTTCGGCATGCCCAAGGAAGCGATAAAGCTGGGCGCAGTGGAGAAAATCCTGCCCTTGCAGGAAATCCCGCAGGCCATTATCGGCAGGAACCATGGGGAGTAGCTGAAAACCCTGCCTGGAACCGCGTATCCGGCGCGTCCGGGTTAAAAGCAGCTAACCATAAAGCACATCAATATCCGCAAAAGAATAGATGATGTCTGACTTATTCTTCTGGATGATATGATTCGTGCTGTTGAAACCCTCATTTGCCATTTCCATGCAAGCACCCCTTGCCCCCGAAAGAGAGCGCCAGGAAATCGCCGCGCTCAAACGGAACTATCTGCTGGTGGCCTTGCTGTGGAGCCTTTTCATCCTCGCAGCCTATCTGTGGAATGCCGGACACAAGGAAAAGGAAATCCTGGAACTGGCGCACACCCAGGCCGAAAGCCTGATTCTCAAGGATCTTTCCTTCCGTTCCTGGCTGGCATCGCATGGCGGGGTGTACGTCTTTCCCAATGCGGACACGCCGCCCAACCCCTACCTCAAGGACTATCCGCGGCGCGACCTCACCACCACCACCGGGGAAACGCTGACCCTGATGAATCCGGCTTACGTGACCCGCCAGTTGCTGGAACTTTACACCAGCCGTTTTGGCATCCGCGGCCACATTACCAGCCTCGACCCGCTGAACCCCAACAACCGCCCCGCCCCCTGGGAAGAAAGGGCGCTACGCACTTTCGAGAAAGGGGCGAAAGAGGCAGCGGAAGTCATTGACGTTGACGGGGTCGCCCATTACGCCCTGATCCGCCCGCTGATGGTCGAAAAACCCTGCATGAAGTGCCACGAGAAACAAGGCTACAAAGTCGGCGACGTGCGCGGTGGCCTCAGCGCGACAATTCCTTTAGCCCCACTTGAGCACAGCAAGGCCTTTTCCCTGCGTCTCATGGCGATAACCCACGCCGTGAGCTGGCTGCTGGTACTGGTCGGCATCTTCTGGATTTACGGCCTGGCCGCGCTCCGTACCCGCGAGCGCCTGCGCATTCTCAGCGAGCTGGAGGAAAACCGCCATCTCTTCCAGACGGTGGCCGATTTCGCCACGGAATGGATCTTCTGGCGCAACCCGGACGGCAGCATCCGCTACGTCTCCCCCGCCTGCGAGCAAGTCACCGGTTATCCGGCGCAAGCCTTCTACGCCAACCCGGAACTGTTCAACGACATCGTCCACCCCGACGACCGCAGCCACTGGCAACACCACGTCCACGAAGCCGACCAGAACGGCCATCCGCGCCCACTTGAACTGCGCATCGTCACCCAGCAGGGTGAAACACGCTACATCAGCCATACCTGCCGTCCGATTTTCGACGACCGCACCAATCAATTCCTCGGCGTGCGCGGCAGCAATAGCGACATCACCGCCTTCCATGAAAACCAGCAAATCCTCATCCAGCAGTCGCGCATGGCGGCGATGGGCGAAATGATCGGCAACATCGGCCACCAATGGCGCCAGCCGCTCAATGCCCTGGCCTTGCTGCACAGCAATATCAAGGACGATTTCGAGTACGGCGAACTGACCCGCGAAAGCCTGGACCAATCCCTGCACGACGCGAAACGGCTGGTCAACAAGATGTCCGGCACCATCGATGACTTCCGCAATTTCTTCAACCCCAACAAGAAAGCCGCCGCCTTCAGCCTCAACCGCTCCGTCGCCGAAGCGCTCAAGCTGGTGCATGCCAGCTTTGCCGAAAACCAGATTGAAGTCGCCTTCGAAGCCAGCGAAGAAATACAGGGTGATGGGCAAGACAATGAGTTTTCCCAGGTTTTGCTGAACATCCTGAGCAATGCCAAGGACGCCATTCTTGAAAATGACATCGCGCCCGGTAAAATCCGCATTTCCCTGGGGCAAGACGAGAAAGGCGCATGGGTGACCCTTGCCGACAACGCCGGCGGCATCCCGCCCGAGGCGTTGCCGCATATCTTCGACCCTTATTTCACCACCAAGGAAAAAGGCACGGGTATCGGGCTGTATATGTCGCGCATGATCATGAACCACATGGGCGGCAGCATCGAAGCCGCCAACATTGACGGGGGCGCGCAATTCCGTCTTACCCTGCCGCTCCCCAGGAATCATTAAACGCCCCGTCCCAGCCCCATGATCCCTCCATTCCAGGAAATGGCTGCATGAACCGTCCCGACACCGCCAGCGACGAGTTCTATCACGACCTGATCGACCGCATCAGCGAAGGCTACTGGCTGCTGGGAACGGACCAGCGCATCGTCGAGGTCAACGACGCGCTGTGCCGGATTCTGGGCTATCGCGTAGAGGAATTCATCGGCAAGCATCCCCTGGATTTCGTCGACGATGAAGACCGCGCCGTTTTTCAGAGCCAGATCGCGCAAATCGCACAAACGCGCCACCGCATTTACCACGTCACCCTCAAGGCCAGGGATGGCGGCGGCGTGCATACCCGCATCAGCGCCACCTCGGTGCATGACGAAACGGGAAAGCTGCTGTATTCCTTCGCCTTCATCGCCGACATCACGCAATTGCGCAATGCCGAGGACGTGCTGCACCAGGCGCTTTCCGAGCAGAAAATCATCCTGGAAAACGCTGACCTGGGCATCGCCCTAGCCGGAAAACGCAAATTCCTGCGCGTCAACCGCCAGTTCGAGACCCTGTTCGGCTATGCGCCCGGCGAATTGCACCATCAGCCGACCGACCTGATCCATCCTTCGCGCGAAGCTTTCGCCGATTTCCGGCGCGGGGCGCGCAGCCTGATGCGCGGCGGCGTGACTTACCGCAGCGAGCGCCTGATGCGGCGCAAGGACGGTTCGACGCTATGGTGCCGCATCGTCGGCAAGGCCATTGACCCATCCGACCTGCCCAACGGCACGCTGTGGATGGTGGAAGACATCACCGGCCGCAGGGAAGCCGAGGAAAGCCTGCGCCTGGCGGCCAAGGTGTTCGACAGCAGCGTCGAAGGCATCCTCATCACCGATGCTGCCAGCCGCATCGTCACCGTCAACCGCGCCTTTACCCTGATTACCGGTTATGCGGCGGAGGAAGCCATCGGCAAGACCCCGGCGCTGCTCAATTCGGGCAAGCACGGCGCGGATTTTTACCAGTCCATGTGGGCATCGCTACAGGAGGCCGGACAATGGCGCGGCGAAATCTGGAACCGGCGCAAGGGCGGCGAAACCTACCTGGAATGGCTGACCATCAGCGCGGTCAGGAACGACCGCAGCGAGACCACCAACTACGTGGCGGTGTTTTCCGATATCACCTCGCGCAAGCTGGCGGAGGAACGCCTCAACTACCTCGCCAACCATGACGCGCTCACCGGCCTGCCCAACCGCACCCTGTTCATGGAACGCCTGACCCTGGCGCTGGCGCATGCGCACCGTAACACCAAGATGACGGCGGTGATGTTTTTCGACCTCGACCGATTCAAGATCGTCAACGACACCCTGGGACATACCGCCGGCGATGCGCTGTTGCAGGAAGTGGCGCGCCGGGTGGTGAGCTGCCTGCGCGAGGACGACACCGTGGCGCGCCTGGGCGGCGACGAATTCACCATCATTCTGGAAGGCCTCGGCGACGAACAGGATGTCGCCCCCGTCGCCCAAAAAATCACCGATATATTGGCAGTGCCGATGAACCTGAGCGGGCAGGAAGTATTCATTACCGCCAGCATCGGCATCAGCGTGTATCCCAACGACGGCAGCGATGCCGCCGCGCTGGTGAAGAATGCCGATGCCGCGATGTACCGCGCCAAGTATCTGGGAAAAAACAACTACCAGTTTTTCAAGGCGGAAATGAACACCCGCGCCTTCGAGCGCCTGACCCTGGAAAACAGTCTGCGCCGCGCGCTGGAGCGCAACGAATTCGAACTGCACTACCAGCCGCAGATCGACCTGGACAGCGGCCGGGTGGTCGGCGCGGAGGCCCTGATACGCTGGCATCATCCCGAAATGGGCCTAGTGCCGCCGGACCGCTTCATCCCCATCGCCGAGGAAACCGGCATGATCCTGCCCATCGGCGAATGGGTATTGCGCACCGCCTGCGCGCAAAACAAAGCCTGGCAGGATGCCGGATTTCCGACCCTGCACGTGGCGGTCAACCTCTCCGCACGCCAATTCCGCCAGAAAAATCTGGTCGGTATGATCCGGCAAGTGCTGGATGAAACTGGTTTGAAGGCCGAGCATCTCGAACTGGAAATCACCGAAAGCGTCATCATGGAGCAGGCCACGGAATCCATCGCCACCATCAACGCCATGCGCGACCTCGGCCTGCACCTGTCCATCGACGATTTCGGTACCGGCTATTCATCTCTGAGCTACCTGAAACGCTTCCCCATCGACACCCTGAAGATCGACCGCTCCTTCGTGCGCGACATCACCACCGACCAGGACGACGCCGCCATCGTCAAGGCGGTGATCGCCCTGGCGCACAGCCTCAAACTGATGGTGATCGCCGAAGGCGTTGAAACCGCCGAACAGCTCGAATTCCTGCGCGAGCAGGGTTGCGACGAAATGCAGGGGTATTTCTTCAGCCGCCCGCTGACCGCACAAGCCTTCGGCGAAAGAATGGCAGCGGGGTGGGTGAGCGTGGATCAGTGAGTTGAATGTGGCGGGGAGAAGCCCGATCCCAACTGATCCGAAAGAGGGTCGCCCTGCCAACCACCCCGGATGTAGATGTGAGTTCGCCGCGCCGGACGTAGCATAGCAGGGTGCAATAAGCGCAGCGCATTGCACCTGATGTTTTCGGCATCACCACATTGCAAGCTATTGCGTTGAGAATTCCGATGAATTCGCCAACACCTGCCAGCCGGTAACGCGGCATCCGTCGCGTTCGTACTGCCCATCGCCGCCATAAAAAATAGCCGGCGGCAATGCCGCATCGCCGAACAATGCCGACATCTTGCGCAGCGCTGCCGTCCAGTCGCTGCTGAAAGTCGCGCCGGATTTTATTTCCACCGGCATGAACCGGTTACCCTGCGGGATCAACAGATCGACCTCATGTCCGGCACTGTCGCGCCAGAAATACAACTCGGCAATTTGCCCGGCATTGAAGCGGCGCTTCACCCACTCCGACACCACCAGCGTCTCGAACAGCGCACCGCGCGAGGCATGGGTGGACAGCGTATCCGCATCGCGGATGCCCAACAGATACGCCAGCAAACCGGTATCGAGAAAATACAGCTTGGGCATTTTCACCAGCCGCTTGCCGAAATTCTGATGATGCGGGCGCAACAGATAAACGACATAACTCGCCTCCAGCACGGTCATCCATTCCCGCGCCGTCACATGAGAAATGCCGCAATCCGCCGCCAGCGCGGAAAAATTGAGCAACTGCCCCGAACGCGCGGCGCACATCTTGAGGAAACGCTGAAACAGCGACAAATCGCGCACCGCCAGCAACTGCCGCACATCCCTTTCCAGATAAGTGGTCACGTAGTTGGGGAACCAGTCGCCAGGCGCCACCGGGCGGGCGTACAGCGGCGGATAACACCCGCGCAACAGCGTTTCATCCAGCGTCGCAGGCAACCAGCCGCCTTCCCTCAGCTCGGCCAGAGAAAACGGCAGCAACTGCAACAACCCCACCCTTCCCGCCAGCGACTGGCTGATTTTCGACATCAAACCAAACTGCTGCGACCCCGTAAGGATGAACTCGCCCATCCGCTGGCGCCTATCCACCACGCCTTGCAGATAAGAAAACAAATCCGGGCAACGCTGCACCTCATCCAGAATCGCCCCTCCCGGAAACCGCGCCAGAAACCCGCGCGGGTCGGAATCGGCGAACGAACGCTCCTCCGGGTCTTCCAGCGAAACGTAAGGCTTGTCGGCAAACAGCGCGCGCGCCAACGTCGTCTTGCCGGACTGGCGCGGCCCCGTGATCGCCAGCACAGGGAAACCCTGCGCCAAGCGCAGTGCGGTGGAAAATGCGGATCGGTTCAGCATGTTTGCAATTTGAAGGTAGAAACTTCAAATTGCATGGTAAGGGAAATCGGTGGGCGGGGGAAGGGGAATAAGCGCCGCGCATTGCACCGGATGTTTTCGGCATCGCCATATTCAGAATAGAACGTCACCCATACAACCAGCCTGCCCGAGTCCGGGTCTTCCAGCGATGGGCTGTCCGCGGTTGCTGCGCCATTTACATACAGAGACTGACAAGACCTTTCGAGCCATTGCAATGTCGCGTATGTCGACGTATAAACACACAAACACCCATTAATGGAAAAGCCATGGATACAATACGCTGGAATGTCGCCGTTTCCGCCGACACCGATCAATCCCTCCGCATGTTTCTGGCCAGCCAAGGCGGCGGCATAAAAGGCGACTTGTCGCGCTTCATTGAAGAAGCGGTGCGGGCGCACATTTTGGAGCTAGCAGCCGGGCAAACCAAGGCCGCCAATGCAAACATAAGCGAAGTGGAATTGACCGCTGCGGTTGATGAAGCCCTCCAATGGGCGCGCGGTCACTGATGCGGGTCGTCCTGGACACCAATATTCTGTTCAGTGCGCTGATCTCGCCTCATGGGTATCCCGACGCCATTTATCGTGCCTGGCGTTCGGCGCGCTTCGAGGTCGTGACTTCACGAATGCAACTCGACGAAATTCGCCGGGCCAGCCGCTATCCCAAACTCCAAGCCATCCTGCAGCCGGACAAAGTGGGCGTCATGGTGAACAACCTGCAGCGTGCCAGGGTTCTGGAACGCCTGAACATCGAGACTGAAACCGATGACCCCGACGATGCGTATCTTCTGGCGATGGCATTGGCCGGCGACGCTGACTATCTGGTGACCGGTGACCGCCGCGCCGGCCTGCTGCAACGAGGGCACATTGAACGAACCCGGATTGTCACCCCCGCGCAATTTTGTGCCGAGGTCTTGTGACCGGACGCGGCACCGAAAAAGCCAAATGGAAAATCTGACAGACGACATTCGGCGGATTACGCTTCGCTAATCCGCCCTACGCGGGCTGGAGCACATCGGCGAGTCAACACTGCCGCCGAGAATCGCTCCGGCGCGGGGTCCGCCGCTGTGGGAGTCCATGGTGGATTTTGGACAGGCGGAGAACGATCCCCAATGGGATACGTCGGCACAACCTGAACCGGAGTTCGAGTTCGATCAGCGTGTCGCTTGGTGACGAGGGTTTTTTACCTCGCCTTGGGGGCGCTTGTGCGGCTGGTTTGGAGTGCGGGCGGTTTTCGGCGTTGATGGGGCAAAATCTTGCCGTTTCGCGTGGATGGGAGATGGAATTCGAAATTTCTCGGGAATTCGGCGGTAAAAATCGGCATTGACTGGAGGAACTGGGTCAAGGATACTTCGAGTTGTGCGCTTGAATTTCCTATCCTTATCCGATGGCAACATCCCGAATACGGTTTCAAACAATTTTCACAAGGTAAACAAAGTGGGCGTGATAGTTAGCTACCCTCTTCTGCTATTGATCTTATTGCTACCTGCCTGGTTAATCTTCAGGAACAAGGCCGTACAACACCCCATCCGGATCAAGTGGTCCATAGCCGCTGTTTTAATACCGGCAACTACGTACCTCTCGACGTTTGCGCTTATTCCGTTACTTCAGTTACTGACCGACTCGATCAGGGATCAATGGGGCATGAGTTTGTTAATGCTGCTTGTCCTGATCGCACTGCTTTCGCCCTGGGTTGTGTACTTCCTGTTCAAAGAGAAGCATGCATCCAAATCTGATCGGCATTAGAAGCGGCATCTATTCGACTGCCTTTACCGGGCTGATTTTCCAAGCCGCAGTTACAGCCAACAAAATGCTGACTAACCACAGCCAGTAGCCTGCTGCGTAGCCGGTTACAGTCCGCCAAGCCCCTCCTTCATCAACGATAACTTCATCAACCTCCAAAAACCAGATAGCAAGCAGCAGTGCGGTGACACTGAAAACCAAAGCTGAAATCCGCCACCTAAAAAAGATGCTGGCCCAAGCGACAAAAACAATTGGATTCGCCAACCACGATACCCCGGCTTCAGCATGCAAAATCAGTTCCATCCACCCCATGATTAGCACACCCCACCCCGGCCAGTTTCCACACTCTTCGGAGACACAGAAACTATTGAAGGGCAGGCAAGCCAGGTAAACCACAACGCTTGCCATCAACAAGTTTTCGGGCGCTTGCGCTCTCTGTAATGTAACCCCCGACCCGGCGGTGGTGGAGCAGGTGGAGGCATTCATGCGGCGGGTGGCGGGCATCGAGTGGTCGAGTTGCCCGCATTGCCGCGAAGGGCGGTTCAGGAGCAGCAGGATCAGTTTGCGCAGGGAGGAGGACATGGATTCATTCTAATGCTATTAGAGCCATAAATACAACATCACAGGAAACCGTTTTATTTCAAACGCGGCTGCTCCCCGGCTAAATCGGGTGAAACAGTCACGAAACAGCGCCTGAGGCTGCCCACTTTCGGAATGCCGATGTACAATTACTGATGGTCTATTTACTTCGAAATGGTGAAAGATGTCTTTAATCCGATTTCTCTCCAAAGTGTTGTGCGCGCTAATGCTGCTTGCTGCTGTTCCCGCCATGTCTCATGCGACTACGGTCAGGCTGGCGACGGTTCTCGGCTCCATCGATATTACGCTTTACGATAAAGAAGCGCCGCTGACCGTGGCCAACTTCCTGAGCTACGTCAACAGCGGGGCTTACAAGAATTCTTTCATGCACCGCAGCGTGCCGGGCTTTATCATCCAGGGGGGCGGTTACACCTGGAATAGCGGGACTAATAGCGTCGCTGCGGTACCAGCATCAGCACCGGTCCAGAACGAGTTCAGCGCCAGCCGCTCCAATGTGCGCGGAATCTCATCAATAGGGTCAGTCTCGATTGATCCGGCACAGCACCTCCATAAGTAATCGGGGATAGTCCGTTTCACGCCACCAGCTTCAGCTCAACCTTCTTCCCCGCCCGCGTAGCCAGCACCACCATCAGTGGCTATGCAGCTTCTCTTGCAGCCACACCTTGATGAGCGACTGATACGGCACATCCCTGGAATTCGCGGCTGCCTTGATGGAATCCAGCATGTGCTGAGGCAGGCGTAGCGAGATGGTTTTGGTCGTCGGCTTCAGGTTCGGCAGCACCGCCCGTTTGGCTTGGGTCCAGTCCACGTAATCGGCGGAATCGTTCGCTTCCCAGAACGCGCGCTCTTCGGCTTCGCTGGTGAACTTAGGGATTTTCTTAAGTGGCTTGTTCATAACTTTTTCGGGCATTGCCGTCATCCCAGTCGAACCCCGTGATTTTGGCCGGATCAATCATGGCTTGTATGTTATGAACGCATACAAACAAATGCAAGCCGAACGTGCCATGTAGCGAGCCGGGATTGCCCTATCCCGGCAAAGCCAGTAAATTGGCGCGGCCATGAAATCCCGCCACAGACCTCCAACGCGCCTGCACGAATCGCATCTGGTGCGCACCCTGTTTTTCGGCGCGGGCGTCGTTTCCCTGCTGCTGGGCGGTGCCGGTGTCGTGCTGCCGGTGCTGCCGACCACGCCTTTCGTGCTGCTGGCCGCCGCCTGTTTCGCACGCAGTTCGGAACGTTTTCACGACTGGCTGCTGGACAACCGCATCGCTGGCCCGATCATCCACGAATGGCAGGCCCACCGCAGCATGCCGCGCCGCGCCAAGCGCTGGGCTTACGCGCTGATGGCCCTGTCGTTCGGCAGCTCCATCCTGCTGATGGAATCCGCCTGGCACCGGGCCATGCTGGCCGCCCTGGGAATGATACTGGCCTGGTTCGTCTGGCGCATCCCGGTGCGTGAAGCCAAGGGGGCGGGTGAGCCGCATGAATGATTTTTTGGGGATGCCCCTAGATAAAAACCAGACACTGTTGATATAATGCGCGGCTTGGAGGCTTTATCAAATCCAAAACAGTGGTGGATGTAGCTCAGTCGGTAGAGTCCCGGATTGTGATTCCGGTTGTCGTGGGTTCGAGCCCCATCATCCACCCCAAACACCTCGAAACCGGCACTGCCGGTTTTGTTTTTTCAATGGCGGGCCTCCCCGCATTGCAAGGTAGTGAACCTGGTCAGGTCCGGAAGGAAGCAGCCACAGCTATTTATTGCAAGTGCCGGGGTTCAGGCTCGCCACCCCCTCTCCCCATTCTGGTAAAATCCGCCGCATGAGCTATCAAGTGCTGGCGCGCAAGTGGCGCCCCAAAGCGTTTACCGAAATCGTCGGCCAGGAACATGTCGTCAGGGCGTTGTCCAATGCGCTGGATCAACAGCGCCTGCACCACGCCTATCTGCTCACCGGCACGCGCGGCGTGGGCAAGACCACCCTGGCGCGCATCCTCGCCAAGGCGCTCAACTGCGAAACCGGCATCACTTCCACGCCCTGCGGGGTGTGCGGCGCCTGCCGCGAAATCGACTCCGGGCGTTTCATCGACCTGCTGGAACTCGACGCCGCATCCAACACCGGCATCGACAACATGCGCGAAGTGCTCGACAACGCGCAATACGCCCCCACTTCCGGGCGTTTCAAGGTCTACCTGATCGACGAAGTGCACATGCTGTCCAAGCAGGCATTCAATTCCATGCTGAAAACGCTGGAAGAACCGCCCGAGCACGTCAAGTTCATCCTCGCCACCACCGACCCGCAAAAAATCCCGGTGACGGTGCTGTCGCGCTGCCTGCAATTCAACCTCAAGCAGATGCCGCCGGGGCACATCACCGGCCACCTGCGCGACGTGCTGGGGCGCGAGTCCATCCCCTTCGAGCTGCCCGCCCTGCAACTGCTGGCGCGCGCCGCGCAAGGCAGCATGCGCGACGCCCTTTCCCTGCTCGACCAGTCCATCGCCTACGGCGGCGGCAAGGTGGAAGAAACGCAGGTGCGCGACATGCTCGGCGCCATCGACGAAACCTATCTGTTCACCCTGCTCGACGCGCTGGCGGCGCGCGATGGCGCAGCACTCATGGCGCAGGCCGAACGCATGGCCGAGCGCTCGATTTCGCTGGAAGCCGCCTTGCAGGACCTGGGCACGCTGCTGCACAAGATCGCGCTGGCGCAAACCGTGCCGCAGGCGCTGGCGGAGGACGCCCCCGAGCGCGCCGCCGTGATGCGCCTGGCAGACGCCATCGGCGCCGAGGAAATCCAGCTCTACTACCAGATCGCCCTGCATGGCCGACGCGACCTGTACCTGGCGCCGGACGAATTCGCCGGTTTCAGCATGACGCTGCTGCGCATGCTGGCTTTCACCCCGGAGTCCGGCGGCAGCGCCGCAACGGCAGCCCCCCCCCTGGCGGCACCCTCCACGCCGCCTCCTGTCGCCGCGCGTCCCGCACCACAGGCCGAGGCGCCGCTGGCCGCCTACGAGCCCGCCCCCGCGCCCGCCGCACCTTCCTCCCCTCCGCGCAGCAGCGCGCCCTTCGACGGCGACTGGCCGGGACTGGTGGCGCGCCTGAAGCTGGGCGGCATGGCAAAAATGCTGGCCCAGCACTGCGAACTGAAAAGCTGGGACGGCGCCCGGCTGGTGCTGCGCATTCCCGACGAACACCGCAAGCTCGGCGAACGCAATTTCCAGGAAAAACTCAAGGCCACTGTCAGCGAGCATTTCGGCAAGCCGCTGGACATCGAGATCGTCGTCGGCGAAGTCGGCGGCATGACCCCGGCGCAGATTGAAAACCGCGAGAAACAGGTGCGCCAGGCCGATGCCGTGGCCTCCATCGAACAAGACCCCACCGTGCGCGAGCTGGTGGAAACCTTCGACGGCGAAATCGTCGAATCCACAATCAAACCCTTACCGTAGGAGAATGGCACCATGATGAAAAACGGAATCGGCGGCCTGATGAAGCAGGCCCAGCAAATGCAGGCCAACATGCAGAAAATGCAGGAACAACTGGGCAGCGTGGAAGTGGAAGGCCAGGCCGGCGCCGGTATGGTCAAGGTCGTCATGACCTGCCGCCACGACGTCAAGCGCGTTTCCATCGACGACAGCCTGATGGGCGACGACAAGGAAATGCTCGAAGACCTGATCGCCGCCGCCGTCAACGACGCCGTGCGCCGCGTGGAAACCACCACCCAGGAAAAGATGAGCGGCTTCACCGCCGGCCTCAACCTGCCGCCGGGGATGAAGCTGCCGTTTTAATCGCCCGCCCAGAATTTGATGAATGCCACCCACCCCCGTAGGAGGGGCCTTGGCCCCGAGATTTTGACTTTTTCGCAGCCGGGCGAAAAAACTCGGGGCCAAGGCCCCTCCTACCGGCAAGGCGGCGTTTTAATGAAATATTCAGGCTAGCCCCTATCCATGAACTCCCCCACCAGCCTGGAAAACCTGATCGAAGCCTTGCGCTGCCTGCCCGGCGTCGGCCCCAAGTCGGCGCAGCGCATGGCCTATCACCTGCTGCAACGCGACCAGGCGGGTGCCGCGAAACTGGCTGCCACCATCGTCCACACCCTGGAAACGCTGCGCCATTGCCGACAGTGCAACAATTTCAGCGAAACGGAAGTGTGCCCGCTGTGCGAATCGGACAAGCGCGAAGCGGCACTGCTGTGCGTGGTGGAAATGCCCGCCGACCTGCTGATGATGGAGCAGACGCAAAGCTATCGCGGCATGTATTTCGTGCTGATGGGGCGCCTCTCGCCGCTGGACGGCATCGGCGCCAGGGAAATCCATCTCGACCGTCTGCTTAGGCGCGCCACCGACGGCGTGGTCGGCGAAGTGATCCTCGCCACCAACTTCACCGTAGAAGGCGAAGCCACCGCCCATTACATCGGCGAAATCCTGCGCGCGCGCGGCGTCAAGGTCAGCCGCATCGCGCGCGGCCTGCCGGTGGGCGGCGAACTGGAACACATCGACAGCGGCACCCTGGCGCAAGCCATCGTCGAACGCCGACTGGTGTAACGGCTGTCAGCCGCCCCCAAACCAGAACCCGTCCCCCTTTTCGAGAAACTCCTGCACCGGCATGTAATGCGAGCCGTCGCAGGAAAAGGTCAGGCTGACCATACCGTTGATGACATTGATCGAGCTGGAGCGCAGATAGACCGTTTCGTCTGCCTCGCGCAGGATGCGGAAACGCTCCAGCGCCGGCCGCACCCATTTGGCCGGCACCGTTGCCAGTTCGGTGTAGGGGCGGCGCGGATAGGCCAGGCACACGGCGGGATTGATGATTTCATCGAGCACGTGGATACGGTAGCGGTAGGGGTCATCCACCAGCCACAAGGTGGTGCGCGAGCTGGAGTAGTGCAGCTTGGCATGAAACACGCCGCGCTCGCAGATCAGTTCGTCGAAAATGGCGATCACATCGTCGGCATGGCTATCCATCTGGCTCTGTACCCGGCATTGCTGGAACAGCGCCTCGCGAATCGCCGGGTCACCGCGGATCTGGCGCCATTTGCTGTCGGCCTTGGCCTGGCGTTCCGGCAGCGTCAGATCGCGCAAATCGAATTCCGCCACCACGAAACCCTGCAAGCCGTCCTCACCGCGCACCACCTGCACCGCGCTGATGCTCGGCGCCTGGCGGAAATCGCTGACATACACATCGGACAGCATCACTCCTTGCTGCGGCATGCCACGGGCCATGTACAGCCTCAACGCCAGATTCTTGCCGCGCCGGGCGTTGCTCATGCCATCCGGCATGAAGGTCGCGCTGACCTGGATGCCGCTGGTGTCGGAGGCATATAACTCGCGGCACAGGGGCAGCGTGCTCATGGCCTGCTCCAGCACCGCATCCAGCCGCATGCGCTCGCACCACACCGGCGAGCAGGTCTTGGCCAGCATCGCCATCGGCCATTCCAAGCGCTGCATCAGCGTCTTTCTTTGTTTCTCTATGGTTTGTTCCAGAGTACTCATCATTGCATCCCGGTTGCGCTCCGTCATGATAACAGGCGACATGCCCGAAAAAAACGCGCAGCAAATGGCATGTTTTCTCCAATTGGGTTATATTTTCGGCCATACGAAGCAAGCATGCGGCAACCCCCAATGAAGTTATTCGATAAAATTTTCAACCCGCGCGAAATTCGTCGCAGGCTCGGCCTGAACCAGGAAGAATTCTGGACCAAGATCGGCGTCACGCAAAGCGGCGGCTCGCGCTATGAAAGCGGGCGCGACATGCCCAAGCCGGTACAGGAGTTGTTGCGCCTGGTGCATGTCGAACAGGTCGATCTCGGCAAGGTCAACAAGGAAGATTTCGAGATACTCGATTATCTCAAGACCGCCCATCCCGACCTGTACAAGAGCCTGAGGAAAGCCGTGCGCTCTTCCCGCAAGGACAACGCCGACTAGGGACAGCGCCCGGCGGGGAAACCCCGCGTGGATTTCAGGCGGCTGGATCTTCCGCCAGTTCGATCCAGAACACACTCCCCTTGTCCACTTCGCTTTCCAAGCCGATACGCCCGCCCATCAGTTCGACCAGACTCTTGGTCACCGCCAGCCCCACACCCGCGCCCTGGGTTTCGGATTTGTCGGCATCGAGTCGGCTGAAGGGCTTGAACAGTTCATTCATGCGCTCGCCTGAAATACCACGGCCAGTATCGGCGACCTCAAGGCGCACCCTGCCATCGGTTCTGGCGCAACGCAGGGACAACACCCCTTCCGCCCGGTTGTATTTCACCGCATTGGACATCAGGTTGAGCAACACCTGCTTGAGCCGCGTGCGGTCGGCATGGACACGGAAAATTTCCTCTGACTGGTTGACGGCATCCTGGATCAGGATATGGCGTTCGTTCGCCAGCGGCATGATCATGTCCACGCACTCGTCCAGCAGCATGCCCAAATCGACGTTTTCCAGCGAAATCGCCATGCGCCCGGATTCGATGCGCGCCAGGTCGAGAATTTCGCTGATGAGATCGAGCAGATGCCACCCCGCCTGCAGGATGCTCACCGCACTTTCGCGCTGCCCGGCGCTCAACTCACCGTCTATGCCGCTTTCCAGCAACTGGGTGAAACCGATGATGGCGTTGAGCGGCGTGCGCAGTTCGTGGCTCATGCGCGACAGAAATTCGGACTTGGCGTGGCTGGCATCCTCCGCCGCCTCCTTGGCGTCAATCAGGTCTTCCTCGAAATGCTTGCGCTCGGTGATGTCGGTGCGGATCGAAACAAACTGGTAGGGTTGGTTGCCCGCGTCCATGAACGGCACGATGGTGGTATCCACCCAGTAAAATTCGCCGCCTTTCTTACGGTTGCGGACCACGCCCTGCCACACCCGCCCCTGTCCGATGGTGATCCACATTTCCTGGAAAAATACGTGCGGATGGTAGCCGGAATTGAGAATGCGATGATTCTGCCCGATCAACTCATCGCGACCATACTGGCTGACTTGGCAAAACTTGTCGTTGACGTAAGTGATGGCGCCCTTCCGGTCGGCGATACTGACGATGGAGTGCTGGTCGAGGGCGAATTTCTGCGTTTCCAGTTCAGCGGTGGCCCTGCCCAGTTGCAGCGCCTGCTCGGTACGGATGGCAACTTCCTGCTGGAGTTGCAGGTTGCTTTGGGAAAGCGCCTGGGTACGTTCGGCCACCCGCGCTTCCAGCGTTTCGTTGAGATTGTAGAGTTCGCTGAAACTGCGCGACAGACTGGTTGCCATTTCGCGGAAGTTGAGCACCAGATTTTCCATTTCCGCCACCGGTACATCCGGCAAATCCGGCTCGCGCCCGTCGAGCAGTTTGAAGCGCAGGTTATTGGTTTCCCCCGCCAGTTGCACCAGCGGGCTGACCAGCCAGCGGCTCAACAGCCAGCCGAAAAAGAATGCCACGGCGGTAATGCCGGACAAAATCAGGAAATTGCGCGTCAGCATGGCGACAATTTCCTGCTGGTGGTAAGCGGTGGCGGCTTCGGCGATCAGCCCGCTATGAATGCCGACCTGCATGACATCGTATTGGTGGCGCGCGTCCAGCACCATCATCAGCAGCGCCGGCGCCAGTGCCGAAGAAACCAGTAGGGTAAACAGCAACTGGCGCAAGGTCAGGGAACTTTCCCGCCCATGGGAAACGCCACGCCAGCGCCACAACAGGATCGCCTGCGTCAGCAGACCGGCGGCCAGGGCATTGAACACCCCGTTGATACCGGCATGCAGCGCCAGGATCAGCGGCATTGCGCCACCGGACGCCACATAGGCCAGCGCAGCCGTCAACGGCATCCCCAGCAGCAGCCAGAACAGGCCGTCGAGCAGCACCAGATTGTCGCTCAAACGGCGAAACGCCAAGCCCAGCACGATGGCTTCGCCCACCTGCACCAGCATGATGTGTGGATTTTGCAACAACAGCGCCGAAGCCGCGCCGGACACCAGCGCCACCGCCACGCCCCAGCGCGCCCCATGGAAGCGGATCACCAGCAACACGGCAATGCTGCCGAACAGCGCCTGGATTCCCCAGAACAATGGAAGGTTGAAGACGTTGCCGACTATCGCCGCCAGGGTAAAAAGCAGCAAATGGATAACGGTCTTCAACAATAAGGGGGTGAAAAGACGCATGTTTAAAGGCCGAGAATGTCGTGCGCACATAATACTATGCTAGTATTTACCGAATTGAAAATTTCGGCAGCACAGAACTGAATGGACAACACCTCGAACAACGATCCTCCCGCCACAAAGCCCACAGCGCGGCGCGCCTGCCCGCTCAAGCGCTCCGCCAACTACTACTTCTTCATGGCCATGCTGGTCGGCGGCGTCATGGGGATTATCGGCATCTCCATCGAGTGGTATTTGGGCAAGCTCAACGAATTGCTGACCGCCGCCCACGCCATCCATTTCATCCTGTTCGGCGCGGTGTATTTCGGCTGGACGGTGCTGTTCTACGTGACCCTGCGCAAGATGGAGTGCTGCGAAAAAGAGCAATGGAAAGCCGTCGATAACGACATCCGCCAGCTCACCGAGCAGACCCATGCCCTGTTCACCCAGATGGCGGCCGAATTCGGCGAGCAGGCCAAGGTCATCGACGATGAGGTCAAGCAACTGCAAAGCCTGCTGGCGGACGCCATCGGCAAGCTCATCAGCAGCTTCACCAACATGGACGACAACAGCCGCAAGCAACAGCAGTTGGCCCTATCGCTGGCCGACCATTCGCAGGAAGGGAAAAGCGCCCAGGAAATGGGCTTCGAACAATTCGTCAAGGAAACTTCCGAAACGCTGTCCCTGTTCGTCGACACCACGGTGGAAACCAGCAAGGTCGGCATGGGGCTGGTGGAAATGATGGACAACATCGTTTCGGAAGTCGAACAGATTCTCAGCATCCTCGGCGAAATGGAAGCCATTTCCAAGCAAACCAACCTGCTCGCCCTCAACGCCGCCATCGAGGCGGCACGCGCCGGCGAGTCGGGGCGCGGCTTTGCCGTGGTGGCCGACGAAGTGCGCGGCCTGTCGAAGCGTTCCGACCTGTTCAGCAGCCAGATCCGCAGTCACATGACCGAGGTGCATGGCGCGGTGCAAAGCGCGGAAATCGCCATCAACGCCATGGCCTCGCGCGACATGAATTTTGCCCTGCAATCGCAAAATCGCGTGCATGACACCATGGGCGAAATCAAGAACATCAACGACCGCATGGTCAGCATCGTCGATGAAATGTCCGGCATCGCCGGCGAGGTCGAAGAGGACGTGCGCGTCGCCGTCACCTCGCTACAATTCCAGGACATGGCCACGCAACTGGCGAGCCACATCAACAACCGTATCGGCAACCTGTTCGGCATGATCAACAGCATCGCCGCCATCCCCGTCCACGAAGTGAACGGCAAGAATATGGACGCCCGCCACGAATGTATGGCGCGCCTGCAACACTTCCACCAGGCCATCGACCAGGCGGACGAATTGATCCGCCAGGCCAAGCACAACCCGGTTTCCCAGCAGCAGATGGATTCCGGCGACATCGAACTGTTTTAACGCAAATTATCAGGAGGCTACAAAACCATGGCGAAATCAATACTGGCAGTTGACGACTCCGCCTCGATCCGGCAGATGGTTGCTTTCACCCTCAAGGGCGGCGGCTACGAGGTCACCGAGGCGGTCGACGGCCAAGACGGGCTGAACAAGGCCAAGATGAAATCCTATAATCTGGTGCTGACCGACCAGAACATGCCCAATATGGACGGCATCACCATGATCAAGAACCTGCGCGCCATGCCGCAGTACAAAATGGTGCCGATCCTGATGCTCACCACCGAGTCGGGCGAAGCCATGAAAACCCAGGGCAAGGCCGCCGGCGCCACCGGCTGGCTGGTCAAACCCTTCGACCCGCAAAAGCTGCTGGAAGTGGTAAAGAAGGTAATCGGGTAACAACAAGGCGGTTAACCCGAAGATTTCATGAATTTTGACAACCCCTGTAGGAGCGGCCTTGGCCGCGAGATTTTGACTTTTCTCTGCCGAACCCAAGAACTCGCGGGCAAGCCCGCTCCTACGGGGTTTGGTGGTTTTTATGAAATATCCGCGCTAACAATACCCGGACGAAGCACCGCAGCTGCTCCATCCGGGTACGGTGCATCTTCGCGCCCAGCCTCAAGTCTCGCAAGGAAAAAACCATGACCATCGACATGAGCCAGTTTTACCAGGTGTTCTTCGAAGAAACGGCGGAACATCTGAATGAGATGGAGCGGCTGCTCCTCGATATTGACGTGGACAACCCCAACTCCGACGACCTCAACGCCATTTTCCGCGCGGCACACTCGATCAAGGGCGGCAGCGGCACCTTCGGCTTCACCGACATGACCGGCGTAACGCACATTTTGGAGACCCTGCTCGACCGCATCCGCAAGGGCGAACTGGCGATCCGCCCGGAAATGATCGACGCCTTTCTGGAGGCGCGCGACGTGCTGGGCGCACAACTGGCCGGGCACCAGAACGGCGAGGAAGTCGACGAGCAGGCCGCGAAGGACGTGTGCGAAAAGCTGGGGCAGCTTACCAAGGACGAAAGCCCACCGGCCCCCACTGCCGCGCCGGCTCCCGCACCGGCAGCGCAAGCGGCGCCCCCCCCCGCCGCCATACAGACCTTCCGCATTCAGTTCACGCCCTCCCCCACTGCCCTGGAGCAGGGGATCAAGCTCGACGGCCTGTTCGAGGACCTGCGCGCCATGGGCAGCTTCGAGGTCAATGAATGCGCCGCCACGGCCGACTGCCCTCAATGCTGGAAAATGACGCTCACCACCGATGCCGGACAAGCCGCGATTCAGGACATTTTCGACTTCTTCGCCGAACCGGATCAGCTTCGCATCAGTGTCGAAGAGCCTGCGGCGGAAGACCCCGGCTACGGTTTCTTCGAGGACCTGCCGCCCCCCAGCCAGCCCCAGACAAGTGAAGAAGACGCCCAAGGCTACGGCTTCTTCACGGATTTGCCGAAGAACCAGGAGCAAACCGAACAGGAACAGGGCTACGGCTTCTTCCAGGAAATTACCCCGCCGCCCGCCAGCGAAGCGGATACACCCCCACCCCAACCTATTGTTTCCGTGCAGGAGGTGATCGAACATCCCACTCCGCAGGCCCACCCCAACCGCCGCACGGCCGACATGGCCAAACCCGCCGAAAAGCCGGGGGTACAGGGCGATGCCTCAATTCGCGTCAACGTCGAAAAAGTCGATCAGCTCATCAACCTGGTCGGCGAACTGGTGATTACCCAGGCGATGCTGGCGCAGACCGCCTCCAAGGTCGATCCGGTACTGTACGAAAGCCTGCTCAACGGCATGGCCACCCTGGAGCGCAACACCCGCGACCTGCAGGAAAGCGTGATGTCGATCCGCATGATGCCCATCGGCTTTGTCTTCAGCCGTTTCCCGCGCGTGGTGCGCGACCTGGCCGGCAAGCTCGGCAAGAAAGTGGAACTGGTCACCGTCGGCGAAGGCACCGAACTGGACAAGGGGCTGATCGAAAAGCTCGCCGACCCGCTCACCCACCTGGTGCGCAACAGCCTCGACCACGGCGTTGAAATGCCCGACAAGCGCGCCGCCGCCGGCAAGCCGGAAAAGGGCACCATCACCCTGCGCGCCTCGCACCAGGGCGGCAACATCATGATCGAAGTGATCGACGACGGCGCCGGACTGAACCGCGACAAGCTTCTCGCCAAGGCGCGCGAGAGAGGCCTTTCCGTCAGCGACGGCATGTCCGACAGCGACGTTTTCAGCCTGATTTTCGCGCCCGGCTTTTCCACCGCCGAAGTGGTCACCGACGTTTCCGGGCGCGGCGTCGGCATGGACGTGGTCAAGCGCAACATCGCCGAAATGGGCGGACACGTGGAAATCGACTCTTCGCTGGGCCACGGCACGCGCATCATCATCCGCCTGCCGCTCACCCTGGCGATTCTCGACGGCATGTCGATCGCGGTGGGCGACGAAATCTTCATCGTGCCGCTGACTTACATCGCCGAATCGCTGCAACCCGCCGAACGTGACATCAAGACCGTCTCCGGCACCGGGCGCGTGGTGCACGTGCGCGGCGAATACATCCCGCTGATCGCCCTTTATGAGATTTTCGGCATGACGCCGAACATCACCGACCCCAGCAAGGGCATCGTCGTGCTGCTGGAAGCCGAAGGCAAGAAAGCGGCGATGTTCGTCGACGAACTGGTCGGCCAGCACCAGGTGGTCATCAAGAGTCTGGAAACCAATTATCGCAAGGTCTCCGGCGTCTCGGGCGCAACCATCATGGGCGATGGCCGCGTTGCCCTGATTCTGGATGTCGGCACGCTGGTCAGGATGAGCCAGAGCTAACGGACAATAATTTTTATTCGGAGACAACAACATGCGCAATAACCAGCCCGTCACGCAAAAGGAAGTCGAGGTCGGCGAGAACATCTCCATCGTCTCCAAGACCAACCTGAAAGGCCAGATCACCTTTGCCAACGAAGACCTGATCCAGATCAGCGGCTTCAGCGAAGAAGAATTGATTGGCCAGCCGCACAACATCATGCGCCACCCGGACATGCCGACAGCCGCCTTTGAGGATTTGTGGGCCACGGTGAAGAGCGGCTACGGCTGGGAGGGCATCGTCAAGAACCGCTGCAAGAACGGCGACCACTACTGGGTACACGCGCACGTCACGCCGATCCACGAGGGCGGTGAAATCACCGGTTACACCTCGGTGCGCCGCCGCGCCACCCCTGACGAGGTCAAGCGCGCTGAAAGGCTTTACCAATCAATGAACCTGGGAAAGAAAATCGACCTGCACGAAGGCGATAAATCCCTGCTTTCCGCCGTGCCGATGCGTTTCCGCCTGCTTATGCTGCTGGCTTTCCCGATTCTGGGCCTGCTGTATTTCTCGGTCAGCAACGTGCTGGACAAAGGCCGCAATCTGGCTGAAATCACCGCCTTGCAAACGCTCACCGCACTGGCGGTAAAATCCAGCGCGGTGATCCACGAAGCGCAGAAGGAACGCGGCATGTCCGCCGGCTACCTGTCCTCGAAAGGCGAAAAATTCGCCGCCGAGCTACCCGTTCAGCGCGCCGATACCGACAAACGCATCGCCGAACTCAACACGCTGATCGCCGCGCTCGACCAGGGCAAGCTGGATCAAGGCTTCCGCGCCTCGCTGACCAGCGCGCGCGACAAGCTCAAGCAACTGGGCGACACCCGCACCGTCATCAGCGAACAGAAATTCACGCCGCGCGATTCCTTCAATTTCTATACCGATCTCATCGGCGTGTGGATGGAGGTGATTTCCACCACCGCCAAGGTCGGCACCAACGAAAAACTGGCGCGCGCCACCACCGCCTACCTGATGTTCCTCAACGGCAAGGAAATGGCCGGGCGCGAGCGCGCCACGGTCAACGCTGCCTTTGCCGCCGACAAATTCGAATGGGAGGTTTTCCAGCGCTTCGTCGCCCTGGTCGCCAACCAGAAAACCTACTTCGACCTGTTCCGCGCCTATGCCGGCGAGCAGGACATCGCAACCTATCAGGCGAAGATGAACAGCGACGCCAGCAAGGAAGTGGACCATCTGCGCCAGATCGCCATCGACAAGGCGCTGACCGGCGGCTTCGGCGTTAATCCGGGCCACTGGTTCAAAACCATCACGCTGAAAATCGACGCCATGAAGGAAGTCGAAAACGCGCTCTCCGACGGCCTGCATGCCCTCGCCGCACGGCTGGAGGGTGAAGCGCGGCGCCTGTGGTGGACTTACATCATCTTCTCGGCTGTGGCCCTGCTGGCCACTCTGTTGTTCGGCATCTGGATCATCCGCGTGCTGTTGCGCGAACTGGGCGGCGAACCTAACTATGCGCGCCAGGTGGCGCGTGAAATTGCCGCCGGCAATCTGGACATTGAAATCCAATCCCGTGAGGGTGACACCGTCAGCCTGCTGGTGGCGATGAAAAACATGCGCGACAGCCTGGTCTATACCATCCGCGAGAATCAGCGCGTACTGGAAGAATCCCTGCGCGTGCGGGCTGCGCTCGACAATTCCACCGCCAACGTCACCATCGCTGACCCGGACGGCAAGATCATCTACATGAACAAGGCGGTACAGCGCATGTTCAGCGAAAATCAGGACGCCATCCGCGCCGTCATGCCGCAATTCGACGCCGACAAGGTGCTGGGTTCCAATTTCGACCGCTATCACAAGAATCCGGCGCACCAGCGCGAAGTGCTCGCCAACCTCACCGGCCTGCATAAAACCTTGGTGCGCATCGGCGGGCGCACCTTCAACCTCGCCGCCATCCCGGTCAACAACCAGAAAGGCCAGCGCATCGGTACGGCGGTGGAATGGGTGGACGCCACCCTGGAACTGAAAATACAGGGCGAAGTGCAGGAAATCGTGCAAGCCGCGCTGCACGGCGATTTCACCAAACGCCTTAACCTCGCCGACAAGGAAGGTTTCATGCGCGAGCTCTCGACCGGCATCAACCAGTTGGTGGAAACCAGCGAAACCGGGCTGGGTGAAGTGCTGCGCGTGCTGGAGGCGCTGGCACGGGGCGACCTCACGGAAACCATTACCAACGACTATCAGGGCACTTTCGGCAAGCTCAAGGACGACTGCAACGCCACGGTGGAAAGCCTTAAAAAGCTGGTGGGAGAAATCAAGGAAGCCGTCGATCACATCAGCACCGCATCGCGTGAAATCGCCCACGGCAACCAGGACCTTTCGCAACGCACCGAGCAGCAAGCCTCCAGCCTGGAAGAAACCGCTTCCAGCATGGAAGAGCTGACCAGCACCGTGAAGCAGAATGCGGAGAACGCCAAGCAGGCCAACCAGTTGGCTATCGGCGCTTCCGGCGTGGCCGGCAAGGGCGGCGCGGTGGTCTCGCAGGTGGTGAACACCATGAGTTCGATCAACGAGTCCTCGCGCAAGATCGTGGACATCATTTCCGTCATCGACGGCATCGCTTTCCAGACCAACATTCTGGCCCTCAATGCGGCGGTGGAAGCCGCGCGCGCCGGGGAACAGGGCCGCGGCTTCGCGGTGGTGGCGGCGGAAGTGCGCAATCTGGCGCAGCGTTCCGCAGCCGCTGCCAAGGAGATCAAGACGCTGATCGGGGACTCCGTGGACAAGGTGGAGAACGGTACCCGTCTGGTCGGCGAGGCCGGGCAGACCATGGAGGAGATCGTCACCAGCATCAAGCGCGTCACCGACATCATGTCCGACATCTCTTCCGCCTCCATCGAACAAAGCCACGGTATCGAACAGGTCAAACAGGCTGTCGACCAGATGGACGAGGTCACCCAGCAGAATGCTGCGCTGGTGGAAGAAGCTGCCGCCGCCGCCGAGTCGCTGGAAGAGCAGGCGCAAAACCTCTCGACCTCGGTCAGCGTCTTCAAGCTGGAAAGCGGCACCGGCCTTGCCATACGCCGGTAACAGGGCGCGGGTAAACTCGTCGCGCGCATCACGGTTTCAATAAATTTCACCAAGAGGAGCCAACCCCATGTTCAACAACATGACCATCAAATCGAAACTGATTTTTCTGATCGGCCTGCTCTCGGTTCTGCTGGTGGTGATCGGCTTTCTCGGCCTGCGCGGCATGGGCGAGACCAACGCCGGTCTGAAAACCGTCTATGAAGACCGCCTGATCCCCTCCAATCAAGTGGCGGTCATCAACAACCTGATGGCGGAAAACGTGCGCCAGATCCATCTGGCCTCGATGCACGACCCGCGCATCCCGGAAAGCGCCCTGCACGACCACCCCATCGCCATGCACACCGACAAGGTCAAGGAGAACATCCAGAAAATCGGCGAAATCTGGAAGGCCTACATGGCGACCCATCTCACCCCGGAAGAGAAAAAGCTGGCTGACGAATACGCTGAAAAACGTACCATCTTCGTGCAAAAGGGCTTGCTGGAAACCGCTGATTTTTTCCTCAAGGGCGACTTCACTGAGGGCAATACCCGCCTGGTCAAGGTCACCGGCCCGACTTTCGGAGCGGCCAAGGATCTGGCGGAAAAGCTGCTCGACATGCAGGTACAGATCGGCAAACAGGAATTCGACAAATCCAGCGCCGACTACGCCAGCACCCGCACCCTGGCAATAGTTGCCATCACCGTTGGCGTATTGCTCGCCGCCCTCTTCGGCTTCCTGCTGATCCGCGCCATTGGCAATTCCCTGCGCATGGCGGGCAATGTCGCCCACAGTATCGCCGCCGGTGATCTCACCAGCGTGATCGAAATCCGCCAGAAGGATGAAGTCGGCGTCTTGCTGGACTCCATGCAGCACATGCAGGAAAACCTGAAGGCCATCGTTGCCGAGATCAAGTCCATTGTTGAAGCCGCCGCGCTTCGCGGCGACTTCA
>CAZGOY010000030.1:12970-42134 GCA_964527565.1 uncultured Sulfuricella sp. | reverse complement strand
TTACAGCAGGCTACCATCTTAATTCTCTGTCCGGTTATTGGGGTCCACTATACACTTCGGCCATGAACGGAAAAGGAAGGTGTTTCAGCTTCTGGAATTCGCTGGAGTCGCCAAAGGCGTATTCCTGCGTAGCGAAGCCTAGGGCGGTGCCGTTGGAAGCATCCAGATCGGTTTTGAGGAATAGCTTGGTGTTGTTGTAGGCTTTGCCTTCAACGGTATCGTTGAACATTTTCATGCCGGCGACTTCGACGGTGGTGGTGAATTGCATGATTCTTTCCTTTCAAAAGCCGGGTTATTGCCAATAGCCCCAGTTCCGGCGTTCTGGGTGGCGTACCTTATGCAAATGCACTATCGAAAATAGCTTCTTCCGATAGTTTGATTTTTTCGAGAATCCGCTTGTGTAGCGGCATGGGGCTGTTTTCGTGGCTGGGCACGCGCAGGCGCGCCGGGATTTTTTTGAATATGCCGACTTTCTGCATGGCCTTATCTGCGCCACCTTCGATTTCAGCGACGACCGCGAGCGCCGATCCGCACTGACGTATGAGCCAGTCGCACATGGAGTCGTAACTAATTTCCAGGGTTTTCTGGATGGTGCGAATGACCTGCTGTTCTTCGTTGATCCAGCCGAATGCGGGGTATGCGGCGGCGAGGTATTCGCCGGGGTTGAGCAATATGTCAAAGGGAATAACGCGATCAACGGACTTGAATTCCACTTCGATGCGTACCCAAGGGGATTCGGAATCGCCTAGCTGTTTGCCTTTTTCGTAAATGCGGGCATATTTGCCATTAGCGCGATGACCAACGTAGAAGGTTCGGCCTTTGCCGTTTGGCTTGTACCAGTTACCGCGTTGCTCGCAGTCGGGGAGGCGGCCACCGCAAGTAAAAGACCCGGTTTCATATTCAGCTTTGGCACGGTCAACGCTGTATTCTTTTCCGTCATAATCGTCATGGGCTACGTCAATGCGGGTTATCTTGGGGAGGATGGCAACTTCAGTTAAGAAGTCGTGGAGACGCTTTTCCCAGCCGGGCAGGGCAGCTGCTAGACCTTCACCACTGATGGAAGTCAGGATGGTGTTGCGCTGTCCACCGATGCAGGCGAGACCGAATCCATCGCCGAGGGTGAAGGATTTCTGGTAGAAGTGACGGCCTGTAGGGTTCGCGGAGGTAATGCCGTAACCGAAGATGCGTTCCAGTTTTTCGGAATAGGCAAGGATGAATTCCTCATCGCTGACCATGGTTCCGGCAAAACGAGATATGGTGGTTTCGTGAAAGGTGAAGTTAATCCAGTCAGGAAATGCACTTTTTCCACCCCATCCCCGGCGCTTGGGTATCAGCTTGATTTTTCCGGAATCCGTTAAAACGATCTTCACGGAATCCTCTGTATCCATACTTTCCCCCCCTGTTAGCTGGGGGGGGCATCGCCCCCGGTGCGGGCGGTGCTCGCTTCGCTCCGCTCCGTCCGCCCGGTGGCGACTTCAACAGGAGCAGCTTCAAGAGCAGGAGGGATGTAGCGGCTTTGAAGAATGACTTCATCCATTTCGGATGGAGTCAGCTTGTAATTGCGCTTTTTCAGGGAGGCCATTAGATGCGACCCTTTGAGTATTCGTTACGGGTAACGTTAAGATGTTTGCCTTTTACATAAACCCGAGCATAAGGGAGGGCAGAAGCAGCCAGCGCCTTGCGGCATGACTTGCAGTGGTCGGGGGAATCGTCCTGCCCCTGTTCCAGCTCGCCTGCGAAATACTGCCATCTGCCACATAGCGATCTGCCGTTGGCGCCGATGTAGTGCCAACGACTAGTACCAAAAGCCGGATTAGGGTTCCACCAGCCAGTTTTAGAGGTGCCCTGCCCTTCGTGACAAGACGTAGAGGTATTCACTACGGCAGGAAACGAAGGGAGGGCGGGCGCCTGGGGGGACGCCGGGAGGGGTTCGTAATTTTCGTCGAAGGCGATTGAGGTACGGACGCATTCGCCGGGTAGGCCGGAGGTCTTGAATTCAGATGCAGAATTAAAGGCGGTGCACTCGGCGTTTCCATCCTGCATTAGGTGAAGGCCGGGACATTCGATGCAGACGCTTTTTTCTACATCGAGGTGCGAGACGTAAACCAGTAGGCCAATCGGTACGGACATTTCAACCCCCATTGAAAACGTGGTTACAAAGAAAACTCTTTTTCAAGCGCGTACTTGGTTAGCAGGGCCAGATTGACCAGGCGATACCGGCCAAACTCGATAACAGGCATGTAGCCCTTAGTGATCCAGCCTTGAAGAACACCGATTTCAACTCCCGATAATTCCGCGAATCTTTCGCGGGTCATCACCGGTACATTCGGGAATTGACTGAGGTCAGTTTGAAGCTCCATAATCCTCGTTACCCCTTCATTGCGCGCCTTTACGCGACTATGAGATATTAAAAATGCCATTACCTAAATAATAGGTCAATGGAACGGCAACCGTCAAGATATTATTTAGGCAATGAGAGAAAGAATAGCTGAGCTAATTAACCACGTATCCGACACACACAGGAAATTCAAAGGTTTCGAGGAAGCCACTGGTGTGAAGGCAAAAACTTGGCAAAACATTGTGGAAGGGAAACAGAAAGCCAACCACGAACACATCGAGGCCATCGCGAAAAGATGGCCAGAATTTGCTTATTGGCTTGTCACCGGCCAAACAGATGAAGCGCATGGGCACACTAGCCCGATACTCGAAAGAATCAGAGAGGACTTAAAGAGGGTGGGGAAGGCCGGGTAATCGCGGCAACCGTTTTGAAACGATGGTTCAACTGGGGGAAAGAGGCATGAAGAAAATCACTATCGCTCTAATTTCATTGTTGATGGCGAATACAACTTGGGCAGCAAGTGCCATGGATGGGGTTTGGAGTTGCCAGCTAAGACCGACAACAGGCAGTTCGATTTATCAGAATTACCTGTCATTTCATTCAAAAACGGATGGGACAACACTTTTCGCAGTGTTGAGTGAATCAAACGACACCGATTATTTCAAGTTTGGTATCGGAACAATCCAGGGGAACACTTTCTCCGGTTCAACAAAAATGGCGCTTCCAATTACTCTAACCCTTGGTACGGATGGCATTCTTGCAGGCACCGCACAAGGAACAAATTCGATCCGGCAGATAATCGACCTTAACATTCGTTGCATGCGTGTCTGGTGAAAAAAGATGAGCATTGAAGAAATTGCCACCCTCATGGGCATCGTTACGTCCGTTGCTTTTGTGCTGGCAAGAATGTTCATAGACAAGCCCAAGAAGTCCAAAGATAAACCCGGCATTCCACCCACTCAGAAAGAACAAGACCCTTACGGGCGACTTCTGTCCAAAACATTAGGAGATCACGCAAAAGCCAAACGTTTGATTGAATACGAACGCCGGAAAAGTACAGGTAAGACAGAGCAGGAACTTATCCTTGCAGCTATCGAAAGATGGGAACAGGACAGAAGATAGCTGACGAAAGGCGGCAATATGAAAACAAAGCGCGGAAACTCATGGAAAGATAGTATTTACAATCCCAAGGAGTTTAGACATTTGCCGGTCAAGCATGAATCTCTACCCCCAAAGCCCACTAAAACCAGCCATCTAAAATTAATCAGGGGCGTCCGCAAATCTGACCTGACCGGCATTCTGCTTTTGATTATCTTCGCGGTGTTGCTCTTGAATTTCCTTCCCGTAACTTTTGAATGACTATCAAGAAATCCACTTCCGGCTCCGGCTGGGTCGTTGACGTGCAGCCGGGGGGGCGGGGTGGGCGGCGGTTTCGGAAGACGTTGCCTACCAAGGCGGAGGCGCTGGCTTTCGAGGCTTGGATTAAAACGAAGGTGGCTCAGGCTCCGGAGTGGGCGCCTGTTCGTCGTGATCTGCGCAGGTTGTCCGATCTGGTTGATCTGTGGCATTCACATCATGGGATAAATCTGCGGGCGTCAAATACGTTTAGCCGTTTGAATAATCTCTGTGCTGCGCTGGGTAATCCGGTGGTGGATTCTTTTTCCGCTGATATGTTCGCTGAATATCGGTCCAGAAGGTTGTCTGAGGGTATTTCGGCTAATACGTTGAATCGGGAACATGCTTATCTGCGGTCTGTGTTCAATGAGTTGCGGCGGTTAGGTTTGTGGACGGGGGCCAATCCTTTGGCTTCCGTTCGTCAGTTTAAGATTGCGGAACGGGAGTTGTCGTATCTGTCTTTGCATCAGATTGATGCTTTGTTGGGGGCGCTTGTGGGGGCTCGGGCTGTTGATGCGTTGTTGGTTACGAAGGTGTGCCTGGCTACGGGGGCGCGTTGGTCTGAGGCGGAGGGATTGAAAGTTTCTCAAGTGCGAGATGGGATGCTGCATTTCTCCGGGACGAAGTCGGGGAAGAATCGGTCCGTGCCGATTTCTGATGCGCTTTTCGCGGAGTTGGTGGAGGTGGCTGGGCGGTCTACGCTTGGGAGGCTGTTTAAGCCGTCATACGAGGCTTTCAGGGATGCGGTGGATAGGTCGGGCTTGGTTCTTCCTCGTGGGCAGTTGACGCACGTTCTACGTCATTCCTTTGCTTCTCACTTTATGATGAATGGGGGGAATATTCTGGTGCTGCAAAAGTTGCTGGGGCATAGTTCGCTGACTATGACGATGCGGTATGCGCATCTGGCACCGGACCATTTGCAGGAGGCGAAGACGTTGAATCCGTTGGCTAGGCTAGGTTCTTCTGCGGCGTTGACAGTTGGTTGACAGGCCGAAAATGGCAGAAGATGAAATTTCTTATAACCCTTTGTTTTATTGGTGCCCGGAACCGGAATCGAACCGGTACAGCCGTAAGGCCGAGGGATTTTAAGTCCCTTGTGTCTACCTGTTTCACCATCCGGGCAATTCATATCCTTTTTGATGCCGGGCGGCCAATGTCAGAAAGGCACCGCAGCACTACCAACCGAGCACTGGCGTGCGCGATAGTACCACTATTTTGTCGAGAGAAAAAAAAGCCGACCCGAAGGTCGGCTTTTTTATTGCCGGACTGAAATTACTTCGCCGGAGCAGCAGCAGGTGCAGCAGCGTCAGCCGGTGCAGCAGCAGGCGCAGCAGCGTCAGCCGGTGCAGCGGCAGGTGCCGCAGCGTCAGCCGGTGCAGCAGCAGGTGCAGCAGCGTCAGCCGGTGCAGCGGCAGGTGCCGGTGCAGCGTCAGCCGGTGCAGCAACAGGAGCGGGTGCGGGAGCAGGAGCAGGTGCTGCTTCTTCTTTTTTGCCGCAGGCGGACAAAGAAACGGCCAACAGGGCGGCGAGCAGGAGCGAATGTTTCATCTTGTGTATTCCCTTTACAATAAATTTTGACAAAAACCAAGCGGAAATCGGCTATCGGGTTTGACGCAATTCAACCGACCCGCGAATTTTAGCATGCTTATGAAATATTTCCAGTAGCTTAGGCGCATATTTTTCTGTTCAAAGCGTGAATCTCACTGAGGTTTCATGGGTTTCATGGCAACAGTTTTTTCAGGTGATAGAGCAGTTCCAGCGCGGCCCTAGGGGTCAGATTATCAGGATCTGCCGC
This sequence comes from uncultured Sulfuricella sp., assembly GCA_964527565.1. Taxonomy (GTDB): domain Bacteria; phylum Pseudomonadota; class Gammaproteobacteria; order Burkholderiales; family Sulfuricellaceae; genus JAGXQV01. Next base: position 36,606 of record CAZGOY010000030.1, on the reverse strand, counting down.
CGCCAGCGCTTCCTCCACGGGGGACGGAATGTTCAGTGCCGGTTCCACCCCAGAACTGAAAAGATCACCCTGCACCCGGTTGACAGCGCCTTGCTGCTCCAGTTGCACCAGGTGTTTACGCGCCGCCTGGATGACACTGCCGGGCACTCCGGCCAATTGTGCTACCTGCAGACCGTAACTCTGGCTGGCGGGGCCTGCCTCGACGCTATGCAGAAAAACAATATGATCGCGATGTTCGACGGCATCCAGATGGACGTTGACGACCTGGCGGAAGTCCTGGGCCAGACGGGTCAGTTCGAAATAATGGGTGGCAAACAGCGTGTAACTGCGATTTTTTTCGATAAGCTGGCGCGCAATAGCCCAAGCCAGCGCCAAGCCGTCGAAAGTTGACGTACCGCGTCCGATTTCGTCGAGCAGTACCAGGCTGTTCTCGGTGGCATTATGAAGAATGCTGGCCGCCTCCGTCATTTCCACCATGAAGGTCGAACGTCCGCCCGCCAGATCATCCGATGCGCCGATGCGGGTGAAAATCTGGTCGATGGGGCCAATACGCGCACGGTTTGCCGGCACGAAACTGCCGCAATGAGCAAGCAGCACGATCAGCGCGGTCTGGCGCATATAGGTGGATTTCCCGCCCATGTTGGGGCCGGTGATGAGCAGCAATTGCCGGGTACGAGAAAGCTGTGCATCGTTGGCGATGAAATGGTCGGTCTGTTTTTCCACCACCGGGTGCCGTCCACCCTCGATATGCACACCGTGCTCATCGGTAAATTCAGGGGGGACCAGCCCCAAAGCCAGAGATCGCTCCGCCAGCGTCGCCAGCACGTCACACTCAGCCACCGCAACGGCAATCGCCTGAAGCGCCGGAATATGGGCCTGAAGCGATTCCAGCAGTCCCTCGTAAAGCAGCTTTTCACGTGCCAGAGCGCGGTCGGCGGCGGACAAGGCCTTGTCTTCGAATGCCTTGAGTTCCGGGGTGATATAGCGTTCTGCATTTTTCAACGTCTGGCGGCGACGGTAATCATCCGGCACTTTGCCGGACTGCGCATGCGTTACCTCGATGTAAAAACCATGCACGCGGTTGTATTCGACCTTCAGGCCGGGAATTCCGGTACGGCTGCGCTCACGTCCTTCCAGCGCCACCAGGAACTCACCGCAGTTATTCTGAATGGCGCGCAATTCATCCAATTCCACATCGAAACCGTCGGCGATGACACCGCCGTCACGCAGCACCGAAGCGGGCTCGGCCTTTAGCGCATTTTGCAGCATCGCTGGTAATTCGTCCGGTGCTTGCAAGGCGGTGCTTATCTGCTTCAAGCGCGTGCTATCAAGCGGCAGGATGCCGGCTTGCAATCCGGGAAGCAGTGCCAAACTGTCGCGCAGTCCGGACAGGTCGCGCGGGCGCGCGGATTTCAGGGCGATGCGCGCCGTAATGCGCTCCACGTCCGCCATGCGGCGCAGGCTGTCATGAACGTCCGTGGCGCTTTCCTTGAGCGCTGCGATGGCATCGAGACGGGCGCGCAAGGTGTCACGGTCTCGTAGCGGGTGATGCAACCAGTGGCGTAGCAGGCGGCTGCCCATGCTGCATGCGCAGGTATCGAACAGCGACAGCAAGGTCGGCGCGGCCTCGCCGCGTAGCGTTTCGCTGATTTCCAGATTGCGGCGGGCGGCGGCATCGAGACGCACGTAGCTGCCTTCATGCTCTACCTGCATGCCGGTGATGTGGGGCAGCGCGCCGCATTGCGTGCTGCGGGCGTAGGCCAGCAGCGCACCGGCGGCCTGGATGGCGGCATGCATCCCGGCGCAGCCGAACCCGTTGAGGTCGAGGGTGGAAAACTGGCGACACAGGATTTGCGTACAGGTATCCAGATCGAATTGCCAGTGCGGAAGCGGCTTCTGAGCGCATTTCAGCGCAGACAGAAAAGAAGGTGCCCCCCCTTCCGGCAGCAGAAGTTCCGAAGGCTTCAAGCGCTCCAATGCCGCCGGAAACTGCCCGGCAGGAATCTCACTCAAGGTAAAACGCCCGCTGGCCAGATTGAGCCAGGCCAAACCGACCGTGTCCTTGTGTGGCGCCGCTGCCATCAAGAGATGGTCGCGGCGTTCGTCGAGCAAGGCCGCATCGGTCAGCGTGCCGGGCGTAACGATGCGCGTCACCCGGCGCTCCACCGGGCCTTTCGAGGTCGCCGGATCGCCGATCTGTTCACAAATGGCCACCGCCACACCCAGTTTCACCAGCCTCGCCAGATATTGCTCTACCGCATGATAGGGCACCCCCGCCATCTTGATTGGCTGCCCGGCGGTAGCACCGCGCGTGGTCAGGGTAATATCAAGCAACGACGCCGCCTTTTCGGCATCTTCAAAGAACAGCTCATAGAAATCCCCCATGCGGTAAAACAGCAGCATGTCCGGATGTTCCGCCTTGATGCGCAGATATTGCTGCATCATCGGCGTATGCTTTTCAAGTCGTTGGGTCGTATTCATGTTCTCGCGCGAATTGGAGGATAGCGGTTTGTTTTACTCGTCTGACGAACTATCCGCACGGATGCGGGTGAAAACCGCGTCGAACATTTGCGGGGTAAGCCGCCGGGTTTGCGTATTGTAGCGGCTACAGTGATAGCTGTCGTAAAGCGTCTGACCGCCGGGCAAATGGTGAACGGCCGCATGCGAAAAGGGGAAATCCTTGAGTTTCATGCCCACTGCGCGCAGCACGGCGCCATGTGCGATGTTGCCCAACGCCAGGATTGCCGCCCGTGGGGGCAAAAGCGCGATTTCGCGACTCAGGTAGCCGTTACATTGGCGGATTTCCGCCGGTTCCGGTTTGTTTTGCGGCGGTAGGCATTTCACTGCATTGGTGATGCGGCAGTCGCTCAATTCCAGCCCGTCGTCCGCAGAAATCGAAAGCGGACGGCTGGCATAGCCGTGACGATGCAAGGTTTCATACAGCAGGATACCGGCATGATCTCCCGTAAAGGGGCGCCCCGTGCGGTTGGCGCCGTGCATTCCGGGGGCCAGCCCGACGATCAGTAAACCGGGGGCGGCATCCCCGAAAGGCGCAACCGGCCCAGCATGATAATCTGGATGTTCGCTCCTTACCTGGTCGAGAAATCCCGCCAGACGCGGGCAATCGCGGCAGTCCCGTGAAAAAATGGTGCTTTCATTCATTTTCTTGATTTACCCGGCTTGTATTGTTGAGCGAAAAGATTACTATCCCTCGCATGAGCCCATCCAGCCAGCCCTTGCAAGACCGTTTCGGCAGGAAAGTCGAATACCTGCGGCTTTCCGTTACCGACCGTTGCGATCTGCGCTGCACCTATTGCATACCCGAAGGTTTTCACGGTTTCGAGGAACCTGCGCACTGGCTGACCCAGGACGAAGTCGTGCGGGTGGTTGGCGCCTTTGCTCGCCTGGGGGTGAGCAAGGTGCGCCTGACCGGTGGAGAACCGCTGCTGCGGCGCGATATTGCCTTGTTGACGCAACGCCTGGGAACACTGCCCGGCGTTCGTGACCTCTCTCTCAGCACCAACGCCACCCAGTTGGAACAACATGCCGTTACGCTACGCCAAGCAGGCGTAGCGCGCCTCAACGTCAGCCTGGATACCCTGAAACCGCAACGCTTTGCCGACATCACCCGGCGCGACTCCCTGGGCAAGGTGCTCGACGGCCTGATGGCCGCAAAGGCAGCGGGTTTCGCCCCCATCAAGATCAACATGGTAGTGCTGGCGGGCATCAACGACGACGAGATCGACGACATGGTGGCCTTCTGCCTGGAACAAGGCTTCATCCTGCGCATGATCGAAAGCATGCCGATGGGCGAAACCGGACGCAACAGCCAATATGTGGATTTGCAACCGGTCAAGGAACGCCTGCAACAGCGCTTCGGGCTGATTGATGGCGTATTGCCGGGCGGCGGACCGGCGCGTTACCTGCAATCGCCCGACGGCTCCTTCAGCGTCGGCTTCATCACCCCGCTGTCGCAGCATTTTTGCGACACCTGCAACCGCGTGCGCCTGTCCGTGGATGGCACCCTTTTCCTGTGCCTGGGGCAGGACGAAAAACTCGAACTGCGTCCGCTACTGCGCGCCGGCATGAGTGATGATGAGCTGGAGCACGTCATCCGCAACGCCATCGAACTGAAACCGCAACGCCATGAGTTCCGCGAAAACCCCGGCAAGATCGTGCGCGTGATGTCGCTTACCGGCGGATAACCGGTAAGCGATTTGCCGGAACTATGCTTCCTGGAAGCGGATCACTGCTCCTGGTCGAGCTCGAAGATCTTATGCAGAACGCGCACGGCCAATTCCATGTATTTCTCGTCGATCACCACGGAAATCTTGATTTCCGAGGTGGAAATCATCTGGATGTTGATACCCTCCTCCGCCAGGGTACGGAACATGGCGCTGGCGATACCCGCGTGCGAACGCATGCCGACACCGATCACGGAAACCTTGGCGATATGGTCGTCGCCGCTGATTTCGCGGGCACCGATATGTGCCTGCACGCCCTTGAGCACATCCAGCGTTTTCTTGTAGTCGTTGCGGTGGACGGTGAAAGTAAAATCCGTGGTGCCGTCCGCGCCGACATTCTGGATGATCATATCGACATCAACATTGGCGTCGGCCACCGGACCGAGAATCTGGTAGGCGATGCCGGGGCGGTCAGGCACGCCGAGCACGGTAATTTTGGCTTCGTCGCGGTTGAAGGCGATGCCGGAAATAATCGCTTGTTCCATATTATCTTCTTCCTCAAAGGTAATCAGGGTGCCTTCGCCTTCGTCCTCGAAGCTGGAAAGCACGCGCAGTTTGACTTTATATTTGCCGGCGAACTCGACCGAGCGGATTTGCAGCACTTTCGAACCCAGGCTGGCCATTTCCAGCATTTCCTCGAAAGTGATGGTTTTCAGGCGGCGCGCTTCAGGGACAATGCGCGGGTCTGTGGTGTAAACCCCATCGACATCGGTATAAATCTGGCACTCGTCGGCATCCAGTGCCGCAGCCAGCGCTACTCCCGTGGTATCGGAACCGCCGCGGCCCAGCGTAGTGATGTTGCCCTTTTCATCGACCCCCTGAAAACCGGCAACCACCACGACATGCCCCGCATCCAGATCGGCACGGATGTTGTTCTCGTCGATGTCGAGAATGCGTGCCTTGGTGTGGGCGTTGTCGGTGAGAATCTTGACCTGCGAGCCGGTATAGCTCTTGGCCTTCAGCCCCAGTTCCATCAGCGCCATCGACAGCAAGGCAATGGTCACCTGCTCGCCAGTGGAGAGCAACACGTCCATTTCTCGCGGGTCGGGGTTGGGCTGCACATCCTTGGCCAGTGCGACGAGGCGGTTGGTTTCCCCGCTCATGGCGGAAACCACCACCACGACCTGGTGCCCGAGCATCTTGAATTTGGCCACACGCTGTGCGACGTTCCTGATCCGGTCAGGGGAGCCGACCGAGGTGCCGCCGTATTTTTGTACGATCAGTGCCATGTTGTGGAATATCCCGAAAAAAATTGGCGATTCTAAAGGAATCGTGCCCAGTTTAATAGGGCGCTAAAATCATGCCAGCGGACGCGCAATAGGGTGATGCTATCGACGCTATCTCCCGCCCGGCAGCAGCCGATCCAATTGCCGCGCAAAGGCATGCTGGTCGCTGGCACTGAACGATGGCGGCCCGCCGGTTTCAACCCCCGAAGAACGCAGGGTATCCATGAAATTGCGCAGGGTCAGCGCGGCGGCGATGCTACCGGCGTCGTAGGTTTCTCCGCGCGGGGTGAGCACCCTGCCGCCCTTGCCGATCGCTTCGGCGGCCAGCGGAATATCCGAGGTGATGACAAGATCGCCGGCTTCGACCCGCCGCACGATCTCGTCATCGGCGACATCGAAGCCTTTCGGCACCTGCACCGCGCGGATATGCGGCGAACGCGGCACGGCAAGCAACTGGTTGGCAACCAGGGTGACGGCGATGCCGGTGCGCGTTGCGGCACGAAAGAGGATTTCCTTGACCGGTTTCGGACAGGCGTCGGCATCGACCCAGATGTGCATGTCGGCTTAAATTTTCTTCAAACCCGCCTGCAATTGTTTCACGCTCGCCGGTTCGATGTCGTAACCGATTTCCAACGTGGGGTTGATGGAAACCCCCACACCATCATCCAGTTTTTCCAGCACCCACTTGAATTCGGTCAGCAGGCCGCCGCCGAATCCGGGGAATTCCCGCACCAGCGGCTTGGCGCGCTCCGGGCTGGTGAACAGCAGCATCACCGGGGTGCCGCCTTCATCTTCCACCACCAGCGGCTTGGCGCTGGTGGAACGCTGGATACCTTGCGCCGTGGTGTCATCCTGGATGGGCATGAAGATTTCCGTATCGACCAGTTGGCCGAGAAAATCCGCCTCGCTCAGCGTACCGTCGTGCAGGGCTTCGAGCTTGCGCTCCAATTCGTTTCTGGCTTCAAATTTGTTCATGGCTTCAAAGGGGGTTTCGTTCACTGTGTAACTTTCTCGCTTTCACGGTTATTGGCGGGTGCCGGCGGCGGAACGGGGACGGCAAGCGGCACAAAACGCATACTGTGATCCGGCAGCACCTCGAAATGTCCCACCGGCGTGCCGGGGTCCTGGATCTTCTCTTCCACCTGGGTCATCGAGCAGTCGGCGAGATTGGTCACGTATTGGCCGAGCTTGTCCCTCAGCACGAAATAGCCATCGCCGCCGTGGAACAGCTCCACCTTGTCGACATCGCCGGGGTCGGGCGGCATCTTGTAGCGCGTGATGCACTTGGGGCGCGACATGACGGTGATGGAACGCTGGTAGGTGTCATCCCACAGGTAGACCTTCTCGCGCACGATGGACAAGGCGAATTCGGCGCTGATGGAAAAGGAAGCACTACCCCTGGCGCAGCCGCCGAGCAGGAGGGTAAGCAGGACGAGGCTGAGAATTCTGGTTTTCACGTTGGTTGTCGTTCCCATCGGTAATCAATCATGTAAGCCTAACGCTTTTGTTTCCTTCAAGGCAACAGCCGGAGCGCGAAGTCGTCCCGTTCCGCCGCGGCTTCCTCCAGCACGGCCAGCAGCCCGGCATAATCCGCGCCCATGGCGCTGCGGGAAAGCTGCGTGTCCTGCCAGATGATTTCCAGCGGGCCTTCGACATCGGCGCTCAGGGCATCCCACAAGGCGTCCAGGTTGCGCCCGAAATGGGCGGGAAAATCCAGCTGGCGCGCCAATTCTTCGTAAAACTGCGCTGCGGAACGGATGCCGGACAGACGGCACTGCTTCAACGGTTTCATCGGCACTCCGGAATTTCGCTGAAAGTCTGGTAATGGTCGACGGTCAGCCAGCGCCGCCCGTCACTGGAAAACACCAGGCGCTTGGCATTGCGCCGCCCGCCCCGGTAGTCGAGATCGGCTTCACGCCAGTTGCCGCGCGGCAGGCGGCCCTCGCGGTTAGCGAAGCGGTCTCCGCCGATGCTCCTGCCGTGCAGCGCGGGAATGTCCCACAGGCCGCGCCCCGGGCGCCAGCCGGACTGCTGCGCCTCGCGCTTGGTGAGGAATTTTTCCGGCAGGCGCGCATTGCGGCTGGCGTTGAGCGCATTGAGCATCAATGCCAGTTCGGCCTCGTCGATCTTGACCGGCAGGCGCTGGTTCAAGGCCCGCGCCGCCTGGGCGCAGCCAGCCGCGTGCAAAGGCGGCGCGGCAACGGCGGAAAACAGCAGCAGGGCCGCAATCAATGTCGGTATGAATTTCATGCGCGCAGTTTAACATTCGCAGGGCTTGAACATACCCGACGTTTTTGTTAAGGTATAACCCTGTTCCAAACTACAGCGCAAAGGCACGACACATGGAAAACGCTCAAGCAGCCGCACCCAGCAGCATGACCTTCGAGGAAACCCTGTCTTACCTCGCCCGGCCGGGGCTGGCGGCCTTCGTTTACCTGCCGGTGTTCGAGGAGGACAACCCGGAAGAAGCAGCAGGCGCGCGCGTGCTGGTGCTGTTCCGCGACGACGAGGGCATCAAGCTGCGCTATGCCGCCGGCCCGCTGTTCATGCACGCTTTTTTCGAGGACGAAATCATGCCGCTGGCCGATGCGCCGGAAAAGGCCAAGGCCTTGCGCTACATCCCGACGCACTACCAGGAGGAGATTTTCACCAGCAACCTGCAAAATGCCATCCAGTCGCTGATGCAAGGTGCCCGCGACGTGGCGGGCGGCGTGGTGCCGAAGCAGCGCAAGGTCATTCCGCTGCACCCGGCCTGATCACGTTCCGGCCGAGCGGTTCCTGGCGGTAGAAGCGGGTCAAATGGGAATACACCGCCGGATAGGCATCGAACAGACGTTGCGGGTCGACGAAAAACGCCTCGCTCGCCACGGCGAAGAATTCCGCCGGGTGCTCACCGGCGTAGGGGTCGAGCGGCGTCTCCCCGTCATTGTCGAGACGCTCGAGAAAATCCTCGAAGGCGGCGGAGAAATCGCGTGCCCAGGCTTCGCGGCTCATGCCCTCGTGCAGAGGCGGATGGCCGCTGGGAACGCCGTTGAGCATGTCGAGCTTGTGGACGAATTCGTGGATCACCACGTTGACGCCGGCCTCCAGGTCGCCTTCCTGCGGCCAGGACAGCACCACCGGCCCGCCTTCCCAGGCTTCTCCGGAAAGCACGTCGTCATATTCGTGGACGATGCCGTCCTCATCGACGATGCTGCGCGACACCAGGAATTCGCCGGGATAGACGATGGCCTCCGCCCAGCCATCGTACCAATCCAGGCCCAGATGCAATACCGGCAGGCAGGCTTGCAGGGCGATGGCCAAACGGTCGTCGAGCGTAAGGGAAAGCTCCCCGGCGCCGTGCAGCGCCTTCTCGCCAAGGAATTGCAACGCCAGACGGCGCAGCTGCTGGCGCTCGCCATCGGCAAGACGGGCCAGGAACGGCATGTGTTCTTCCACGCGCCGCCATTGTTCCGGCGCGACAAGGGAATCATGCAGCACGCGGCGGCGCAGCCATTTACTGAACCAGGAAAACATAGTCCGGCACCCGGAAAAATGTAAAAAACATGCGTAAAAACCGATTGGCTACAATAGCCCGTTTATCATTTCCCGGAGAATAAACCATCATGATTGCCGACACCAAACGCTTTGAAAACGCCATCGCCGCCTTTGATGCGGTCAACGCCCAGGACCCCAACAAGGTGACGGCGGACGGCAGGGAATATCCCAAGGAAGTGCTCTATGCTCAGCGCATGAGCGACATGCAGCGACGTTTCGCGCCGGATGCCAGCGAAGCGGTACAACTGGCGGTACGCGCCCAGCACATCAAGCGCTGGGCGATTCCGCGCAGCGAATACCCGATGACGCCGCACGGCTACAAACAGTGGCGCACCCGCCTCTACAAGTTCCACGCCGACCTCGCCGCCGACATCCTGCGCGAAACCGGTTATGATGAGGAAACCATCGCCCGCGTCCATGCCATCGTGCGCAAGGAAGCGCTCAAGCTGAACCCGGAAACCCAGATGATGGAAGACATCGTCGATCTGGTGTTCCTGGAGCACTACCTGGAAGAGTTCGTCGCCAAGTATAGTCATTACGATGAGGAAAAGATGCTCGACATCCTCAGAAAAACCTGGAAAAAAATGTCCCCGCGCGGTCACGAGGCGGCGCTCAAGCTGATCAAACTGCCCGAGGCGCTGGCGCCCGTGGTGCTGAAAGCCGTGTCATGACCTTCGCCGCGGCAGCCACGCTCCCCTACTCCGTCGAAAACCGGCTTCCCGGCAACAGGGGAATCTGGGTAGGCATATTCAGTGAAATGACGGAGTTCGCGCTGCTGTTCGCGGTGTATTTCATTGCCCGCGCCCATCATCAGGAAGCTTTCCGCGAAGGACCGGGACAACTCCATACCCTGGCCGGCATGTTCAACACCGTCCTGATGATCAGCGGCAGCTACTTCGTCGCCAAGGCGGTGCTGGCGATCCGCCGCAACCAGCGCGCGGCCTGCATGCGCTGGCTGGTCGGCGTGGGGTTCACCATCGCGGGCTATCTGCTGACCAAGTATTTCGAACTCCAGTGGAACGTCGAGCATGGCATCGTCGGCACCACCGGCATCTTCTACACGGTGTATTACTACCTCACCTTCACCCACGCGGTACACATCATCTGGGGCGCGATGGGGCTGGCATGGGTGCTATTCCGCACACATACCGGCGCCTACACCCCGGAAAACCACGAAGGACTGGAAGCCTACGCCCTTTATTGGCACGCCACCGACCTGGCCTGGCTGATCATCTTTCCGCTGGTTTACGTTTTGCGCTGAAGGGGGAAACCGGACATGTCGCACGAAAAACTGATCGACACCCTGTGGCTGCTGCTGGTCGCCCTCACGGTCGGCGGGACGATGCTCGGCGATTCCGCCGATCCCGGCCTCGCCGTCACACTGGTAATCTGCCTGACCATGGCGTTCAAGGGCAGACTGATCATCGACCACTTCATGGAACTGAAGCACGCCAACAACCGGGTGCGCACCCTGATGCGCGCCTATTTTTACGTCCTGCCCGCGCTCACCGTGCTGACCTGGCTGTTCGGGGATACGCTCGCCAGACTGACCACGCTCTGAGAGACTACCAAAGTCACCCAATCGATCACGGGCAAACTGATGGCCAGCGCGGATTATTCCGTGCCGAACAACGCCAGCGCCTCCAGGCAGCGGCGCTGATGTTCCTGCCCCAACCCCAGTTCCAGCGTCTGATCCGGCAGGCGCACGCCGTAATGCAGCCCCGCCGCGTCGGCATCCAGCACCCAGCGGCACAGGCGCGAGAGACGGGTTTCCACGTCGAAGCCGTGCAGCATTTCCCAATCCAGCCACAGTTCCGGGCGCGCTTGTCCAGCAAACTGCTTGGTGTGCAGCCCCTGGCCGCGCGCGGCGGCCTTCCACGCCACCTGGCGCAGGGAATCGCCGGGATGATAGGGTCGCAAGCCGGCAAAATCCTCGTTGCCCTCGCCGCTACCCGTTCCTTCACCCGCCGTCTGGGTCGCTGATGGCAGCGGCAGGTTGGCGTTGTCCGGCCGGGGGTAAACCAGGCAGCTCATGTCCAGGTGCAGATTGCTCCAGGCGTAAAATAGCCCCAGCGGAAAACGGGTAAATAGCGTGAAACGTCCCGCCCGGAGCCGCCCGCGACGCGCGGCCGGGACGCTAAAATGCAGGCACACGGTCTGCCCCGGTGCCACGTCGGTGAATTCGGGCATCTGTTTTTCATCGTGTTTCAAGCCCAGCGCGTAACGCGCCACGCCGCCCGGATTTTCCAGGCACACGCTGAACGCGGCGGCCTGTCCGGCAAACACCGGCGGCGCCTTGCCGGCGCACACTGACAGGTGCGCCAGATTGCGGAAGGTGTGCAGGATGGAGACCAGCGCCATGCTGCCGAGCAGAAAAGTCAGCACGTAGCCCAGGCTCAGGTTGTAATTGATCGCGCCGGTGAGCATGGCCAGCAAAGCGAGAGAAAAAACCAGCCCGTGGCGGCTGGGCAGGATGAACACGCGCTTGCGGTCAAGCAGCACCGGGCCGCTTTCGCTGGGCGGGCGGTTGAAGATGCGCTGCCACAAGGCGCGGTCGATGGGAATTCGCAGGTTCACGAAGGCCCCGTTCAGGGTATCGGCACGGCGCGGATCAGACGCTCGCCAAGGTCGTCTCCGGTGGCGGAATGCAGACGATGGCCGACAACGGCGTGCAGAATCACCTGCACGTCTTCGGGCAACACGAAGTCGCGCCCTTCCATTAGCGCCCAGGCCTTGGCGGCGCGCAGCAGCGCCAGCCCGGCGCGCGGCGACAGGCCGCAATCGAATTCTGCGGACTGGCGCGTGTACGCCAGCAATGCCTGCACGTAATCCACCAGCGCGTCGGAAGCATGCAAAGCGGCAACCTGCGCCTGCATGGCGGCAAGCTCGCCGGGCGCCAGGCAGGGCGCCAGGTGCGCGATCATCTCGCGGCGGTCCTTGCCCTGCAACAGGGCGCGTTCCGCCTGGGCATCGGGGTAGCCCAGTTCGATACGCATCAGAAAACGGTCGAGTTGCGATTCCGGCAAGGGGAAAGTGCCGATCTGGTAGGCCGGATTTTGCGTGGCGATGACGAAGAACGGTTCCGGCAGGGCGCGGGTTTCGCCCTCCATGGTCACCTGGCGCTCTTCCATCGCCTCCAGCAGGGCGCTCTGGGTCTTCGGGGTGGCGCGGTTGATTTCGTCGGCGAGGATCAGTTGCGCGAAAATCGGGCCGGGGTGAAACTTGAATGCGCCGCTGGTGCGCTCATACACCGAAATGCCGAGGATATCCGCCGGCAGCAGGTCGCTGGTGAACTGGATGCGGTTGAAATTCAGCCCCAGGCTCTGCGCCAGCACGTGTGCCAGGGTGGTTTTGCCCACCCCCGGCATGTCCTCGATCAGCAGATGCCCGCGCGCCAGCAGGCAGGCCAGCGCCAGACGGATCTGCCGCTCCTTGCCGAGAATGACCTGCCCGATCCCGGAAACGACGCGATTGATGGCTTCATGCATGGCGAATGGCTTCAAAGTGGCGATACGACATTATAATCACAGACCATCACGCCACCACGAAAACCCGCCTCCATACATCACCCTTGACCTTATACCCATGCCCTCCCCTCCCCTTCTTCTGGCCGGCGACATCGGCGGCACCAAAACCCTGTTGCGCCTGTCACGCGGCGGCACGACCCTGCGCGAGCAACGCTTTGAGAGCGCCGCCTATCCCGGCCTGCACGCCATGCTGGCCGCTTTTCTTGATGACCTCGACGGCAGCGCGCCGCAATCCGCCTGTTTTGGCGTGGCCGGACCGGTTCAGGGCAGGCAGGCGCGGGTGACCAACCTACCTTGGTCCGTCGATGCGGACGAAATCGCCGTGCGCTTCGGCATGGCGCGCGTGGCACTCATCAACGACTTTCAGGCGGTGGCTTACGGCATCGAAATGCTGGGGGCGGACGACCTGCTCACCTTGCAGGCCGGGCAGGCCGCGCCCCACGCCCCGCGCGCGGTGATCGGCGCCGGAACCGGTCTGGGCGAGGGCTATCTGACCTGGCAAGACGACCACTACCACGCGTGGCCGTCGGAAGGCAGCCACGCCGATTTTGCCCCGGCGGACGAACGGCAGGCCGACTTGTGGCGCTGGCTGAAACAGCGCCACGGGCACGTTTCCTGGGAACGCGTGGTCTCCGGGCCGGGGCTGCTGGCGATTTACGATTTTTTGCGCGCGCGGAAGGAACACCCCGAATCTGCGCAACTGGCCGCCGCCCTGCGGGGAAACGACCCGGCGGCGGCCATTTCGGCGCACGCCCTGCAACACGGAGACCCTCTGGCCGATGCGGCACTCGACCTGTTCGCCGCCGCCTGGGGCGCGGAAACAGGCAACCTTGCCCTGAAAATATTGCCCAGCGGCGGCATGTACGTGGCCGGCGGCATTGCACCGAAAATTGCCGAACGCCTGAAAACCGGCGGCTTCCTGCGCGCCTTCCGCGCCAAGGGGCGCTTCGCCGGGATGCTGGAGAGCTTCCCCGTGCATGTGGTGCTCAACCCCCTGGTCGGCCTGCTGGGCGCGGAAAACGTGGCTGGACGGATCAGCAAGCAAAACCGGCCCCGGCTTGAGCCGCGCAGCCACTTTCAAAACACGTTCTCAGCGCACCAGCAGTAGCGGACTTTCCAATTCATCCAGCAGCGCCGGCACCAGCGGGCTGTCGGCGGCGGCCACCAGCAGCGCGTCGGCGGCGGCGCGCATATGGTGCGCTAATTGCGCCGCATCGCCGCTATCCAGCCAACGGTAGCGGACGGCCATGCCACGGCTGCCCAGCAGGCGCGCGGCCTGGTCTTCCAGCTTCTGCCCGCTGGCACCGTCGGGCGCGGGAATCAGCACCTCCAGCCCGCCGCCGTCGCGCGCCAGCCGCAAGGCCGCCCACAACGCCTTTTCCGCCGACGGCGCATCATCGAACACCACCCCGATGCCGTGGCGTGCAGACAGGGCTTCGCGCGCCAGCAGCACCGGGCGCGGCGAAGCGGCGGCCACGCTACGGGCGACCGGCCCCAGCCTGCCGCCGCCGGGCTGGCGCCCCATCCTGCCGATGCTCACCAGATCGGCCTCGAAGGAGGCAGCCACCACCTCCGCCGCCACATCGCCCCGCACCACGCGGAACGACCAGCGCAGACGGTGCGGTGCGGCGGCTTCCGCCAGGGCCAGGCGCGAACGTTCCGCCTGCGCCTTCAGCGAGCGTTCCATCACCTGCGCATCGAGCGGACGCGCCGCCCCCACCACCCCGCCGACCTCGCGGGCAAAGGGCAACGCCGCCAGTTGCAACAAGTTGGCATCCTCGACGAACACGCCCAGCAATTCCGCTTCCACCCGCGACGCCAGTTCGGCGGCATTGCGCAACGCAGCCATGCTGTGGTTGGAGGCATCCAGCGCCACCAGGATGCGGCGGATCGGCAATTCGTTGAAAAGCGGGTTCAAGGTGAACTCCTACAAGGCGCGGATGAGGCACACCGCCTGCGCCGCGATACCCTCGCCGCGCCCGGTAAAGCCCAGTTTTTCCGTGGTAGTGGCCTTGACGTTGACGCATTCCACCGTCATGCCCAGGTCGGCGGCGATGTTGGCGACCATTGCCGGAATGTACGGCGCCATTTTCGGAGCCTGCGCGATGAGTGTGGCATCCAGGTTGACCGCAACGTAACCTTTTTCGCGCAACAGGCGGGTCGTCTCGCGCAACAGTTCGCGGCTGTCGATGCCCTGGTAGCGCGCATCGCTATCGGGGAAGTGCCGCCCGATGTCGCCCAGCGCCGCCGCGCCCAGCAGGGCGTCGCAAATCGCGTGCAGCAACACGTCGGCATCGGAATGGCCGAGCAGCCCCAGGTGATACGGAATTTCCACTCCGCCGACGATCAGCTTGCGGCCCGCGACCAGTTGGTGCACGTCGAAACCCTGGCCTATTCTCATGCTTCCTCCCGCAACAGCCATTCCGCCAGCTTCAGGTCGCGCGGATAGGTGACCTTGAAGTTGCTGCTGTCGCTGGCCACCAGCTTCGAGTCGAAGCCCAAGCGCTCCACGGCCTGCGCCTCGTCGGTGACCACGTCGCCGGCGAGCAGCGACAAGGCACGCTGCAACAGGCCGAAGCGGAACATTTGCGGCGTTTGCGCCTGCCACAGGCCGTCCCGCGCTTCGGTACGCACGGCACGCCCGGCGTCATCGGCACGCTTCAGCGTATCCGCCACCGGCAGCGCCAGCAGGCCGCCGAAGGGGTCGTCGCCGACTTCCGCCAGCAGCTTGTCGATCAACGCCGCATTCAGGCAGGGGCGCGCGGCATCATGCACCAGCACCCAGTCCTCGAAACCGGCTTCTTCCTGCATGGCCGCCAGGCCGTTGCTCACCGTGTCGCAACGTTGCGCGCCGCCGCAGCGCAACACCGTCAGCTTGTCCGCAAACGCGCTCCAGTCGTGGGTGTCCCACAAAGCGTCATCGGGCGCCAGCACCACGACCACGCGGGTAATTCGCGGATGCCGGCACAGGGCGGCCAGCGCATAATGGATCATCGGCCTGCCGTTGAGCGGCAGGTACTGCTTGGGAATTTCCACGCCCATGCGGGTGCCGCTGCCGGCGGCGGGAATCAATGCGTAATGTCTGCTCATCTGTCTTGATAAATTGAATGCGGAAGTTATAGTCAAAGGGTAAAGTCATCATAGCGAGGCAACCCATGAACAGCGTCCGACCCGCCGCCGTGGCGGGGAGTTTCTATCCCGCCGACCCCGCCGTGCTGGCGATTGAGGTCAACACCCTGCTGGACGGGGCGCGCCGCCACGGCGTGCCGCAACCACTGCCCAAGGCGCTGATTGTACCCCATGCCGGCTACGTTTATTCCGGCCCGGTCGCCGCCAGCGCCTATGCTCTGCTGGAACGCGGGCGCACCCTTTACCGGCGCGTGGTACTGCTCGGCCCGGTGCATCGCGTGCCGGTGCGCGGACTGGCGCTGCCCGGCGCCACGGCCTTTGCCACGCCGCTGGGCAATGTCGCGCTCAACGGCGAACTGGCGCAAAGGCTTGCCGGGCTGCCGCAAGTAGTGGTTTTTCCCGAGGCGCACACCTGGGAGCATTCCCTGGAAGTGCAGTTGCCCTTCCTGCAAAGCGTGCTCGACGATTTCACCCTGCTGCCGCTGGCGGTGGGCGACGCGACGCCCGAAGAAGTGGCCGAAGTGCTGGAGACCGTATGGGGCGGCGAAGAAACCCTGATTGTCATCAGTTCCGACCTCTCGCATTTTCATCCTTATCGCACGGCACAGCAGATCGACAGCGCCACCGCGCAGGCCATTCTCGACCTGCGCGGTCCGCTCAGCCATGAGGAAGCCTGCGGCGGCACCCCGGTCAACGGCCTGCTGCTGGCCGCGCGCCATCACAAGCTCCAGCCGCGCTTGCTCGACCTGCGCAGTTCCGGCGACACGGCGGGCGACCACAGCCGCGTGGTGGGCTATGCGGCGTTTGCCTTCAACGAGGAAAAAAGCCATGTCCACTGAAAGCGCATCCAAAGGAAAAACCCTGCTCGCCCTGGCGCGCGCCACCATTGCCCGTGCCTTCGGGCAAACCGCGCAGGCGGACGAAAATGCACCCTGGTTGCGGGAAGCGGGCGCGACATTCGTCACGCTCACCCAGAACGGCGAACTGCGCGGCTGCATCGGCAGCCTGGAGGCGCACCGCCCGCTGGTGGATGATGTGAAAGCCAACGCCCTGGCCGCCGCCTTCCGCGACCCGCGCTTCCCGCCGCTTCTGGAAAGCGAACTGGCACGCACCCGCGTGGAAGTCTCGCTGCTTTCCCCCATGCAGGAAATCGCCTTCCGCGACGAAGCGGACGCCCGCGCGCAACTGCGCCCCGGCATCGACGGCGTGGTGCTGGAATACGGCTGGCAGCGCGGCACCTTCCTGCCGCAGGTGTGGGAACAGTTGCCGCAGCGCGCGCAATTTCTGGCGCACCTCAAGCAAAAGGCCGGGCTGCCCGCCGATTTCTGGGCGGACGAAGTGCGCCTGTACCGCTACACCGTGGAAAAGTGGAAGGAAGAAACCCCATGAACGCAGAAAAACTGGAAGCCGGAGGCTGGCACCCCGCCCTGTGGTGGCACCGCCTGGACGACGGGCGCATCCAATGCGAGCTGTGCCCGCGCGACTGCAAGCTGCATGAAGGGCAGCGCGGCGCCTGTTTCGTGCGCGGCGTGGCGGGCGGGCAGATGGTGCTCACCACCTATGGCCGTTCTTCCGGATTCTGCATCGACCCCATCGAGAAAAAACCGCTCAACCATTTTTATCCCGGCAGCAGCGTGCTGTCCTTCGGCACCGCCGGCTGCAACCTGGCCTGCAAATTCTGCCAGAACTGGGACATGAGCAAATCGCGCGACATGGACGCGCTGTGCGATGCCGCCTCCCCCGCCGACATCGCCGCCAGTGCCGTGAAACACGGCTGCAAGAGCGTGGCCTTCACCTACAACGACCCGATTCCCTTCGCCGAATATGCCATGGATACCGCCGATGCCTGCCACGCGCTGGGCATCCAGACCGTGGCGGTCACCAACGGCTACATGCATGCCACGGCGCGGCGCGACTTCTACGCCAAAATGGATGCCGCCAACGTCGATCTGAAAGCCTTCACCGACGATTTCTACCTCAAGCTCACCGGCGCGCACCTCCAGCCGGTGCTGGACACGCTGGTGTACCTGGTGAAGGAAACCAGCGTCTGGCTGGAAATCACCACCCTGTTGATCCCCGGCAAGAACGATTCCGACGAGGAACTGACCGCGCTATCGCGCTGGGTGAAGAATGAACTGGGCGCCGACGTGCCGCTGCACCTCTCGGCCTTCCACCCCGACTACAAGATGACCGACGTGCCGCCCACGCCCCCCGCGACACTCGCCCGCGCGCGCCGCATCGCCCTGGAAGCAGGGTTGCACCACGTTTACACCGGCAACATCCACGACCGCGAAGGCGACACCACCTTCTGCCCGAACTGCCGCAAGCCGCTGATCGAACGCGACTGGTATGAAATTCTCGACTACCGCCTCACGGCAAACGGCCATTGCCCGGATTGCGGCACCGCCATCGCGGGACGCTTCGCAGCCTTCACCGGCGCCTTCGGATCGCGGCGCATCCCGGTGGCGATACACCGGGAGAGGCGGGTTTAAACGCCGCCGATCAAGTCCGCCCACGGACGAAGCGCCTGTTCGCCGCCGCCGAATTGCGCACTCTCCAGTACCATGCCGACAAATCAGTTGGGCGAGAAGATTCGCTTCCGCTTGAAATTTGAAAACGGGTACACCTCAAATTAGATGGAAATCTACCTTGACAGGGGGGCCACTATCATGTTCATTACGCACACTATATTGACCCGCAGGGAACAACCATGACTTTCTTTACCGACACACTACTCAGCCACGAGAAGTTAATTCTGCGAAAAGAGTCCACCCTTCGCAAGCTCAAGGAAATCAGGGCAAAATTCTCGGAGGAGGACTTCCTTAAATCCCACAAGAATGTCTGCATTTTTTCAGCAGGCTCTCTTGGACGACTAGACTCTGGAACGCACTCCGATTTGGACGTATTCGTTACCGCAGATGGTGACGAAGTTAGCAAGCTTGAAGAAATCCAGCTATTTTCCGTGATTCTCAAAATAAACGACGCACTTCACTATCCGCCACTAAGTAATGACGGGCAATACCTTAGAACATTCCACATCGCGCAAAACAAACCCCACATCGGCTCGCCAACTGACGACAAAGAAAATTGGTTTACGACGAGAATGTTGTTATTGCTTGAAAGCAACTATTTAGCAAATAGTGAGACATACAATGATCACATTAAGCAAGTACTCGAAGTATATTTCCGAGACTCCGTTGATCACGAACCATTCAATCCCCTTTTCTTGCTCAACGACATACTTCGATTTTGGCGCACATTATGTCTAAATTACGAACAAGTTCGACATAACAAGGAAAGAGAATGGAAGAAGCGGAATTTCAATTTGCGATTTAGCCGAATGTTAACTGTGTTTAGCACAGTATTACCGCTAATTCTCGAATCTGAATGCTCATTGAGTAAGTTCCTAGCCCTTACGACAAAAAGTCCTTTGGAAAGGTTTGCGACTGGTCTAGATAAACTTACACATGACGTGACATCCTTAAGTGATCGTTATATTGAGTTTTTGGACTGCTATGAGGCATTTTTAGTTGCAAAGGAAAGTGGCAATTTCCAAGATATGGAGCACGATGAGATTAATGAGTTAAAAAAACAAGCGGAATTCTTCTCCAGCTTTATATTTGACTCACTAACACACGCCGATGTACCGCCAAGCTATCGAAAATATCTGATAATTTAATTATGAAATCCTCCAATAAGGAAGTATTAACTCTTGAAATCCAAGATGAACCTATCCGTGCAATCTTTAGCGCAGTGAAAGGGCAATTCCGGCACGGGCGGGTTCCTCGCTCACCTCACCTAACAATTCGAGGGCCCTATTCAAAGCATGTCCCTCAAAACGTAACCATAAAGGTTTCAGATGTTCTTGGGGAAAACACGATATTTGAAATATGTGGCGTTGGTAGATTTGACAACTCCAAGGAACATATTGTTTATTTAAAAATCTATGACAAAGACCTCAAACTCCGCAAAGTTTGGTGGAAGCCAGATTTCCCGATGAAACAATTCGGATTTAACCCTCATATCACCGTCTTTAGAGGTGCTAAAGAAGACGCTGATAAAGTCCACGAATTCTTGCTTAGCCAACCTATTCAGTTTCCAATTAACAACTTCCAATTGCGCACAGATAAGATTGGAAACAATCAAAGTGAATTTGACTTTTAAAACTAGTCCGCGTAGATACCAATATTGATTTAATCAGAAGGTAGCATCCCGTTGGCATAGGCAGCCATAGCTCGGCGAAAGGGGCCAGGATCTGTTAACCGGCTGCGCATTAACCCGAATATTTCATAAAAGGCGTCTTCAACCTATAAGAGCGGCCTTGGCTGCGGGCTCTTCGGTTCCGTAACGGAAAAGTCAAAATCTCGCGGCCAAGGCCACTCCCACGGGGGGTGATATTCATGGTTAAAGGTGCCGTGGTCAATTTTCCGAACAGTCGACACCAGTGTAGTGGTGAAGGCAGAGAAACAGATTGCTGTTCTTTTAAGGTCTAAGCATGGAAGATTCACTACCATCGGTCTATGTTGAAACATCTATCGTGAGTTACCTTGCCGCACGGGAGAGTGCTTCCTTGCTCGGTGCGGCTCACCAGTTGGTCACCCGGAGGTGGTGGGATCGTCGCAACCTTTATCGCTGTTTTGTGTCCGACGTTGTCATCAGAGAATGTCGGGCAGGAGATCCGGCTGCCGCTCTACGTAGACTGGACGCGGTGCGTGAATTTTCATCGTTGGCTATTAACGAACGAGCCGTTGAGATTGCAGAGTCACTGCTGGCGCAGGGCATTGTCCCGACGAAGGCGGCGGAAGATGCTTTACATGTCGCCATCGCTACTGTTCATGGCATGGACTTCTTGCTGACATGGAACTGCCGCCATATTGCCAATCCAGTTATTCAGGCACGAATTGCCGCATATCTGGAGGGTGTCGGCTTGCTGCTGCCTTTCATCTGTACACCGGAAGAACTGTTAGGAGAAGAAAATGAATGACGAAATCATCGCCGAGGTAAGGGCGATTAAAGAGGCATTGGCCGAGAAGTCCGGCTTCAACATCCGGCACATAGCCGAAGAGATTCGCAAATCCGAAATTCAAAGTGGCGCAGAGGGTTGGAAGCACATCGCTGCCCCGTTGCAGCCTTTGCCCAACTCGCTATTCCAGCGGACTCGCTTCGCTCACCGCTAAATTTGGACGCTGACGCTGTAGAAAAATCCAAAATCCACACCGCGCATACGCCTGGAAAGCGCTGGCGCGGCCTACTTGATTCCCTGCGCCAATACCATCATGAGGATGAATCCGGCCACCAAGGCGGCGGTGGCGGCGTCCTCGTGTCCGCGACGATGGGATTCCGGCACCATCTCGTGGCTGACGACGAACAGCATGGCACCGGCTGCGGCAGCCAGCGCCAGGGGCAGCAGCAGGCCGGAAAATCCCGCCAGCAATCCGCCCAGCAAGGCGCCGAGCGGTTCCACCATGCCGGTGAGGGTGGCGATGCCCGCGGAACGCAGAGTGCTGGCGCCGAGGCGGTGCATGGCGGCAGCCACCACCAGCCCTTCCGGGATGTTTTGCAGGCCGATGCCGATGGCGGTGGCCGTGCCCAGGCCACTGGCGGCGCCGTAGCTCGCGCCGACGGAAAATCCTTCGGGGAAGTTGTGCAGGGCGACGGCCGCCGCCACCAGCCACATGCCTTCTGGACGCACGCCCGCTTCGCGGGGCAGGCTGTTTTCGTGGGCATGCGGCGTAAAGCGTTCCAGCACGCCCATGGCGGCGGCGCCCAATGCCAATGCGCCGGCCACGAAAATGGCGGCAATGGCGTCACCGCCGACCAGCGGGCCAGCCGTTTCCAGCGCGGGCAACAGCAGGGAAAACACCGCTGCGGCCAGCATCACTCCGGCGGCGGCGCCCAGCATGGCGTCGTGCCCGCGCGCGGAAATGCGCCCGAAACCAAAGGCGGCGACGGCACCGATGCCGGTTGCCAGACCGGCCAAGGCGGAAGCAGCGATTCCCTCCGAAAGAGCGGCAGAGGCGCTCCACCAAGCGGCGGCAAAGGCCAGCGTTCCGCCGCCCGCCGCCAGCCAGGCGATGGCGCGGCGCAAGGGTGCGGGGTTGCCGCTGTATTTCACCCGGCGGCCATGAAGCAGAAGTGCAGCTATGTGGGCCATGACAGTTTTCCTGTTAACCTGATTGACAGGGTTTCAGTGTGGTAAAAACCTGTCAATAGTGCAAATAAATTTTATTTTTGACACTTATAGCTATTTGCTATTTGATGCAAAGAATACGCCACTCAACCAAACTGGGAAAAAAGGAGAATCAGTATGACACCAACCAAGCACTGGATAGGACTACTGCTAACCGCCGCGCTGCCTGCCTGGGGCGCAGAGATTCCGCAAACGGCAGTGGTGCGTTTCAATACCGTCTGCACCAACTGCCACGAAGGGGAATGCAGCGGACGCATGAGCTTCACGAGCGGCGCACAAGCCGCACAGAACCACGTTCGCCGTTATCTTGGCAATGATGTGGAGACGCGTGAAATTGATAATTTTTTCATATTGTTGCAGCATACCAAGGAAAAATGCGCTCCCTACCCGCTCAAGGCAAACATCCCTGCCAGCGGGCGCTGGGAAGGCGATGCGCTGGCCGGTTGGCGTAACCCGGCCGAAGGCGGCTACTACATTCCGCTGGGAACGCTCCAGCCCGGCGCATACCGCCTGCGTTTGACCTTTTCCGGCGAGCCGCAAGGCCGGGCGCGCATTACCGACGCACAATTCGACATTGCCGCAGAGGAATCGCTGTGCCGCAGTAGCCCGCCGCTACTGACTTTCACCGCTTCTGGTGGCGCGCATTATTTCCATCTTCAAGGAAAGGGAACCCTGCAACGGGTGGAACTGGAACGCTAACGCACCATTCCGCCCATTGGAGAGGCACTCCCCCGCAGGTTTTGGAGGTTACCCTGTGAAGAATCCGCCTAACAGCAATCTGAACCATGCCCAGCCAGACTTCCAACATTGCCGCCTATCATGGTGTTTTTCCGCAGATCGCCACTTCGGCTTACATCCATTTTCGTTGTGCTTTCGATACTAACGTCTTGACAAAGTTGAAAACAATCATGATTCTGACGTAACAAATAAGCGGTCAACTGAGGAATTTAGGTTTAAACGCCGCCGATCAACTCCGCCCATGGACGAAGCGCCTGTTCGCCGCCGCCGAATTGCGCACTCTCCATTACCTCCTGCGCCGCTTCCCATGAAATGCCGGCCAGCGTGCCATTGGTGCCGTAGCGATAGGCCAAGTCTCCGCCAATGGCAAACGTATCGCTCGAAGCCAGGTGCGCTTCCTGCAAGCCGCTCACCAGCCCCCAGCCGACAAGCACCGGATTCGCCGCCCTCGCCGCGTCAAAGGCATTCACCAATGCCAGGAAATCGAATTCCTGCACTTTCCTGTTGAGCAACGAATCGCTTGAATTGACAGCGTAGTCGGCCATGCTTTCCGAAATCACCTGGAGCGTGAGCACGCTTCGATTGGCGGTAGAAGCGTACCAGTTCTGGAATGTGATGCTCTCGTTGACGCCGGTAGTGAGGATGAGATTATTGGCGGATTTGCTGAAAGACAAGCTGCCATAGGTAATGCCGCCGCCAAGGGATAGCGTGTTCGCCGCACCGGTGGCGGCAAGCACGCTATCCTGTCCGTCGCCGAGATTGAAGGCAATGATGTCCGCGCCTCCTCCCGTGGTGAGGGTATCGTTCCCGGCGCCACCGATAAACAGCTCGTTGTCCGCACCACCCCTCAGGATGTCCTGTCCGGCACCGCCGTCGAACAAGTTCCGGCCCGAAGCATCGGTCAGCGTATCGTTGCCCGCATCTCCCCGCAACGCATCGTTGCCCGCCGCGCCATTCATCACATCAGCGCCATCCCCGCCCGACAACAGGTCGTTGCCGCTGCTGCCGGTGATGGTGTCGTTGCCGGCGCCGCCTTCGATGCTGG
>CAZGOY010000030.1:0-12870 GCA_964527565.1 uncultured Sulfuricella sp. | reverse complement strand
TCGTTGCCGCTGCTGCCGGTGATGGTGTCGTTGCCGGCGCCGCCTTCGATGCTGGCGATATTGACGAGTTCGGTCGCAGAAAAATTCAGGGTGTCGTTGTACTGGGTGCCGGAAATGACGTTGACGCCAGCGCCGCCGTCGATTCTCTCCACCGTGTTGACGCCGTTGAAGACGTTCATGCGGAAGGTGTCGTCGCCGTCGCCGCCTTGCACGACATCAAACCCGTCGTCTCCCTGGAAACGGTCGTAGGCGCTGTCGCTGCCCTCGACGCGGAAAACGTCGTCGCCCGCTCCGCCCGCCAGCACGTCCGAACCGGCGCCGCCGATGATGAGATCGTTGCCGCTGCTGCCGGTGATGGTGTCGTTGCCGGCGCCGCCTTCGATGCTGGCGATATTGACGAGTTCGGTCGCAGAAAAATTCAGGGTGTCGTTGTACTGGGTGCCGGAAATGACGTTGACGCCAGCGCCGCCGTCGATTCTCTCCACCGTGTTGACGCCGTTGAAGACGTTCATGCGGAAGGTGTCGTCGCCGTCGCCGCCTTGCACGACATCAAACCCGTCGTCTCCCTGGAAACGGTCGTAGGCGCTGTCGCTGCCCTCGACGCGGAAAACGTCGTCGCCCGCTCCGCCCGCCAGCACGTCCGAACCGGCGCCGCCGATGATGAGATCGTTGCCGCTGCTGCCGGTGATGGTGTCGTTGCCGGCGCCGCCTTCGATGCTGGCGATATTGACGAGTTCGGTCGCAGAAAAATTCAGGGTGTCGTTGTACTGGGTGCCGGAAATGACGTTGACGCCAGCGCCGCCGTCGATTCTCTCCACCGTGTTGACGCCGTTGAAGACGTTCATGCGGAAGGTGTCGTCGCCGTCGCCGCCTTGCACGACATCAAACCCGTCGTCTCCCTGGAAACGGTCGTAGGCGCTGTCGCTGCCCTCGACGCGGAAAACGTCGTCGCCCGCTCCGCCCGCCAGCACGTCCGAACCGGCGCCGCCGATGATGAGGTCGTTGCCCGCTCCACCGCTGATGGTGTCGTTACCGGCGCCGCCTTCGATAAGGTCGGCGGCATCGCTGCCCGCCAAGGTGTCGTTGTATTTCGTGCCGGTGATCCGGTTCGCCGGTTCGGCATTGGGATATCCAGCGGCCTGCAACACGGAAACGTCCCACACCGTACCGTCGGCGAATTGAATTTGTTCCACCCGCTTGGCTGCGTCATCGAACCAGCCCTGCACCGTGATCTTGTCCGTGGTGCCGCCGATTTCGAGATACAGGTCGGAATCGTCCCGCGAGAGCGTGACATCCGCCACCGCTATCCCGGCGGCCAGGCGGAGGGTGTCGATGTTGCCTTCCGTGGCGTCGTGTTCGATGATCGTGTCCTGCCCACTACCCCGGCCAAACAGGTAAACGTCGTTCCCCGCGCCGCCTTGCAGGGTATCGTTGCCCGCCCCGCCGTCGATGCGGTCCGCCACGTTGGTGCCTTGCATGGTGTCGTCGCCGCTACCGCCATCCAGATCAAACCCGCGCGCTACCAGTTCCTGCGCCGTCAGCACGGTGCCGTCGGCGAACACGAAACGCTGGATGCCGCTGGTGTTGGCGATGTCGTTGTAATCGACGCCTTCGATGTGGATGATGTCGCCGTTGCCCAGGTCAAGCCCCAGCGATCCCTGGAACAGGGTCACCTGCGCCGGGTCGAAGCCCGCCCCGAAGAGCAGGGTGTTGGTTTCTCCGCCGCTGAAGTTATCGACGATGATGTCGTTGCCATCGCCTACGTTGAAAATGTAGGTGTCGTCGCCCGCGCCGCCCAGCAGCGTGTCATTGTCGGCCCCGCCGACCAGAATGTCGTCATTTTCCCCGCCAAATAGCGTGTCGCTGCCCACGCCGCCGACCAGCACATCCTCGCCGCTGCCGCCGACCAGGGTGTCGTCGCCGAATTCGCCGAACAGCCAGTCGTCGCCCGCCCCGCCGTAGAGTTCGTCGTTCCCCCCCGATATGGGTGCAACCGCCCAGTTGTCGCGCGGTGCCTCGGGATTGGCGGCGGAGGAGAGCTTCACTTCGAAGCGGTTGGCCGCCCCCACCCCATGATCGATCCTCTGGAACTGAATATTGAGCATCGGCGCCGTGGTGTACGGCGAATGGAAGTTGTTGTACGTCCCTATCGGCCAGTTCGTCGTGCCGATGATCATGTCGAATGCGCTCAGCGGCGGCACCGCAAAATCCAGCCCGGAATCGCCCAGCAGGATGTCGTCGCCGGCGCGTCCGGCAAGCTGGTCTTGTCCCGCGCCGCCCAGCAGGGCGTCGTTGGTCTGGCTGCCGACGACGAGGTCGTTGCCGCCCCCACCTGCCAGCAATTCGCCTTGCCCGGATACGCCGCTGTCGTTTTCTGCCACGGCTTCCTGCCACGCCATCGGGTCGCTCCCGTATACCTGGTCGTTTCCGTCGCCGCCGTTGAGCGCGTCGGCGCCGCTGCCGCCCACCAGGTAGTCGTTGCCCGCCCCGCCTTCGGCCACGTCGCCGCCGTCGGCGCCGTAGACGATGTCGTTGCCGCCCGCGACGTCGATGGTATCGCTCATGCCGCCCGAGTAAACCACGTCGCGTCCGCTACCGCCGACGATGTAGTCGTCGTTGGCGCCGCTTTCGATGTAGTTGTTGCCGCCTTTCATGGCGTAGATGACGTTGAGGCCGTGTCCGGCGTAGATGTTGTCGTCTCCCGCGCTGTCGAATATCTTGTCGGCGAAATACGGCATGGGGACGGTGGTGTGGACCAAATTGCCGTTGACGTCGAACAGGTAGGGCCAGGTGGGATAGGCGAGCCATAGGTAGTAGTCCCACGGCATCTGGTAGGGGGTGAGGTCGCCGTAGATGTTGAAGCCGGTGGCGGTCTGACCGGATGGCGGCGGGGGGCCGCCGGGAAGGCTGATGCCCAGTTCGCCGCTGGTGAAGTCTTTGACGGTGAGACGGTCGGCGCCGGTGTCGATCAGGAGGTCCTGGCTGCTGCCGGTGGTGAGCAGGCTGTAGCTGACGTTGTTGGCGCCGCGCCAGGTGTTGCCGCTGATCTGGCTTCCGCCGGTTAGCGCTGTGCCGTTGTAGACGATGCTGCCCTGGCCGTCGGTGTCGAGCAGGGTGTCGTTGCCGTCGCCGGGGTTGATGAGGTAGGTGTCGATGCCCGAGCCACCTTCGAGGTAGTCGGCGCCGGCGTTCCCGGTGAGGGTGTCGGCTCCGGCTCCGCCGTAGAGGTGGTCGGTGTCGCCGCTGCCGGTGAGGGTGTTGTCGTTGCTGTCGCCGAAGACGATCTGGTGGTCGGTGAACAGGGTTACGCCTTCGCCGTCTATCGATAGTTGCAGGGGGGCGCCGTCGATGAGCGTGCCTTGGTCGATGTAATCCCAGTCGCCGGATACGCTG
The DNA here is from genome assembly GCA_964527565.1 of uncultured Sulfuricella sp. Classification (GTDB taxonomy): domain Bacteria; phylum Pseudomonadota; class Gammaproteobacteria; order Burkholderiales; family Sulfuricellaceae; genus JAGXQV01. Next base: position 9,477 of record CAZGOY010000030.1, on the reverse strand, counting down.
TCGGTGTTCCAGTCCGGGGTATAGGCGTGGTCGGTGGTGTCGTACTGTATCTTCCACGACAGCATGGCGGCACGGTCGGCGAGATAGAGGTCGGTGAGGCTGCCGGTGCCGCTGGCGGGGTGGTAAAGGTCGAGTTCGCCGCCGCTGTTGTGCGCGGCATAAAGGCTGTCGTTGCCGGTGACGGCGAAGGGGGTGAGTTCGTTCAGGGCGTAGCGGTAGGCGATGTCGGTTTTGGCCAGGCTGGCAATCTCCGATGCGGTTTTGTCGGCGAGGGAGGTAATTTGCGCGCTACCTGCGTATTGTTGCAGTTGAGCGAGGTTCGTGTAGTAGGCTTCTCGGTCACCCGTGGCTGTTGGTGTCGTGGATGCCGGGTCGAACAGTTCACGGAGGCTGTCGAGGGTGCTCTCCAGGCTGCTGTCCGCTACGTTGGAGGCGGATTTGAGTATGCCGGTAATGGTTGGGATGCCGCTGGTGGCGTCGTCGAGCGTGGGGTCGATGGCGGCCAGTTGGGCGTATAGGGCGAGGGAGTCGGTTAAGGTGGCAATGGAATGATTATGTACTGGGTCTAGGCTTGCCTCGATGAAAATTGGCTGGATATTTCCGAGTACGGTACCAAGTGAGGCAGTGGCGGACAAACCCGGTTCAGCGCGAATATTGGTTATGCCATTTAACGGCACAATTGGCTGCACCCACCCCATCGCCTGAAAAATCTCGGCCACCAAGCCACCCAAGCCTGGTGCGTTATACGTATACGTCTGGCTGACCGCATTTGGGTAATCAACAGAAAAACCCTGCGCAAGAAATCCCCCGAGTGAATGGCCTGAAACAATCATCTGTTCGCTGGCGGACACCTTTCCTGTTGCAAGTAACTGCTGATACCAAGTTTCAAATGCCGAATATTGATCTACAGCGCCTGTGCCGGTAAAGATGCCGAAATCGACAAAAAAATCGACTCCATAATTGCTGCCTTCGGTGCCTCGAATCGCCAGGTACTTTTGTGCACCCTTTTGAAATAGTGTGGCTGAAAAACCCAGCGGGGCACTGTATTGCTCGACGATGGCGTAGGTGGCTGCGAAGGCAGTCGCTTGAGCGGAAGACATACCAGCGGCTTTAAGTTTGTCTGTGTAATCTGTAAGAGAAATTCCGGGTGTAAGATTTAGCGCATAAGCAGCCAAGGACAATTGCGCTTGTTCATAACATTCTGTGACCGTTGCCATGATTACTCCTATTCGGAAGAAAATGCAGGTTTGAAAAGTTGACTATATAAACTGATGCTAAAATTTGAATCGCCAATAAACTCACAAGAATTTGCCGTGTTGTGGGGGCTGAGATGCCTGGCTACCCATCCCCCCCAATATCTGAAAGTAATAATTTCTGCCAATACCCTTTGGCTACCTTTTTCTTTAACCGGTGAAGTATCTTTGTCAACAGCAAAAACCGATGAGTAGCGTTCAACATGACCACTTGATTCATCAAGCCACTTAACCCGGAAACCGCGTTCAAGATCACCATACTCATTAAAAAACCTCGGGTTTCCCTGCGCATCCCAATATTCCGCAGGCAGTTCTATCGCAGAATAAACTGTAGTCCCTGCTTCGGTGGCACAGAGATGGTTGAAATAAAGCTTGCCAGGTATGACATCCCACAAGGGAACAAAAATAAATATGGCAATCACTATGTATTTCGTAACCCGGTTTTCCATGCGTCTTGCGACAAACCTTGCCAGCCAAACATAGAGAACAAGCGCCAGCAAAATGGATAGGCCAATCATTTCATGACGCCTTCTGTGAAAAACCGCTCATGGTGTTCGAAAGCTGAAGCTTGGGTGAGAGAAAAATAACCGTCGTTATTGGTTCCGGCGCGGCGCAACAAGCCGCGCCCGGCGTAGAGGGCGAAGACGGGTATCGCTACCCAGTATATGAACATCAGGACAAGGCTCATGCGCGCTCCGGGTTATTCCGATAATGTTGCTTGACGGCATGAGGTTACCCTCTTCTAGGAAAATTCCTAGCTGTCACTAGTGACAGGTATGGCCGTTTTCCGCTTCCGGTTTGACGGTGATTTTGGGTTGCCGTCACGCTACGCATCGCCACTCTGGTTCGTTTACCGCCCCATGATCAACCCTGTTAAATTCGGCGCCGGTATCGATCAGGAGGTCTTGGCTGCCGCCGCTGGCAAGCAGGATGTCGTCTCCCTGGTCTTGTCCCGCGCCGCCCAGCAGGGCGTCGTTGGTCTGGCTGCCGACGACGAGGTCGTTGCCGCCCCCACCTGCCAGCAATTCGCCTTGCCCGGATACGCCGCTGTCGTTTTCTGCCACGGCTTCCTGCCACGCCATCGGGTCGCTCCCGTATACCTGGTCGTTTCCGTCGCCGCCGTTGAGCGCGTCGGCGCCGCTGCCGCCCACCAGGTAGTCGTTGCCCGCCCCGCCTTCGGCCACGTCGCCGCCGTCGGCGCCGTAGACGATGTCGTTGCCGCCCGCGACGTCGATGGTATCGCTCATGCCGCCCGAGTAAACCACGTCGCGTCCGCTACCGCCGACGATGTAGTCGTCGTTGGCGCCGCTTTCGATGTAGTTGTTGCCGCCTTTCATGGCGTAGATGACGTTGAGGCCGTGTCCGGCGTAGATGTTGTCGTCTCCCGCGCTGTCGAATATCTTGTCGGCGAAATACGGCATGGGGACGGTGCTGTGGACCAAATTGCCGTTGACGTCGAACAGGTAGGGCCAGGTGGGGTAGGCGAGCCATAGGTAGTAGTCCCATGGCATCTGGTAGGGGGTGAGGTCGCCGTAGATGTTGAAGCCGGTGGCAGTCTGCCCGGACGGCGGCGGGGTGCCGCCGGGAAGGCTGATGCCCAGTTCGCCGGGGGCGAAGTCTTTGACGGTGAGGCGCTCGGCGCCGGTGTCGATCAGGAGGTCCTGGCTGCTGCCGGTGGCAAGCAGGCTGTAGCTGACGTTGTTGGCGCCGCGCCAATAATTGGTGCTGATTTGGGTGCCGCCGGTTAGCGCTGTGCCGTTGTAAATAATGCTGCCCTGGCCGTCGGTGTCGAGCAGGGTGTCGTTGCCGTCGCCGGGGTTGATGAGGTAGGTGTCGATGCCCGAGCCACCTTCGAGGTAGTCGGCGCCGGCGTTCCCGGTGAGGGTGTCGGCTCCGGCTCCGCCGTAGAGGTGGTCGGTGTCGCCGCTGCCGGTGAGGGTGTTGTCGTTGCTGTCGCCGAAGACGATCTGGTGGTCGGTGAACAGGGTTACGCCTTCGCCGTCTATCGATAGTTGCAGGGGGGCGCCGTCGATGAGCGTGCCTTGGTCGATGTAATCCCAGTCGCCGGATACGCTGTCGGTGTTCCAGTCCGGGGTATAGGCGTGGTCGGTGGTGTCGTACTGTATCTTCCACGACAGCATGGCGGCACGGTCGGCGAGATAGAGGTCGGTGAGGCTGCCGGTGCCGCTGGCGGGGTGGTAAAGGTCGAGTTCGCCGCCGCTGTTGTGCGCCGTGTAATCTATACCGACCAGGGCGACGCCATGAAGTTTTGTGAGCGCATAGCGATAAGCAAGCCCCGCGTCAGTGTTTTCCAATGCGGTGGCTGTCATCGAACCCGTGATGTTTACGGCAAGCGCTGTGCTGGCATAAGTTGGGTCGTCAATGGCGGTGCCGACCTGTACTGCGTTCGCCAGATGGTTCATGCCCGCTGCGGTGCCCAATCCAGGCATTGGTTCATAAGGTTTTCCGGCAGCGATCTGGGCGGTGTACTTCTCTTCGAGTCTTTGTGGGCCGATATTGGCGTAGGTAATATACAGCGCATCCTTGAATTCTTGCGGTAAAACAGCCCAGTTACTACCCCAGGCGCCGTGACTTTCAAACCACGTTTGCGCTTCCTTGAGCATCAGACCGTAGAGCTTGGCTGTTACTGCGTTGGCGGGGTTAATCAAGTCTTGTGCGAGCGCTGCGTAGTCGGTTTTGTAGCCATCCAGGCTCAAGGCGACAACGTCGGCTTGCCTGTTGGTGTCGTTCAGCAGCCGGATGGCAGTGGACATCTTGAAATTGGCATGGCCGAGATCGATGTAAACGGGGTGCAGTGCCTTGTCCAGTTCGCTGGGAACATGCCCAATATCGCCGGCGGCGCCTCCTATGGCATCGTAGTCGGCGGCCCATTCGGCGTGGGAGCGCGTACCGGTGGCGAACTGAACGGCAAAATTGGCAAGGGCGACTGGAAGACCATATAACGAAACTTCAGCTGCAAAAACCACGGGACTGACGCCGGATTTTGCGTATTGATCCAAACTATCATTCAGTAATTCTTTGGCTGACGTATGGGCGTAGTCATGGTTCTCTTCCGCCATTGCGCCGGCGATTGCGGCTGCGGATATGCCAAGAATAGCGGCAGCGGGATTGATCTTGTCTTTCAATCCATTGATATAAGCCAATGCCGTCGCGTCATATTGCCCCGTTGTTGCTTCAATTGCATATGCTATCGATGCCATGTCAGTTCTCCTTGGTTAATACGTTATACACATATAAATAAACCATTGCGCCTCGAATTGCCGATACACGCATTCGCCCTTCTTCCAGTCTGGCGGGTAGTCGTTGAGAGTGGGGAAAACACGTCTTGTATGTCGCCACCGCCCAGTTGAATCTGCCGGAAAAATTAATTTTCCCTGTTCGATTTTCGGGATTTCCGGAAAATAAACCAATTCCTTGAATATCCGCTGCCACCCGGCTGAAATCAGTACAAAGCCGCTGTATTTATCCGGCCTCTGTTCGTCCACCAATTCGACGCCGATGCTCGAATACGGTATGACATTCTTCATTTTTCCGGCTCTAATAAGCGCGCTAAATTGCCTGGCCGATTCCACCGAATAGGGATTTGGCGGCCAAACTGGAATCAAATCTTTTACTCGTTTCACCCTCGCTTTTTCCAACAGCGCCTTGTTCTCTGGCACGAAGTGCCAGACTGGAATCTGGGTTGACGGCTCCCATTTCCGATAGCGTTTAACCAGTTCCTCAATCTCCGCACGATGTGCGTAGAAATGTGCGATCATTTTCTCGTCGCTCTGCAATGGACTGGAGTGCAAGAAGAGTAAGAGTCCACCGAACACGGATAAAAGAAACAGGGCGGCCAGCCATTGCTTTATGGGGTTTCTTTTAGCTCTATGAACCTGAAATGGGGTTGGCGTCATTAATGTTTTGCACTCTGTTTCTACATGTCTTGCAAATTCTGGCGCAAATGTGACCAGTTGGCTGTTGTTATAACGATTCTCGGCTCTTCGTGGATATCTTTACGCGATGTTCCGCCACTCGTGGTCATTCGCTCCATGATCGATCCTCTGGAACTGGAGATTGAGCATGGGCGCCGTGGTATACGGCGAATGGAAGTTGTTGTACGTTCCTATCGGCCAATTCGTCGTGCCGATGATCATGTCGAATGCGCTCAGCGGCGGTACCGCAAAATCCAGCCCGGAATCGCCCAGCAGGATGTCGTCGCCGGCGCGTCCGGCAAGCTGGTCTTGTCCCGCGCCGCCCAGCAGGGCGTCGTTGGTCTGGCTGCCGACGACGAGGTCGTTGCCGCCCCCACCTGCCAGCAATTCGCCTTGCCCGGATACGCCGCTGTCGTTTTCTGCCACGGCTTCCTGCCACGCCATCGGGTCGCTCCCGTATACCTGGTCGTTTCCGTCGCCGCCGTTGAGCGCGTCGGCGCCGCTGCCGCCCACCAGGTAGTCGTCGCCCGCGCCGCCTTCGACGACGTCGCCGCCGTCGGCGCCGTAGACGATGTCGTTGCCGCCCGCGACATCGATGGTGTCGCTCATGCCGCCCGAGAAAACCACGTCGCGTCCGCTGCCGCCGACGATGTAGTCGTCGTTGGCGCCGCTTTCGATGTAGTTGTTGCCGCCCTTGGTGGCGTAGATGACGTTGAGGCCGTGTCCGGCGTAGATGTTGTCGTCGCCTGCGCTGTCGAATATCTTGTCGGCGAAGTACGGCATGGGGACGGTGCTGTGGACCAGGTTGCCGTTGACGTCGAACAGGTAGGGCCAGGTGGGATAGGCGAGCCACAAATAGTAGTCCCACGGCATCTGGTAGGGGGTGAGGTCGCCGTAGATGTTGAAGCCGGTGGCGGTCTGCCCGGACGGCGGCGGGGTGCCGCCGGGGAGGGCGATGCCCAGTTCGCCGCTGGTGAAGTCTTTGACGGTGAGGCGCTCGGCGCCGGTGTCGATCAGGAGGTCCTGGCTGCTGCCGGTGGCAAGCAGGCTGTAGCTGACGTTGTTGGCGCCGCGCCAATAATTGGTGCTGATTTGGGTGCCGCCGGTTAGCGCTGTGCCGTTGTAAATAATGCTGCCCTGGCCGTCGGTGTCGAGCAGGGTGTCGTTGCCGTCGCCGGGGTTGATGAGGTAGGTGTCGATGCCCGAGCCACCTTCGAGGTAGTCGGCGCCGGCGTTCCCGGTGAGGGTGTCGGCTCCGGCTCCGCCGTAGAGGTGGTCGGTGTCGCCGCTGCCGGTGAGGGTGTTGTCGTTGCTGTCGCCGAAGACGATCTGGTGGTCGGTGAACAGGGTTACGCCTTCGCCGTCTATCGATAGTTGCAGGGGGGCGCCGTCGATGAGCGTGCCTTGGTCGATGTAATCCCAGTCGCCGGATACGCTGTCGGTGTTCCAGTCCGGGGTATAGGCGTGGTCGGTGGTGTCGTACTGTATCTTCCACGACAGCATGGCGGCACGGTCGGCGAGATAGAGGTCGGTGAGGCTGCCGGTGCCGCTGGCGGGGTGGTAAAGGTCGAGTTCGCCGCCGCTGTTGTGCGCGGCATAAAGGCTGTCGTTGCCGGTGACGGCGAAGGGGGTGAGTTCGTTCAGGGCGTAGCGGTAGGCGATGTCGGTTTTGGCCAGGCTGGCAATCTCCGATGCGGTTTTGTCGGCGAGGGAGGTCACCGTTAGTGCCCCGGCGCCAGAGGATGTGATCGCTGCCTGGAGGTCGTTGAGGTTGTCGTAAAGTATGTCGCGGGTTGTTTGTGCCGTTGTGTAAGTCTTGCCGAATATCTTGCCCAGCGCGGCCAGCGCGCTTTCCAGGCTGTTCGCCGCGCCGTTGGAGGAGGCTTTCAGGATGCCGGTTATGGCGCCTGTGCTTATTGCCGGATCTATCCTGGCTATGAGGGTGTAGACGGCGAGGGAGTCGGTCAGAACCTGCTGGCTGTGATTCATCGCGAGCGGCGCGGATAAGATCAGGCTGGGGTCAAACTGGTTTTCGATATGGATGGGGATGGGGGACGAGAAATCATTGCCCAATTCCGCAATCGGGGAGATGCCTTCATCCGCGCGCAAACTGGTGATTTTTGCGGCGTCCGGTGTGGGGACGATTCCCAGCGCTTGCATGATCTGGGTCACCAGGCTGTTGTTGCCCGGTGCGTTGTAGAGGTAGGCGTGGTCGATGCTGGCGGAAAAGTCGGCTACCAGTCCGGCGGCAAGATAGCCGCCGAGGGAATGGCCGCTGACGGTGAAGCCCGGTGCGAGGGTGCCGTCCCCCAGCCATGCCATTACCTTGCCCTTGAGCGACTGGTATTGCGGGTTGAGTTGCGGGGGGACGCCGTTCAGGATGAAGTAGTCCGCAAGGTAGTCGGTGGCGCCTTGGGTGCCGCGTATGGCGAGGGCTTTTTTGCCGGTGGCGATTTCCTGGAATACAACGGCATAAACGCCGGTGACTACGTCGTTGTAGGGTGTGCCGACAACCGTCCATCGGGAGGCGAAATCCGCGGCTTGGGTGGCAGTCATGCCTTTGCCGTCGTCTTTCAAAGCACTTATATAGGCATCACCTGATATTCCAGTGGATAAAGTGGAATATGCTGCAAGAGCAAGTCCAGCTTGACTGTAAGACTCGGTAATTACGCTCATTTCACTCTCCCTTTACAAAAATTAATGATTCAAAATTTGACGGCTGGCTGACTGGATCGGGGCACATGAAGCTTGAGTGATGCCATGGTCCGGGCAATCCCCCCCCTGCACACCCGTAGCGGATGCTCTCCCCAAGCATTTTTCCATCGCTTCGCCTAACAATTCGATACTGCATTCGTAATATATTGAAGTTACCTCCTCGGAGATAACGATCTTCAGATTCATAGTAAAATTCATCAAACCGTTTTAATTGAGATTTATTTGGAAATATGAAATTTACCCGCTTAAATTGCTCGAACTTCTCCGCAGGCAGCGTCACCGTCTCATACACCCTGATCCCGCCATCCTTGGCGCAGAGTTCCCGCACCTGATGGTCGAGCCACAACTGTTTTCCGAGGATCAGCCAGAACCAGCCCAGAAACAACGCCGCGCCGATGAACTTGAGCAACGCTCTGGCATATGGCTTTCTGGCGCGACGCAACAAGCCGCGCCCGGCATAGAGGGCGAAGACGGGTATCGCTACCCAGTAAATAAACATCAGGACAAGGCTCATACGCCCTCCGGCTTGTTTCGATAATGTTGCTCGACGGCACGAGGTTACCCTCTTCCAGGAAAATTCCTAGCTGTCACTAGTGACAGGTATGGCCGTTTTCCGCTTCCGGTTTGACGGTGATTTTGGGTACCGTCACGCCACGCGTTGCCACGCGCAATCGTTCGCCGCGACGTCGATGGTGTCGCTCATGCCGCCCGAGTAAACCACATCGCGACCGCTGCCGCAGACGATGTAGTCGTTGTTGGCGCCGCGCCAGTAGTTGCTGCTGATCTGGGTGCCGCCGGTTAGGGTAACGCCGTTGTAGACGATGCTGCCCTGGCCGTCGGTGTCGAGAATGGTGTCGTTGCCGGGGTTGATGAGGTAGGTATTGGCGCCGTTGTCGCCGAAGACGATCTGGTGGTCGGTGAACAGGGTTACGCCGTTGCCGTCTATCGATAGTTGCAGGGGGGCGCCGTCGATGTGTGTGCCTTGGTCGATGTAATCCCAGTCGCCGGATACGCTGTCGGTGTTCCAGTCCGGGGTATAGGCGTGGTCGGTGGTGTCGTACTGCACCTTCCACGACAGCATGTCGGCCCGGTCGGTCAGGTAGCGTTCGGTGAGGCTGCCGGTGCCGCTGGCGGGGTGGTAAAGGTCGAGTTCGCCGCCGGCGTTGTGCGCGCTATAAAGGCTGGCGTTGCCGGTGACGGCGAAGGGGTTGAGTTGCTCCAGGGCGTAGCGCCAGGCGAGTCCTTCCGGGGTGTCTTGTCGGGCTTGCGCGGCTATCTCCGAGGCGCTTTTGCTGGTGAGGGCGGTTACCGTTAGTGGCCCGGCTCCGGCGGAAGATGCGGCTGCTTGAAGGTCTTGGAGGTTGTCGTAAAGTATGTCGCGGGTTGTTTGTCCGGCTGTATAAGTCTTGCCGAATATCTTGCCCAGTGCGGCCAGTGTGCTTTCCAGGCTGTTCGCCGCGCCGTTGGACGAGGCTTTCAGGATGCCGGTTATGGCGCCTGTGCTTATCGCCGGGTCTATTGAGCCTGGTCACCAATCGCGATGTTCTTTGCTGCGCGGATGGTCAAATATCGTG
>CAZGOY010000029.1:0-42219 GCA_964527565.1 uncultured Sulfuricella sp. | reverse complement strand
TGTCCGGTGGTGTGGGAGGGCTAACGGGCGACATCCCGTTAGCTCGACCCGATCGTGAGCTTTAACCAGACTTGACGCAGTGCGCCGGAGGCTTCACCCGCCCGCGCCGAACAGCAAATGTTTCAATTCCTTCAGATGGTCGCGCAGTTGCGCGGCGCGCTCAAATTCGAGGTTTTTTGCGCAGGCCAGCATTTCCTTTTCCAGTTGCTTGATTTCCCTGGTCAGCTTCTTTTCGTCCAGATTCTTGTAGGAGGCCAGTTCCTGCGCCACCTTGAGTTCCTTCTGGGCGGTTTCGATGTCGTATACGCCGTCGATGATGTCCTTGATGCGCTTCGATACGCCCTTGGGGGTGATGCCATGGGCGGCGTTGTACGCCAGTTGTTTGGCGCGGCGGCGCTCGGTTTCGCCGATGGCGCGCTCCATCGACCCGGTAATGCGGTCGGCGTAGAGGATCGCCATGCCGTTGATGTGCCGCGCCGCCCGTCCGATGGTCTGGATCAGCGAGCGTTCGGAGCGCAAAAAACCCTCCTTGTCGGCATCGAGAATCGCCACCAGCGACACTTCCGGAATGTCCAGCCCCTCGCGTAGCAGGTTGATGCCGACCAGCACGTCGAACACCCCCAGGCGCAGGTCACGGATGATCTCGACGCGCTCCACGGTGTCGATGTCGGAATGCAGATAGCGCACCTTGATGCCGTGGTCGCCGAGATAGTCGGTCAGGTCTTCCGACATGCGCTTGGTCAGGGTGGTGACCAGCACGCGCTCCCCCTTGACCACGCGCACATTGATTTCGGAGAGCACGTCATCCACCTGCGTGGTGGCCGGGCGCACTTCGAGGATCGGGTCGACCAGCCCGGTGGGGCGCACCACCTGCTCGACCACCTGCCCCTGGTGGGTGCGCTCGTATTCGGAGGGGGTGGCGGAAACAAAAACCGTCTGACGCATCACCTGCTCGAATTCATCGAAGCGCAACGGCCGGTTGTCGAGCGCGCTGGGCAGGCGGAAGCCATAATCGACCAGGTTCTCCTTGCGCGCCCGGTCGCCCTTGTACATGCCGCCGACCTGCGGCACGGTGACGTGGGATTCATCGATGAACATCAGGGCATTGCGCGGCAGGTAGTCGATCAGCGTCGGCGGCGGATCGCCGGGGTTGCGCCCGGACAGGTGGCGCGAATAGTTTTCGATGCCCTTGCAAAAGCCCAGCTCATTGAGCATTTCCAGGTCGAAGCGGGTGCGCTGTTCGATGCGCTGCGCCTCCACCAGTTTCTGATTGGCATAAAAGAATTCCAGGCGCTCGCGCAGTTCGAGCTTGATCGCCTCGACGGCGCGCAACGTGGTTTCGCGCGGCGTGACGTAATGGCTGGAAGGATAGACGGTGTAGCGCGGCACCTTGCGCTGGACGTGCCCGGTAAGCGGGTCGAACAGCGCGATGCTTTCCACTTCGTCGTCGAACAGGGATACGCGCACCGCCGTCTCGGCGCTTTCCGCCGGGAAGATGTCGAGCACGTCACCGCGCACGCGGAAGGTGCCGCGGCTGAATTCGATTTCGTTGCGCTCGTACTGCATTTCGGTAAGGCGCTTGATGGCGTCGCGTTGCGCCAGTTTTTCACCCTGGTGCAGATGCAAAATCATGCCGTGATAATCGACCGGGTCGCCGATGCCGTAGATGCACGACACCGAAGCGATGATCACGCAGTCTTCGCGCTCCAGCAGCGCCTTGGTGGCGGACAGGCGCATCTGCTCGATGTGTTCGTTGATGCTGGAGTCTTTTTCGATGAACAGGTCGCGCGACGGCACATAGGCTTCGGGCTGGTAATAATCGTAATAGGAAACGAAATATTCCACCGCGTTTTCCGGGAAAAACTCACGCATTTCCGAATAAAGCTGCGCCGCCAGCGTCTTGTTCGGCGCCATGACGATGGCCGGACGCCCGAGCCGGGCGATGACGTTGGCCATGGTGAAGGTTTTGCCGGAACCGGTCACACCCAGCAGGGTCTGGAACGCCAGGCCGTCATTGATGCCCTCTACCAGCTTTGCGATGGCGCCGGGCTGGTCTCCGGACGGCTCGAAGGGTTGATGCAAACGATAGGGGCTATTGGGGAAAGTAGCGATCACGAGTAGAATTACGCGGTTTTTCAACCCCGAATTTTACCACGCGCGACAGCCCGCCGCGCACCCTGCCGAGGATCGTATCTTGGAACTGTCACACCGTGTACAAGCCATCAAGGAATCTCCCACGCTCGCCGTCACCGCCCGCGCAGCAAAACTGAAAGCCGAAGGCCGCGACATCATCGGCCTCGGCGCCGGCGAACCGGATTTTGATACGCCGCAACACATCAAGGACGCGGCCAAGCAAGCGATTGATGCAGGTTTCACCAAGTACACTGCGGTGGGCGGCATTCCCAGCCTGAAAAACGCCATCGTCGCCAAATTCAAACGCGACAACGGTTTCGACTACAGCGCCAGGGAAGTGATCGTCGGAACCGGCGGCAAGCAATGCATTTTCAACCTCGCCCTGGCGGTACTCAACCCCGGCGATGAAGTCGTCATTCCCGCACCGTATTGGGTTTCCTACGCCGATATCGCACTGGTGGCGGAAGCCCGGCCGGTCATCGTCAACTGCGGCATCGAACAGGATTTCAAGATCACCCCGGCACAACTGGATGCGGCCATCACCCCGAAAACCCGTCTGTTCATGATCAACAGTCCGTCCAACCCCACCGGCGCGGTTTATACCCTGGCGGAACTGCAAGCCCTTGGCGAAGTATTGAAAAAGCACCCTCACGTGCTGGTGGCCACCGACGACATGTACGAACACGTCAATCTGTCCGGTGCGAAATTCGTCAACATCCTCAATGCCAGCCCGGAACTCAAGGACCGCTGCGTGGTATTGAACGGCGTTTCCAAGGCGTATTCGATGACCGGCTGGCGCATCGGCTATGCGGCCGGCCCGGAAAAAATCATCAAGGCGATGGAAATCCTCCAGTCGCAGTCAACCTCCAACCCCACCTCCATTTCCCAGGTGGCCGCACAGGCCGCGCTGGAAGGCGACCAGGGCTGCATGACGCCGATGTTGCAGGCGTTCCGCGAACGCCACGATTACGTGGTGCGCCGCTTCAATGAAATGCCGGGACTCAAATGTATCCGGGCGGGTGGCGCGTTTTACGCTTTTCCCGACGCGCGCGAAGCCATTGCCAAGTTGCACGCGGAAGGAAAGATCGGCGCTGCCGATGATCTGGCGCTGTCCGAATACCTGCTGGAAAAAACCGGTGTGGCGGTGGTGCCGGGTTCGGCCTTCGGCGCGGAAGGCTATTTCCGCATTTCCTTCGCCACTTCGATGGAAAATTTGCAAAATGCGCTGCTGCGCATCGAAGGCGCCTTGCGTTGACCCTTTCCGCACGCTCCAACAAAGCCGGTTTTATCCGGCTTTTTTGTTGCCCGTCGCAGCAAAGCGCCTATACTTCCGTTTGTCATAAATCTGCGCTTTCGATGGCATGAACCCAATTTCACCGGAACTGGCAAAAAAACTCACCATGGCCGTGGAGAGAATGCCCGCCTTTCCCAAGAGCGTTCAGAAAATTCTTGAACTGACGAGACACCTGGATGTCCAGCCCAAGGAACTGGTGCAGGTGATTGAAAAAGACCCGGTCATGACGGTCAAGATTCTCAAGGTGCTCAACTCCGCCTATTACAGCCTGCCCAACAAGATCACCTCGGTCAATCATTCGGTGGTGTACCTGGGATTCAATACCATCAAGAACCTGGCGCTCAGCATCGCCTCGGTCGGCATTCTGCCCAAGCACAGCATCGCCGGCTTCGACATCCAGCAATACCTCCTGCATTCACTCACGACGGCCGGTATCGCCAAACAACTGGGCGCCCGGCTGGCGGGCACCGACCCCATGGATTGCTATATCGCCGGATTGCTGCACGACTTCGGCAAGGTGGTGTTCGCCCAGTTCCTGCCCAATGACTTCAGCCAGGCCATGCTGATGAGCGCCCGTGAAAACATTTCGCTGCATGTTGCGGAAAGTCAGGTCATCGGCACCGATCATGCCGTGGTCGGGGCGATGCTGGCGGAAAAATGGCAGTTCCCGCAAGCACTGGTGGATTGCATCCATGACCACCACGCGGAAAACGGCGTGGACAGCGGCATGTGGGCCAGCGTTCAAGCCGCCAACCAGATCAGCAAGAAAATGGCTTTCGGCGATAGCGGCAACCCGCTCATCGATCCCCTGCCCGCAGCGGTGTGCCGCCATTTCGGCGGCGACATCGACGACATTGTCGCCTCTCTGGGCGACCTGTCGAAAATCCTTGAGGATGCCGAATTATTTTCCCAAGTTTGAAACCGTTAGAGGCAATCCGATGAAAATCCGCTTCTGGGGGGTGCGCGGTTCCATCCCCACCCCCGGCCCCCACACCGTGAAATATGGCGGCAATACCACCTGCATCGAAATCCGCACCGATGACGGCCAGTTGATTATCCTCGACGCGGGTACCGGCATTTTCGCGCTGTCGCAATCGCTGCTTGGCGAAATGCCGCTTACCGCCAATGTCTTCATCACCCATACCCACTGGGATCACATTCACGGCCTGCCGTTCTTTATCCCGGTCTTCGTTCCCGGCAATACGCTACGGCTGCATGGCGCTTTTGACCCGATTTCCGGGCGCGGCATCGAGCAGATCATGGATGTGCAATTGCAATACAGCTATTTTCCGGTGCGCGAGGCGGAAATGAAGGCGCGTATCGAATATGAAACCCTGATGCCCGAACAAAGCGTGCAAATCGGTGAAACCACGGTGACACCGACCCTGCTCAACCATCCGGTCATCAACTTCGGCTACCGTGTGGCATGCAACGGCAAATCGCTTTTCTTCACCGGCGACCACGAACCGCATTACAACATCTATGCACCCGGCGATGAAGGTTTCGAGGAATATCAGGCGCTGATTGAGGACAAGGAAAATAGCATTATCGCGGCAATGCGCGGCGTGGATGTGCTGATTGCGGACTCGTCCTATACCACCGAGGAGTATCCCGCGAAAAAGGGCTGGGGGCACGGCACCTTCGATTCCAGCATCGAAATGGCCCGCCAAGCCGGCGTCCGTATCGTCTATTGCACCCACCATGAACCGACACGCCACGATGCGGCCCTGGAACGGGAATTTGCCAAAGTGCTGGCACGCCATCCCCCTGGAACGGAAGGGCCAGAGATTCGGCTGGCGCGAGAAGGCGAGGAAATGGAACTGTAAAAAAGGCCGGTGAAAACCGGCCTTTTTTTTCTATCCGCCCGGCTGCCCCGGAACTGGCTTTTTCACTTTCACTCGAACGGATGACGCAGAACGATAGTTTCTGCACGATCCGGGCCAGTCGAGATGATGTCGATCGGCACGCCGCACACTTCTTCCATGCGCTTCAGATAATTACGCGCTGCTTGCGGCAGCTTGTCGTAGCTCTGCACGCCGACCGTGCTGTCCTTCCAGCCGGGCATTTCCTCGTAGATCGGCTCGCATCCGGCGAGAGCTTCCGCGCCCATGGGAAGGATGTCGATAACGCCGCCGTCCAGCTTGTAGCCGGTGGCTAGGCGCACGGTATCCATGCCGTCGAGCACGTCGAGCTTGGTGACGCACAGGCCGGTAATGCCGTTGACCTGGATGGAACGTTTCAGCGCGGCGGCGTCGAACCAGCCGCAACGGCGCGCGCGACCGGTGGTGGAACCGAATTCGTTGCCGCGCTCGGCCATGTGCTTGCCCTGTGCATCCAGCTTGTCAATCGCATCATACAATTCAGTGGGGAATGGCCCCGAACCGACGCGCGTGGTGTAAGCCTTGGTGATGCCAAGCACGTAGTTCAGCATGTGCGGCCCCACCCCGCTACCGGTGGCGGCGTTGGAGGCGATGCAGTTGCTGGAGGTGACGAACGGGTAAGTGCCGTGATCGATGTCCAGCAGCGTGCCTTGCGCGCCCTCGAACAGAATGCCCTTACCGGCCTTGTTGGCCTCGAACAGCAAGCGCGGCACGTCAGCCACCATGGGCTTGATGCGTTCCGCCAATAGGAGCGTTTCATCCAGGGTTTTCTGAAAATCGACGGCTGGCGCCTTGAAATAGTTGGTCAGGACAAAATTGTGATAATCCAACACTTCGCCCAGCTTGGCGGCAAAGCGCTCATGATGAAACAAATCCTGCATGCGGATGCCGCGCCGCGACACCTTGTCCTCGTAGGCCGGGCCGATGCCGCGCCCGGTGGTGCCGATTTTTCCCGCCCCCTTGGCGATTTCACGCGCCTGATCGAGCGCAATGTGATGCGGCATGATGACCGGACAAGCTTCGGAAATCTTCAGACGGGATTTCACCGCCACGCCGGCGGCTTCGAGCATATCGACTTCTTCCAGCAGTGCCTGCGGAGAAACCACCACGCCGTTACCGATACAGCAATCCACGCTGTCGCGCAGGATGCCGGATGGGATCAAGTGCAGTACGGTTTTCTTGCCATTCACCACCAAGGTGTGGCCGGCGTTGTGACCGCCCTGAAAACGTACCACGCACTGGGCATGATCGGTGAGCCAATCCACGATCTTGCCCTTGCCTTCATCCCCCCACTGGGTGCCGATAACCACCACGTTTTTTGTCATGCTCACTATTCCTGTGCTAGATATTCACTGTTTTCCACAAACCATCTTGCGCCACCAGCATGCGGTCGCATTCATGCTCATCGCGATGCGCTTCGTGACCGGGCAAGTCGATGACGACCCGCTCGCCCCGCGCGCGCAAAGCGGCGATTGTATCCTGTAACGCAGCGTCCTGGATATGGGGCGCCAAAATCCCTTGCGGCAGGGCGGGCGACGGCAATCCATCGCACAGGCTGCGCAAATCGAGACTGAAGCCGGTGGCCGGTCGCGCACGCCCGAAAGTCTGCCCCACTTCATCATAGCGCCCGCCTTGGGCGATCGCGTTGGCCCACCCCTTGGCATAGGCTGCGAAGACCACGCCGCTGTGATAGTGGTAACCGCGCAATTCGGCCAGATCAATGGAAAGATGCGCCACCTTCCCTTGCAGCTTGGCGGCGATGCCGGCCAAATCATCAAGCGCTTGGCGGATGCCGGGGAAATCAGGCAGTCGCTGTCGCGCTTCCTCCAGAATGGACACGTCTCCGTAGAGGCTGGGCAGCAAACGCAGGGCATCGCGCACCGCTGGCGGCAGCAACTGCGTCAACTCGTTCAAGGCTGCGTTATCCTTGCCTTGCAGGGCGCTGAACAGTGCGGCTTCCCGCTCCGGTGGCACTTGTCCTTGCTGCACCAGACAGCGGAACAAGACTACGTGCCCCAGGTCGAGATGCACCTGCTCCACTCCGGCAATGCGCACGGCCTCCAGCATCAATTGCTGAATTTCAATATCAGCTTCGATGCCTGCATGGCCAAACAACTCGGCACCAATCTGCAAGGGCTCGCGAGTCTTCATCAGCCCATCCGGCAGGGTGTGCACCACGCTGGCCGCGTAGCAGAGTCGCGCTACGCCTTGGCGATTGAGCAGGTGGGCGTCTATTCGCGCCGCCTGTGGTGTGATGTCGGCGCGCAAGCCCATGGTCTTGCCACTCAATTGATCGACCAGCTTGAAGGTGCGGGTATCCAGATCGTGCCCGGTTCCGGTCAGGAGCGACGGCAAGTACTCCAGCAAAGGGGGAACGATCAAACGGTAGCCGTGACCGTGGAACAGATCCAGCAGGCGGCGGCGCAAGGTTTCGATATGCCATGCTTGCGCCGGCAGGATGTCTTCGACGTTTTCGGGAAGGAGCCAGTTATGCGTCATGATGATTGAATGCCGGATCAGCCGGCCAGATAGAGCAGCAGCACACCGCCCAGCATGGAAGATAGTCCGACGAAGCGCAATTGCCCGTCGGACATTTCCGTCATTCTGCGAAAAGTTTCGCGCCAGACCGCAGGCGCCAGAAAGGGCATAATCCCCTCGATTACCAGCATCAGCGCCACTGCGGCCAACAGATTGATTTCCACTGCAATGCTGGATTACTTGCCCGGCGACTTCAGGTACTTAAAGAACTCCGAACTCGGGTCGAGCACCATTATGTCGCCCTTGTTTTTAAAGGTCTGACGATAGGCTTCCATGCTGCGATAGAAAGCATAGAACTCCGGATTACGCGAATAAGCCTCGGAATAGATCGCCGTTGATTTGGCATCGCCCTCGCCCTTGGTGCGTTGCGCATCGCGATAGGCCTCGGCGAGAATCACCTCGCGCTGACGGTCAGCATCGGCACGGATCTTCTCGGCCTCGCCCGCGCCAGTGGAACGCAGTTCATTGGCGACGCGCTTGCGCTCGGCTTCCATGCGCTGATATACCGATTCGCTGACTTCCTGCGGCAGATCAACGCGTTTCAGACGCACATCCAGCACCTGCACGCCGATCTTGCGCGCATCCAGATCGGCTTTCTGGCGCAAGATTTCCATGATCTGGTCGCGCTGGCCGGATACCACGTCATGTACCGTGCGTTTACCGAACTCGGCGCGCAGGCTGTCGTTCACAGTCTGAAACAAACGCTGCCTGGCGCGGATTTCATCTCCGCCAACGCTGACGTAGTATTTCTTTACATCCACAATGCGCCATTTGACGAAGGAGTCCACCAGGACGTTCTTCTTTTCGGAAGTAATGAAACGCTCCGGTTCGCTTGAGTCCATCGTCAAAATCCGTCCATCGAAATAGCGGACGTTGTGCAGGAACGGCACCTTGAAATACAAGCCCGGCTCGGTTTTGGTATCGATGATCTCGCCCAACTGAAAGACGATCGCCCTTTGCCTCTGATCAACGGTGTAGGCAGTCAGGCTGACCAGGACAACCACGCCGATAAGGACGCTCAATATGGCATTCAGATGTTTCACGGACGCACCTCCCGATCGCGGCTGCGGAAGGCTTCACGAGTACGGGCGGCGTTTTCCGGCAACGCCTCGGTTTTGACCGGCGCACCGATTTCCGGCACCAGTCCGCCACTTCCGCCAGTGGATTGGATCAACTTGTCGAGCGGCAAATAGAGCAGGCTGTTGCCGCCCTTCTGATCAACCAGCACCTTGCTGGAGTTGGAGAGCATCTGCTGCATGGCTTCCAGGTACATGCGGTCGCGCGTCACCTTGGGCGCTTTGCTGTATTCAGTCACCACCTGCTTGAAACGACTGGCGTCACCCTCGGCGTTGGCGATCACGCGCTGCTTGTAGCCATCGGCTTCCTCCAACAGGCGCGAAGCGTTACCGCGCGCTCTGGGAATCACGTCGTTGGCGTAAGCCTGGCCTTCGTTCTTCTGGCGTTCGCGGTCCTGGCCTGCCTTCACCGCATCATCAAAAGCGGCCTGCACCTGTTCCGGCGGCTGGGCGTTCTGCATGGTAACCTTGCTGATGCTAATGCCGGACTCGTAACGGTCGAGAATTTCCTGCATCAGCTTGCTGGCGGCGGCAGCCACAGCTTCACGCCCTTCGTACAACACGAAATCCATCTTGCTCTTGCCGACCACTTCACGAATCGCGGTCTCGGCAGCGCCCATCACCGACTCTTCAGTGGAACGGTTGTTAAAAAGGAAATCTTCCGGGGATTTTAGGGTGTATTGCACGGCAAACTGGATATCAATAATGTTTTCGTCATCGGTGAGCATCAACGATTCTTTCAGCACTTTGCTCTTGACATTGTTGCGATAGCCCACCTCCACCGTGCGCACCTGCTCCTGCTTGACGACTTCGGCATTTTCGACTGGATAGGGAATGTGCCAGTTCGGGCCAGGCATGGTGGTTTCGACAAATTTCCCAAAACGCAGCACTACGCCGCGCTCGCCGGCATCAACGATGTAGAAACCACTGCCCAGCCACACCAGAGCCACCAGCACCGGCAAAAAACCGACAGCCTTACCTGCCCCGCCGAAACCGCCGCCATCCCCACCGTTGCCACCGTTGCCACCGTTGCCACCGATGTTTACGGGACGCGGCGGAACCTTGCCGCCAAAACGGTCGTTCAGCTTCTGGTTAAAGCGGCGCCACAACTCGTCCAGATCGGGCGGGCCGCCGCTGTTGCCACCATTACCGCTGTTTCTCTTGCCCCAGTCGGGGTCGTTCCATGCCATATTTAATATTCCGTATTGAGAAGTTGCGCTTCATGCTCCGCACCGGCGTCTCGGGCGTCCTG
Organism: uncultured Sulfuricella sp.; assembly: GCA_964527565.1. Lineage (GTDB taxonomy): Bacteria > Pseudomonadota > Gammaproteobacteria > Burkholderiales > Sulfuricellaceae > JAGXQV01. The sequence continues at coordinate 32,046 of CAZGOY010000029.1, read as the reverse complement.
ATTGCGTCTCGCATCGTGCTCCGCCAGTGCCTGGCGGATGAAATCCATGCCAGTCCCGGTCAGCGCGCTAACCCGAACACGACAGATTCTACCATATTCGTCGCGTTCCACTCCCGCATCGGCGCCACTCAGGTCAATCTTGTTGAAAACCTCAATTTGCGGGATCTCGTCCGCGCCGATCTCGGCCAACACCTTGTTGACCTCGGCGATCTGGAGGTCGCGGCTGGCGCTCGCGCCGTCCACCACGTGCAGCAGCAAATCGGCCTGTATCGCCTCCTCCAGCGTCGCCCGGAACGCCGCCACCAGCGTATGCGGCAGTTGCTTGATGAAGCCCACCGTGTCCGACAGCACCACTTCACCGCATTCCGGCAGGAAAATCTTGCGCGTGGTGGTATCCAGCGTGGCGAACAACTGGTCTGCGGCATAGGCCTGCGCATGGGTCAGACGATTGAACAGCGTCGACTTTCCGGCATTGGTATAGCCCACCAGCGACACTGAAAAAACATTGGCGCGTTGTCGCGCCCGGCGCTGAATATCGCGCTGCTGGCGAAACTTGGCGAGCTTTTCCTTAAGCAGCTTGACGCGGCTGCGCAGCATGCGCCGATCCATTTCCAATTGCGTTTCGCCGGGGCCGCCGCGCACGCCGATACCGCCCTTTTGCCGCTCCAGATGGGTCCAGCCGCGAATCAGACGCGTGGAGAGGTACTCCAGTTGCGCCAGTTCGACTTGCAACTTGCCCTCATGACTGCGTGCGCGCTGGGAGAAAATATCCAGTATCAGGTTGGTGCGGTCAAGCACGCGGCAATTGAGCCGCCGCTCCAGATTGCGCTGTTGAGCAGCGCTCAATTCATGATTGAAAATGACCAGCGGGATTTCGCCATCCCGGCAGGCGGCGGCAATTTCCTCCACCTTTCCCGAACCTGCGAAGGTGCCGGCATCCGGTCTGGCGCGCCGACCGCGAATGACTGCCTGCACCTGTATGCGCGCGCTTTCGGCGAGCAGTTTGAGTTCTTCCAGACTCTCTTCGTAATCCGGGTCATTCAGGTCCAGACCGACGAGAACCGCCTTGCCGCCGCCCTCGGGGCGATCAAACATCAGGCGTCGGCTTCGGGGGCATCGTAAGGAACGCTAACCGGGCGCACCGGCACAACGGTGGAAATGGCGTGCTTGTACACCATCTGGGTAACGGTATTCTTCAGCAATACCACGTACTGGTCGAAAGAATCGATCTGCCCCTGAAGCTTGATACCATTTACCAGATAAATGGAAACCGGCACGTGCTCTTTGCGCAAGATATTCAGAAACGGGTCTTGTAACAATTGCCCTTTGGCGCTCATGGTATTTCTCCAATGTTGTTATAAAAATCAGGGAAGTATAACTTTACTTTATTTGCCGGATTATTGCCAACAATAACATATCCAAATTCAGGGGGACGCATCATTGACGGCTGAGTGTTTGCGCCCCGCTCACCGCCAGTCATGTATCATGCACAAGACTGAACGCAGCATCCCGCCGCAGCAGGATGCCGTTATCACCCTGTCACACTGCGGCACCATAATTACCCACTGCCCCCCAATTCAGCAAGGAAAAGACCATGGGACAACACTACCTCAGCACACTCTTTTCTCCCAAGTCGGTTGCCGTCATCGGTGCTTCGGAGCGTCCCGACTCGGTCGGCAACATTGTTTTCCGCAATATGCTGGAAGGCGGCTATCAGGGCGAACTCTACGCCGTCAACCCAAAGCACGGCGAAATTCTCGGCCAGCCCGCCTATGGCACAATCGAGGAAATCGGCAAGCCTGTGGAACTGGCGGTGGTCGCCACCAAAGCGGAAGCCGTGCCCGAGATTATCGAGGCCTGCGGCAAGCATGGCGTCAAAGCCGTCATCGTGCTTTCCGCCGGGTTCAGCGAAACCGGCGCCCACGGCGCGGCACTGGAGCAGGCAGCGCTGGCCAACGCCAAACGCTACAATCTGCGCATCATCGGCCCCAACTGCCTGGGCATCATGCGTCCGGCCATCGGTCTCAACGCCACCTTCAACAAGGGTAGCGCCAAGCCCGGCAATCTCGCCCTGGTCTCGCAATCCGGCGCCCTGTGCACCGCCATTCTCGACTGGGCACCGGCCAACGACGTGGGCTTTTCCAGCGTGGTTTCCATGGGCACCTCGGCGGACGTGGACTTCGGTGAGATCCTCGACTATCTGACGTCCGACATCCACACACAAAGCATCCTGCTTTACGTCGAGGGCATCCACAAAGCGCGCGGTTTTTTGAGCGCCCTGCGTGCGGCAGCGCGAGTGAAGCCGGTGTTCGTCATCAAGGTGGGGCGCCACGCAGCCGGATCGAAAGCGGTGATGTCGCACACCGGCGCCCTGGTCGGACAAGACAACGTCTTCGATGCCGCCCTGCGCCGCGCGGGCGTCGTGCGCGTGATGAGCATCGGCCAGCTTTTTTCCGCAGCCAAGGCACTCACCTCGCGCTACCGCGCCAGCGGCAACCGCCTGGCCATCATCACCAACGGTGGCGGGCCGGGCGTGATGGCCACCGACCACGCCGTTGACCTGGGCATCCCTCTCGCCAGGCTGTCACCGGAAACTATCGATACGCTCAACCAGACCATGCCGCCGACCTGGTCGCACGGCAACCCGGTAGACATTATCGGCGACGCCAGCGCCGAACGCTATCGCGATGCGGTGAACGCCTGCCTGGCCGACCCCAACGTCGACGGCGTGGTGGTGATCCTTACTCCGCAGGCCATGACGCGCCCGCTGGAAGTCGCGCAGGCGATGATCGACATCGCCGACCGTTTCAGCAAGCCGCTCCTGACCTGCTGGATGGGTGACATACAGATCAGCAGCAGCCGCACCCTGTTTTCCCAGGCAAAAATTCCGACCTTCCGCACACCGGAATCGGCAGTGGAATCGTTCTACTACATTTCCAACTACTCGCAGAACCAGCGCCTGCTGATGCAAACGCCGGGGCCGCTGTCGCATTACGACGAACCGGATGCGGAAGGCGCGCGCATGCTGATCGAGACCGTGCTGGCGGAACGCCGCAAGGTGCTCTCGGAAATGGAATCGAAATCCCTGCTGGCGGCCTTCCGCATTCCGGTGGCCAATACCGTGGTGGCACGCTCGCCCGCCGAGGCGCTGCTGCTCGCCCAGCAACTGGGATTTCCCATTGCCATGAAAATCAATTCGCCGGACATCACCCACAAGACCGACGCCGGCGGCGTGCGTCTTAACCTAGTGAATGCCCAGGCAGTGCGCGCGGCCTACAACGACATCATCAGCGATGTGAAGAAAAACCGCCCTGGCGCACGTATTGACGGCATCTCCATCCAGCCCATGGTGGTCAAGCCGAATGGCCGCGAATTGCTGGTGGGCGTTACCACCGACCCGGTGTTCGGCCCGGTGATCAGCTTCGGCGCGGGTGGCACCAGCGTGGAAGTGCTGGGCGACAGCGCCGTCTCGCTACCGCCGCTAAACCGCTACCTAGTCAAGGATCTGATTGGCGGCACCAAGATTTCCAAGCTGCTCGGCGCCTTCCGCCATATGCCGCCCGCCCACATGGAGGCGCTGGAAAGCGTGCTGCTGCGTGTTTCGGAAATGGTCTGCGAACTACCCTGGCTGCGCGAAATGGACATCAACCCGCTGATCGTCGATGAAAGCGGCGTGCTGGCGGCGGATGCCCGCGTGATTGTCGATTTCCGTCCGCTCACCACCGACCGCTACACGCACATGGCGATCTATCCTTACCCTGCCTATCTGGTGCAGCAATGGCAGTTGCCGGACGGCACCGACATCACCGTGCGCCCGATCCGCCCGGAAGACGCGGATATCGAGCAGGAATTCGTGCGCAGCCTGTCCGACGAAGCCAAGTATTTCCGTTTCATGGACACTATCCACGAGCTTTCGCAGGTGCAATTGGTGCGCTTCACCCAGATCGACTACGACCGCGAAATGGCGCTGATTGCCGTCATCGAACAGGACGGCAAGGAAATGCAGGTCGGCGTTTCACGCTACGCCACCAACCCGGACGGCGACTCCTGCGAATTCGCAGTGGTGGTGGGCGACGGCTGGAATCACAAGGGTATCGGACACAAACTCATGGCTGCGCTGATGGAAGCGGCGCGCAACAAGGGGCTGAAAGTCATGGAGGGCGAGGTGCTCGCCAGCAACAGCAACATGTTGAGCCTAGCCGCGCGCCTGGGCTTTGGCGCCACCACCAGCAAGGAAGACAGCGGCGTAAAACGGGTGGTGAAAGTGTTGTAATGCGCAGGTCGCCCATCAGCTTTTTCATGTCCAGCGGGGAGGTGTTGTAGAAGCTCTGCCCGGCTTTGCGCGACGGGAAGCCCCAATGGCATAAGCCTTCGCCGCACGTCCGGTTGCGCGGCGGTGGGTCATCCCCCTTTCTGATAAGATGCCCCGGCATGGAAGACACTAATACCCTCCCAACCCTGGTGGCCGCCATGCTCACCACGCTGTCGGCGCCCGTAGAGATGGTGGAAACCCATATATCCTGGGTACTGCTGAGCGGTGATTTCGCCTGGAAGATCAAAAAGGCGGTCGATTTCGGTTTTCTTGACTTCAGCACCCTGGAACGGCGCCGCTTCTTCTGCGAGGAAGAATTGCGCCTCAACCGCCGTCTGGCACCTTCCCTGTATCTTGAAGTGGTTTCCATCACGGGCACGCCTATCGCCCCTATCCTGGGCGGCGATGGCGAGGCCATCGAATATGCGGTCAAAATGCGCCGCTTTCCCGCCACGGCGCAATTCGACGACATGCTGGCACGGGGCGACCTGAAAGCAGCGCACCTTGATGCCGTGGCACAAAAAATGGCGGCCTTTCATCGGCAAGCGGAAATTGCCGCCCCGGACAGCCCATTCGGCACGCCCGATGCGGTTCGTCAGCCGGCGCAGCAAAACTTCACACAAATTCGCCGGAGTCTCGATAACCCGGACGATCTGGTGCGATTGGAAAACCTGCGCGCCTGGAGTGAACAGGCGTTTCAGCGTCTCAGCGCCCGCTTCGCGCAACGCAAGCATGAAGGGCATATCCGCGAATGCCACGGCGACATGCATCTGGGCAACCTGGCCTGGTTCGAAGGCGAGGCGATACCCTTCGACAGTCTCGAATTCAACGAAAACCTGCGTTGGGTCGATGTCATCAGTGAAGTGGCCTTTCTGGTGATGGACTTGCACGATCACGGCCGGCCGGAGCTGGCCTGGCGAACGCTCAATCGCTACCTGGAAGACAGCGGGGATTACGCCGGGCTGAGCGTACTGCGCTATTACCTGGTATATCGGGCACTGGTGCGCGCCAAAGTCGCAGCCCTCGGCGGCACCCAGCCGGTCTTGGCCGGGGCCGCCCTTGCCCGTTGCCGGGAATATCTGGCTCTGGCGGAATCCTTCACCCGTCCCGCCGCCCCATTCCTCCTCATCACCCACGGGCTATCCGGCTCCGGCAAGACCACCCTCTCCGGCCAGCTTGCCGCGCTTCTGGGCGCCATCCGCATCCGTTCCGACATCGAACGCAAGCGCCTCTTCGGGCTGGACGGCATGGCTCGTAGCGGCTCGCCCCTGGACGGCGGACTGTATTCCCCGCAAGGACACCGGCTGACCTATCAGCGCCTGGCCGATCTGTGCAAAACCGTCATCGAGGCGGGCTGGCCGGTGATCGTCGATGCCGCCTTTCTCCAGCGGGCGGAACGCCAAGCCTTCCGCCTGTTGGCGCAAGACCTTGATGCCGATTACGCCATTCTCGATCTGCAAACGGCGCCTGAAGTGTTGCGGCAACGGGTAGCGCAGCGGGAAAAGCGCGGCAACGACGCCTCCGAAGCCACGCTGGCGGTGCTGGAAAGGCAGTTGCTCTACGACGAGGCGCTGGACGAACAGGAACGCAGGTGGGCGCTCAGCATTGATGCCGGAAAAGTTCGTCTGGCGGAATCCAGAATAGCCGAGAAATAATGTCGGGAAAGCTACGCGCCGGCGGAGGACGGCTGCTCCAGCGACTTCCACAGGCATTTTCCCTTGCTGGCCTTGTCGATGTCCTCGATCTGCCGGCAATGTTCCGCCAGTTCATCATCGCTCGCGGCAAGCACAAACAGCGTGCGTGGCACGGAGCGCTCCTGTAGCGGGACGCCATGTGTGGCGGACACCTCCTCCAGATCGATCATCAGGCTATCCTGCCCGCGCGTCATGACCAGATAAACTTCGGCCAGCAATTCGGCATCGAGCAAGGCGCCGTGCAGGGTGCGCCCGGCGTTATCGACCTGATAACGCTTGCACAGCGCGTCAAGGTTGTTGCGCTGGCCGGGATGAAGCGCCTTGGCCATTTTCAGGGTGTCGGTTACCGTACAACGGGTTTTGATGCCCGCCATGCCAAGCCGTTGCAGTTCATGGTCGAGAAAGCCGACATCGAACGGGGCGTTGTGGATGATCAGTTCGGCCTCGCCGAGGAATGCCAGGAAATCCTCGGCGACATCTCCGAACAGCGGCTTGTCCTGCAGAAATTCGAGGCTGATGCCATGTACCTGCTGGGCGCCGGCGTCAATTTCGCGTTGCGGGTTGAGATAGCGGTGGAAATGGTTGCCGGTCAGCCGCCGGTTGACCATCTCCACGCCGGCCACTTCAATGACGCGATGCCCGGACTTGGGATCGAGACCTGTGGTTTCGGTATCCAGAATGATTTGTCGCACGGTTTATCCTTTTGTGATCTGCCCAATACCGCGATTCGCCAACTGATCGGCGCGCTCGTTGCCCTCGTGGCCGGCATGGCCCTTCACCCACAGCCATTCGACGTGATGCCCGGCAGCGACTTCGTCGAGGCGCCGCCACAAATCCTCGTTTTTTACCGGCTGCTTGTCGGCGGTGCGCCAACCGCGCTTCTTCCAGCCATGTATCCACTCGCTGATGCCCTTTTGCACATACTGCGAGTCGGTATGCAGACGCACATGGCAACTGCGCGTCAGCGCTTCCAGAGCGCGAATGACGGCGGTCAGCTCCATGCGGTTGTTGGTGGTGCCCGGCTCGCCGCCGCACAATTCCTTTTCATGGCTGCCAAAACGCAGCAGCGCGCCCCAGCCGCCGGGGCCGGGGTTGCCCTTGCAGGCGCCGTCGGTAAAAATTTCCACGATAGGATTCATTGGCAGGTCATGCTTGAGGATCGTTGCGGTTAAGAAGTTTCTGCGTGGCCGGTTTGAGCGCCTTTTTTGCGGCGCGCAACTCGTGCCAGGTCGGCATGATGAGTCGCATGCCCTGCACCCGTTTGCGCGCGCGCAGGAAATAGATGCCACCGCCCAGTGCCCACCAGCGGTCACCGGCGGACTCCATGAAACTGAAGCGATGCAGCCATGTTTCGCGCTGGATGGGCGGCGCGTAACAACACATGCGCCCTGCGGTGACCTCGAAACCGAGTAGCGCCAGCCAGTCCTTGATGCGCGGCAACGAGATAAACCGGCGTTGCCCCGGCAGCGCGTCGCGCAGCCCCGGCAGGCGTCGCGCCATACCCCACAGGCTGAACGGATTGAAACCGCTGACGATGAGCTGTCCTTCCGGAATCAGTACGCGCTCGACCTCGCGCAATATCTGGTGCGGTTGATCGCTGAATTCGAGGACATGCGGCAATAACACCAGATCGATGCTCTGTCCGCCGAGCGGGAGAAAAGCGGGGTCGGTGCGCAATCCGAGACCTTCCTCGCGCCCTGCGTGCAGATGTAGCGGCATGCGGTTGTTGCGTAGCAAATCCTGCTGCGGCAACCCCAGTTGCAGGGCGTTGTAGCCGAAAATATCCGCCACCTCACGGTCGTAATAGGCCTGCTCGCGCTCGACCAGGTAGCGCCCGAGGGGGGTGGGAAGCCATTCAGCAAGATCAGGCATTGACTTTTTCCGCAATAAATTCAAACATTGGCGCCCATGCTTACCGTCATTCCCATTCCGGCTTTTGAGGATAATTACATCTGGCTGTTGCACAACGGGCACGACGCGCTCGCGGTCGACGCCGGGGACGCCGCTCCTCTGCTGGATTATCTGGCCGCACACCAACTGCGCCTCATCGGGGTGCTCGACACTCACCACCACGGCGATCATACCGGCGGCAACGCCGGGTTGCTGCGTCAGATTCCCGGTCTGGCAATTTACGGCGACCGGCGCATCGCCACGGTCAATCACCCGGTTGCGGCTGGAGAGACCCTTGATTTTCCCGCCCTCCCGTTGAGCCTTGAAGTGCTCGGTGTACCGGGACATACCGCCGACCATCTTGCTTATTATGGCGCAAATCGCCTGTTTTGTGGGGATGCCCTATTCACCTGCGGTTGCGGCAAACTGTTTGAGGGCACGCCGCCGCAAGCCCATGCGTCCCTGCAAAGCATTGCGGCGCTGCCGCCCGAGACCCTGGTCTATCCGGCACACGAATACACCCTGGAAAACATCCGCTTTGCCAAAAAAGTCGAGCCGCACAACGCCGCTCTGCTCGAACGTGAAATTCGTGAGCGGGAAATCCGTGCCCGCGACCTGCCGACCCTGCCAGCCAGTCTGGCTCTGGAAAAAGCCACCAACCCTTTCCTGCGCTGCAACGAAGCGGAGGTCATCGAAGCAGCCAGCCGTTGGGCCGAAAAAACCCTGACGGATGAGGTATCGGTTTTCACCGCGATGCGTGAGTGGAGAAATCTCGGTTAATCAATGAATTGCCCATGTACTTTCGGACACTGTGGGCGTAATAAACCTTGACGCCCCTTGCCCGCCGCAGGTAACATCCGCAGGATTTTTCCAGAAACAAGAACGGTTAAAACAACCCCATGATGCGCGTTTCCCATGCAATTTCTCTGGCGTTGTCCGTGCTGCTGGCCTTTCCGGTCATAGCTGAAGACGCGCGGGAAGAGGCTCCGGCTTCAGCCACCCTGACCCTCGCTGACACTCCTGCCGCAACACCGCCGGAAAACAGGCAGCCCCAGACCATCGCCGAACCTGGCATTGATCAGAACCTTCCGCCCTTATTGCAGTTTTCTCCCGTTCTTTCAACTACTCTGGATAGTACTCTGGCTGGCGTGGAAAACAGCGGTCCCGTCGAATCTTCCCCACTCCTGGCGCCAAACGGCGATCTATGGGAGCGCATCCGCGCAGGCTTCACGCTGGCGGAAATGGCATCGCCGCTGGTGCAGGAACACGAAAACTGGTACGCCAACCGCCCCGATTATGTGCGCCGCATGGTTGATCGTAGCCAGCGCTATTTGTTCCACATCGTCGAGGAAGTGGAAAAGCGCGGCATGCCGACGGAAATCGCCCTGCTGCCCATGATTGAAAGTGCTTTCAACCCGAAGGCCTATTCCCGCGCCCACGCTTCCGGCATCTGGCAGTTCATTCCCTCCACCGGCAAGCATTTTGGCCTGCAACAGAACTGGTGGTACGACGGACGCCGCGACATCATGGCGGCCACCGATGCGGCACTGGATTACCTGCAAAAACTTCATGACATGTTCGGCAGCTGGGAACTGGCCCTTTCCGCCTATAACTGGGGAGAAGGCAACGTCATGCGTGCCGTCGGACGCAATGACGCCAAGGGCCTGCCGACAGACATCCTCAGCCTGCGCATGCCACCTGAAACGCGCAATTACCTGCCCAAGCTGCTGGCGATCAAGAACATCATCGCCAATCCCGAAGCATTCGGCATCGCCCTGGCGCCCATTCCCAATCAGCCCTATTTCGTCAAGGTCGCCGCCGACAAGCATATCGACCTGACCTTGGCGGCACGCCTGGCGGAAATGCCGGAAGCGGAATTTGCCTCGCTCAACCCCGCGCACAACCGGCCGGTCATCAACAGCAAGGACACCGACTATCTGCTGTTGCCGGTTGACAAGGTCGATACATTCACCAGCAATCTGGAAAATTATGACAAGCCGCTGGTTTCCTGGGGTGCCTATACCCTGGGACGCGGCGAAAAGCTGGACAAGGTGGCGCGCAAGTTCAGTCTCAGCGTGGCGCAACTCAAGGAAATCAACGGCATTTCAGGCAAGCGCCGCCTGTCTAGCGGGACTTTGCTGGTACCGCTTGGAGAATACGCCGCCCGCCGTTCCGGCGACGTGCTGTCCGCCAATTTTGCTGTGCGCGAAGAGCCGGAAGTCACGACGAGAACGAGGATTCACGTGGTTAAGAAGGGAGATACGCTATTCAGCATCGCCCGGCGCTACGCACTTTCCCCCGAGCAAATCAAATCCCTCAACCGTCTCAAATCCGAGCGCGTCGCCCTCGGACAAAAGCTGGTGCTGGAACGGCAAGCAGCCGTAAGAAATCTGGCATCGGCTTCCCGTCCTTCCCAGCCGACAAAATCGGCACGGCCAGAAATGAAGACGAAGACGGTGAAACCCGCCAAGGTGGTACAGTCCACCGTCAAGCAGCCCACCAGACCCGGTTCCACCCAATATACCGTGCGGCGCGGCGATACCCTGAGCAGCATCGCCAAACGCCACAAGGTGGCGGTCAACGACATCCAGCGCTGGAACAACATTTCCGCGAAACGTCCGCTCAACCCCGGACTGAAAGTCACTCTTTTCATTCCACGCAGTTAACCCAGCGGAGCAAGCCCGCCGCCCATGCTCCATCTCTTCCAGTCCAATCGCCTTGAAACATTGGCGGAACTATTGGCTGGCGTGCTTACCAAGCCGTTGCACTCCCCTCTCCAGCCCGAAACCATCCTGGTACAGAGCCCCGGCATGGAGCGCTGGCTGACCCTGCGCTTGGCGCAACACCTCTCGATTTGCGCTCACGTCGAGTTTCCCCTGCCGGCTTCCTTCATCTGGCAACTGATGCGCGCCGTGCTGGGCGAATTGCCCCGACGTTCCCCTTTTTCTCCCGAGGTACTGTCGTGGCGCATCATGGGCTGGCTGGGAAGCGTCGGTCATTTGGCCGCGTTTCCCCGCGTGCAGCACTATCTCGACGGCGGGGGCGATGATCGCCGCCACGAACTGGCCTGCCGCATCGCCGATGTCTTCGACCAGTACCTGGTTTATCGTCCCGACTGGATAGCGCGCTGGGAAAAAGGCGTCCACTGCGGTCTTGGCGCCGACGAAGACTGGCAGGCTGCACTGTGGCGCGACATGGCGGAACAGGTCGGAGAAGCACACTGGGTGCGGCTGATGGAAACGCTGCTGCAACAGCTCGATGGCGATGCGCCGCCCGGCTTGCCGGAGCGGGTGATCCTGTTCGGCATCTCCAGCCTGTCGCCGCTGTTTCTGGCGTTGTTGCACAAATTGGCGCGGCACGGCGAAGTGCTGGTGTTCGCCCTTAACCCCAGCCAGGAATACTGGGAATGGATCCGTGACCACAAGGAACAGGCCAGGCTATCCCTTACGACGCCCCACGAGGAGCTTCACCTGGAAACCGGCAACCCCCTGCTGGCTTCCCTGGGCAAACAGGGACGCGATTTTTTCGGTGCGCTGGCGGCCTTCCCCGAACTGGAGGACCTATTTGTCCCCGGCGGAGAAATCGCCGCCGACACCCTGCTGCACCGCTTGCAGGATGACATCCTCACCCTCACCGACCCGGAAGCGCCGGACTTCATCCCGCACGACATCGCCGACGACGACCGCTCGCTGCAAATTCACGCCTGTCACAGCCCGATGCGTGAAATCGAGGTCCTGCACGACCAGTTGCTGCGCCTGTTCGCCGCCGACCCTGCCCTGCTGCCGGGAGACGTCGCGGTACTGTGTGCCGATGTCGCTTTCTGGGCGCCTTACGTCGATGCCGTCTTCGCGCCGGGCGGAGGCAAACCCGCCATCCCGTACGGCATCGCCGGGGGAAAGGGTAAGGAAGATACGCTGGCCTCGACTTTCCTCTCCCTGCTCGACCTGCCTGCCTCGCGCTTCAACGCCGACTGGATGCTGGGTCTGCTCGCACATCCGGCGGTACTGCGCCGCTTCGACCTGGAAGAGGACGATCTGCCGTTGATCCAGCACTGGATACGTGAAACCGGTATCCGCTGGGGGCGCGACGCTGCCCACAAGGACGGATTGGGCTTACCGGCCACGCCGCGCCACACCTGGCGCGATGGCCTGACCCGCCTGCTGCTCGGCTACGCCCTGCCGCGTGAAGTGGCGGGCGACGCCTTGCCGCTGTTCGGCGCCTGCCTGCCGTGGGATGACATCGAGGGCAGGCAGGCGCAGCTTGCCGGTTGTCTGGCCGAATTCGCCGAAACCTTGTTCGATCTGGCAACAATGCTCCAGGGTAGCCACACGCCGGCACGCTGGGCAAACCTGCTGAATACCTTGGTCGAACGCCTGTTCGCACCGGACCCGGAGGAAGAAGACGCCGTCAACCGGCTGCGCGACAAGCTGGCGCTGCTGCGCGAACTTGGCGCGGCGGCACACTTTGAACAGCCGGTCGAGATGGCGGTGGTGAAAAACTGGCTCAGCGGACAACTGGCGCAAGCGCCAGGCGGTGGCCAGTTCGGTGGCGGCGTCACCTTTGCCGCCATGACCGCCATGCGCTGCCTGCCCTTCAAAGTCATCTGCGTGCTGGGCCTCAATGACGGGGAATTCCCACGCCGCCATACGCCCACCGGATTCGACCTGATCGCCGCGCACCCGCGCCCCGGCGACCGCTCGCGCCGCCTTGACGACCGCTACCTGTTTCTCGAAATAGTGCTGTCTGCCCGGCAAGTGCTGTATCTGAGCCATGTCGGACAAGACATCCGCGACAACCGTGCGTTGCCGCCTTCGGTGCTGGTGGCGGAACTGCTGGACGCGGTCAAGGCCAGTTGCGGCGCGCCAACGGCGCAACGCATCGTCACCCGCCATTTTCTGCAACCCTTCAATCCGGCCTATTTTCACGGCAACGCCGCCTACCCCGCCTATTCCCGCTTCTGGCTGGATGCCAGCCGCAAGCTCGCCGCAGAAACGGTGGCGCCACGCCTCTTCGACATGAAACTCCCCGAAATGGAAGAAGAACGAAACACGGTGGAATTCGAACAACTGGCGTGGTTTTATGCCAACCCGGCGCGCGCCCTGCTGCAACAGCGTCTGGGCATCCGCCTGCAAGAAGGCGAAGCGGAAATTTCGGCTCGCGAACCCTTTGATTTGGATTATTTGACCCGCCAGGCGGTACGCGCACAGTTGCTGGAAAACATTCAGGTCGGCAGGCCGCCGGAGGCGGCGTTGCAACTGGTCGAAGCGCAGGGCTGGCTGCCGCATGGCGATTTCGGCGCACGCATGCTGGCGCGCGAGGAAAGTGACGTATATAAACTGGCCGCGCAATGGTTGCCGCATGAACCGCTCGCTGCCCTGCCAATCCATTTCAGCGCCGGGGAAATGCGTCTCACCGGCTGGCTGAATGGCGTCGGTGTGGAGGGATTGGTGGAATATACCCTCGACGAAATCAAGCCGCGCACCCGCTTTGCGCTGTGGCTGCGCCATCTGCTGCTCTGCCAGCTTAAACCGCCAGGGGTGGTGCCGCGCAGCCGCCTGATCGGTATCGACAAAAGCGAGTGCCTGGGGGAGGTCGCGCACCCCGAGGAAGAACTCGCCAAATTGTTGAAATATTACCGCCAGGGCTTGCATTCTCCCTTGCCTTTCTTCATCAAGAGCGCCTGGGCATACGCAGCCAGGATATTTGCCGGAAAGGATGAGGAAACAGCGCTCAAGGCCGCGCGTCTCCAATGGGACGAGCCGGAATACCGGATCGGTGCCTTCCGCGGCGAAAGCGAGGAACGCCATTACCGCATGATCTATCGCGACCACGATCCCCTGGACGAAAAATTCCGGGAACTCGCATGCGACCTGCTGCTGCCGTTGATGCAGGCGCTGAAGGACGGTGCTCAATAATTTCCACGTTATTCCACGCTATAACCGCAGCCTGTTTTACGCCATCGCCGTCCATCAATTGGGTGAGGAAATCCGTAGCGCCCGGCTTGCAAACCGGGATTCAGATCAAGATTGACGTTTTACTTCCCCGATTTTGCCGCCACGTCACGCAGGAACGGCGCATATTGCAACCAGCCTTCCAGCGGCCCGACATGGGAGAACACCACCAGACCGTGCTTGTCGAGCACCCAAGTGGCGGGAAACACCTTGGCAAGCTGACGATCCTGAATTTTTCCGCCGTCTGCCCGTTTAAGAAATTCATCCTCGGCGCTTTTTACACCGGAATCATAAAGCGGTAGCGCCAGTCCTTGGGCGTTCAGCCAGCGTTGGGCATCGCTGAGTTTCTCGCGCACCGGCAGGAGCACAAAAACCATCTCCCCATTGCCTTTGAAATGCGTCACCAGCTTTAGCAAATCCGGCAGCTCGCGCTTGCAGGGATTGCACCAGGAACCCCAGAAATGTACGACCACGACCTTGCCGCGCAAATCCGACAACTTCATGGCGCGCCCCTTGGGAGACACCATGGCAAGGTCTGGAAAGCGCATCCCGCGTTTTCCGCCAGTTTCCGCCAAGGTCGCCTGCGCACGCGATTTATAGGGCCCCCACAAGCTTGGCCAGACCTTGTCGTCGAACACCACCCGGTCATCCACCGCATAAGGAACGCAGCGGATTTCACTGTGTTTGCCGCAGGCATCGAGCGCGGCCTCCCTAGCGGCATCGGCGTCCTCTTTCTCGGCAGCCCAGGCCCAGGCTCCGCCCGGTGCGATGGCAAAGGCGCGATGCGTTCCGGATGGCAAAAATGACTGGGCGTAAGCCTCGCGGGCACGCTCCCCGACGTGGGGAATCGCTGCCGCATCGTCCAGCAGGGGTGCGGCGCCAACTGAAGATGACACCAGAAGCAACAAGAGCCAGACTGCGAATTTCATGGCTCAGAAGCGCCACACCGCCAGGAATTGCGGGCGGCTTTCCGAGGTGTTTTTATCGCCAAGTTTGTTGCGCCAATACTGGTATTCGATTCCCAGGAAAAGCCGCTTGGGCTTGCCATGCAACGCCCGCCCCAAGTCCCAGCGCAATTGCGGTTGCGCGAGAACCCAGGCGCTGAGCGGCGCGCCGAATTCGTTGCTGCGCTTGCCGATGTATTCGGCATGGCCTTCGATGCTGAAACCGTGCTGGCCAAGGGTGAAGGGGTAAGCCCAGTTCACGTCCAGCATGTAGCTGTCGTTCTCCGCCGGGGCACCGCCCTTGGCCACGCCGTCGCTGTGATCCAGATATGCGGTGAGGTCGGTGTTGAGGAAGGCAAAGCCCGGCGCGTCCCAGCTCAGGCGCACGCCCGGCAACAGTTTCAGCACCCTGGCGTCCCCGGAGCGGTTGACGCCCGCCAGCAATCCGACATCCTTGAGCGGCCCGTAGGAAAAGGCTTTTCCGCTAATTTTCCCGAGGCTGAAATTGGCGTACAACTCACCGTAATAGTCCCTGTCGTTGAAACCGTCACGCTGCCGGTCGTCGAGGAAATCAACGAAGAAGAACAAGTCGCCTATCTCCCAACCGCTGGCATGCTGCACTGTGAGGATGTCCGTGGCCGAACTGCCGCCGCCAGCAAAAGTGGGGGTCTTCAGATCCCCGCGCTGATAGTGGATTTCGTTGACGCTCCAGTCCGCCGCCACCGTGGTGCCGCAGGCTGCGGCAAACAGGACGAGGGCAAGGCAGTGACGCAAGAGCGGCATGTTTTCTCCTTGGTAAAAAAATCGGCTCACAGCGGCCTGAAGCCCAGCAGCGTGGTGTCGTCGCGCCGCAGTTCCTCGCCGCGATATGCGTCGAGTGCCTGCCGGATCGCCGTAATTTGCTCCGGCATGGGCATTCCCTGATTGGCCCGCAGAACCGAAGCCAGGCGCTTGCGTCCGAACAAACGCCGAGGTTTGCCGCCCATGTGGTCGGACACGCCATCGGTGAGCATGTAGAAAGCCATGCCGGGTTTGACCTCGACGAGATGATTGGTGAAATTGCGCGTCTGCCGGGTACTGTTGTAGGCCAGGCTCGACTTGTTGCCGCGGATTTCATGGACAGCGCCATCCTGGACGTAAATCAGCGGCATGCCGGCGCCGGCAAAAGTCAGGGTTTGCGCATCGCTGTCCCACAAACACACTGCTGCATCCAGGCCATCATCCGATTCCGCATCGGAACGATCCTGACGCAGACGCGCGCGCACCATTTCGTCGAGCGCCAGCAGAATCCGCGCGGGATCGAGCAGTTTCTGCTCATGCAGGATACGGTCCAGCGCCGAGGCCACCACCAGCGTGATGAAGGCGCCCGGCACACCGTGACCGGTACAATCGGCCAGCACCAGCAAGCTGCGATTGCCGAAACGCTCCAGCCAGAAATAGTCGCCGCCGACCACATGCAGCGGCTCCCACCACACGTAAATTTCCTTTACCGCATCGCCCAGCGCCAGCTTGTCCGGCAGCATGGCGCTCTGGATGCGCCGCGCATACTGGATGCTTTCCAGCACCAGGCGGTTGGCCTTTTCCAGTTCGCCGTGGGTGCGGTCAAGTTGGGCAAACGCACGCTCGGCCTCGGCTTTTTCCTCCGCCAGCGCAGCCATGGCCTCCTTGAGGTCGTGCGTGCGTTCAAGCACGCGCAGTTCAAGTTGCTGGGTCAACTGCACCAGTTCCTGCTGCACTTCGTTGCGCTGGTCAAGACCATGCTGGAAGGCCTTGAGCAAACCATCTACCGTGTCGCGCAACAATCCCAGTTCGTCATTGCCGTGCCCTTTCAAGGGGGGAGCAGGCCACTCGCCGGGGCGGTCAGGATCAGCCTTGGCAATGGCGCTGCTCAAACGCAGCAAGGGCTGGGTAATCATGAAATAGAAGATCAGCACGACCAGGGTACTGATGGCGATGTCGCGGATCAGTGAGGCGATGCCGTTGAAAAGCACGCGACTGATGAATTTCTGCGCGACCACGCGCGGCGACAAAGTGATGTCGAGTTGGCCGACATTCTCTCCCTGCGTGCCGCCACCGGTATAGCGCAAGGGCAACGAAAAGCCGGTCACATCGGCAAACAAGCCTTCGAGCAGGTCTGTGCCCCACCCGCCAACCGCTGTACGGCCTACCGTTTTCTGCGCCAGCACGCGCCCGAAATTGTCCCGCAGCACGGCGCTTTCAAGGGCATCGTAGCCAAACAGCCCTTCCACCAGTTGATGCGACAATTCGGGGTGTAACTGGTAAGCGGCCTCCGTGGCGCTGCCACTGACCAGGGAAAAGGTCTGCTGCACCTGGGCGCGCACCTCGGCGCGCATCTCGCGCCATTCGACGAAAATCTGCACCACATTAACCAGCAACCCGAGCAGCACAACCACGGCCAGCGTAACCGCCGCCTGCTTGAAGGTCAGGCCGCGAGACAGGCGGCTAATTTCTCCCGACCGCGCAACGTGTTGTTGGCTATCTGTCATATTGAATTTAATCCGTCACACCTTTTTCTACGCCGTACTTCTTTTTCAGGTTACGCACGAAATCCTGCCGGTTTTTTTGCCAGGCATCGAATTCGGCAATCACTTCCGGGTGTTTCAGGGTAGAAAGAAAGTAACTATCCCGGCTGTACGGCAGTTTGCTGTTGAACACCAGCGCTCCCGGGGTTTTCAGTACGTTGTCGAGCTGATGATTGACCACCGCCACGCTGGCGTAAACCGCATCCACCCGTTTGGCAATCACTTGCTGGGCTAGTGCGGTGAAATTGGTATTTTCCCGCACGGTAAGCTTTTTGCTCTTGATGACATCCATCCACCCCCACGGCGTGAATCCCGCCACCGTTGCCAGCGTCCTGATTTGCCCCGGAGTGGCATCCTTCATTTCCGGACGCACCAGAGTGCCGTCGATATAATTTATCACTGAAGTGCTGTACGTGATGTTTTCCTGGACACGCAATTCCTTTTGCCAATAGGGATTGTCAGGAAACTTGAAATCGACCTGCCCCTGAAAGAACACGGCAAACAGCCGGTGAACGGGAAAGGGCTTGTATTCGAAATGATAGCCGCGCTCCTTGGCGAAAGCGTCGAGCAATTCGCGTGAATAACCGCTATAAACGCCATCCCGCATGGCATAGGCCGGAAAATAATCCAGTTCTTCCACACCGATCGTATAGGTCTTGCCGACTGCAAAGGCATTCCCCGCCACGGCCAGCGCCAGCATAAGCAGCCACATCACCCCGCCAGCCGCACGTCTTCGCATTTCCCTCTCCTCCAGCCCACTTCACGCACTCGCTACCCGGCTATTTTTCAAAGGCAGCTGCTCGTATGGAATTTCATGGTTTCAAACCCAATATATCCTGGCACATCCAAGCCCCCCGAACGCCGAATTATACTTCATCAGCAGCCCCGAGCTGATTTCCCCCGGCGACTGGCTCAGAGAAAACCTGAAAGTCTGGCGGGAATATGCCGATATACTGCCACAGGCGGTAGCGGCAAAATTCAAGCGGTGCTCTGGAGCGCTTGCATTAGCGCCATAACATCAACATCGAGAAGGAGAGCGTCGTGGGATTAGAGATGACTTTTCTGAAAGAGCGCTGGAAAGCCCTCCTGCTGGGAGTCGTGCTGGGTGCGCTCCTGGGTTCGGGTGTGGCGGGGTTCGCCGTTTATAAAAGCCAGGAAGCCGGGAGAAAAGCCTTGGCAGAAGTCAGCAAGGCCGCTACAGATATTGCCGCCTGTAATGCTTCGCTCAAGGAAGCGGTCGCCAATGTCGGCAACAGCAAGGAACTTCATGAGAAATCCCGGGTTGAACTGCTTGAATTGCAAAAACAGATCGATGAACAAAAAGAAGAAATTGAGAAACTGAGCGCCAATCTGAAAAAAGCCGCTGCCAAGCCGACAGCAAAAACGTCCTCCCTCCAAACAGCCGCCAGGACTCCCAACCCAATTTATACCAACAGGCTAACGACAGCACCTCAGGCAATCCGGCAAAACTGGGAAGATGGATTGTAATCAGCGCGATTCGGTGTACATGGGCTTGTTGTCATTGAGACGGAGCCAGCCTTTGGCGATGCGATAAATGATCCAGATGCAATCGACAGCGAGTATGAGCCATCCGATAACAATCAATGCGGTGATGGCACCCAATATCCCCCAAAGCAGCCCATACCAGAATGTTCTGATTTGCCAGCGAAAATGGCTTTCCAGGAAGGTTCCTGCCACGTCTTCCTTCTTGACGTAGTTCATCACGATCGCAATGATGGCGGTGATACCCACGAAATACGATGCGGCATACAGGGCGTAAATGACGGTGGTCAGCCTTTTACCGGACTTTTCAGCTTCGGTGAATACGATGTAGTTCATTGGGAATCTCCTCTGGAGTCATGCGCGATTGGGTGGCCGCCTTGTATCCATGCGCCGCTCCGGATGATCGGCTCTCACGGGCGAAGGCCGCTCCAGCGCGGTGAGCGGTTGCGTATATACTACCCGCCTTCGCCCACTCAAGAGAAGCCATCCCCTAATGCGAAAAGAAGTCAAAGAGAAGCCAAAGTATGCCGTCGTGGCGGCCGTGCAACTGCCGAACGTGAGCGACATCGAGTTCGAGGCATCGCTGGCCGAGCTGCGCGATCTGGCAAAAACGCTGGGTTTTCAGATTACCGCCACTTTCACGCAGAAGCGCGCCAGCTTCGACACTACGGCTTATCTGGGAGAGGGCAAGCGGCAGGAGATACGCGAATTCGTGGACAACGAACCCGTATCCGTCACCTTCGAGCACGCGCCGCAAGCCGCCGCCGACCCTGACGCCGGCAGGATCGACATCGTTTTCGTCGATCACGAAATTTCACCGTCGCAGGCGCGCAACCTGGAAATCGAAGTCGGTTGCGAGGTGATGGACCGCACCATGGTCATTCTCGAAATCTTCCACCGCCATGCCAGCTCTCGCGCTGCACGTGCGCAGGTGGAAATCGCGCGCCTCGGCTATATGGCGCCGCGCCTGCGCGAGGCGGCGAAGCTGGCCGGGCCGCAAGGACGGCAGCGTAGCGGCACCGGCGGCCGCGGCGCCGGTGAATCGCACACCGAGTTGGACAAACGCAAGATCCGTGACCGCATCGCCGAGCTGCAACTAGAGATCATTGCGATGGATGTCGAGCGCAAGACGCAGCGCGCCCGGCGGCAGGAGCGTCAGGGAATCGCCAGCGTGGCGCTGGTCGGCTACACCAACGCGGGCAAGTCCACCCTGATGCGCGCCCTCACCGGCAGCGAAGTGCTGGTCGAAAACAAGCTCTTCGCCACGCTCGACACCACCGTGCGCGCCCTTCAACCCGAGAGCAGGCCGCGCATACTGGTCAGTGATACGGTCGGCTTCATCAAGAATTTGCCGCACGGGCTGGTCGCTTCGTTCAAGTCAACGCTCGAAGAGGCGCTTGACGCAGCGCTACTACTCCATGTCATCGACGCGAGCGACCCCGGATATGAACGACAGCTTGAGGTTACAGACAAGGTGCTGAATGAGATCGGGGCAGAGGCCGTGCCGCGCATCCGCGTCTTCAACAAGATCGACCATGTCGGCGACGAAGCCGCGCAAACCGAACGCGAAGCGGCACTGCGCGCGCACTACCCCGAATGCATCGTGATGAGCGCGCGCCGCAGCGGCGATGTCACAGAATTACGTGAGGCCATCGTCGCATTTTTTCAGCGGGCTCTCATTGAGGCTGAACTGTTCCTGCCCTGGTCGGAACAGCAACTGCGCAGCGAAATTTTTGGAAGTTGCGAAGTGCTGGAAGAGCGCGCCGATGGTGAAGGCGCGTTCTTGCGCATTCGCGGCGAGAATGAGACGGTGAAGGGACTGTACGAGCGATTCGGGCAAAGTGCCAAATTGCCTGCCGAGAGAGACTGAGATACACTTTTCGAGGTGAGAAACAACCAAGCTAGCCCAATTCCCCTTGATCGACGTGACGCCAAATCGATGACCCGCAACAATATTGAACGCCTCAAACAATCGGCCCGCACGCGCAGAATTGCCTACGCCTTGATTTTGCTCGCATTGGCGCTGCCATTCTTGTTTGCCTGGGGGAACAATGTTGCACTCGAAAGCGCAGGAGCGTTTGCTGGAAAATTGCTGGCGGTGACCTTGCTCGCGTTGATTGCACGGCGGTGGATTGCGCATCACTACCCTGAGGGAGTGCAGATTCAGGCGTTGCTGGCGTTTGCACTGGTGCTGGCAGGCTGGTCGGGCTACGTATCGCGGACCGCGCACGAAGAGCGCGTATCGGTCGCGGGACTCCCCGTCAGTTCGATGCCATCGCGTATTCCGGGACAGATTGAACCGGCTGAGCCCCAATAAGTGAAGGCGTGCGTGCGGCGATATCCCTGTCAGGAAACATCGGCGCTACTAGCCACCACATTGATTCCATGAAATGCCAGTATTCTGGACAGTCCGGCTTCAAGTGAAATGGCGGGTGCTTTTCCCAGCGATACCGTCGCTCTCGATATATCCAGAACGCTCGACGGAATATCCACACAGCGGTTTTCTGCATAAGCAACCTTTATGGTTCTACCAGTTAACCGCCTCATCAATTCGAGTACCTGATTCAACGTATAACCCTGCCCACTCCCCACATTGAACACACTCTCCAGACTCTGACAAACACCCATCAGAGACAACGTTTCTACGACATCGTCGATATAAATAAAATCCCTGACAATGGTGCCATCCCCCCTCACCATGATTGAATCGCCGGAGAGCATCTTCCCGATCACTATCGCAACAAAGCCCTGCCTGCCCGTAAGCGCTTGACCAGGTCCATATGGATTGCTCAAACGCATGATTTTGCAGTCCAGTCCATACTGATATTTGTACAACTGAAGGTATTTTTCTATGGTGAGCTTATGTATTCCGTGAGAACTGATGGGATCAGTCAATGCCGTTTCCGGAATGGGGAGTACCGATTGCACACCATATACCGATGCGGATGAAATAAAAACTATCCGCGACACCTTTTCTTCTACGCACAATTTGAGCAGACGGAGTGTCTGGACGACGTTCTGGATGAGCTCTCCGCCTTCATCGGCAATATCGCCCGGCACCGTGCTCGATATGAAGTGATAAACCACGACGGCACCCTTTATGGCGCGTCGTACCGCGCTTTCATCACTTAAGTCCCCACGCACCCAAGTCAATTTCCCGGTGAACTCCGCCGGGCACGCCTTATGATCGAGAACTCGTAATTGATCACCGCAAGGGAGAAACCACCTTATGAAATTTTGGCCAATAAAACCGGCCCCCAATATCGCGGCATTCAATCAGACAACCCTCTCGGTAATGCGGCAAATGTCTCGCGCACACGCATATGCATTACAGGCAAAGTCAATTCTCGTTCAAATCTCATACGCCCATTCCTCGCCAAAGTCAGGCGCATTTCCCGGTTAGCCATCAATTTTTCCAGCGCTTCAATTATCTGTTCTGTTGATCCAGGCTCGATCAATAGCCCATCAACACCATCCCTCACTGCTTCTGGAACCCCACCGACAGCCGTCGCCACTATCGTGCAGGCTGAACGCAAAGCTTCTACGATGCTATAGGGAAAGCCTTCCCATAACGATGGCAAGACAAACACATCAAAAGTTTCCAATAACGCGCAAACGTCTCCATCGTAATGCCCGAGCAATCGCACCTGATTTTGCAACCCATAAGACCGGGTGCGTCTTGCAATCTCATCGGAGGCGTCGCCCTGTCCTGCCAATACAAGTTCCAATTCAGGATGGCGGCTTGCTAGGTATGAAAACGCCTCGAACAGAAAAAGAACACCTTTCGCAGCATCCATGCGCGCAATGCAACCAATGGTGAATTTTCCATCATCTTTTATTGCTGCAATTCCTGGCTGCCTGTCATCCAACCCGTTATATACAAGCTTTATCTTCTCCGGCACGGCTTCCCTCAGATTACGCAAGGCCTCAGCAACCGCTAGCGCATTGACAACAACGACATCTGCAGAAGACCAGAGAAGCTTATCGATAAGCTTCTCATAGGGCCACATTATTGCCCTTCTCCGGGTCGGCATGCTGACGATACTGAGGACGACGGGCACGGAAGACAGCTTTGCGGCGAATACCATGGACAAACACGCCTGTGCCGCCGGGTACCCGCCGTTGCAACTTAGAACATGTGTCGGTTTGACATTTCGTAGCAGCTTGGCAAGCAGGGCAATGTTGTAAAGTAAAAACAATGGTTTCAGGATAACTAGCGGAAAAAACAGCACTCGGCGCACGACGACCGGCAGACGATGGAATGAGCAGCTTATGGACGCTCTGGTAGTCAGATTAACCTTACGGAACTCGACCGGACGACTCAAACGGCGGACATCTTCCGGGAAAATCCCTCCGGCATTGCTGGCAATACACACCTCATCGTAGTCACTCCGAAGCGCGTTAATCAGATCAATCATGTAACGATTGCCGCCACCACGCGCATGATTCTCCGTAAACACCAGCAATTTACTCAACTGGTTTACCCATTCGCATTTTTCGCCGACGAAAATCGAGCAATCCTGTAACTGCACTCTCCCCAAATAAATTGACCAGAAGCAATCTGGCATAGGCTCTTGTCAGGGCCATCAGCCATATCCTTCCCGGAAAATTCCGACCATTCTTCCGTTGGGCACGCCAAATTTCCCATATGCTTTTCAAAGTATTTGTTGGGCTGCTACTAATTCCCCCTTGCCTCATACCAACCATAATCAGATCCGAAATAAAAAAAGCATCCGCAATCTTCAGTTCCCGCAACAGCAACTCGTAATCGCCGGCAATGCGAAACGAGTCGTCAAAATATCCACGCTGTTCAAACAAACTGCGGTGATGCATGGTTCCCGGATGGGGAATGCACATGAATTGCTTGAAAC
Organism: uncultured Sulfuricella sp.; assembly: GCA_964527565.1. GTDB lineage: Bacteria > Pseudomonadota > Gammaproteobacteria > Burkholderiales > Sulfuricellaceae > JAGXQV01. The sequence goes on along the minus strand of CAZGOY010000029.1, from coordinate 8,338 downwards.
GTTCCTTTATTTCTCCCCATGGCTCACCAATTGGATACTGGCGCGCCCCATTATTGGTCAGCAGCATCACTTGACCATAGGCAACACGAATATTCTCAGGAAGACTTACCAACTGCTCACTCGCCCGCGCCAACACTTGCCGCTCCCAAAAAAAATCATCTGCCCCCAGAAAACATATCCACGCACCTTTTGCCTGTCTCACACCCTTATTCCACGCATCGTATATGCCGCCATCACGCTCTGATACCCAGTAGTCGATCTTCTCCTTATTTTGCTCCAATAGTCCGACCGTGCCATCCGTAGAACCGCCATCAATCACGATCAGTTCCCTTGCCGGATAGCTTTGCTGGGTGATGCTGTCAATACATTGCTGCAACGTGCGCGCGCCATTGTAAACGGCAACGATAACCGTGATTAGCGGATAATCCGGGGGGGGCTGATTCAGTTGATCGCTTGTTTGTTGCATTAACTCCATGCCCATGTCAACTCCACAAGACCGGCAAATCCAGTTCAGGCGCTTGATGATACGGAAATGTTTCGGCACCGTCACGTTCCATAAACGCGACAATGCCCCGAAATGTATCCATTATGAAATCTGCCTCTTGCACAACCCGCACATTGCACTAAATTCACCGTGCGCAAAACGTAGCAAAGTGGCGTCAGCACATCGCTACCGCTATCTCTTCCCAGTTTGTCGTGTAGCCGGGGGACTTGTTCCCGCGCTTCATGCGCCAGCGTTTTTGAATGCCCGCCCCCGCCAGAAACACCGTATCCTGCCCCAGGCGCCGGTTGATGCTGTCCAGTGCCTGCATGAGACGGGTGGATTTGCCGCTATCGGTTTCACAACCGAACAGCGACTGCTGCATACTGTCAGCTGGTGCGATATCCATCAACATCACCCCGGCCTTGGCATAACGAAATCCGGGGCGGAATAGGCGTTTCAACCCCCACTGCACCGCCCGCACCAGCCGGATGGTATCGCTGGTGGCTGCGCTCAGCGGCACCACCATGCTGTTGCTGTACTGCAGATCGCTTTGCCGGTGCGGATTAGTATGAATATAAACCTGGATGGCCCCGGCAACGGAATGTTGGGCCCGCAACTTCTCTGCCGCGCGGCTCACATAGGTGGCCATCGCTTCGGATAATTCCTGCTGACTTGTAACCGGGGTGCCAAACGAGCGGCTGGAAATAATCTGCTGTTTCGTCGGTGTGATTTCTTCCATTGCCAAGCAGGAAATGCCGCGCAGTTCCTGCACGGTTCGCTCCAGTGTCACAGAGAAACGCTGGCGGATCAGACGGGTATCGGCACGTTTCAACGCCAGCACGCTTTGGATGCCCATGCAGGAGAGTTTCTCGTGGATGCGCTTGCCAACCCCCCATACCTCGCCGACATCGAGCGCGGCGAGCAGACCATCCAGTGCTTCCGGCGCTAGCGCGCCAAAGTCGTACACGCCCTGCCATTGCGGCTGTTTTTTGGCGACATGATTGGCCAGTTTCGCCAGCGTCTTGCTGGCGGCGATGCCAACGCATACCGGGATGCCTGTCCAGCGGCGGATACGTTGGCGGATTTCCTGTCCGTAGCGTGTGAGATTGTGGTGTTCCAGCCCCGCCAGATCGAGAAAGCATTCGTCGATGGAGTACGTTTCCTGCCGTGGCGAGAAGGCGGACAGTATCGTCATTACACGGTTCGACATATCCGCATACAGTTCGTAGTTGCTGGAGAGCGCGATGATGCCGTGTTTATTGGCCAGGTCACGCATCTGGAACCAGGGTGTGCCCATTTTGACCCCCAGCGCCTTCACTTCGTTGGAGCGGGCGACCGCGCAGCCGTCGTTGTTGGAGAGCACCACTACCGGCTTGCCTTCCAGGGCGGGGTTGAACGCCCGCTCGCAGGAGACGTAGAAGTTATTGCAGTCCACCAGGGCGATGGGCATAAATCAGACTTTCTTGATAATGTGCGTGACGACGCCCCAGATGGCCATTTCCTGGCCCTCGTGCAAATCGATGGGCAGGAACGCCGGGTTCTCCGCTATAAGCATGACCTGTTCGCCGCGCTGATAGAGACGCTTGACGGTAAATTCGCCGTCCACAGTGGCGATGACGATGTGGTTGTGCCGGGGCAGGATGGCGCGATCGACGATCAGGGTGTCGCCGTCATGAATGCCGGCATCCACCATGGAATGGCCTTGCGCGCGCAGGAAAAAGGTGGCTTCTGGGTGCTGGATCAACTCGCGGTTGAGATCAATGCGCCGCTCGACGTAATCGCCCGCAGGTGAGGGGAAGCCAGCGCGCACACCATGCGCCATCAGCGGAAAGGATGCAGCAGGCGGTTGCATGGCCGCTGCAATGGGCGAGGCGTGCATCAGCGATATTTACGGCACATGCCCACCACCACGCCGAACAGTTCCAGTTGCCCCTTGGGGCGGATTACCGGATAAGCCGGGTTGGCGGGGCGCAATATCCAGGCGTTCTTTTCCCGGTCGAGATGCTTGAGGGTGAATTCGTTGTCAACGATGGCAACCACCATGTCGCCCACGCCTGCCGTGGCATTCTTTTCGACTACCACGACATCCCCTTCGTTGATGCCGGCGTCGATCATGGAATCGCCCTTGACGGTGATCAGCACGGTTTGCGAGGGACGGTTGACCAGATAACGGTCGATGGCCAGGGTGTCGTGCTGGTCGTCAGCGGCCGGGCTGGGCAGGCCTGCGCGCACGCTCTCGTAAAGGGGCCGCTCGAAGAAGCGTGCGCCGGGCTTGAGACGCTTTTCTGGGGTGGATTCCAGGTAGCCTTGCAGCTTGAGGCGCGCCACCAGCGCTGCGACCGGGCTTTTGGAGCGCAAACCCAGCAGCGTCATCATGGTGGAATAAGGCGGCAGCACGCCATTATCGGCGTAATAGTCCTGGAGCTTGGCGAGGTAGGTTGGATCGTTTCCCATGGACGGCACAATAATGGAACGGTCGTTCTGTTGTCAAGCGAGCAAGGTGGTTCAGGGGCAATTATCGTTGTCGCAGGGGGTCAAGAAGTGAAGATAGTCCGTTGTGATCCAGTTCCTGCATGAGTGCCAGCAAGCGGCCAAGCTCGCTGGGAGGAAAGCCTTCACGGGCAAACCAGTTCAGATAATTACCGGGCAGGTCGGCGATCAGGCGCCCCTTGTACTTGCCGTAGGGCATGACGGTGGTAACCAGCTTTTGTAGGTGTTCGGGGTTCATTGCCTTTACCGCCCGTCATCGCTCACGATCCCAGCGCTCGAACCAGCCGGTCAACGCACGGGTTTCGCCCAGAGCGCCAAGACGCTGGTCAATGGCGTCATGATTGCCCCATATCACATCCGCCAAGGTGCCATCCGCCACACGGGATTCGATGTCGTGGCAATACAGCCCCAAGCCGCGCTGGACGTAGAAGCCGTAGGTGCGGCACGCTACCGGGCGATGAGCATAGACGGGGCAGGCGCCCGTTGTAGCGTCCAGCAGCGGGCAGACTATGGGGCGCAACTGCTGGCCGGTCAAAGCGGCTACGTCGTGGCTGATTTCCCGCAAACGTTCCGCCGACAGCGCTACCAAACCCTCGCGCAGGAAGTCCCATTCCAGCAGGGTCAGTTGAGGCACGTCAGCGAGCCGTCGGCAACAGGTGTCGCAGCCTTTCTCGCACAACCAGTCTGGGCGCGCCTCCCGGATGGATTGCACGCGCAGATCAATGTCCGCGTGGAGTTGAGCCAGTCCGGTCATGATTGGGGCACCATCCAATCGGGTTAAAACTCGGCCTCTCTGGCTTTCGGCATGCCCTCTGCTTCCCAACGGCCATAGCCGCCAGCCAGGTTGAGCACTTTTTTGAAACCCATCATCTGCAATACGGCTGCGGCCATGGCCGAACGGCCGCTGGTGGCGCAGTAGAGGACGACCTGCTGATCGCGCGCGCCGGACAGAGGGGGGTAGTGCTTGGGATAACTGGTGTCGGCGGCGGCTTCGATGATGCCGCGCGGCACGAGGTGCGCGCCATTGATGTGGCCATGCTCATATTCGGCATGCTCGCGCACGTCGATCAGCACGAGTTCTTCCTTGGCATCCAGCTTGGCCTTGAGCTCCGCTGGGGTAATCTCGGTGATGCAGGATTTGGCGGCACGCACGAAATCCATCAGACCAACAGGTTGTTCTGGGTTGAAAAGGTTATACATTTTTCACTTCCTCCTTCATAAGTGGTGTTCGAAATCAGCGCTACGCATCAAAAAAGTCGTATCCCAGTCTCTCGTTGTCACCGACATGCATCTCTAAACACTCCTGCTGGGGGGGCTTGTAAATAGGAGTTTTGGCGCACTGGCTGGTCAACAGACAGAAGACGGAAAACAAAAAAACCCACCAACGTCGCCACTTGACGGGGTTGGCAGAATCTCAATATACCCTAGGGTTCCCAATCCCGGATCAATGCTGCCTGACCATAATAGTTGCCATGCGCATCATACAGATTCCATACCGTCGCGTTCCTGATTATGAACTTGCGGCCGCTTTTGGAGATGTGCACCCCGCTGTAATCGTCCACATAGCCTTGGCGTGACACCTGCTCCAGTAGCCGAGCACGCTCGGCCTGGTCTGGCACTTCGGCGGACAGGCGCGAGGGCAGCGCGGTAAATTCTTCCCAGGTCATCTCAAACAATTCGAGCGCCCGATTGTTGGCGTAGTTGAATACGGGGTCTGCCTGGGTGCCGTGGGATACCACCGCAAAAGGTGCCTCGGCCATGCGCTGGATCAGGTTGGCGGCAGCGGCATCAATCAATTCGCGCCCCGTGAAACGCCAGTAATTGACGCACAGCGTTTCTACGTGTTTGAGCAGATTTTCAGCATTGTTCATCAGGCAGGGAAAAACCGGAATTCCGGTTCGGCATCACGAAACGGGTAAAGACTGGCCACCACAATCCGTGAACTATACCTGCCCGGCACCATTCCCCCAAGCCAACTTTCGCTTGGCTTCGATCATCCCGATTCCAGGTTTCTTGATTTTCGTTCTTCCCGAGGCTAACATCGCCCCGCGTAGCCAGATTCGGCTCGCGTTACTTATCGAGGTTTGGATGTTGGAGATTGCAGTAATCCGATAACCCGACCCCTGCGCCAGCAGGGTATTCAGGTTATCGCGATCACAAACATTGGCAGGCCACCCGCAGGTGGTTTGCTGTTTCTGTTCGTCTAGATTACTGCTAATGGGTTTCCAACATGATTACTTCCAAGCCGAAGCAACCGCTTCTTCACGCCCTTGCCAATAATGGCCGTGCTTCTGATGCATGCGATGAAACAGGGCGCACTGCGTCTGTCACGTGTGATCGCCACAAAGGTTTCATACTGCCTGACATGTCTTGTGATCCTGGCGAGTCCATCGCCAGGGTGACGGCGGTTGATCGCGACCAATACCTCATCAGGAATGCGGAAAGTGAAGTGCCCGCGAAGCTGACGGGCCGGGCCGTCTACTCCAGCGTATCCCCTGCCGATCTGCCCTGCGTTGACATGCGTCGGCGACTGGGTCTGCGTGAGGCATCACGACTCCGGCACCCATGCGAGCATCCTGGATGTCCTGCCGCGAAAGTCGTTTCTGAGACGGAAAAGACCAGGCGGCAATGCTGAGCTCCAGATGATCGCCGCAAACATCGATGTGGCCTTTATTGTTCAGTCCTGTCACTTTGATTTCAATGTGCGAAGACTTGAGCGCTATCTCGTGATGACCAGCGAAGGGCATATTGAGCCGGTCATACTGCTGACCAAGACCGATCTGGTCAGTCCGGCGGCGCTGGAACAATTTGGTCTCGAAGATCCGCCATGCCCGCATAGTCGCCAGAATCATCACGCTAAGCAATGTCAGCGGAAAGGGCGTTGATCAGACACGCAAGCTGATAGAGCCGGGGAAGACCTACTGCCTGCTCGGATCATCCGGCGTAGGCAAGACAACGCTCGTCAATCGCCTGGTCGGTGATTCCGACCTGGCAACAGGGGCAGTCAGTCACTCCGGGGAAGGCCGGCATACCACCACCCGTCGTCAGCTCATTGTGCTTGAGCACGGTGGGCTTTTGATCGACATGCCTGGCATGCGCGAATTGGGGATGCTCGGTGTCAGCGAAGGAATCGACGATAGTTTTGCCGATATCCAGTCGTATTCACTGAGCTGTCGCTACGCCAATTGCACGCATACCAGCGAGCCGGGTTGCGCCATTCAGAGCGCCATCGCGCGGGGTGAACTGGACCCGGCGCATCTTCAAAGCCACCTGAAGCTCAAGAAGGAATCCGAGTTTCACGAAATGTCTCATTATGTCAAATGGCTTTTCTGGCTTTCAAAAAACGTATTTTGCGAATTCTTCACGGTTTTAGGAAAAAGGCTCAAAAAGCCGGTTTTTGGGACGTTAACGGGTTTTATGCCGTTTGCATGGGGCGATAAATTGAGCTTGTGCTAAATGGCGTAAATTGACGTTTTCCGATAAAAACATTTCATGAGGAATTTGCAGTTATGACACGTAAAAAAGGCGCAAAAAAGAAGTTGGCCAACTCATTTATGTCTGGTGAGGAGTTGCGGAAGCTGACTTTCGGGCTATCGGTTGCGCAGATCGGCGAGCTTTGCGGGTATTCGGAATCGACCGTTCGACGTTGGCAGGATGAAACATGGAATATTCCGTTTGTTGTTCAGCAGTTCTTGCGGCTTCGTGTTGATTGACTGGTGGGGGTTGAGTGGGATGGATGGCGGTTTGGTTCGGATGGGCTTCAGCACCACCCGTTTTGGAGGCGAGGTTTTACAGGGCGGGAACTGGCGGGTATGTGGTTTGATATTCAGTATAAGAATGGGCTGGAATATCAGGTGCGAGAATTGAAAGGCCAGGTCGAGCGATTGCAGGAGTCGTTAGAGTTGGCGGAAAGCCGGTCTTTTTTCTATCGGTCACAAGTCAGGCTTGAGGCGTCTATGGGTATGGCGTTGTCGAGGATTGCTGGCTAGTTTTTTGGTTATACGTTGGTCAAGGGGCTTTCCGTGACTTGCTTCGGATACGGGGTGCCAGTTCCGGCAGGTTTCTTGAATTCCAGGCGCTCGACCTTGTAGGGGCTTCCCGGTTTCGGGGTGGGGCTTGTGGTATTCGCTCCGCCTTCGCACCCTGCGGGCTTGAGTCCTTGCAGACGGCTAGGAATCCCTGAGGGATGTTTTATACAAAAAAGCGTTTTGCAAGTGGGTGCGGTGGCTTGCTTGAGTTTGGCGCAATGATCTACCCGCCGTGGTGAGACCCGCTACAAATCCCGCGAGGGGCTTGGGGCCTTCACGGCTTTCCCGGTCAATGAGTGATGTAAGCAACGTGCCCTTGTTTGGGGCGGGATATTGCTTAACGCTAGAGTGCGGCGGCAGGGTTTCCGTTACTGTTGCAATTATTCTGGCAGGAAATTGGCATCCATGACTTGCTCCATCGACCAGATGCAGGTTTCCGGGAAATCTTCCAAGCCGGTTTCCTTGCTTGCAATAGTCACCGCATCACCCCACATGATGTCCACCCATTCGGGGTCACCAAGCAAAGGCTTCAAGCTTGGCATTTGATCCAGATGCATGGCTATGGCGCGACGTTGAAACTTGATCGAGTTAGACCAGCTCCGGCCACGGCGATCCATCTGGAATTGCCACTTCAATAGATGCGCTATCAATTGTGACATTCTGCTAAACAACTCCCGCCGTTCACTTTTACCCACGTCTTCCACCTCATCCGCGATATGCTCAATATCCAATTCCGAAAAACGGCCAGCCCTTAATAGAGCGGCTTGTTCATTGGCCCATGCGACCACGTCAACATCATAATTTGCGCGCATTTTTTCTGTTCCTTTTCGTTACGATAACGGAAACTTGTATCCGTTGCGGCGGCCCAGTTCTACCCATGCCTTTTCTTTCAACTTGGGGCCGCCTGTTGCCAACCATTCTAGCACTTGTGTATCGGTTTCACCTTCGAAGGATTCAACGACTTCGGTCAACACCTTGGCGACCTTGGCTTTTTTTCGCTCGCGGAAAGCAGCTTGCCTAGCGGAATTGCTTTTGGGGTTTGCGACTGGTGGCCGGCCACGCTTGGCGGGAATGCCGGGAAGCGGGAGGCTGGAAATCTGATTAGGTTGCGACTTCATGATTTACCCCTTCATTGATTTATCGTTATTATAACAGATAAACGGGAAAGATAAAGACTTTTCGTTATGATAACGGAATGCAATAACATAACATAACCGTTACGTTATTATTAGCCGGTCATCCAGATGGAACCCCACCCTTCTTTGAGCCACATCACCGAGACTGTCAATCAGCGCGCAAATTTGACCACCCAACAGCGTCCAATTTTGACCAGGGG
>CAZGOY010000028.1:0-42577 GCA_964527565.1 uncultured Sulfuricella sp. | reverse complement strand
ACAATTCCTTGGACGGGACTTTAACCCGCTAGCTAAATTGCTGTTACTGCGAACGTCAGACCCCTTAATTGTGACCTAATCGTTAGCCCACTCATATTGGCGCAAACGATATTGTTGCGATGATTGTTCCGGCACTGCCAACGAAGAAGCCTAGCGTCGTTTTAACCAAACCGCCAGCTCTCGCGACCCTTTCGGCATTGGATGAAAATAAAAACACTGGTAAAGATACGAGAAGAACGAGAGCCGAGATTACCGCCGCAATAGAACAAAATGCAATGCCGAAAAACACAGCGGGTTTATTTGCGATGCCTCCCGCCATATATTCCGGCATTGGAGATGAAGGCTCTGATGGATCAACTGATGCAGGGCCGCGTCCATTTTTTTCAGTGATGGTAGGCGCGCTTGGTGCCATTAGCATTTGGGGGCTTTCGAGTCTTAAAAAGTATAGGGAAGAGCCAGCCAATAGGCCTCCTGTAACAAGGAGTGCAACAAACCATCGTGGCATCACGGCTTTGTAAGCTAACAAGTTCCGACTAATTTCTGCCATATCATTGCTCCGTAGATTGGCCTAACGACGCTGTAGAAATACCCGAATTCGAACCCCCTGGTTCAATCCGGCCCGATTTTTTCGACGCCCAGGCAGTCGAATTTGCTGATTTTTGATGCGATGGAAAGCGTCCCAATCCGCTCATCTTTTCCTCCACCAGTCGTTGGTGCCCTCCGGGCGGCAACGCCCGGTTTCGCTATCTCTACGTCCCATAACCATGAGCGCCAGCTTCTCGATATTATGCATCAGGCAATAGAATTTCCACTGTCCGTCCCTTTGTTTCTGCCGCGTAGCGTAAACGCCGTTCCTGGAATTATGCCTGTGTGGGGATGGGTTTAGGAGGTTTTTCTACAGCGTCTACGTCGCTGAGAGCTTGCGACCGCCAGCGACATAAAGAGCCTGCAATAAAAAACCCCGCCGAAGCGGGGTTTTTTGCGAACAGCAGGCAAAAGCCGGAATTACATCATGCCGCCCATACCGCCCATACCACCCATGTCGCCGCCGCCCATGCCGCCAGCCGAATCTTCCTTCGGCAGCTCGGCCACCATGCAATCGGTGGTGAGCATCAGGCCCGCCACGGACGAGGCGTTCTGCAGTGCGGTGCGGGTGACCTTGGTGGGGTCCAGGACGCCCATTTCCACCATGTCGCCATACACTTCGGTGGCGGCGTTGTAGCCGTAATTGCCCTTGCCTTCGCTCACCTTGTTGACCACTACGGAAGGTTCGTCGCCGGCATTGGCGACGATCTGGCGCAGAGGCTCTTCCAGGGCGCGCAGCACGATCTTGATGCCGGCTTCCTGGTCGTGGTTGTCGCCCTTGGTCTTGGCGACTTCGCTGATCACGCGCAACAGGGCCACACCGCCGCCCGCCACGATGCCTTCTTCGACAGCGGCACGGGTAGCGTGCAGGGCGTCTTCGACGCGCGCCTTCTTTTCCTTCATTTCCACTTCGGTGGCGGCACCCACCTTGATGACGGCGACGCCGCCGGCCAGCTTGGCGACGCGCTCTTGCAGCTTCTCGCGGTCGTAGTCGCTGGTGGTTTCCTCGATCTGCTTGCGGATCTGGGTGACGCGGTTCTTGATGGTGCCTTCGTCGCCGTTGCCGTCGATGATGGTGGTGTCTTCCTTGGCCACTTCGATGCGCTTGGCCTGGCCGAGATCGTTGAGAGTGGCTTTTTCCAGGGACAAGCCGACTTCCTCGGCGATTACTGTGCCGCCGGTGAGGATGGCGATGTCTTCCAGCATGGCCTTGCGGCGATCACCGAAGCCAGGGGCCTTGACCGCGACGGTCTTGAGGATGCCGCGGATGTTGTTGACCACCAGGGTGGCCAGCGCCTCGCCGTCGACGTCTTCGGCGATGATCAGCAGCGGACGGCCGGCCTTGGCGACCTGTTCCAGCACCGGCAGGAGGTCGCGGATGTTGGAAATCTTCTTGTCGTGCAGCAGCACGAAGGGATTTTCCAGCACGGCGATCTGGCGTTCGGCGTTGTTGATGAAGTAGGGGGACAGGTAGCCGCGGTCGAACTGCATGCCTTCCACCACTTCCAGTTCGTTTTGCAAACCGGAACCGTCTTCCACGGTGATCACGCCTTCCTTGCCGACCTTGTCCATGGCTTGGGCGATGATGTCGCCGATGGAGCTGTCGGAGTTGGCGGAAATACAGCCGACCTGGGCGATTTCCTTGTTGGTGGTACAGGGCTTGGAGAGCTTCTTCAACTCGGCGACGGCGGTCTCGACAGCCTTGTCGATGCCGCGCTTCAAGTCCATCGGGTTCATGCCGGCGGCCACCGATTTCATGCCTTCGCGCACGATGGCCTGAGCCAGCACGGTGGCGGTGGTGGTGCCGTCACCGGCCACGTCGGAGGTCTTGGAAGCGACTTCCTTGACCATCTGGGCGCCCATGTTCTCGAACTTGTCCTTCAGTTCGATTTCCTTGGCCACGGAGACACCGTCCTTGGTGATGGTGGGGGCGCCGAAGGAGCGCTCCAGCACCACGTTGCGCCCCTTGGGGCCGAGGGTGACCTTGACCGCGTTGGCCAGGACATTAACGCCGTTGACCATGCGCTGGCGCACGTCGTCGCCGAATTTTACGTCTTTAGCTGCCATGTTTCTGTTCTCCTGAATTCTTGAAAATCAAATGTTCGTGTGCCGCGACTTAGGCTTCGACCACGCCCATGATGTCTTCCTCGCGCATCACCAGCAGTTCCTCGCCCTGAACCTTGACGGACTGGCCGGCATACTTGCCGAACAGCACGCGGTCGCCGACTTTCACTTCCAGGGCGCGAACCTTGCCGTCTTCCAGCACCTTGCCGTTGCCGACAGCGACGATTTCACCCTGGTCGGGCTTTTCTGCTGCGGTATCGGGAATGACGATGCCGGAAGCGGTCTTGCGCTCTTCTTCCATGCGCTTGACGATGACGCGATCATGCAAGGGACGAATTTTCATTGCCTTGTTCTCCTGATAATGACTGAAATAAAATTCTGACCGGGCGATGCGACTGTTAGCACTCGTATCCGGCGAGTGCTAATAATAGGGGCAGGCTGGGGAAATTTCAAGACCATAAAATTAAAAACGCCCCATTCCGTGAGGAACGGGGCGTTCGGAAACGCGGTGCAGCGGGAGAATTATTTTTTCTTGGCGGGTTTGGCAGCCGGTTTGGCGGCGGCCTTGGCGGGCTTCACGCCGGAAACGGCATCGGACAGCGCCTTGCCGACCTTGAACTTGACCACTTTCTTGGCGGCAATCTTGATCGTCTTGCCGGTAGCCGGGTTGCGGCCTTCGCGCGCGGCGCGCTCGGTTACGGCAAAAGTGCCGAAGCCGATCAGTTGCACGGCGTCCTGCTTGGCGAGCGCTTCTTTCACAGTCGCCATCAGGGCGTCCAGGGTTTCCGCAGTCTTGGCCTTGGAGGAACCGGTCTTGGCAGCTACGGCGTCGATTAATTCTGCTTTGTTCATTTGCATCGTCTCCTTGCTTGGGGGGGTGAATAAAAAACCTCGGTAAACCTTTAGGGGGCAGTAACGCCCATTTGCACACTAGCGGAATTTATACTACTTCGGAGTGCCGTACAACAAGACTCCGGCAATAATTTGCGTGAGTCCGCCCGGCTTATCCTTAACATTGACCGGCGCATCATACCAATTTATGACAAATAAATATTGGGATTTTCTTGCCGCAAATCAAGAAAATTTAAAAACAAGGGATTCCCCTAAGCAAGCATTAAAAATTTTTCATGAAAAATCAATCAATTAATCGCTTGCGCTTGAGCAGCGCTTACGCAAGCGCGCGACCGCTTCAAAATGTCGCTAAAATACAACACCATGGATAACCAACTACTGCTGCAACGTTCCCTCGCCGCCGTCTGGCACCCCTGCACCCAGATGAAGCAGCATGAAACCTTGCCGCTGGTACCCATCGTGCGCGGTGAGGGTGCTTGGCTGACCGACTGCGACGGCAACCGTTACCTGGATGCCGTCAGTTCGTGGTGGGTCAACCTGTTCGGCCACGGCAACCCGCGCATTAACGCCGCCATCCGCGACCAACTCGACAAGCTGGAGCACGTAATGTTGGCGGGCTTCACCCATCCGCCGGTGGTTGAATTGTCCGAGCGCCTGGCGCGCTTGAGCGGCCTGGGGCACGCTTTCTACGGTTCCGATGGCGCTTCCGCAACCGAAATCGCGCTCAAGATGAGCTTTCATTACTGGCGTAACTGCGGGCGATCCGCCAAAACCCGCTTCGTCAGCCTGGAAAACGGCTACCACGGCGAAACCGTGGGCGCGCTGTCGGTGACCGATGTGGCCTTGTTCAGGGATACTTATGCGCCCCTGCTGCGTTCCTCCGTGCAGGTGCCCACCCCCGACTGGCGCCGTGCGGCCCCCGGTGAGACGGCGCAGGATTTCGCCCGCCGCAGCGCGCAATTCCTGCGCCGCCACCTGGAAAAACACCACCGGGAAACCGCCGCCTTCATCCTTGAGCCGCTGGTGCAGGGAGCGGCGGGCATGGCCATGCACGATGCGGAATACCTGCGCCAGGCGCGGGCCATTTGCGATGAGTTCGAAGTACACCTGATCGCCGATGAAATCGCCGTCGGCTTCGGCAGGACGGGCACCCTGTTCGCCCATCAGCAGGCGGACATCCGGCCTGATTTTCTGTGCTTGTCCAAGGGGATTACCGGCGGTTACCTGCCGCTTTCCGTGGTACTGAGCAGCGACGCCGTGTATCAGGCTTTTTATCATGACGACACGGCGCGCGCTTTTCTCCATTCCCATTCCTACACCGGCAACGCCCTGGCTTGCCGCGCCGCGCTGGCGGTGCTGGAGATTTTCGAGACGGATGGGATCATCGCCGCCAATCGCCTCAAGACAGCGTCTTTCAACCGGATATTCGAACCTTTGCGCCAGCACCCGCGCGTACGCGATTTTCGCAATAGCGGCATGATCTGGGCATTCGAGGTGGCGGATACCCAGCCCGGCTTTGCCCGCCGCTGTTTTGCGCAAGGGTTGAAGCGCGGGGTGTTGCTGCGGCCCATCGGCAGCACGGTGTATTTCATGCCGCCCTATATTGTTGACGAGGCGGAAATGCAACATTTGGCGGATGCGGCGCTGGAGATCCTGGAGCGCGAAACATGACGCGCGCCTTTTGGGTTCTCGCGTTCCTGACGATTCCGGCCTTGCTCCATGCCGCGTCCCTGCCCGAGCCGGTGGCACAGGCATTGCGCGCTGCCGGCATTCCTACAGACAGTGTCGGCCTGTTCGTCCAGGAAACGGGCGCGCCGCGTCCGCTGCTGGCGCACCGGGCGCGGCAACCCATGAGTCCGGCATCGACCATGAAGCTGGTGACCACTTATGCCGCGCTGGAATTGCTCGGCCCCGCCTACACCTGGGAAACCGCCCTGTATGCCGACGCCGCGCCGCAGGACGGCGTGCTTGACGGCAACCTCTACCTGCAAGGCTCCGGCGATCCGGCGCTGACGCTTGAACGTTTCTGGCTGCTGTTGCGCGACGTGCGCATGGCGGGGCTGCGCGAGATTCGCGGCGACCTGGTGCTGGACGGCAGCCGCTTCAGCGCCAACGGCGGCGACCCCGGCGCTTTCGACGGCGATGCCCATCGCCCCTATAACGCACTGCCGGAAGCCGTGCTGCTCAATTTCAAAAGCACCCGTTTTCGCCTGTTGCCCGCACCGGACGGGCAAGGCGTGCGCGTGTTCGCCGATCCCGCGCCGCCGCAACTGCGCATTGTCAACCAGTTGCGCGCCGTGGAGGAGGCGTGCGGGGATTGGCGCAACGGCATTTCCGCCACGGTGGCGGCTAACGGCGGCGGCAGGCTGACGGTCACGTTCAGCGGCGCTTTCCAGGCAGATTGCGGAGAAAAATCCTGGCACCTGGCGCTATTCGACAATACTGCCTATGTCGATGCGCTGTTCCGGCAGTTGTGGGAAGAAAGCGGCGGCACCTTGAGCGGCGCGGCGCGGCGCGGGGAAACGCCGCCGGCCGCGCGGCGGCTTGCCAGCCAGGAATCGCGCCCACTCACCGACCAGGTTCGCGATGTCAACAAGTTCAGCAATAATCTGATGGCGCGCCAATTGTTGCTCACGCTCGGCAACGGCAGCGAGGAAGGCGGCGCGCAGGCCGTGGCCGCCTGGCTGTCCGCCAAAAAGCTGGCCTTCCCCGAACTGGTGGTGGAAAACGGCTCCGGCCTGTCGCGCCGCGAACAGATCAGCGCCGGAAACCTCGGCACGTTGCTGCTGGCAGCCTGGCGCAGCCCGGTCATGGCGGAGTTCGTTTCCTCCCTACCGATTGCCGCGGTCGACGGCACCATGAAAAAACGTCTGCGCGAGCGTGCCGTGGCCGGCCATGCACACATCAAGACCGGTTCGCTGAAAAACGTCCGGGCGATTGCCGGCTACGTCCATGATGCGCAAAGTCGTGTCTGGGCGCTGACTTTCTTCGTCAATCACGTTAACGCGGCTGCCGCCCAAGCAGCGCAGGACGCGCTACTTGAGTGGGTGTACCAGCGTCCCTGACGCTCCATGGTTCATGAGGAATGATCCGTCTCTTTGAGTTCAAAGCCGTCTTCGAGGATAAACCTTTGCAGCAGGCTGGCTGCTTTGATATTCACCCTAAAGGCCGGTAGCGTTTGTCCTTCAAGCGCTTCGAAATAGGCTTTGGCTTTCTGCCTGTCTATCGTTGTCTTGAGGTCATCGAAGCGGCCATATTCATTGAGATTAGCTTCAGTGACATGGGTGTTCATGAGGGCGATGAGCTTCGCTTTATCCACCCCGAGGAGAGCCACAAGGGCGGCGATTTTCTGATTCTTTGCCTTGGCCTGATAGTCGGCGAGGTAATCGCGGAAGGTGCGGTGGGGGTCGATCTGCACGTCACCGCGCTGGATGTCATGCAGAAAGATTTCGGCGATTTTTTGGTCCTCTTGGGAGAGCGATGTAAAGGAGCGGTGCAAATCGGCCAAGGTCGCTTCTTTGGCTTGCTCGTCGCCACTTTGCAAGACTTTGAGATATTTCTCAAAGCGCGAGTTCATGTAGTCGGCGTCGATCTTGCCGGTGTCGATTTCGGTGATGTGGCTATCGATCTCGAAGGGAATGCTCTCGCCGCCACCGCCGCCACCCACACCAAGCTCTTTGTAGCGCTGCAAAAGCGTCAGATATTGATGGTGACTAATGGCGAGCTGGATTTGCGTCTTGGGATCTTCGCCGGATTCATAAACCGATTTCTCCCACGTAAAGCCTTGGATCTTCGCGGCCTCCAGGATGGCGCTGAATTGGTTGAACTGCTTGGCAAAGGCCGCGCGCGCCGTGAGGTCGTCCGGCAACTTCATGAAATCCGGGATACCCGCTGTGCTGAAAATGGCGGTGATTTCGGCAAAGCTTGCGTTCATCCGCTCCAAGTTCATCGGCAAGCGATCCGCGAAGAGACCAATCGGTTTGTCGCCGGAGTAGAGCTTTACGGCGGCAGCGACGTTTCGCTTCATCGTATGCGGTTTGCGGTAGTAGCGAATGGAGCCAAAGGGCTTGTCCGGCCCGAACAGGCGGTTGGTGCGAGAGAACGCCTGGATGATATTTTCATACTCCAACAGCTTGTCGAGGTAGAGCGTGTTCACCCATTTCGAGTCGAAGCCGGTCAGCATCTGATTCACCACGATCAGCAGATCGAGCCGCTTCTCGGGCTCGGCTTCGATGCGGATGTAGGGCGCTTTGTGGGCGAGACGCTCGGCGAGGTCTTTTTTGAAATTGCCGTGACTGCCGAGGTCGAACTTCTGCCCGTAGGTTGCGTTGTAGTCGCCCAGGATTTCGACGAGGCCGTCCGTTTTGAAGACGGGATCAGCGCCGCCGTCTTCGTCGCTGACATTCGGATCGAAGAGCGCTGTGATTTTCAGCTCCGGGCACTGCGCCTTCATCAGGCGGTAGTAGATGATGGCTTCCGGGATGCTGCTGGTGGCAAAAATGGCGTGGAATTTACTGCCTTGGCTCAGGGTGACCCAGTTATCGGCAATGTCTTGAATCACCGCGTTCTGGTGTTCGTCGTGGCTGTATTGGGTGTTGGGCAGGTGGTCTTCGATACCGGTTTGATAGACGCCGGAACTATCCCGGTGTCCCGCCATCGGCACGTCGTTCATGTAGCGATTGAAAACCTTCTTTTTCTGTGGATCGGCAAAGGCTTCCTGTGGCGTGACCGCTTTAGCTTTCTCCAGCGCGACGGCCTCACGCAGATCGCGGTCGCGGTAGGTGAGCACTTGGTAGGGATCGAAGCCGAGCACGTTCTTGTCGCGGATGCCGTCGGCGATGCTATAGCGGTGCAACTCATCGCCGAAGACATCGGTGGTGGTGTTGTCCTTGCGG
The DNA here is from genome assembly GCA_964527565.1 of uncultured Sulfuricella sp. GTDB lineage: Bacteria > Pseudomonadota > Gammaproteobacteria > Burkholderiales > Sulfuricellaceae > JAGXQV01. The sequence goes on along the minus strand of CAZGOY010000028.1, from coordinate 34,181 downwards.
ACGTTCTCCTTGTGGATGGGCGTGCCGCTGAAGCCGAAGAAGACCGCGCCGGAAAAGCTCTTCTTGATGTCAATGAGCATGTCGCCAAAGGTGGAGCGGTGGCATTCATCAACGATGAAGACGATGCGCTTGGCCCGCATGGTTTCCAGATCGTGCGCTTTCAGCCCGCCCTCCTCATCCTTGAGGCGGCTCATCTTCTGGATGGAGGTGACGATCAGGGTGTCGGCGGGATCGGTGCTCTTGAGTTTCTTGACGAGCACGCCCGTGTATTCCGTGGCCTGCACCTCGTTGCCGTCTCCGGCAAAGTTGCGATAGGCGACCAGCGTCTGCGTGCCCAGCTCAATGCGGTCGAGCAGGAAGACCACCTTGTCCGCATCCTTGGAATTGGCGATGAGTTGGGCGGACTTGAAGCTCGTCATCGTCTTGCCCGAGCCGGTGGTGTGCCAGATGTAGCCGCCAAGACGGTTCGGGTTTTTCCAATCCATCTTCGCCACTTTGTCGGAAATTGCGTGGGCGGCGTAATACTGATAACTGCGCATCACTTTGAGCACGCCGTCTGACTCATCAGCCACGGTGTAAAAGCCGATGAGCTGATGCGCCCTCGGGATGTTGAGCAGTTCATTGGTGAAACGCTTCCAATCGTTGACCGGCTCGTTATTGAAGTCCGCCCAGTGGAAGGCGTAGTCTTTATTGAACTTCCCATCTGGCCCGGGATTGGCGAAGTAAAGCGCCTCGGCTGGCTCCATCGCCACGAAGATTTGGACGAGCGAAAAGAGGCCGCTGAAAATCCCCTCCCGCGAATACTTCTGGATCTGGTTGTAGGCCTGGCTCACCGCCACACCACTCTTCTTCAGCTCGATATGGATCACCGGCATGCCATTGACGAGCAGCAGAAGGTCGCCCCGCCGGTCGTTGAGCAGCGGCGAGCCTCGGCCATGGCGGGGCTGTTGCACGATCTGGTAGCGGCTCTGCCCTGCGGCGATCTCGTGGCGGTCGTAGATTTTCAGGCTCACTTCCTTGCCGAAGTGCAGCCCGTCCGCTGGATTGTCGCGCTTGATGGCAACGGTTTTGCCATTGATAAAGTCGTTGAGCTTGAGCGGGGTGCGAAGCAGGGTGATCTGCTCCATGATCTGCTGCATCTCGCTGTCGGTCAGCGGCACTTCATTGAGCCGATCCTTGCCGCGATTGTTCTCAAAGAGGATTTGCTTCCAATTCGCCAGCAAGTCCGCCTCGCTTGGGCTCTGGATGACATCCGCGTCGCCCCAGCCGCGCTGGCGCAGCTCGTGGATCACGGCAGCTTCAAATTCGGCTTCTTTGGCAAAAGTGGTCATGATTTTTCGATGTATTTCTGCGCCGCCAGGCGCTCTCTGATTTCGATCAAAGCGGTGTGCAGTTTTTCTTCCAAAACAGCCTTGGGGGGCAGTTCAGTCCAATATTCCGCCACCATGATGTTGTCTTTTTGCAGGTTCATCAGCTCCACCTGTTCGGTGCCCGCCTGGGCGCACAGAATCAGGCCAATCGGCGCCGCTTCATCGGGCTGCCGTTCATATTTGTCCAGCCAGTTGAGGTAGAGCTCCATCTGCCCCTTGTGCGCCGCCTTGAAACGGTCAATCTTGAGTTCAACGGCGACCAGCCGTTTGAGGCGGCGGTGATAAAACAGCAGGTCGAGATAAAAATCCTCGCCATCAATCACCATGCGCTTTTGGCGTTCCACAAAGGCGAAGCCCTTGCCCAACTCCAAAATAAACTGTTCCAGCTCGCGAATCAGCGCCTGCTCCAGATCGTTTTCCAGGTAGCCCTGCGGCAGCCCGAGAAAATCGAAAAAGTAGGGGTCTTTGAAAGAGCCCGCAAGCTCCGGGGCTGCGGCCAACGCCAGTTTGTGATCCGCGATGTGCGAGCGCTCAAAGGCTTTGCGCTCGATTTGCCGGATCAGTTCGCGTTTGCCCCACAAGTGGTCGGCCGATTGCTGGGCGTAAAACATTCGTGCAGAGTCGCTTGGAATGGTCAGCAGTATCGTGAAATGCGTCCAGCTCAATTGTGTCGCCAGCGGCGACACAATTCCGAAATCAGGAAAAAGCTCTGCAAATTGCATCATGCGGCGCAGGTTTCTGGCCTCGAAGCTCTTGCCGTACTGCGCGACGAGGCTTTCTGACAAGGAGGCCACCACCTGCTGCCCATAGGCCGCCCGCTCGCCCCGCAAGACCTCGGTGTTGATGCGCTGGCCGACATGCCAGTAAGTCAGCGTGAGCGCACTGTTGACCGCAGCAACCGCCTGCGACTTGCCACGGCGGATGATCTCCCGCAAATCGGCCAGCAGGCCGGTATTTGGCCGGAGGGCGACAGTGCTGGGTGTCAGGTCTGGGTTCATACGGTTTTCAGTGGCGCGAGTTGGCGAGCATGGCGCTTAGACAAACATCTTTTCCAGGCAGGCGGATTTGATCTGCTGGAGCTTTTGGAGTTGGGTGGCGTGTTTGGAAATCAGCGAGTCGAGCTGGCGGAAGTAGGTGCCAATTTTTTGCTGTTCGGTATGCGGGGGAAATTGAAAACTAAATTTTCCTATTTGCTGAAAATTGAGTCCTTCTCGGGCTCCGCCTGCTTGGCTATTGTCAATAGCCGCCTGGCCTCTCGTTGATGCCAAATTTAGCTGAATGAAGTCGGAATGGTAATCGCCACTTGCGCGAATAATGCAAACATGCTGATTCACATTGGCGCGTTCGACAGATCGATAAACAGCACTTCGACCTATCGACGCGCCTGTGATGTTGAGCAGTACATCATTCTGTAATACCCGGCTATTGCTCATTTCTTCATCTGCCTCATCACTGATGAAAGCGATGCCTTCAAAATTAACTGTGTCACTGAAGATGTTTTGCGATCTAATCAACGGAATCCCGCTTGTGAGATACCCCGTTTTTCCACCCTTAGGAGTTTTTCCACTACCAATTTTTGTAGTTATTTCACTAAGCTCACATAGTTCCCACTCCCCCGAAAAGCCTTTGAAGCGAATTTCGGGGGTGGTGGCGCCGGGTTGCGGGAACATCTTTTGGAGCATCGCTTTTTTCAGCGTCAACAGCTTGTCATGCTTGCGCTGATGCAGCCCAATCAGACTATCCAGTATTCGGAAATATTCGCCGATTTGGGTTTGTTCCTCTGACGTCGGCAACTTGTATTCAAGCGAATTGAGGCTTTGGGGATACACCGCAGCAACGCTTGTTGTTCCCATTGCCCGAGCCTTTACCTGAGAAACTAGGCTTTGTGTGTTGTAGAGGTAATTAAAAAAAACTGTGTCAATCCCTTTGAACTTAAATCTGGCCAAGTTGCTGTTGAATGCGAACTTTCCACTTTCGCCCATCCATGTCGCGCCTTTTCCAACCAAATCCAAGGTGTTCCGTGTATTGAATAAAAAATCCCCATAGTGGGCGATGTTTTCCGCTTCAACCTCCGCTCGGGCATCTAAAGCTTCCAGACGTTCCAACGAAAAGTAGCCTCTTTGGATGTTTCCCATTTTCAGCAATGGAGTTCCTTTCCCAGAGGTGGTGCCCAACAGATTTGTGCCTGTCTGGATGGAAATAATGTTTTGTTCGAAAGTCTTTTCCTCCCACTCCCCCTCAAACCCCTTGAAGCGAATCTGCGGCACTTTGCTGGCTGTCTGCTCGTTCATCTCAGTTTCCCGTGAGCAAGGTTTTCAGCTCGGTGAGACCTTTGAGGTCAAACTCGTTGGCGTCCAATTCCTCAATCATGCCCGCCAGCTCGGATTCGGTTTGCTGAATCTCGCGGGCGTTATCTGCGTAGGTAATTTGGTACTTTTGCACGAGGGCTACCAGCCTGCGGGTCAAGCCGTCGATCTGCTGACCGGGCAGGCTGTGGAGCTCGTCACTGAGCGGGATGATCCACTTGCGTTCGAGGAGTTCGTACACCTGCGCGTCGCTCAAGCCTTCAATGGTTTTCTTGGTCTTGAGGTGGAGGGCGGCGGCTTCTTGTTTGATTGCCGCTTTCAGGGTTTTCTCCTCGGCGAGCCATTCGGCGGCCTGGATGATCTTGGCCTCCCAGGATTCGGGGTCAAAGCGGTCTGATTGTTTCGCCTCGGCGAGCAGGGACTTTGCTTCCTTGGTGACGGCGGCATTGACGAACTTGTCGCCCGCGTCGTTGACGGTGTCGTTGGCCTTGTCTTCTTCGATGAGGCTCTCGAAGATTTCCTCAAGGGAGGCGGTGATTTCGCTAAGGCGGGTTTCCTTTTCGCGCAGCGCGTCCAGCTCCTGCTTGTGATGCGTGGACTGCACTAGCTCGAAGGGCATGATTCGGCCTTTCCAGCCATCTTGCACTTCGACGTCTTTGCCATCCTTCTTTTTGGTGACGAAATTGGGGTCAACAACGCGGGAGGCAGCGAAGCCCTCGGTCTGGAGGATTTCCAGATCGATGGCGATGGGTTGCCAGTGATCGTCGAGGATTTGGTAGGCGTGGTATTTGTCGATGAGCGGCAGCGGGGCGAGGCGGGCAAACAGCGCTTCGCTGATGAGTGCCTCCTGCTGGGGGATTTGCAGGGAGAGCATCTGCTCCAGCAGTGCGCGGCGCAGCCAGGGCGTGAAATCGGCGAAGGCGGCGGTGAATGTTTTGCCGTATTGCTTCACCTCGGGATGTTCGCGGGTGGCCTGGGCGAGGTCTTCCACCTGTGGCGCGACATAGGGCGTGCCGTTGTCGGAAAACAGCGCCGAGCGCAGGCTTGGGAAGGCCTGCCAAAAGTCAGCCAAATCATTCAACTCGCTTTGCGGGATGCCGCCAAACATGGAGGCGTAGAGATCCCAGCTTTCGGCGGGCTCGGAGGAATCCACATAGCGCGGGATGTTGAGGTTGTAGTCATTGGCCTGAAGCTCGGTCTTGGGGACGAGACGGCTGTAGCGCGGCACGGTGACGCGCCCGATCACGGTATCGGCGATTTTCTTGATGTCGGAGGCGCGGAGCTTGTTGCTTTTCCCCTCCTTGGCGTAGCCCTTGGAGGCATCCACGATAAGGACATCGCTGCTCTCGCGCTTTTGCCGGAGCACGAGGATGATGGTGGGGATGCCGGTGCCGAAGAAGATGTTGGGCGGCAGGCCGATGATAGTTTCGAGGTGGTCGTTTTCGATCAGATTCTTGCGGATCGCGCCTTCCTCACCGCCTCGGAACAGGACGCCGTGGGGCAAGACGATGGCCATGATGCCGCCCGGCTTGAGGTGGTAAAGGTCATGCAGCAGAAAGGCGTAGTCGGCCTTGGACTTGGGCGCAAGGCCGAAGCGGGCGTAGCGGGGATCGCTGTCTTTGTGCTGCGGATCCCACTTTTGCGAATAAGGCGGATTCGAGACGACGGCGTCGAGGTACAGCGGGTTGTAGGTATTGACCGGGTCTTGATCGTCGAAGAACGGCCAATCGTCTTCCAGGGTGTCGGCGTTGCGGGTGACGATATTGCTGGGAAGGATGCCGCGCATGACGAGGTTCATGCGCGTGAGGTTGTAGGTGTTTTCCTTCAGCTCCTGGGCGAAGTATTTGATGTTGTCCTTATCCGCCATGTGCTTGGCGATGGACTGGCCGATATTGAGCAGAAGCGAGCCGGAGCCGCTGGTGGAGTCGTAAATCTGGATGGTCTCGCGGTTCTTCAGATGGTGCGCGATGATCTCGGACATGAGCACGGAAACCTCGTGCGGCGTGTAGAACTCGCCCGCTTTTTTGCCCGCATTCGCGGCGAACATGCCAATGAGGTACTCGTAGATGAAGCCGAGCACATCGTAGCCCTGCCTGCCATCCATGGGGATGTCCTTGATGAGTTGGAGCAGCTCGCTGATAGCCTTGGTCTGCTTGGCGGCGGTATCGCCGAGCTTGCTCAAGCCGGTTTCAAGCGTCTTGAAAATGCCCTCGAAAAGGCGCTTGTGGTTCGGGTGAATGAGGCGGCTAAAGGCAGAGAGGGCATCGCGCACATGGGAAACATCGAAGTCGCCCTTGTGCTCGATCCAGGTGGAAAACAGGTGCTGGTAGGCGATGAAGTAGCCGATGTTGCCTTTGATGTGGTCAACGGTTTCCGTGTCCTCCTCCGAGAGGGTGCGGAGTTCCGCGTCGCTGAAGTCCTCGCCTTTCGCGAAGCGCACCAATTTGTCGGAGAGGTATTTGTAGAAGATGAACCCAAGGATGTAGTCCTTGTATTCGTTGGCCTCGATTTTGGAGCGCATCTGGTTGGCTGATTCCCAGATTTTGGCGGCGAGTTGTTGCTTGTTCATAGTGGAGACGTTTTAAAGTTGGCTGCTTGGAGCTTGGTTGTTGCGGCCCACGATGGTTAGGCCGAACAAAAGACGCTCGCGCCACCAGCCTGAACTTCCGCTTCTGGGCGTGGAGGTCAGGGTTTCCACCCCACTTTTGCCACTTTGGCATTCCAGATTTTGCCGACGTATTCGCCGATGGTGCGGTCGCTGGAAAAATGCCCCATGCCGGCCACGTTAAGGATGGCTTGCCGCGACCACTCGTCGGCGTCGCGATACAGGGCATCGACCTTTTCCTGGCAGGCGATGTAGGCGGCATAGTCCGCCAGCAGCAGATAGCGGTCGCCTTGTGTGGTCAGGGCATCGAAAATCGAGCGGTAACGTTCCGGTTCTTCGGACGAAAAGAAACCATTGCCGATCATGTCCAGGGACTGCTTGAGCTCCCCGTTGCCGTGATAATAGTCCCAGGGGTTGTAAGCGCGCCCCAGGTCGGCGGCCGCCGCCGCGTCAAGGCCGAAAATGAAGATGTTGTCGGCGCCGACGTGGTCGCGGATTTCAACATTGGCGCCATCCAGCGTGCCGATGGTGAGCGCGCCGTTGAGGGCGAGTTTCATGTTGCCGGTGCCGGAAGCCTCGGTTCCGGCCGTGGAGATTTGTTCGGAAAGGTCGGCGGCGGGCACGATGTCGGTGGCCGAGGTGACGTCGTAGTTGGGCAGGAATACCACCTTCAACAAATCGCGCACCGCAGGGTCATTGTTGACCACGTCGGCGATATCGTTGATGAGCTTGATGATGAGTTTTGCGCGCGCGTAACCGGGCGCCGCCTTGCCGCCGAAGATGACCGTGCGCGCCAGAAAATCGCCGGTGGGGTTGGCGCGGATGCGATTGTAGCGCGTCACCACGTGCAGAATATTGAGCAATTGGCGCTTGTATTCGTGGATGCGCTTGATCTGCACATCGAACAACGACTGCGGATTGACGCTGATTCCCAGCCGCTCATGAATCAACGCAGCCAGCCGGGTCTTGTTGGCAAGCTTGATGGCGCGGAATTGCTCGCGGAAGGCGGGGTTTTCCGCCAGCGGGATGAGTTTCGCGAGTTGGCCGAGATCGGTGACCCAGTCTTTGCCGATGTGTGCCGAAATCAGTTGAGCCAGCCCCGGATTGGCCTGGTTGAGCCAGCGGCGCGGCGTGATGCCATTGGTGATGTTGACTATCTTGCCGGGATAGGCGCGATCGAAATCGCGGAAGATGGTCGCTCTCATCAGGTCGGTATGGATCTGTGCCACGCCGTTGACGTGATGACTGCCGACGATGGCCAAGTGGGCCATGCGTACCCGGCGCCCGCGCTCCTCGTCCACCAGCGACATGCGCCGCATCAACTCGACATCGCCGGGGTTGCGGTGTAACACGTCAGCGAGAAAACGCCGGTTGATTTCGTAAATGATCTGCAAATGGCGCGGCAGCACGCTTTCCATCAGCGCCACCGGCCAGGTTTCCAGCGCCTCCGGCATCAGGGTGTGGTTGGTGTAGGAGAAGGTGCGCGTGGTGATGTTCCACGCACGCTCCCAATCCAGGCCGCGCAAGTCGACCAGCACGCGCATCAGTTCTGGCACGGCGATGGAGGGGTGGGTGTCATTCAACTGGATGGCGACCTTTTCCGGCAGGTCGTCGATGGCATGCCGCGATTTGTCGAAGCGGTAAAGAATGTCCTGGATCGAAGCGCTGACGAAAAAATATTGCTGCTTCAGGCGCAATTCACGCCCCATCTGGGTGGTGTCGTTGGGATAGAGCACCTTGGAGAGGTTTTCCGACTGGTTCTTGTCCTCCACCGCCTTGATGTAGTTGCCCTCGTTGAAATATTGCAGGTCGAAGTCGCGCGAAGCCTTGGCTGCCCACAGGCGCATGTTGTTGACCGTCTCCCCGCCGAAACCGGGGATGGGCGTATCGTAGGCCATCGCCATCACGTCCTCGGTATCTACCCAGTGGTGGCGCAGCTTGCCGTTTTCGTCGGCGTACTCCACCACGCGCCCGTGGAATTTCACCGGGAACAACACTTCCGGGCGCGCGAATTCCCACGGGTTGCCGTAACGCAGCCAGTTGTCGGGATGCTCCACCTGATGGCCGTTCTCGATGCGCTGGTTGAACATGCCGTATTCGTAGCGGATGCCATAACCGTAACCCGGCAATCCAATGGTTGCCATCGAATCGAGAAAACACGCCGCCAGCCGACCCAGGCCGCCGTTGCCGAGCGCGGCGTCGGGTTCGATCTGGCGGATTTTTTCCAGGTCTTCGCCCAACTCGCGGATAGCCCTTCGGCATTCCTCCTCGAAACCGACGTTGAGCAGGCTGTTGAGCAGGGTGCGTCCGATCAGGAATTCCATCGACAGGTAGTAGACCCGCTTCACATCCTGCTCGTAATAGCTGCGCATGGTGTCCATCCAGCGCGCGATCAGGCGGTCGCGCACCGTGTAGGCGACGGCGTAGAACCAGTCGCGTTCGGTGGCGGTAATGCCGTCCTTGCCGACGGAATAAGTCAGATGATTGGTCAGGGAATGCGTGACGGAGGCGACATCGGTATTCTGTGTGTCCGGGCAGGATGCGGCGACAGGCTTGACCATCGGGAGTGCTCCAGTTTGCGGTAGGGAATCGGCACAGGATAGCGCCAGCCGTTGCGGGGGTAAAGCCCGTAGGCGGCGATAGCCTTGCATAGCGCAAGCGGTATGCTATAGTGGCGCGGGAGTTTCCCTTGCCGCAAGCTAGGGAAACCCCTAAGAAAAAGGCTACCCTGCATTTATTACCCGCTAAATTCCCGATTTTTTCCTAATTTCGCCGATTCCGGCGATGTGTTGGTTTTTGCCTGCGAGCCCCTATGAAAGTCAACCTGCCCGTTACTCAAATTGAAAAGCGCTTCCCCAAGGGAAAGTACCTGGTTTCCAAGACCGATCTCAAAGGCGCCGTCACCTATGCCAATGATGCCTTCGTCGAGTTGAGTGGCTTCAGCCGCGAGGAACTGATCGGCAAAAACCATAATCTGGTGCGCCATCCCGATATGCCGCCGCAGGCGTTCGAGGATTTGTGGCGCACCGTGAAAGCAGGGTTGCCGTGGCGCGGGGTGGTAAAGAACCGCTCGAAGAACGGCGATCATTACTGGGTGGACGCCTTCGTCGTCCCGGTGCGCGAAAACGACAAGACCATCGGCTTCATGTCGGTACGTTCGGAGCCCTCCCGCGAGCAGATCAAACAGTCTGAGGAGCTTTACCGCAGATTGAACGAAACCAAGGCCAAGCTCGACACCGGTTCGAGTCGGCGCCAGCGCTTCGGCGTCAATGCGCGCCTGGCAGCCACGGCACTGGTGGTGGCGCTGATGCTGGCCGGGGGGGCGGTTATCGCCGACAAGGACGGCCTTATCGGCGCATTTGCGCTTTCACTCGCGCTGGTCATGGGGGTGTCCTGGCTGATGCTGCGTTCCGTCATCCTGCCGATGCGCCAGGCGATGATCCATTTTGACCACATCTCCCAGGGCAATCTCACCGACGAAATCAATATCCGCGGACGCGATGAAGCCGGCAGCCTGTTAACCGCCCTCGCCACCATGCAAGTGCACCTGAAGGTGATGCTTGATGAGATCATGGCGGCATCGCGCGCCATTGATCAGCGTAGCGGCGATTTGCAGGCCGAGATGATTGGCGTGGTGACGCAGTCGGAATTGCAGCATGACCGCGTGCAAAGCGTGGCTTCGGCCACCGAGGAATTCAGCCAGTCAGTGAAAGAGGTTGCCGACAGTGCCGATGGTACAGCGCGCGCTGCGGTGAATTCGCAATCCATCGTCGACAACAGCCAGCGCAACATGGAAAAGAGCATGGAAGCGACCACGCGCGTGGTGCAGGCGGTGCAGGCGTCGAGCAGCACCATTACCGACCTGAATCAGGCCATCCTGAAAATCGGCGACATCACTCAGGTCATCAAGGAAATCGCTGACCAGACCAACCTGCTGGCGCTTAATGCCGCCATCGAGGCGGCGCGCGCCGGGGAAACCGGGCGCGGTTTCGCGGTGGTGGCGGACGAGGTACGCAAGCTGGCGGAACGCACCACCAGCAGCACGACGGATATCAGCGCCATGGTGACGGAGATACAGAACGTCACGCAACAAACGGTCGCCTCGATGAACCACGCAGTGACCGAGGTGGAGGACGGCATCAGCATGATGCGCGCCAGCGGCGAAAGCCTCAATCAGATCACCCGCAGCAGCGAGGAGGTCACCAACATGGCGCAGCACATCGCGGCGGCAGCCCAGCAACAGGCGTCAGCCAGCGAGGAAGTGGCAAGCAACATGGAACAGATTTCCAGTCTGATAGAAAGCAATATGGCTTCCGCCCAGCAAGCCAAACAGGCAACTGATGAGCTGCAGAACACGGCGGCGGAAATGGAAAAGATTGTGGCGCACTTCAAGATTTTTTCCGGAAAATAAATAACCACTCGGGGGGGCAGGAAAATGTTTTGCGGCAGCCATAAACAAAAAATTCAATTGCTGGAGAATCAGATCGCGCAACTGGAAAACCGCCTGGACAACATGAACGGGGAGATGGAAAGTTCCCGCAACGCCCAGCTTGCCGCCGAAGCACAGGCGGAAGGAATGCGTGCGGAACTGGAGAAGTGCGCACGCATTTACCAGACTATGCAATCCTTCGGCGATTCCTTCCTGGAAATCCAGCGCTCCCAGATGGCTATCGCCACCACCATGAAGAACGAGAAAGTCCACGCCATTGAGGCTTCCAACGTTTCCGGCGCCAACCGGGCAGCGATTGAAAAGATTGCCAGCCATCTCCAGGTGATGTCGCAGGATACCCGCGAAATGGCGCAAAACGTCGATACCCTGAGTAGCCGTGCCAGCCAGATCGGCGGCATCGTCAAGCTCATCAAGGAAATCGCCGACCAGACCAATCTGCTGGCACTGAATGCCGCCATTGAAGCGGCGCGTGCCGGTGAACAGGGGCGCGGCTTTGCGGTGGTGGCCGACGAGGTGCGCAAGCTGGCAGAGCGCACTGCCGATGCCACCAGTGAAATTTCGAGCCTGGTAAGCGCCATCCAGAATGAAACCCAGCAAACGCGCGGCCAGATGGATCACTGGTCGCAGCGTACCGAATCCTTCGGGCAGGAAGGCAGCGCCGCCACCCAGAGCATGCAAATGCTGTTCGACCTCTCGCACCAGATGGAAGGAACGATTTCCGCCTCGGCGTTACGCAGCTTCGTCGAGGTGGCGAAAATCGACCATCTGGTTTACAAGTTTGAAATCTACAAGATTTTCATGTGCCTGTCGCAAAAAAACGAAAGCGACTTTGCCGACCACACGCATTGCCGCCTGGGTAAATGGTATTACGAGGGTGAAGGGCACGACTGCTTTTCGAAGCTGCCGGGTTATCTCGAAATGGAAGCCCCGCACAAACGTTTCCACGACAGCGGTAGCGCCGCCTTGCGCTGTTTCCGCGGAGGCGATTACGCACATGGGTTCAATGCCATTGCCGACATGGAAAAGGCCAGCATGGAAGTGCTCGCCAGCCTGGAACGCATTGCCCAGAGCGGGGAGGGCGACGCCAGCCTGCTGTGCCATTCCAGCGCATGACGAACGCATAACGAGTTTGACGTTGCTTCCCCCGCACGGGTAAAATTCCGCCGTTTTCATTACGCAAGGTCATCCCCTTGGACTGTCCCAGTTGTCATTTATTGCAATCTGTAATGCCTTCTGGCGGTTGATCCTCTCAAAGTTTCCCTGCTTTGTCCGTTTCCCGCCAGGCAATGGCGGAAAATGGGTGCCCCCACAGCCTTGCGCTTTCTCGCCCACGGCGCCCCCTTTTTCCGGTAAGTAGCAAAACTGCGGTCCGTGCGGGCCGCCCCCGGAGAACAACATGGTTGAATCCAAGCAGCCGGAAAATGTGCAGGAAAATCTGCAACAAGTCATTGCCCTGCTCAACAAGCACAAGCTGGTGGAAGACCTGGTGCATAAGCAGGATATGCCCCGGCACCAACTGATCGAATTGCTGGTGCACAAGCAGAACCTGACCGAGCTGCAGAAAAAGCTCGACAGCCTGCATCCGGCGGACGTTGCCTACATTCTCGAATCGCTGCCGCTCGACCAGCGCCTGATCGTCTGGGAGTTGGTCAAAGCGGAATTCGATGGCGACGTTCTGCTGGAAGTCTCCGACGCGGTACGCGAATCGCTGATCGCCACCATGGATAGCGAGGAGCTGCTCGCCGCCACGGAAAACCTCGATACCGACGAAATCGCCGATCTTGCCCCCGACCTGCCGCACGACGTAATGCAGGAACTGCTCGAATCGCTCGATAGCCAGAATCGAGCGCGCCTGCAATCTGCCCTGTCCTACCCGGAACACAATGTCGGCGCGCTGATGGATTTCGACATGGTGACCATCCGTGAAGACATTACGCTGGAAGTGGTGCTGCGCTACATGCGCCGCCTGGGCGAGTTGCCCAACCATACCGACAAGCTGTTCGTGGTGGATAGGGACAATAATTTTCTTGGTGTCCTGTCCCTGAAAAGGTTGCTGGTCAACGACCCGGAAGTCAGTGTGGCGGCGGTGATGTCCAGTGACGCCGTCATCTTCCATCCCGATGACGATGCCGACCAGGCAGCCTCGGCATTCGAACGCTATGACCTGGTCTCCGCGCCGGTGGTGGATCACAACAACAAGCTGGCTGGGCGCCTCACGGTGGACGTGGTGATGGATTACATCCGCGAGGAAGCCGACAGTGAAGTGCTGGGGCTGGCTGGCCTGAAAGAAGAGGAAGACCTGTTCGCGCCGGTGTGGAAGAGCTTGCAGAACCGCTGGACCTGGTTGGCGGTGAATCTGGTCACCGCCTTCATTGCTTCGCGCGTGATCGGGGTGTTCGAGGGTTCCATTGAGAAAATCGTCGCCCTCGCAGCGCTGATGCCCATCATCGCCGGTATCGGCGGCAACTCCGGCAACCAGACCACCACCATGATTGTGCGCGCCCTGGCACTCGGGCAAATCCAGGCGAGCAACATGCGCAAGCTGTTTCTCAAGGAACTGGGAGTAAGCCTCATCAACGGGCTGGTGTGGGGCGGCGTGGTCGGCCTGTTTGCCTTTCTGCTGTACCATAATGCCGCACTAGGTGCAGTGATGACCGGGGCCATGCTGCTCAACCTGCTGCTGGCGGCGCTGATGGGGGTGCTGATTCCTCTGGTCATGCACCGCCTAGGACGCGACCCGGCGGTGGGTTCCAGCGTGATGATCACCGCCGTCACCGACAGCGGCGGGTTTTTCATTTTCCTTGGGCTGGCGACGATTTTTCTGGTGTAGGAATTTTTTGACATGCACAAACGCAATCGCCTGTTTGTTTCCATGGCGCTGGTTTACGGGCTGCTGGGCGGCGCCATCGCCATCCTGCGCCTCATCGACCCGGCGCTGATTCCCGGCAACGTGCCGCGCCTGCATGGACACATCATGCTGCTGGGGCTGGCGCTGATGATGATCTACGGCATCGCCTTGCACGTGTTGCCGCGTTTCGGTGGCTTCCCGCTGTATTCGGAGCGCATGGCGGACTGGCAACTTTATGCCGCCAACGTCGGCTTGCCGTTGATGATGGCGGGCTGGCTGACCTTCATCGACACTCTGGTCATCGCGGGCGGGGTGTTGAGCTACGCAGCCATCATTCTGTTCGGCCTCAATATGATTTTGACCGTGCGTCAGCGAGGTCGGCAATGAGCGCGAGTATCCAGGCAGAACGTAACGAGGCCCACGAACGGATGCAGCGCATGGGGGTGACGTTTTCCCCGGACAACCGCGCCTTTATCGTTTCCGCCCAGATTTACCTGATGCTGGCAGGCATCGGCTTGGTGCTGGACGGCAGTTTGCTGTCCGACAATGTTTCGCGCCCGGCTTTCCTGCATCTTTTCACCCTGGGTTTCATGCTGTTCATGATGTACGGCCTGGGTGCCCACATGTTGCCGCGCTTCACCGGCAACACATTGGCGGAAAACGGGCGCGCGGCATGGTTCCAGATGGCGCTGGCGCACGGTGGCGTGCTGGGTTATGCCGTCGGCTATCTGTTGGAGTGGCCAGTGCTGGCGCTGACAGGCGCGCTATTGGCCTGGTTGTCGCTACTGATTTTCAGCGTGCGAATGTGGCCGCTGATGTGGCCGGAAATACAGGGGTAGCCGACGGCTACTGTTGCCCGTATTGGGCCAGTTTTTCGATGTTGTGCACCTGCACGTCCTTGCCCTTGACGCTGATGAGGCCGGCGGCGGTGAGGTCGTGCAGGACGCGCGAGAAAGTTTCCGGGGAAATATTGAGACGCGAGGCGATCACCGTCTTGCTGGCGGGAAGGTTGACGGTAAGCGCCTCTTCCCGGCATTCGGTTTCGGTATTGTGCTGCAACAGATAGCCGATCACCCGCTGGGTACAGGAACGCAGGGAATAGGCCTCAACATCGGCAATCAGGCTGTGCAGGCGGCTGGAAAGTCCGGCCAGCATCTTGCGGCAAAAGCCGGGATGGCGTTCGATGCCGTCGAACACCACGGACTTGGAAATGTGCAGCAGCAGCGAATCCATCAACGCCTGCGAATAAACCGGGTAAGGGGTGTTCATGAACATGACGGCCTCGCCGAAAGTCTTGCCGGCCCCCACCAGATTGACCACTTTTTCGATGCCTTGCGGCGAGGAAAAGGCCAGCTTCACCTGGCCATGCACCACCATATAGAACCCGTGCGGCTGATCGCCGCGCTGGAACAGTATTTCGCCGCGCGACACATGCACCTCGCGCGCCCCCTGTGCGACCCGTTCGATTTCTTCCGCATCCATTTCCTTGAACAGCGCCAGATTGGACAGTATCGTGTGTATCTTGTTGGTGCTCATTTTCCTCCGCCGGGCGCCGTGGGAGCGCTTCCTCAATCCTAGGCCAGGATATTACCCCAAGCAGGACATTTTTTAAATGCTTGATGTAGGTCAAGGCGACGGAAAAGCAAGCCGCGCATTCTGCGTTTTCAATTGTGGATGGCGATGTCTCGTAAAGTCGGTTATGGTGGGTTCTGTCAGCAGGTCGCAATTTCTGTCTGCGGACTTCAACGGCAGGCGCTCCCCTTTCAGGCCGCCCTGGGCATTGGAGGAAGCGGGGTTTGTCGAACATTGTCAGCGCTCCGGCGCTTGCGTCGCGGCCTGCCCCGAAAAGATACTGGAAAAAGGGCGGGGCGGTTTCCCAGCGCTGAATTTTGCCTTGGGCGCCTGCACGTTTTGCGGTGAGTGTGTCAAAGCCTGCCATCACGCGGCATATCATGAGGAGGCGCCTACCAGCGCACCTTGGGGGTTGAAGGCGCGGATCAGGGAGGGGTGCCTGGCACTTTCCCGCGTGGTCTGCCGCACTTGTGGCGAACGGTGTCCGGTCGGAGCGATCCGTTTCGCGCTTCTTCCGGGAGCGGTGGCGTCGCCGGAAGTGGATATGGAGCGGTGCACCGGTTGTGGCGCGTGCGTTGCGCCCTGCCCCAGCGGAGCCATCGCCATGGCAGGGTGACTTGCCGACTGAATTTTAATTGTTGAACGGTTTTTTAGAGGAGGCAGCAATGGAATTGACAAGACGCGAATTTATCAAAAGTAGCGCGGCGGCGGCAGCGGCAACGGCGGCTGGCGTAACGCTTCCGGGCGTTGGCCAGGCACTGGCGGCATCCGATGTCGGGGTGCGCTGGGACAAAGGGGTTTGCCGCTTCTGCGGCACCGGCTGCGGCGTGCTGGTGGGCACCAAGGATGGGCGCGTGGTGGCCACGCAGGGCGACCCGGATGCTCCGGTGAACAAGGGGCTGAACTGCATCAAGGGCTATTTCCTTTCGAAGATCATGTACGGCAAGGACCGGCTGACCTCCCCCATGCTGCGCATGAAGGACGGCAAGTTCGACAAGAACGGCGAATTTACCCCGATCTCGTGGGACAAGGCGTTCGATATCATGGAAGAGAAGTGCAAGACGACGCTCAAGGCCAAGGGGCCGAAGGGTATCGGCATGTTCGGCTCCGGCCAGTGGACGGTATGGGAAGGCTATGCCGCCTCCAAGCTGTTCAAGGCGGGCTTCCGTTCCAACAACCTCGACCCCAACGCGCGCCATTGCATGGCTTCCGCTGTGGTCGGCTTCATGCGCACCTTCGGCATCGACGAGCCGATGGGTTGCTATGACGACGCCGAGCACGCCGACGCCTTTGTGCTGTGGGGTGCCAACATGGCCGAGATGCACCCCATCCTGTGGTCGCGCATCACCGACCGCCGCCTGACGGCGCAGCACGTTAAGGTCAATGTGTTGTCGACCTTCACCCACCGTTCCTGCGAACTGGCAGACAGCGAGATGATCTTCACGCCGCAGACCGATCTGGCGATCCTCAACTACATCTGCAACTACATCATCCAGAACAACGCGGTGAATGAGGATTTCGTCAAGAAGCACGTCAACTTCAAGAAGGGCGTGACCGACATCGGCTACGGCCTACGCCCCAATCATCCGCTGGAACAGGTCGCCGGCAACAATGGCTATCCCGGCCCGGACGGCAAGCCCAAGGGCAACCCGATGGCGGCATCGCCGATTACCTTCGATGAATTCAAGCAGTTTGTGTCCACCTACACGCTAGACTACACCGCAAAGCTCTCCGGCGTTCCCGCCGAAAAGCTGGAAGCGTTGGCCAAGACCTATGCCGACCCCAAGACCAAGGTGGTGTCCTACTGGACCATGGGTGTCAACCAGCATACGCGCGGCACCTGGGTCAACAACATGATCTACAACGTGCATCTGCTGGTGGGCAAGATTTCCGAGCCCGGCAACGGCCCGTTCTCCCTGACCGGCCAGCCTTCCGCCTGCGGCACCGCGCGCGAAGTGGGCACCTTCGCCCACCGCCTGCCTGCCGACATGGTGGTGATGAATCCGGCGCACCGCGAAAAAACGGAAAAGCTGTGGAAACTGCCGGCCGGCACCATCCCCGAGTGGATCGGTTCCCATGCCGTCAAGCAAAGCCGCGACCTCAAGGATGGCCTGATCAATTTCTACTGGACCACCACCACCAACAACATGCAGGCAGGGCCGAACATCAACGGCGAGATCTATCCTGGCTGGCGCAATCCGCAAAACTTTATCGTGGTGTCCGATGTGTATCCGACCATGTCCGCCATGGCGGCGGATCTGATCCTGCCGGCCGCGATGTGGATGGAGAAGGAGGGTGCCTACGGCAACGCCGAACGGCGTGGCCAGTTCTGGCGTCAGCAAGTCAAGGCGCCGGGTGAGGCCAAGTCCGATCTGTGGCAATACATGGAGTTTTCCAAACGCTTCAAAACCGACGAGGTGTGGCCCAAGGAACTTCTCGACAAAAATCCGGAATACAAGGGTAAGACACTGTTCGACGTGCTGTATGCCAACGGCCAGGTCAACAAATTCCCCAAAACGGATGCGGCCAAAGTCAACGCCCACGCCTGGAGCGGCTATACCAACGACGAATCCGAAGCATATGGGTTTTATGTGCAAAAGGGACTGTTCGAAGAATATGCCGCTTTCGGACGCGGCAAGGCGCACGACTTGGCTGATTTCGACACCTATCACAAGGCTCGCGGCCTGCGCTGGCCGGTGGTCGACGGCAAGGAAACTCTGTGGCGCTTCCGCGAGGGGTACGACCACTACGTGAAGAAGGGCGAAGGGGTGAGATTCTATGGCCATCCTGACGGCAAGGCGGTGATTTTCGCGCTGCCTTACCAGCCCGCCGCCGAGGCGCCAGACAAGGAATACGACCTGTGGCTGAGCACCGGACGCGTGCTGGAACACTGGCACACCGGCTCCATGACGCGGCGCGTGCCCGAGCTGTACAAGGCCTATCCCGATGCCTGGGTGTTCGTCAACCCGGAAGACGCCCAAAAGCGCGGCCTGAAGCATGGCGATGCGGTGAAGATCGTCACCCGCCGTGGCGAAGTGACGACCCGCGTGGATACGCGCGGTCGCAACAAGATGCCGGCTGGCATGATCTTCGCCACTTTCTTCGACGAGCATCGCCTGGTGAACAAACTGACGCTGGATGCAACTTGCCCGCTGTCCAAGGAAACCGACTTCAAGAAATGCGCGGCGAAACTGGTCAAGGTGTGATGTTGCCCCGCTCCTTCCCGCCTGCTCGCGGGGAGGGGCAACGCGATTTGCAAACGAAACAATTGATGGAGGAATACCCATGAAAACCCGTAACAAACTGATCGGGAGCCTGTTTGCCTCAGTGCTGGCGGCGCTCTTCATCGCTTCGTGCGCCAGCACCCCCGCCGAAAAACCGCAGGGCTTGCGCACCAGCGCCATTCCGGCGGCGGATGCCGCGCCAGCGATGCTGGACTATGTCGGCAAGACGCCGGGCGAGCAGGAAAAAATTGCCCGTACTTTCGAGCAACAACCGCCGCTGGTGCCGCACAAGACCGATGGCATGAAGCTTAATTTTAAAACCAACAAGTGCCTGGAATGCCACGACCGGCCCTTCTACAAGAAGGAAGAAGCGCCCAAGATCGGTGACAGTCACTACAAGGGTCGCGACGGCAAGTTGCAGGACAAGATTTCCATGACGCGCTACAGTTGCGACCAGTGTCATGTGCAACAGGTGAACGCGCCGCCTCTGGTGAGCAACACTTTCCAGTCAGCCAAGAATTAACACATTAGCATTTGCTGTTTTTTCATCAAAAAAAAAGCTGATATGATGGCCTCGTCGTCCTGAATCCAAGCAGGGCGGTGAGGCCATCATGCTTTTCATCAAACCAAACACTAAGGAGGGGCAATGAGACTTAAACTATTAGTTGCGTTGTTTGCCGGGGGAGTGGCAATCAGTTCGTCGGCATTCGCACATGAGCCGTCACAGGCAGCGATGCTTTCCAACACCTGCAATGGCTGCCACGGCACCGACGGTCACAGCGCCGGGCCGAACATGCCGCATCTGGGCGGCGTGGGTTCCACCTACATCGTCGAGCAGATGAAGAATTTCAAGAGCGGCGAGCGCAAGTCCAGCATCATGGGACGCTTGGCCAAGGCTTATTCCGACGATGAAATCGCCGCCATGGCCAGTTATTTCTCCACCCAGAAGTACAAGGGGGTAGAACAGCCAACCGACGCTGCCAAGGTTTCGCGCGGCAAGGAAATCCACAAGGACCGTTGCGAGAAGTGTCACGAGGAAGGCGGCAAGATTGGCGCCGACGAAGGCATCCTGGCCGGTCAGTGGAAGGAATACCTGGAAATTTCCTTCAAGGAATTCCGCGCCAAGAACCGCCCGATGCCGAAGAAGATGGCCGCCAAGATTGAAGGCGAAGGCCCCCTGAACGAAGCTGATATTGATGCGCTCGTTCATTTCTATGCCAGCCAGAAGTAATAGGGAGAGAACAACGATGACTATGAATCGCAGAAGCTTTATCAAACTGCTGGGCGCTTCCGCCGGCGTGGGTCTGGCCGGTGCGCCAATGATCTCCGTCGCCAACGAGATCATGCCGAAGAAAGGCCGCCGTGTGGTGGTGGTCGGTGGCGGTTTCGGCGGCACCATTGCAGCCAAGTATATCCGCATGTCGGATCCGTCCATTGAAGTAGTGCTGGTTTCCGACAACAAGGAATTCGTTTCTTGCCCGTTCACCAACCTAGTGATCGCTGGGTTCCGCGACATCAAGGAAAACACCATCAACTACGAAAAGCTGGCCGCCAATCACGGTATTCAGATGGTGTATGCCCATGCGGACAGCGTTGATGTTGGCGCCAAGAAAGTGGTGACTGACAAGGGCACCATTGCCTATGACCGCTTGATTCTGTCGCCCGGCGTCGATTTCCGTTTCGACGAAATCGACGGTTACGATGCCAAGACCACCCCGGATATCATCCCGCATGGCTGGAAAGCCGGCCCGCAAACCCTGTTGCTGAAGAAGCAATTGGAATCCATGAAGGATGGCGGCGTGGTGGTGATGACCGTACCGCCCACCCCCTACCGTTGCCCGCCTGGGCCGTATGAGCGCATCAGCATGATCGCCCACTATCTGAAGCACAACAAACCCAAGTCCAAGATCATCGCCTGGGACGCCAACGAGGACATCACCTCCAAGCCTGGCCTGTTCCGCAAAGGCTGGGCCAAGCATTACGGCTACGATGCCAAAGATTCCAGCAAGGGCATGATTGCCTACCACAACAACCACAAGATCGTGAAGGTGGATGTCAAGGGCATGGAAATCGACAGCGGCGTGGATAGCATCAAGGGGGATGTCGTCAACATCATTCCGCCACAAAAGGCAGGCATGATCGCCTTCAAGTCCGGCGTGGTGGGTGAAGACAAGCGCTGGTGCCCGGTTGATCAGATCACCTTCGAGTCCAAGCTGGTCCCCGGCATCCACGTCATCGGCGACGCCTGTATTGCCACGCCGATGCCCAAGTCCGGCTACGCCGCCAACTCGCAGGCCAAGGTGTGCGCGCTCAACGTGGTGCAGCTGATGAACGGCAAGGCACCGATTCCGCCTTCCCACGTCAACGTGTGCTACAGCTACATCACCGACAAGGAAGCCATCACGGTTTCCGCCGTGTACAAGGAAAAGGACGGCAAGACCATTGCCATTCCGAACTCCGGCGGCGTTTCTCCGGACTTGTCCGAACTGGAAGCACGCTACGGTTACGGCTGGATCAAGAACATCCTCACCGAAATGTCCTCCTGATCCGCGAAACATTGTGGAAAAATCAGCCCCGCTCCGGCGGGGCTTTTTTATGCGCTGCGCAAGGTGAAATTCCTGAAATGCGCAGCAATCTGCGCGCACAAGTCCACTGTCAGCAGAGGGGCGCATGCAGAAGCGCATAACAGCCCGTCATCACAGCCTTGTGCACGAAATTCCTGCAAGGCGAAATTTTCCACGCCCAGGGTTTGTAACTCGGAGGCCAACTGGAGCAGGGCGGGCGCATCATGAAGCTGCGGATGAACTGTGGTGCGAACTTCATGACCGACACCACTTAGTAGCAACAGACGCAGTGCATCGCGCACCCTATCGCCGCTGCCCGGTACGCCGCTTACCGCTTCGTAGCGCGCAAAGGATGCCTTGATGTCCATCCCCACCCAGTCGAGCAACGGAAGAAGGCTGGCAAAGGTTTCCGGATAGGGGGCGGCGGTATGCAGGCCAGCACGAAAACCCAGGGCGCGCACCTCACGCAGGGCATCGGCCAGCGCTGCGCCTTGCAGGGTCGGCTCACCGCCGCTGAATACCACGGCGTCAAGCAAGCCGCGCCGCCGCATGAGAAAAGCGACCACATCGCGCCATGGCACGCTTTGCGATGCACGCGGCGCAATCAGGTGAGGGTTCTGGCAGTAAGGACAGCGCCAGGGACATCCCTGGCAAAAAACCACCGCCGACAGGTAACCGGGATAATCGGTGCTGGTCAGCGGCGTGATCCCGCCGACGATGAGTTCCGGCAAGGCGGACAGCTTATTGCGCGAGTTGAGCGCAAGACTCCTGGAAATACTGGCGCTCGTAGAACTCGCCCTTCTTGCCGATGTTGAACGACGCCACCGGGCGATGATAGCCCATCACGCGCGTCCAGATTTCGCAGCTCTGGCGTTCTTCGTCGCTCAGTTCGATCAATTGCGGCTTGAGGTGTATCTGTTGGGACAAATCGGTCATGTTGTTTCTCCTGTGGTTCGAACTTGATTTTAGACGTTGGTTAACTGTTTGCGTTTCTTATCCAGCAATTCCTCATCGCACTTCGGGCAATACTTGTGCTCGCCCTTCAGGTAGCCATGTTTCGGGCAGATCGAGAAAGTCGGGGTGACGGTGATGTAAGGCTGGCCGAAACGTTCCAGCGCGCGGCGTACCAGCAACATGCAGGAGTGGGCATCGGAAATGCGCTCGGTCATGTACAGGTGCAACACCGTGCCGCCGGTGTATTTCTTCTGCAAATCCTCCTGCAGTTCCAGCGCTTCGAACGGGTCGTCGGTATACCCTACCGGCAGTTGCGAGGAATTGGTGTAATACGGCATGTCATTGGTGCCGGCCTGGAGAATGTCGGGAAAACGCTTGCGGTCCTCCTTGGCGAAGCGGTAAGTGGTTCCTTCCGCCGGGGTGGCCTCCAGATTGTACATGTGGCCGGTTTCATCCTGGAACTGCAACATTCTGGCACGCACATGGTCGAGCAGGCGCACTGCAAACGAATGCCCCCACTCGCCGGTGATGTCGTGCTCGTCGAGGGTGAAGTTGCGGATCATTTCATTGATGCCGTTCACCCCCAGCGTCGAGAAATGGTTGCGCAGGGTGCCCAGGTAACGCTTGGTGTAGGGAAACAGCCCGGCATCCATATGGCGCTGGATCACCTTGCGCTTGATTTCCAGGCTGTTCTTGCCGATTTCCAGCAGTTCGTCGAGGCGAGCCAGCAGCCCCGCCTCATTACCCCGGTAGAGATAGCCCAGGCGCGCGCAATTCACCGTCACCACACCCACCGATCCGGTTTGCTCGGCACTGCCGAACAAACCGTTGCCGCGCTTGAGCAATTCGCGCAGATCGAGTTGCAGGCGGCAGCACATCGAGCGCACCATGTTGGGCTTCAAGTCGGAATTGATGAAATTCTGGAAATACGGTAAGCCGTATTTTGCCGTCATCTCAAACAGCAAGGCCGCATTTTCCGATTCCCAGGGGAAGTCCGGCGTCATGTTGTAGGTCGGGATGGGGAAGGTGAATACACGACCCTTGGCATCGCCGGTGGTCATCACCTCGATGTAGGCGCGGTTGATCATGTCCATTTCAACCTGTAGTTCGCCATAGCAGAAAGGCGTTTCCTTGCCGCCGATGATCGGCACCTGTTCGCGCAGGTCCTCCGGGCAAACCCAGTCGAAAGTCAGGTTGGTGAAAGGCGTCTGCGTGCCCCAGCGCGACGGCACGTTGAGGTTGTAGATCAATTCCTGAATGTATTGCT
Organism: uncultured Sulfuricella sp.; assembly: GCA_964527565.1. GTDB lineage: Bacteria > Pseudomonadota > Gammaproteobacteria > Burkholderiales > Sulfuricellaceae > JAGXQV01. The sequence continues at coordinate 11,021 of CAZGOY010000028.1, read as the reverse complement.
TGACCTGCTCGTAGCTCAGATTGTCCTTGCGGATGAAGGGCGCCATGTAGGTATCGAACGAGGAAAACGCCTGTGCGCCGGCCCATTCGTTTTGCAGCGTACCGAGGAAATTGACGATTTGCCCCACCGCGCTCGACATGTGTTTGGGCGGGCCGGCCTCGACCTTGCCGGGCACGCCGTTAAGCCCCTCGGTGAGCAGGGTGCGCAACGACCAGCCTGCGCAGTAACCGGCCAGCATGTCGAGATCATGCACGTGAATATCGCCTTCACGGTGCGCCACGCCGACTTCGGGGGGGTAAACATGACTCAGCCAATAGTTGGCGACCACTTTCCCGGAGACGTTCAGAATCAGGCCGCCCAGCGAGTATCCCTGGTTAGCGTTGGCGTTGACGCGCCAATCCATCTGTTCCAGGTATTCGTTGACCGAACTGGCGACATCCACCACGGTGCGCCGGTCCTGGCGCAGCTTGGTGTGCTGCTCGCGGTAGACGATATAGGCACGCGCGGTTTTAAGGTGGTTGGCGCTAATCAGCACCTGCTCCACCACGTCCTGGATGTTCTCGATATGCGGCGGCTCGCCGTGAAACTTGTGGGTCAATACCTTGACCACGTGGGCGGTGAGCAAAATGGCTTCGGAAGCGTCGAAATCCCCGCTGGCGCGCCCGGCGCGCTCGATGGCGGAACGGATCTTGTCGGCATCGAAGGCAGCGGCGGAACCGTCGCGCTTGATGACGCCACGCGGCTGGGAAACGAGATTGTCCGGCGCTTGCCAGGCTTGCGTGACTTCCATGCTTTCCCCCTTTTGAGCGATAGCCCAGGGATTTCAACCGCCTGGCGCCTATAAAAAGAAAACCACAAGATGTTGTGGTTTGATCGTCAGGATATTCTTTCCATGGTGGTGCGTCAAGGAAAAAGAAGCCAACAAAAGTCAACATTCCTGACGCACGCCCCTTTCGCACGGGCGAAAAAAGCCGGGCAACAAGACGGTGGGGAAAGGTTAGTTCTACTTGGGTGCAGCCAATAGTGTTGGACGACTTTCACTGCGGCAGATGATTAGCGTGAAATAGGCGATCATCGGCGTAAATACAACTGCAATTGCAACTTGTGCCGAAATGATAACCGCCCCTTCAAAGGGCAAGCCACGCCGACTACAGGATTTCGACCCGGCTATGTTGACGAGTAAAACGCACGAATGAAAGCGGTCGATAGCAATGTGCTCACCCGGCTTTTCATCAACGATCCAGATGATGCTGAAGCCGTGTCGCAAAGGCCACCCAACCCTGTGGGAGGGGGCTTGCCCCCGAGGTTTTGACTTTTTTGCTGCTGTACGGAAAATCTCGGGGCATCCCCTGGAGGGCACAATAGCCCCCTACCAGCAAGGCTGCGTTTTTGTGAAATAATCGGCTTATAATTCAGAGCAACTTATTATTATACGAGGCGCGATATGCAAACTCTGACGCTGGAGCAGTTTCGTGCGACGGTTGATACCGGCGGCATCTTGTCCGTTGTTCTCAAGGCTATCGGCGCTGGCTTTGCCATTTATGCAGAAACCCGTCGTGGCGATGTTGTGCTGGTTGATACCCGCAAGAAACAACCCCGCGTGTTTGGCGATCCGCGCCGTGCGCTTTCGCTGCTGCGGGAAATGGGCATTCGGAAAGCGGCTATCGATGCGGTTGACTGGAAGCCGGAGCAGGATGGCCTGCTACGCCGTGCGCGGCCAGACAAGTCGGCGGCACTGAAGGCAACCCATGAGGCTGCCGCTTATGACAAATGGTACCGGGAGCAAGTGGACGCCGCCATTCAGGAGGCCGACGATCCAGATACGCCCTGGATATCCAATGAAGATGCGAGGAAGAGCGCAGCTCGTCTTCGCGCTGAACTGTTGGGCGAGGCGGCATGATTATCGAGTGGTTGCCACGCTCAATCAACAATCGCGATAAGCTGATCCGTGATATTGCAACACACAATGTTGCCGCAGCGGTGAGGTGTCTGGATGAAATAGTCATCCAGGTGGATGACTTGGCCGCCCATCCGAATATGGGCAGGAAAGGCCGGTGGAGCGGTACGTGCGAACTGGCTATCAGCCATACGGAATTTATCGTGGTTTATCGCGTCCGGCCAAAATTGCAGCGCGTTGAGATCATGCGCGTGTTACATGCGCGGCAGCAGTACCCCTAGCAGCCTGTGTGCTTACGGCACGCGGAGTATGTCCACGTGATTTCTCGGGCGCAGATCGATGGCCTGTGCGCACAGCTTCCTCCGCGCGGAATGAGTCCGTAGCCGTTCGTCATATTTGGGCGCATAATTGCTCGAATTTTTCGATTGAGAGGGGCCCCGTAGCGTGGCGACAATCGAGCTGCTCAAGCATAATCTGGCGATCGAGCCGGATTTGCAGAACTTTCTCCAATTCATCCTGACGGCAGTCAAGGCGTTGGGGGGGAACACGTTTTTTGCGGCATCCGCCACGGTTGATCTGGTGCAACGCCTGCGCGCCGATGGCGCGGCCAGCGGCTATCCCCTGCCGACGCGCCTAGTGCTGGATGGCGCCCATCTGCGGGTGGAATGGGGCGCGGCCAACCACCAGGCCATCGTTACCCTGAAACACCTTCCCGACGAACATGTCGCCGCCAATCTGCAACACCAGTTCCAGCAATCCACCGCCACGGTCGACCCCGCCGTCCTGTTGAAGCGCAACGAGGAAATGGAGCGCTATCTGGACGAGACGCGCGCGCGCACGGAAAAAGAAATCGAGATCATGCAGCAGGTACTGGCCGAGCGCCAGGAAGAGTTGCGTGCTTCGCTACGCCAGGCGGAAACCGACCCGCTTACCGGCCTCTATAATCGCCGCGCCTTCGACGAGAAGGTCGAGCTGGCTTTTCGCCGTGTTTTGCGCCAGGGGCACGAAGAGTTGTCGCTGGCCCTGCTAGATCTGGACTTTTTCAAGCAGATCAACGACGAGCATGGCCACCAGTTCGGCGATGCCTATCTCAACAAGGCGGCACAGGCCATGCTGGATGCGATACGCGGCGACGTGGACATGGCATTCCGCATCGGCGGCGACGAATTCGCCATGCTGATTTTCGCCAATGGCGCCACCAGTTGCAAACGCGCACTGGAAGTGCTGAAGACGATGAACAACAAAGTCAGTATTGGCATCGCCTCGATATCCAGCGAGACGCGACTGTTCGACAAAGCCGAGGACTTCATCCGCTGCGCTGACGATGCGCTGTATCAAGCCAAGCGTTCCGGGCGTGGACGGGTGGTGGTTACCGCCTGCCAGCATGAAGAGGGGTATATGGGTTGCGCGGAATACTGCATGCATCAGGAAAGACATGCGAAGCGAGCGTGACGCGGTGGCGCGCGCCTTGTGCGGCACGAGGGGCGGTCTGCGGAATCCGGGTGGAACCGGCGGGAGCGATGCGACGCTGGCCGTAGTGGACAGCATTTCGGCCAGCAAACTGCTGTATGCCGGGGCGGTGCAAGGGGAGAGTTCGATCATCCTGCTGCGTTCACGCCTGTTGTCTGTGGCGCAACGTATTGGTTTTCCCGATTTGCAGCGCGAAAATATGGCGCTGGTGGCGGCGGAAATGGTCAGCAATCAGGTCAAGTATGCCGGCAACAAGGGGCAGATACAGATCTGGCAGCAGCCCGGCCCGGTGCTGGATATTCTGGCCCTCGATTACGGGCCGGGCATCAGCGACTTGCAACAGGCGCAGCAAGACGGCTTTTCCAGCGCGCGCACCCTGGGCAAGGGGCTGGGCAGCATTCAGCGCCTGGCGGACGAAGCGGCGATTCATACCCAGACGATGGGCAATCCCCATGTCAAGTGGAGCGGCACGGCGGTGCTGGCCCGTTTTCATCTGCGGCGCGAAAACCGCAAGCCGAAAGCGGAACGGGCGGAAATCGGCCTGTTTTCCCGTGCATTGGGTGACGACCGTTTCAACGGTGACCGCATCTACCTGATGCGGGGGCGCGAAACCCTGCGCTGGCTGCATCTGGACGGCCTGGGGCACGGCGAGAACGCGCAGGACACCACCAGCGGCCTGTCTGACCATTTGCTGGAAGAAACCCCCGCACAAGCACTTTCCTCGGTTGACCGCCACCTGCGCAACACGCGCGGTGCGGTGGCGATCATCGGTGAAGTGACGCTTGCCACGGGCGAACTGCAATTGCTGGGCGTGGGAGACATGCATGCGGTGATTCACAATCACGAGCGCCTGCACAAGATTTCCTTCGCACCCGGCGTGCTGGGGCAGGAGCATAAATCACCGACACCGTTCCGCGAGATTTTCGCGCAACGCGGTATCGTGCTCACTGCCAGCGACGGCATCCGGCGCAGTTGGGACGAAGCGGCGTTTCCCGGCTTGTTCAACCAGCCGCCGCAATTGATTGCCTACGTGCTGGGGAATATCATGGGCAGACTTTCCGACGACCAGTCATTGTGCGTGGTCAAAATAAACTGAACCAAAAATAAACTGGACAAGGAGAACGTCGTGGCAAAAAATCAGAGCAAATTCAGCTCCCGTCTGATCGACCTGTTGAAGACCCAGATCGGTAATATTACCGGCGCCATCGAAAAGGAAGGCCGCATGTTGTTCGGCGGCAGCAACAACCTGATGAGCGCGGATGAAATTTCCGATTTCAGCATCGAGTTTTTCCAGTTGCTGGTGGCCTTGCTGGAATCCAAAGATCCGCTCGATGATGCCTCGCCGCAGTTCCACGCGCTGGAAATCTTTTTCAACAACCTGTCGCACCAGATCCTGGTGCGCGGCGGACGGGTGGAAGACCTGGTGCGCTTCAACCAGTTCATGCAGCGCGCGCTGATCGAGGCGCTGGAAGACGACCAGCAGGAAAACGCGGCTGGCGCAAAGACCTCGGCGCAGGATTTCAGCGAATTGAAAACCATCCTGCTGTTTCTCTCCACCACGTTCAACGAGTTGAACCTTGCGGTCTTCCAGGCCTATCTGGAGGAGAAGGAAAAAACCATATACGCCCAGGAAGCCGAATTGCGGGAAACCGCTACGCCGATCACCGAAATCTGGGACGGCGTGCTGACGCTGCCGATCATCGGCACGCTGGATTCCAGCCGCACCATGCTGGTGATGGAAGCGCTGCTCAACCGCATCGCCCAGGAGCGCGCCAAGGCTGTGGTGATGGACCTGACCGGGGTGAAGAATATCGATTCGCAAGTGTCCCACCATCTCATCCAGATGGTGCGCGCCGTGCAGTTGATGGGCGCTGAAGCCATCCTCACCGGCATCCGCCCGGAAATCGCGCGCGCGCTCACCAGCCTCAACATCGACCTGGGTAGCGTCACCACGCGCGCCACCTTGTCCGACGGGCTGAAGGAAGCCTTCCGCCGCATGGACATCCACGTCACCCACAAAATCAACTAGGGGCGACGTCGATGAGTCTTTCCGGGCTGCATCTCACGCCCATCGGCAACGGCGCCATGTTGCTGGAGCCGTCGATGGCGCTGGATGTCGGCGAGCATGGCGCCATGCTGGAAGAGATTATCCGCCGCCTGCAGCGCGGCGGCGCCACGCGCCTGTATTACGACCTGGAGCAGTTGGCAATCATCGAGCCGCTCTATTATCATTGGCTCAACATGCTGGCGCGCGCCTGCCATACGATCAACGTCAGAATGACCTGCATCCACATGCAGCCCACTGCGGCCTACGCCTTGGCGCGCTACATGGAACAACCGCCCGAATTCGAGACGGGCATGGAAGTGGATGGATGGAACCAAGGGGGAAAATAAACCATGTCTTTTCTCGATGAACTGAAGCAGCAAGCCGAGGCAAAAAAGCAGGTCGACCTCGAATCCACCCAGACGCGCATGCGTATGGAAGAAATGCGCATGTCCATGGTGGAAGGGAAATTGCGTGAAATGTTCCAGTATCTCAACGACCTGTCGAAACAACTCAACGACCTCAAGCTGCCGCTCTACCGCAGCTATTACATCGAGGGCATGGGGCAGGACCTCAAGCTATTGCAGGGCGATTACAAGGTGGCGATCAAGAGCATCACCATCGAGCACAAGGACCACCTGAAAGAGGTGCTGTTCGCCTTCAAGTGTACGGAAAACAAGACCTACACCATCGAAAAAGACACGCCGGCCGCCATTGAACGGCAACGGGATTATTTGTGGCGCAACGGCATCAAGTTCGAGTATGCCGAGTTCAAGAACGAGCGCGGCTACATCTACCGCGGGGTTTTCACCGTCCCCGCCATCGTGCCGGTGAGCTTTCTCATCGTCGGCGATTTCGATAATGCCAACATCACCATCAGCATGAAAAACTTCAATATGCTGGTCGCATCCGAATACGTTTACGATCCGGAAACCATCAACGGCGCCTTCCTGGACGAATTCGCCAAATACCTGCTCGACAAACCCAATACCTTTGCCAAGTTCGGCACGCGCCGCGCCTGATTATGGATATTACCCCGCTGTTTAAATTGATGGCCGAAAAACGCGCCTCCGACCTGTTTTTTTCGGTCGGCGCGCCGATCACCATCAAGATCGAAGGCGTCGCCCGTCCGGTCAATAATCAGGTGCTCGACATGGCGATGGCGAAGACCATCGCCTACAAGCTGATGACCGAGACGCAGATCAAGACCTTCGAAGCCACGCTGGAAATGAATTTCGGCTATGCCGTGCCGGATGTCGGCAATTTCCGCGTCAACATCTTCCGCCAACGCGGCGGCGTGGCGATGGTCATCCGCCTGATTCCCAACGTCATTCCCAGCATCGATTCGCTCGGCGTGCCGCCGGTGATGAAGGACATGGCAATGGAAAAGCGCGGCCTGATCCTCATCGTCGGCGCCACCGGCTCGGGCAAGTCGACCACCCTGGCGGCCATGATCGACCACCGCAACGAACGCAAGAGCGGCCATATCCTGACCATCGAAGACCCGGTCGAATTCGTCTACCAGCACAAGAAATCGCTGGTCAACCAGCGCGAGGTCGGGCTGGATACCCAGTCCTTCCATAACGCCCTGGTCAACGCCATGCGCGAAGCACCGGACATGATCCTGATCGGCGAAATCCGCGACAAGGAAACCATGCAGCACGCCATGACCTACGCCCAGACCGGCCACCTGTGCCTATCGACCTTGCATGCCAACAACAGCTATCACGCCATGAACCGCATCATCAATTTCTTCCCCTTCGAGGCGCGCCCATCGCTGCTGCTGGATTTGTCGATCAGCCTGAAGTGCGTGGTGTCGCAGCGTCTGGTGCGCGGCGTGGATGGCAAGCGCTTGCCGGCGGTGGAGGTGTTGATGAACACCACCTACATCGCCGAACTCATCAAGGATGGCCGTATCGACGAAATCAAGGAAGCCATGGAAAAAAGCATGAGTCCCGGCTCGCAGACTTTCGAGCAGGCGCTGTTCCAGCTTTATTCGTCCGGCAAAGTCAGCCTGGACGAAGCCATGGCCAATTCCGACTCGCCCACCAACCTCTCCTGGCTTATCAACAATTCCTCACCCAGCCCGGAACAGCGCGAGGAACAGCAGAAAATCGAGGCCACACAGGGCGACAATGGCTTTGCCGGATTTACCCTGAATGCCGAAATGCTGGATAAGGGCTAACCCCTGCCCCCATCGCAAGCTCCCTTGCATGAGAAACGGGCGGTAATGCCGTCGGCCCCTCCCTCTTCCTCTGATTTTCCGGCTTCTGCCCAATTGCCGGTAGCCGTTGTCGGCGGCGGCCCTGCCGGGCTGATGGCGGCCGAAACGCTGGCGCGTGGCGGGGCACGCGTGGACGTATACGACGCCATGCCCTCAGTCGGGCGCAAGTTCCTGCTGGCCGGCAGGGGCGGCCTCAACCTGACGCATGTCGAAGCCCCCGATCTGTTCCTTTCCCGTTACGGCGCGCGCCGGGAGCGCATCGCGCCTTGGCTAACCGCTTTCGGGCAGGACGACTTGCGTGCCTGGGCGCATGGCCTGGGCGTCGAAACTTTCGTCGGCAGTTCGGGGCGCGTGTTTCCGCTGGAAAAGAAAGCCGCGCCCCTGCTGCGTGCCTGGCTGCACCGCCTGCGTCAGATGGATGTGCGCTTTCATGCGCGCCATCGCTGGCTCGGCTGGGACGAACAAGGTGCACTGCGTTTTGCAGCGCCGCACGGCGCAGGCGAGCTGCATATTTCCGCCGCCGCCGTGGTGCTGGCGCTGGGCGGCGGCAGTTGGCCGCAACTCGGCTCGGACGGCGCCTGGGTGCGCCTGCTGGAGCAGCGCGGTATCGCGGTGGCGCCGCTCAAAGCGGCGAACTGCGGCTTCGACGTGGCCTGGAGCGCGCATTTCCGCACGCGCTTCGCCGGGCAACCGGTCAAGACGGTGGTCGCCTCCCCGGCGCTTTCCGGCGGCGCGGCGCTACGGCGGCAGGGGGAATTCGTGGTCACGGAAAACGGCGTTGAAGGCGGGCTGATTTACGCGCTTTCCGCCGCGCTGCGCGACGAAATCGAACGCTCCGGCACGGCGCGCCTGCACCTCGATCTCGCCCCCGGCTGGGAAACGGCACGCCTCCTGGCCGAATTGTCGCACCCGCGCGGCTCGCGTTCCTGGTCCAGCCACATCCAGAGCCGGCTGGGCATCAAGGGCGTGAAGGCCGGCTTGCTGCGCGAACTGACCGACGCCGCCACTTTTGCCGATCCCGCGCGTCTGGCGGCGGCCATCAAGTCCCTGCCGCTCGACCTCGTCGCCCCGCGCCCGCTTGCCGAAGCCATCAGCAGCGCGGGCGGCGTCGCCTTCGACATGCTCGACGAACGCCTGATGCTGTACCGCCTGCCGGGGGTGTTCTGCGCCGGAGAAATGCTCGACTGGGAAGCGCCCACCGGCGGCTACCTGCTCACCGCCTGCTTCGCCAGCGGCCATGCCGCCGGGCGGGGGGCGCTGGCGTGGCTGGCCGGACGCTAATTTCCCGTTATTTCTTGTGGCGAAACTTGATGGCCTTGAGCGGTGCGAATGAATTCGGAAGCGGGGCACCCGCGCTTACGTCATGCTCGATAGTCCGGCCGATTCGTTTTCCCCAGCTTGCCAGAAACATCCGGTCATGTTCCGGGTTCTGCAAAAAGGTCAATTCTGCGGCGCGTGTCGCGATGAACGGCACGCGGATCGGGGATGCCTCTCCCTGGGCGGTCGATGGCTTGGCGCGTTCCACAATTTCCGCACGGTTCGCGAATTCGGCGGCTATCGATGCGTTGGATAGCAAGCCGGACAGCGCTTCGACGATGACAAGGCAGCCGAGGATCGCCAGGACCGCTGTACCCAAGGCGAATCGCGGGGCGCCGTCAGCGCGGGCCGGCCCTGTTGCTGCACCGGGATCGTCAGTTCCGGCGAGAGCTGACGGCGCGCGCCCGAACAGGGCGGCGAGACCGATAAACAGGAAGATCACGGCAAAAAACACGGTCCTGGTTGAAATGAAATTGGTTGCCGGCGCCATCGCCAGCAGGCTGACCAATGAAATCGCCCACCAAAAGCCAGCGCGCGCCAGCCGCGTCCCGAGGATGCCCGGAATGCTTCCGCCATTGGAATACAGCAAACCGAATACCAGCGCGCCCAACCAGATGTTTTTTCCGGTTGCGCCGGTGCCCAACTCGAAAAACGCCCCTGGAACATAGAGCATCATTCGCTCGATCACCACGGCAAGGCTAGGTGCCGCGATATTGCCCATGCGAGCATAATTGCCCGGCGCGCTGACCAGCACGGCCACGCCGACGGCGAACCCCAGCGCGGCCATCCACACGCCGGGACCGATGCTGCGCCGCTCGGGCCGGGAATCGCGCCTGATGCGCAACAGGGTGAGCGCCAGATAGGCTCCGCAAGCGGCCACCACCTGTTCTTGCGAGACACCGGCGGAAAGCCCCACGATGAACGACATGATGCCCATGGCGACGACACGCCGACGCGTCTTGCCGCTTTCTTCCGGGGGCCGGGCCGAAACCCGCTCAAGCCAGGCCATGAACGCCAAGCCGAACAACGCCGGAACCAGATACACGAAATTTCCGCTCAGCCAGGCCACCGTTTCACCGCGCGCCGGCAAGGCCAGCCACAGCAATGCGCCGAATATGGCCATCGCCTGGAGGTTTTCACGGGTTCGGCGCCAAGCGCCGGGGCCGAGCGCGCAATACCAGGCCAATGCGACGAGAAGCAGGATTTCCGCGGCGATAAGGGCCCGGTAGGCGATTTCTGCGACAGGGTTGGGCAATACGAAAGTAGCCAGCAGGATGAGCCAGATGCGCCCCGTCCAGCCGTGGTACAGCGTTGCCATGTAATCCAGGTCTCCCGCGCTTTCCCGATGATTCCAGAGCAGGTGCCAATCGTCGGAGATTTTCGGTTGCAACACGAAGGCGCACCCCAGGAGGAGCACGCCCAGGATAATCAAGGCAAACGCCATGCGGCTCCACCACGGGGAATCATTCATAACGGCGGTGCATCCATGCTATTGCCGGAGACATTGCGGCGCCCTGCCGGGGGCGCTTCCCAGCGATAGCCGAGCTGGTCGATTTCCGCCTTCAGCCAGGCCATCGCTGCAGCGGCTTCGGTTGCGCGGCCTTTCACCGACAGCTCCAGGCGCCGCCCGTCCGCGCCGATGTGCGGCAGGCTGGCGAAGCGCACTTGCGGCCAGCGTCGGACCAGTTCGTTCATGGTGTCGAGTAGCGGGCTTTCCATCACGTCGAAGGCGGTAATGACCAGCTCGCATTCCGGCGCCAGATCATGCAACTCGGGATAATGGCGGTCGAGCACCCATGCCATCATCGGCCAGGCCATCTGCGGAAAACCCGGCAGAAAATGATGGTGGTTCAGGGAAAAACCCGGCACACGGTTGAACGGGTTGGGGATGAGGGTGCTGCCCGCAGGCAGGTCGGCCATCAGGATGCGGCGCGGATAGGCTTCGGCGCCGAATTGCCCCTCGATTTCGGCGACCGCCTCGGGATGGCGGATCAGCGCCACCTCCGCCGCCAGCGCCGCGCAGCGCCGGGTGTGGTCGTCCGGCGTGGCGCCGATGCCGCCGAAGCTGA